>JBELHN010000026.1:2920-61385 GCA_042091395.1 Colwellia sp.
GTTATAATTGAGGTTATAATGAACACATATCATAACGAAGCGTTATTATCTTATGAATGACAATTCATACAAGCTAGGCATAAGTAAAATATTCCCCTGTAATTACTTACCCGATCAACTAGAGCGCTTGTTAATTGCTGTTGACGATCGCTTAGCTAACAGTGAAAGCTATTCATGGCTGATGACTCAAGGCTTTCGTCGCAGTGGCGATCAAAGTTATCGGCCACATTGTCCACAATGCTCAGCTTGCCATTCAGTGCGGGTATTGGCTGAACAATTCAAACCCTCAAAAAGTCAAAAACGCGTAACAAAACGCAATATGTCTTTTGTTATTAAACAATCAACACAATTAAAAGACCATTATTACCCGTTATTTGAGCGCTATATCAATACCTTACATCAAGATGGTAGTATGTACCCAGCCTCTTACGAACAATTTCAAAGTTTTTTGAGCTGCTCATTAACACAGCAATTATTTATTGAAACATGGCAGACATGCGCAGATGCTTCTGAAAATGACAAGTTGATTTGTGTGGCTGTAACCGATGTGTTGAGTAATGCACTTTCTGCAGTGTACACTTTTTATGATCCCGACTATAAAGCTTCTAGTCTTGGGGTATTTTCAATTTTAACGCAAATCAACTTATGCCAACAACAGCAATTAGAGTTTCTTTACTTAGGCTATCAAATAGATGACTGTCAAAAAATGAACTATAAAAACCGTTACTTACCCTATCAACGCTTTATTAACGGAGAATGGTTGTTTGTTAATGATACTCGGCTTAAAAACCATGTTATTTCTAAATAAATAGCGGCAAGCCTTTACATTAGCTGATCAATTAGGCATCATTCGCGCAGCTTTTTTTATCTGTCAAAATTTTTAGCTGATTAGGCAATGGTTTTGGCTCATTTGCACATTATTAGAGGTTTAGCGCCCCATGGCGAAAGAAGAAAATATTGAAATGCAAGGTACGGTATTAGATACCCTACCTAACACTATGTTCCGAGTTGAACTTGAGAATGGTCATGTTGTCACTGCACATATCTCTGGAAAAATGCGTAAGAACTACATCCGTATTTTAACCGGTGATAAAGTAACGGTTGAATTAACGCCATATGACTTATCTAAAGGTCGCATTATTTTCCGCGCTAGATAAATTTTCGCACTTAATTACTTGCTTACGTAATAGTTAAGTACTTCGTTAAGTTGCCAGTTAAGCAATAAATTAGCCGTTAATTTTGCTGTGTTATACATTTATTGTAAGACTATCAAACCAGTAGCCTGAGGTTACTGGTTTTTTGTTGTCCTGAAAAACATTAGCGATTACTTTACGGTAAATAAACTTAATCATCAGAGAAACTTTATTTAACCTCACAAAAGATAATCAGATAACACTGCTTTAAGAGTTACTAATAATTGGACAACAAGCTCTTATCAAAATCACCGGCAACTATCTTGTACCCCTGCTGTTCAGCCTTTTCTTTAATGGCGCTAAATTTTTTTTCAATAGCTGATAAGGTCAAGGTATTGTCATCAAGTTGATACACTTGCAACTGGCTCTGATAATAAAAATATAAAATAGTAAATGCCTTTTTGTCTCCTGCATCACAGGCAGCTTTAATGTTATTAAATTTTCTGTAAATTAAATTTTGCAGTTGTTTTAGCTGCCACACATAATAAATTTCTTTAAAGTAATGGCTGCGTTTTAGCCGTTGTAAAATAGCTGCATTGGCAAGCAGCGCTATAATAACACCCAATAAATTATAGCGAAAATTAGTTGCTAACTCCGGTTGGCCAGTGCCATTGTTGGCTTGAAAATTAGCTAATATTATAGCGTTAGTGTCGTCAACCGTTGAGAAAAGGCTGATTAATACCGTGCCAAATACTAACGACATAATAAGCAAACTGATAATAAAGCCGACAATCACTACATTTAAATGTTTTCGATAGCGGTCTTTATTGATATTAATGAGGTGCATAATAAAAAATTCCTAATATTGTATGCCAAAAATACAGTAATACGCCGTAAATGGGCATATGCAACGGCAAGGTAGAGTAATAATAAAAGCTATTCAATAAAAGCCAGTCAATCAACCCCTCATAACATTGTTATGAGGGCTCAGATAAGCGTAAACCTGAATAGCGCTTGACTTGTGAGGTGACTCCTTGTTGCCAAACACTCTTATTGACTGCAATGGTTAACAGTGACTTTGCGCGAGTAATTCCAGTATACAACAACTCCCTTGATAGCAGTTTACTGCCCTTGTCTGGTATTTGCGAATCTTGATTGCTAGCGGCAATAGCCATAGCCACATGCGAGAACTCGCTACCTTGAGTTTTATGAATTGTCATCGCGTACACTGTCTCAAAGTTTGGTAAGCGCGAAGGAATAAAGGTTTTCATCGCGTCTGTTTGCTCTGTGCCATTGTTATGTTCAAAATGTGCCATAAGGTGAGTATTGCCGTCAGCACCTTCAAACTGCCAAATAATGCCTATATCACCATTATACAAGCCTAAACGGTAGTCATTTTCAGTGATCATGATTGGTTGACCATGGTATAACCTTGATGGCTGGTGTTGTCGCCTGGTGGAGTTGTTCCCTAGGTAATTTTCAATGACCTCATTAATCGCTTCAACACCATAGTCTCCTTGGCGGGTAACACACAAGACTCTAAACTGATTAAGTAAGTTAAATGCACTATTGATATTTTCAGCTCGGGCAATAGGTCGATAATAGTGATTTACTAAAGGCAATAACCACTCATGCAGACTGCCTTGCGCTAAACTTAATTCACTATTTTGGGTTTTATTAGCGCTTTTTTGTGCTTGCTCTAAAGATTGCCAACTGGTTTTATAATTGCCTTGAATAACAGCGCTCGCTAATAAGCCTATAGCACCTTGACCGTCAAAACGTCGTGACTTCATCAAAAATGTTAAATAGTCTAAATGTTGCCCCTTCGATGGCACTGAAGAAGATAAAGCATTGGTTAGTTGCTCTTGTTCTAGCCTACACACGGTGGCTAAATAGTTGAGATTATTATCACTAAAGCCTTTATGTGGCCTTGGGGCTATGTCAGCTAATATACTGCCTGCAGCAACAGATGGCAGCTGATCCGCATCACCCAAAAGGATCAGTTTAGTGGTCGGTTTTACGGCATTGATAAGTCGAGTCATCAGCGGTAAGTCAACCATAGACACTTCATCAATGAGGACAATATCAAACACAAGTTGATTGTTTTTGTTATGTTTAAAATTAGGGGAGTTGGGAATAACGCCTAGGAGTCTATGTATCGTTTCAGCCGTGGTTGGTATATTGGTTAACACACATTCAGCAACAAGCCCTTTAAACCCAGAAACAGCATTAACAATGGATTCAGACAAACGTTGAGCCGCTTTACCTGTTGGCGCAA
Source organism: Colwellia sp. (assembly GCA_042091395.1). Lineage (GTDB taxonomy): Bacteria > Pseudomonadota > Gammaproteobacteria > Enterobacterales > Alteromonadaceae > Colwellia. The sequence continues at coordinate 6,332 of JBELHN010000026.1, forward strand.
CTAAAGCAATTTTTAATGGCGTTTGCAACTTATGGTTACTTTCAATATCATCTGTTTGCTCAATACAAGCTTGTTGTTGCAACATTAATAAAGCAGCTAATAATTTAGTAACCGTATAGGTTTTCCCCGTTCCTGGACCACCGGCGATAACACTGAAGCTTTTATTAATGGCGTTGGCTACCGCAATTTTTTGCCAATCGATATCAGCTGCCTTATTACCATCAATATTAGGCGTGTTATCTGTCGGAAATAAGCTATCAAGACAGTTTGAAATTTGCTCCTGGGGATAAGGATTATGGGCACCCAAACGTCCCCTAATTGAACTTACCAAGTTTTGTTCAAAGATGAAGTATCGACGAATATAAAGTTGATCTTGCTCAAATACAATTAACTGCTGATGCTCAGCTTGTAAAGATAACTTAGATAACAAAGTTTGCAAAAACTCTAAGCTAGCAAAACTGAAGCCGCCCTGTGCTCTGGGTTTAACTGTCACATCAGCAGGTATCACCGGTAATTTCGCCGCCGAACTATTGATACTAGCCTGACTGATTTCTTGATTGTTTGTTGCATAACTTTGTCCCCAGATTTTTCCCGCAATTCGAAAAATGGGTAAACAGGTGTGGCCATCACGAAAGCTTGAACTGAGCGCCAAACACAAATGAAAAAGGTTATCTCTTTCAAGCGAATCAAATTGGTGATCATCCTCGCTATCGCTTAACAGGGAAATACTGACTTCTTTGGCAAAAAAGTAATCGATTGCTTCAATGCCGCTAATAGCTTGCTTTGCCTGGCTAAATTGGCGATAAGAAAATATTACCAGTGAGCCTTTTTGTACTTGCCTATTATCACCCCTAGTAACATTATTACTTGCAATATCGGCCGTTAAATCATCAGCTAATTGACTATATTCAGAAGTAACCTTGCTATCAACTTTAGACATTTTCACCCTCATAGTTAGTCATTGGCTTTGGCATATCAGCGGCTGGACATTGTTTAGCAAAAATTAAGGTTAACTGCTCAATTTCTTTGGCAGTGATTTGTCGATAATACACGCCACTTTGCTGATAAGTTTGCTGATTAGTTTGCTGGTTACTATGTTGATCGCCCTGTTGATTAGTTGTTTGCCTATTTTCAGGGGTTATAGCTATATTCATGCCCCTTAAATAAAGATAGTAAACGCCACCAAAATGTTTTTCGACATCATAATCAATCAGGTTTTGTTGCAAATATTTATGTAACGCTAACGCGTAAATTAGATATTGTAAGTCATAATAGTTTTGCTCAATATTATTTAACAAACTGTCATGTTGATAATGCGTGTAATCATCTCCCAGGTGGTTTGACTTATAATCACAGAGATAATATTTTCCGTCATATTCAAAAATTAAATCAATAAAACCATGCATCATACCTGACAATTTTTGATAGTTTGGCAGGTTAACAGTTTGCTGATAATTGTGGTTTAAAGCTCGTTTATCTCGTACGGCATTATTTCGATGATCGGTTAGCAATTTTGCTAAAGCTTCGGTACCTTGCCCTTGCATTGGAAAATAAAACTCACTTTCACGAAGGGTTTGTTGCATCGTTAAATCAGCGAGACAGCCAAGGTGTGCTGTGTTTTGCTTATCTAGCAACGTATTTTTTTTATCAGAACGTGTTTGCGTAATGCTTATATCATTGCGACTAGCCTCAGGTGATGCAACAACGCTAGAGGTAATAAAAGGGCTTCTTATAATAGTATCTAACCAGGCTATCAAATCATCTTGGCTAAAGTGTTTTACTTCGTTAGTAGACTGACTAATCGAGCTTGTAAGCTCCCCGTAAGTTAATAAGGGCTTTTCAATGCTGGTGTACCAATCTGGATCATTAAAATCAGTATGCTCTAATATATCGTGGAGTAAATTACCGGTATGCGCACCCTTAGCCAACTGGAAACACATTTTCTGTTGTGAGCTACTATCGGTATGTGTATTTTCTTGGCTAATAACAGCCATGTCACGGTCCGGCAATGATATACCAGCATGACGCAGATTACGGCTTAACGCAGAAAAAGAACTCAACCACCAATCTCGCTCAATTTTACCTGTAAATTGGCTAACACTTGGCATGACTTGGTTATTCATTAATTGAGAGGATTGGTTGAATGTATTAGTAGTAAACTCAGTCGTTGAGTGCATGTTTTTGTAAGTTTCACCATCTAGCTCGACCTGTCGAACAGCAATATCGTTTGGTGCTCGACGTTGTAACGTTTGCAAGGCAATGTGTAACGTATCTTGCTGTGAACATGCCTGTTTAGCTTTGGTTGGCTCTGGCAAGTTCAAGGTTTGACCCAAAGGAGATAAATGATAAGAATCAAAGGCACAAGATAATACATAACAGCGCTGTTCAGCTCGTGTTATAGCGACATAAAGTAAACGTATAGTTTCAGCGTATGCTTCACTAGCCATGGCTGCCTTAGCTTCTTTTGAGCCATCAAGGCTGAGACATAAATTACCGTTTTTATCATGGTACTCTATATAACTTACCGATTTATTACCAAATTTTAACGGGTCTTTATGACGTGTCGCAAAAGGTATAAAAACATAACGATACTCCATACCTTTTGAGCCATGCTGAGTGATCACGCGAATAAGATCACCCTCACTTTCTAGCCTCAACTCAGTCTCCACTTCACTATTATCTTGATCACACTGTTGTTCAAACCAATGTAATAGTTCAGTACCTTGCGCGAAACGAACACTTGCAGCTTGAAGAATTTCAAATAGGTGCAAAATATTGGTTAAACAACGATCTTTACCTTGATTGGGTAAATCAAATCGATTGTGCAGTAAGTGAATTGCCATACTAATAAAACCATGACGATGCCAATGCTGACGATAATCAATAAATGCCAACTTCAGTGATTGATAAGCAAATTCATCTAATTGCAATTGCTCGAGTTTTTCAGCGGTATAACCTAACAAACCACTTGCTAGCGCAGCAACAAAGTAACGTTCATTTTCAGCAAAAATGATGCCTTTAAGTAAACTAATCAGTTGTTTGGCTTGTTCAGAATGAAATAAATTAGCACGATCGGATAAAAACACACTCTTTAAGCCTGCTTGTTGCAGTGCTTTTTGAATATCATCAGCTTCAGCGCCATCACGCACTAAGATAGCAATATCTTTGGGGTTAATAGGCGCTGGTTGATCTTCTTCTACAGCGTTGTTTAATAGGCTATCAATTTCATCAGCACACCATCTTGCCAAGGCAAATCTCTGACTTTGACTAACTTTATCCCCCTGATTCGCGTTGTTGTTATCTGAATTAGAAAAATGGATAAACTGTAAGGCTTTTTGAACATCACTGCGCTCATTATTATTGACCTTTTGTGAATTTTTTTGACTCGGCTGTTTACCTGCTAACACTCTTTGATACGGTATACCAAAGCCAAAAACACTTTCAGCATTATTTGCCACAATCTGATCATCTAGTTGTTTTTCAGCTATCTTATTTTTTGCCTCTGCATTAATGTTAGCGCTATTGTCAGTATTGGCTTTTTGACAAAAAACTTGATTGTAAGCAGATATCATCGACGCAGAAGATCTCCAATTAGTGTCCATTAGCCAACGAAAATCACAAGTTTGACGAGCATTTAAGTAAGCAAAGATATCCCCGCCACGAAAACCATAGATTGCTTGTTTAGGATCACCAATAAGGTATAAGCCAGCATCAGCTTGCCGAGCAAAATCACTGTAGTAAATGGCTTGTAAAATAGAGAATTGCATAGGGTCGGTATCTTGAAATTCATCAATTAATGCAACGGGGTATTGGTTAAGTAATTGCTTCGCTAATATCGCTGAATGTTGACCCGTTAAACAGTTTGCCAACGTATTAATTAAGTCATCAAAGTCTAACAAGTTGGCCTGTTCTTTTTGTTGTGTAACACTCTCCCGAATAACATATATGCCTTTTTTTACAACGGTATAGGCTTTTGCTCTGTTAATTTTGTTTACGATTAGTTTTAGTTGTTCTTTGACCGTTTTAACTGAGTTAAAGGCAAGGAGTAAAGCCTCTTTGTGCACTGATCTGGCATAGCGTTTACCATCAAAAAAAGCATCTGGCATTGCTTGATGGCCCTGCCCTAAGCTAGTGAGCGATACATCACCACTAATAATATTGTCGAGCCAAGTTAATAGCTGAGCAAGTTCATCGCGGCGAGTTTGCTGATCCTTGCCTTTTTTAACGATAATGAGCGCAGTTTCAAACAAGTCGGCATTTAGCATTAAACTAACTGAGGCATGTTTTACTAACTCAATAAACTCTGCCTCAACCGCGTTAGCACTAATTGCAGAAAGTTCTGCACGGTGAGAAATTGCTTTACTAAAACTACTGATAAAGCTATCAGGCGTCGGCCAAAAACTGGCAAGTAACGTAAAATTACTTTCGTCTTCTTTGGCCAGCGAGCGATACCAGTCCTGACAAGCTTGCAAGGTTATCTCGTTAGCATTGGTTGTCATATTGGCGGCAAACGGCAAGCCACTGCTAAAAGCATATTGCGTAAGTACACGTTGACAAAAGCCGTGAATAGTAAAAATCGCCGCCTCATCTAAAAATAAAAGCGCTCGCTTTAATAAAAATTCACGCGTACTTGCATCAATACGTTGTTCAAGTTCAGCAAAGTAGTTGTCTTGTGTTGATAAGCTTGCCCAATCACTTAAAGCGAGTCGAATAAACGCATCAATACGACCACGTAATTCTTGTGTCGCATCTTTGGTAAATGTCATCAGTAAAATTTTTTCTACTGGTATTTGCCTTTCTAGCAACAAACGTAAATAAATTCGAGTGATATTGTATGTTTTACCTGTACCGGCACTGGCTTCAATCAGATGCTTTCCCGACAACGGAATTGTTGCCGCATTAAGGTTTTTGAGATGCAACGGTTTACTTATGGAAGTGTTTACCAACGAAGCATCTGAAGCTGATTGCATACCATTATTAGAAGAGTTAATCATTCATTCACCTTTGCACTGTTGTTAGACGGGTATGTACTCGCCTTATTTGCTGATGACTTTACCGGCGGATGAACTGTTTTATTGCCTGCCTGAACACTTGCCTGCTTTGTCTTTTTTGCTACAGCTTGCTTACTAACCAGGTGATAAATATCTTGGTATACAAGATCAAATTGACCTTTAATATCGGTGAGTTCTGGGCACTGTGGCCAAAAATAATGTAAGTAGTCGTCATCAACTAAACCTCGTGTGTTTAGATCACCTTGCCATAACGCCACAAAGTTTGCTTGTGTCATATCGACTGGTTTACCACGTTTTTGTTTATAGATATGCTCGGCTATCTCTGCGTTAAGTAGTAAAGGCTGTTGTTGACCTTGAAAAAACAAGGCCAGTAAGGCGATAAGTTTATTTTTAGCATCCTTGATATGAGTGACTATAAATTGCTCTACCTTTTGCGCTTTTGGATTAAAGTATAAGCCAACAGATTCAGTCACTAGAGGCAACATTGTTTGCGCTTCATCTTCCGGATCGTGAACCGACTGTGCAATGAAGTGCTGCTGCCACACCTGAATTATCAATTGTTGCAAGTATAGAGTGAGTTTGTCCTTCGCTTTCGCTGATGAACTTCGATAATGAACTAATTTAGTGCCTTTAACCGCGAGTTGGCTTGTTAATAAGACATTCACTCCCATGACATCTAATTTTATTTGACAGGCTATGTGTTGTGGGTTGTCACAACCGGCTATAAAAATATCATCATGGAATTTTTGACTGTCTTCAACATAATCCGCAAAAAGTTGCGTACTTGTTGGTAAGTCAGGAAACTTGCCTGATAACATGGCTTCTAAAATAACCTGCTCTGTTGTTCGGTTAGCTAAGGTATTTTGTTCTTCGCGTTGCTGATTGATACTAGGAACAGAGTCTTCTGCAAAAGCAGCGTTAAGTAAAGATTCACGTAAAAAATAGCTGTGAAGCGCATTAACGCTAAAGGGTTCCACATCTTCTAGTAGGGCTTGTTGGTTGTCGAAGTGTAAATTTAGTTGCTGTTGTGCATACATTTTTGATGGATGTACAAAGAAGCGGATAACTTCATCACTGCTTAACTTAATATCTTTAAAAGAGTCTTGTTGACTTTGCAAATCAGATTTTTCAAGGCCATTTAGTGGCGCTTCGCTCAGTTTTTCAGGAGCCTGACAAGCTTTAGCTAACGCCAACCAATGGGGATCAAAACTCGCCCACTTTCCTTGATAATTTTTATAACTAAACGCTTGCATAGCCACTTGATGCAGTTTTTGCTGAGCGTTGTCTTGCTCATTAAATTGCCAACCATAACCTTGCGTTAAATATTCCATCAATTCTTTAAGGACAATAGAGGGCTGCATCTCGGTATTATTTTTAATACTTCGCCCCTGATAACTTAAATACAAGGAGTGTCTAGCTGAAATGATCGCTTCAAGAAATAAATAACGATCATCACCTCGGCGAGACCTATCACCTAACTGAGCTGACGATAATGACATCAGATCAAAACCTAACGGTTGGCGTTGACGTGGAAAGTCGCCATCATTTAAACCCAACACAGCAATAACTTTAAACGGAATACTACGCATTGGTAACATTGAACAAAAAGTCACTTGACCTACCATGAATTGTTTACTGGCATCCCCTTGACTAAAGTGGTGAGTTAAATAGTCAACGACAATATCTAAACAAATAGCCTCATTAAAATGTGCTTGGTGACAATGTTCCACCATGCCCGAAATCGCTTGTTCTATAATAAGTAAACTATGTTCGTAACTTTGCTGGTTGTCATCAATGCGACTGAATAATTCATCTAGCTGTGCTAATAAAAACTGTTGCCACTGAGTAGCCGTTCTTGAACGTTGTAAATTAATACTTAAAGACTGCAGTTGTTCAATAAACAGCATTAATTGACCAAGTAATAACGCATCATTACCTTCAACAGCATTAACTAATAATTGTGATTGAAATACGGTTTCGCTGTCTTCAAAAGCGAAACCTCTGAGCAAACGTGATAAGCCTTGCTGCCAAGTAAATGATGCATTTGCTTGACTACCTAATAAGGTTTGTTTATGGGCTTTGTCTAGTCCCCAATGCACACTTGCTTGCTCTAACCAGCTCGTTATTTTAACTAAATCATCGGTATTAATAGCGAATTTTTTAGCTATTGTAGGTAAACGTAAAAAAGCCATTAACTGTGATACTGAAAAGCGACTATCTGGTAAGGCTAACAGCTCAGTAAAAGCCGCGACCAAGGGATCACTGTCTTTAGCACTTCGATCGGCAATCGAGCAAGGTAATGGGGGAATATCACCGGCGAGATCTTGCCAACCTCGACTAAAGACAGCATTAACATAAGGCGCGTATGTTTCAATTTGTGGACACATGACTAAAATATCTTTAGGAGTAAGGCTTTTGTCCTCATTAAATAGGTGTAACAAATAATCATGTAATGCTTGTACTTCGCGTAATGCACTGTGACAGCTAGCGATAACAATAGAATTATCGTCTTGAATAGTATTATCTAGTTTGTCTTGGTTTGCAGACGATGTGCTATTGTGACTTTTATTTTTTCTCGCATCATTGAGCTCTAAAATATCATTTTGTAATTGATGTAAAACACTTGAAAATGGCTCAGCTTGTTCTGAGTTAATATGTTGGCTATTTGCTACCTTTTCAAAAACCTCAACATCTATGGTGCTGAAATTCTGCAATAAACTAATAAATTCTCTACCTTGTTGCCCGAGGTTTGCTAAGAGTGGGTTACCGACAAAATGCGTAATATCATCTACACCATCAGACCACTGAGATAAGCGTTTCAGCGCTGTTTTTTCGGAAACAATATCCCCCCAATAGGCATAACAGGGATTAAGATGATAAAAATGGACATCAACGTGTTCACTGATTGCTTGAATAAAATTCAACCACATTGGCGCCATAGTGTTTAGGCCAAAAAAACTTATGCGGGGTGGTATAAGTGATTTTTTATTACTGATATTAGCTATTGCATCATTGAGTAATTCAACCGGATTATAGGGAGATTCAGCAATTAAATACTGCCACAATTTACCCTGCCATTTATGGTCGGCTAGCGCTGCCTGCTCAAGTCCGTCTAAATTAAAAATACCTTGTTGCCAGTTATCTAACCACTGCGGCCTAAAAATTAGGTATTGTTCATATAAATCCGCTAATTGTGTCGCTAACTGGTAGCGTTTCAATGCCGCTTTACTGTTATTGGCATGAGTAATAGTTGCTTGCTCATCAGGGTCAAATTCACCAAGCCAATAATGAGTTGCTTGCCTAAAATCTTTATCATTTATAACCTTTTTAGACCTTAATAACGCATGTATACGCCAACAAAGTACCTCTCTAGAGTATGGTGATTGATCAGGGACTTTATCGTCGCTAGCCAAGGCTCTTATTAGCTTCCATAAAAACTGTGCTGGTAACGCGTAACCAATATTCATGCTAATACCGCGTTGTTGTGCTATGGCCAAGTTTAACCAATGCTGCATACCTGCATTTTGAACAACGATCACTTCCTGGGTAAACACACCTAGCGGAGAAAGTTGTGATATTTTATTTAACAACAGCAACAAATTTTCCATTTTGTTAGCTGGATAGAGGTGGATCAAGATAAGGCCTTAATGAGCAATTTCCTCGCTCTATGATGATGAACAATCCTAGGATAAATTTAATCATATCAGAGACAATAAGACTAGAAGATGTTACGCAACAAAATAAAGTTATATTGTGAAGCAATAAAAAGTCTCGATAAGCAAGCCTTACATACTGGTCATGCGAGACCAGTGAAGTAAAGCGACAGTGTGCTCGACCTTGAGTGTGAAAATACTAGGTTGACCACCATTTTGCCCGACTAGTTAACAGGTGACCGCCAGTGCTTTGCTGAAATAGTCTTTCTTAAGACTTTGTATTGTTGTTGCATTAAAGACGACAACTTATGGCGTTCAGTATCTGTTAGTGTCTTGTAGCATAAGCGGCAATAGCACGTGGTAAATCGACTAAATATAATGCCTAATTGTGGGTAATCTTGCCTAATTTGTGCTGAAAACTGTTCAGCTGTCATGCTGATTGGTTTTTCAATACCTTGTTGCTTTAATTGCTGTAACACCTTGTTATATATGATTTGCCATAGTGGTTTTGTTTTTTTTGGTAAATTTACATTATTGGCGAAGTGTAAAAATAGTAATAAACCAAGCATACTAACGATTAATGTCACCGCGATAATAATAACTAACTTCCAGTGCGCCATGTTACCAAACCAAGCGTTAAATAAAGTTAATTGTCGTTTAGTGGTAAAGCCTATTACCCAGCGCGTCCATTGATAATCTAGGGCATCAAATTGCAAACGCAACATGCGTAACCAAGCAATATTTTTCATACGATATAAGTTAAAAATATTGTTGTTAAGGGCAGCCTGCTCTTGCAATAGTTGATCTGACCAGCCTGAGTTGACGCGTTGTGGATCAACTGCAGCCGTTGGGTCAATGCGAATCCAACCCTGATCTTGAATCCAAATTTCCGACCAAGCATGTGCATCATATTGATAAACACTCAAGTGACCTTTTTTCACCGAATTTTGTTGATCGTTACTGTCATTGTACTCTCCACCTAAATACCCGGTAACCATGCGTGCCGGAATACCTGCGGCACGCATTAAGAATGTAAAGGCACTGGCATAGTGTGCACAAAAACCTGCTCTGGTATCAAAAAAGAATTGATCTAAACTGTTATCAGTGAGTAAAGGGGGTTGCAGTGTATAAGAAAATGTTTCTTGGTTAATCATATCTAACACCGCTTGCGCTCTGTGCATTTTCGACACGTGCTGTTGTGCAAGTTCAGCGCCTAGTGCTTCTAATTTAGGGTTACTACCTTTGGGGTATAAAAGGTTTAACCTTTGTTGTTGCCTTGATAAGTTTAATCCTATTGGCGCCGTCAAAAAACTGCTTAATTGATATGATTCAGCTTGGGTAATAACTTTGCTACTTTGGAAAGTGTAGCCTTGACTCACTTTAATATTGGGTTGTTGTGGGTTAACTATTGCAGGTGTCAGGGCAAATAAATATTTTTGATAACTTGGCTCAACTACTACTTGATAATTAACAGGTTTAACATTTGTTTGACTGGCATCAAAACTTAAACCAGCAAGCTTTGCTGGCTTATTAACTTGCCTAAAATCAGCATTAGGCTCTGCTGACCATGCAGAGCCATCATAATGTTCTAGGACCATGGCACGCCAATACAAACTTGAATAAACAGGTATCCTTGGTTGCTCAAACTCAACTCTAAAGGCTAACTTTGTAGAACGGGTTAATTGCGCTATATCTCCAGGTTTAATGGTGTCAGATAATCCTGTCTCTGCGGAATTTGCTCTGGGAACCTGCCAAAATGGGGAAAGCCTTGGGAAAACTAAAAAAAGCACTACTGCTAACACAATACTTTGTATTATTAACAAACTCATCTTTTTCATGGAGTTAACAATTTTTGTTTCAAAGGAAAAGTATTGCAACAGTGCCATTAAATTCAGCATTAAAAGTACCAAAACGACAATAGAAAATGCCAAATTTTGTTTAAAGATTAATGATGAGGCAATGACAAATATCCCCAATAAAATCAATTGATAAAAATCGCCCCGGGTTCTTAATTCAAGAGATTTCAACGCATAAGCAAAGCAGAGTAAATGTACCATGCTAGCAAGAATCCCCTGTTGTTTAGCATTGAGCGCAATAGCTATACAACCCAATATGGCAAATATAGCCAAGATAATAGGAGGCGCATGCAGTGAATTAGTATAATTTGAGTTAGTGTAAGCTATATTATCTGAGCCTATAGACTGGGTTTTTCGCCCAACATTTGTCGCTTGCTTATTGGTTTGTAAATTCGCTTTACCACTTGCTTGTTGTTCATTAACAACACGATTTTTTCTATGTTTTGTAGATGCAATGAGCCTTTGTCTTTGATGAATAAGTAATACTTGCCATACCAAAGCTAGGGCAATGATAGCTAACATCCAAGGTTGTAATTGTTGAGCGATTAAGACGATATTTAAACATTGGCATAAGCACAAATACCAATGCTGCTGAGGTAAAATTTGTAGGTGATTAATGGCGACTTTTGGCACTTCCGCAGAACTTCGCTTGAAAATCGCTGGTAAATAATTCATTAGTACAATGCTAACGCTAATAAGCAAGCATGCTGATGCTTTATACCAGTGTTTGGCGCCACATTGAGATTTTTATCGTTAACATCATTAGATAACACTAGACCAAACTCATGGTTTGACATGGTTAATTCGCCAACTAAAAAACTTAAATAAGATAATTTTAGTTCAACTGAATTGCCTGGCATATCATGGATTGATAACCATAATGTTTGACTCTGATATTGATGGTATTGTTTTGAAAAACGCCCTCGCCCTTTAGCTAATTGTTTCCATGCAATACTGGAGTTCGGCTCACCTATGACAAATCGTTTTAATTCAAAAAAATCATCACTCCCCTTTAAGTAACTCGTTTGTAGGTTGCTGGTTGCATTATCATCACGCTGAGAATTCATTGTCAAATCAGTTAGGTTAAACACTTTAGGTTGTGGATATACCAGTGCACAATGGCCAAAATCTAAAATACTTTTACTAATAAAAAGCCCCAACGAATATTCGCTAAATACAGTGACTCTACCTAAGCAATGTTTTCCTCGAGAAGTTGCTTTATAAGCTAACGTTAAAACGTTTGCTCCTGACTGGCAACGTTCAATTTTTGTCGCTTTCGATGCCACACCACAATGACTAAAAAAAGCATTAATATCAAAGTGTACTTTAGTCGTTTTCACGTAGATCGGAAAATATAAAATATCATTGGCATAACCTGATTGTTGCGCATGGCTACTAAAACGTAACTGGGTGATGTTATAAAAACTATGCAACATAACTGTGATAAACAAACTCGCTAACAGGTAGCTTAATAATAAAATAATATTATTTTGATAATTCGTGGCTAGTAAAAACAGAATAACAACAAAGACTAAATAGGCAAAACCAAAACGACTCGGATAAATCATAATGTTGCGACTACTAAGCTGGTGCTCAAATTGTTGCGGGTTTCTGCGCGCGAGCCAATGTTCAAAGCCGGTGTTAATGACGGTTTTAACTGCTTTGAGTAATAACTGAGGTAACGACAAAATATATCTAATCACGTTAAGGCAAATCCTTAAGTGTTTAACGGGTTGATTACATTAATACTTTCTAAAATTTGCTGAGCAACACTGGACTGCAATGTTTTGTCAATGAGTTGTTGGCTTGGTTGCCTCTCAAGGCGGTGCTGGCAAACAACATGAAAAACAGCTTGCACATCATCGGGTAACACATAATCTCTGGTGTCGATAAAAGCCATTGCCTTAGCCGCTTGTAATAGTGACTTTGCTGCCCTTGGTGATAAGGGCTTACAATTAAATGCCTGGTCACCACTTGGCTCATTAGTTAAACGGTCTGTTCTTGAGCGATTATTTGAGGGTTCATTACTCAACGGGGCTTTACTGCTTTCACCGTTTATTTGCATAGGCTCAATATAAGCTCGCCTGCTGGCATGAACCAATGCCAGTATATATTCAACAACGTCATTAGAGACACTTACCTCAGATACCTCTGCTTGCATGAGGAGTAATTGCGCATGTGAAATTACCGCATCATCAGTTGCCTTTGTAAAGGACCTCACTTCATTAACAGTCGTATTGGTTTTTTGTGATTTAGATAATAAAATTTGTTTCTCTGCGGCAATATCAGGAAAACCTAACGATAAACGCATCATAAAACGGTCAAGTTGCGACTCCGGTAAGGGGTAGGTACCAGCATGAAATAGCGGATTTTGTGTTGCTATGACAAAAAAAGGAGCGGGTAAGGCATAGGTTATACCATCAATGCTGACTTGGTTTTCAGCCATCGCTTCTAACAATGCACTTTGCGTTTTAGGGCTAGCACGATTAATTTCATCAGCCAGTACAACTTGATTAAAGATAGGGCCTTTATGCAGTTTAAATGCATTAGCTTGTTTATCAAACATCGAAAAGCCGACGACATCAGCGGGTAACAGGTCATTGGTAAATTGGGTGCGTTGATAACTTAAACCAACAGTGGTTGCTAGCATATGCGCTAAGGTGGTTTTACCCATACCGGGTAAGTCTTCAATTAACAAATGCCCTTGCGCTAACAAACAAGCTAATGCTAGGCGACATTCTTGGGGTTTGCCAAGTACCACTTTTTCAATACGAGCTAAAATTGTGGTTACCGCTTGTTGATTACTAATTGCCGTTGACATTGAAGGTGCAGTCATAAAAAAACGTCTAATAAATTTTAAATTATTAGACGTTTTAACATGATTGTTACTTAAAAGGAATGACTTGCCTTATAACTCAGGTTAAGCCTATGGTGTTTAGCCGTTAATATTTCGCCTGTTAGTTACCGCATCATTTAATTGTTTTAATAAACGTTCGGTATCATTCCAACCAATACAAGCATCAGTAATGCTTTGTCCGTAAACCTCAGCTTTACCATTAATCAGGCTTTGGTTGCCTTCAACTAAGTGGCTTTCAACCATAACCCCGAAGATATTGTTATTGCCTTGACTAATTTGTCCACTGACATCTGTTGACACTAACATTTGATTTTCAAACTTCTTTTTTGAATTAGCATGGCTAAAATCAATCATAACTTTAGTATTTAAATCTGCAGAAGATAGTTGCTCTGTAACTTCATGAACACTTTTAGCATCAAAATTTGTGGTGCGACCGCCTCGAAGAATAATGTGACAATCGTTATTACCAGTTGTTTCAACAATAGCCGCATGCCCAAATTTAGTCACTGATAAAAAATGATGTGATGCAGCAGCAGAGCCAATCGCATCAATCGCAATTTTGATGGTGCCATCTGTCCCATTTTTAAAACCTACTGGGCATGATAACCCTGATGCCAATTCACGGTGAACTTGTGATTCAGTAGTTCGGGCGCCAATAGCTCCCCAACACATGAAGTCTGCCATGTACTGTGGCGTTATCATATCTAAAAACTCGCCAGCAGTAGGTAAACCTAAATCATTGAGGTCTAAGAGTAACTTTCGACCTAAGCGTAATCCTTCATTTAATTGGAAACTGTTGTCCATATACGGATCATTAATCAAACCCTTCCAACCAACAGTCGTTCGCGGTTTTTCAAAATAAACTCGCATAACAATTTCTAATGTATCTTTATATTGCTCACGCAATTTAACAAGACGCTGACCATATTCCATTGCTGCTTGTGGATCATGAATAGAACAAGGACCGATAACTACAAGTAAGCGATCATCTCGACCTCGTAAAATATTGTGTATCGCAGTTCTACCTTTTAATACGGATGCAGTCGCTTGCTCTGACGCAGGAAATCGCTCTAATAAAGCGATAGGTGGCAATAGGTCTTTAATTTTATTGATGCGGACATCGTCAGTTTGATACATTGTTTCTCTCTTCACTACTTTTCCCTGACTACGTTATTGAATGATATAGCCAGAATGTCGACAATACTTTTTGTATAAGCTTTGCTTGAGTTAATTTTCAAGCAAGCCAACAGCAGTATTTTGTTATTTATTCCTAATTAGAATCCCACCGCCAATCTAGCAGTGTTAAAGGGTGAATACCACGAAAAAATCACCGAATACGCAAGAATTTAGACTATTTAGTCTAAATCAGGGAATGAGGGCTTGTTTTTAAGTTCACTTTAATAATACGTGACCCTTTGGCAGTTGTTTAGCAATCCACAGCGCCAGTTTATGTTTCATATTAGGTTGGTCTTCATTGGCAACGGCTAAAGGCTGAATAAGTTTATCGCTAACCAACAAACGGTAAAGACTTTCTACTTTATCTTTAGCTGAGTTCGTTGCAGCAAAGGCATTATAACCACGATTAATAGCATATTTTTCGCCAATAATAAGGGCTTTCTTCAATAGCTCTGCTTCATTTTTAATCTTTTTCATGTCAAATAAACCTTTACCAATAAATTTTTGTCTACAATGCGTTAAACTTAATGAGAACACAAGCCCAAATCAATGAGAAAAACGTAATAAGTAAGCGTACAAATTTATGGTTAGCAGTAATCTTGGGCTACTACTTGGTTGAATGGCAAACGTTTTTGTTTATTCTAAATTATCTTAAGCTTATTTTAGTTAGCTTGTATTAGTAAACTCAATTAAGCCTTAAAAATAAAAAGCGACCTTAAGGCCGCTTTTTATTTTAAATCTGATTATTAATCAATTATTTCAGGGAGGTATTGCTCATACTCTCCAGTGTACCAATATTTGAGGACTTTCTCAGCTGATTTACCCCTAATTGACTGTGATATGCTTGGAAAGGCTTCTACTTTACCATCATGTAACAAGGTGTCTGATAACCAATAGCCTGTACTTGATGTTGTACCTAGGGTATTAAAATGCTGCTGTTTTTTAATTGCTCTTAAAACGCCCTCATACCAAATAGCTTGCGCAGAAAAATCAGGCTCAATGCCTCTTTGCATGCAACTAGTATCAGAGCCAAGGTAATCATCAATTTCACCTTGCCCCGATACACAAAAGCCATCTTCTATCCAGCCGGTAGAGAGGTAACCTGCATGGCTTTGAGCTGGCAAGTTGAAAATCATTTTATGTTTCTCCTTCGCTAAACTCGTCTTAGACCAACAAGGCTGTTCGTCTAAGCAATAATATAGATTATGAGCATGCTCTATATATGCTGCTGCTCTCTGTTCGATTAAATCAACAGTGGCAAATTCAACTTCATCCTCGTTGAGTAAGTTAGGGAAACTAAACAAAATGCCGTCTACGTTATCACTAACACGCTCATCGTTCCATTGAGGACCTTCACCCACATATACTTTTCCTGAAAACCTTGCTTTAATACCTAAGACTATTTCGCTCATTCTTTGCATGTAAAAATCTTTTAATACATCAGTTTCTTCTTGCGAATGCCCCTGATTATCAATACCGCAACTAAAACAGAGCCACATAGCACTCCAATCTGCTGATATAGCCCCTACACCAAGCTTTTCTAATCGCTCTGCTTCCCATAGCATATGACCTTCATGAGCATCCATAATTTTTTCTAATAATGGCATATCAACTTTAGCGTTACCATCAAATGGAAATAGCAATCGCTGTTCCCCGGAAACGCGAACGTTAAATTGCCAAACATAATGAACATTCATCTCAAACTCTTTTGCGGTTGAAGTAATAAATGCCAGATCTGCATCAGAAATATGCTTAGTGCTATGATCAAGCGCCCAGACACCATCATCATTCCAGTAACCAAAATTATAAACGGAGGCAGTAGTAACACCGTGTGCTTTCAATCTCCTTAGTGTTTCTCTGTACATAAGACGCACATACTCGGTTTTTGTGCAATCTAAAACCCAAGCCGCACTTTCATCATCGTCATTGTTAAAACTATTTGAATAAGCGTAATATATCCACTCTACGCCATAATCTTTAAACCCCATACCTTTTAAGTGGTTTTCAGAAAACGTATCTTCGGGCAAGGGAATATTATATTCACCTAGGTAGTTCTGCGGAATGGCTGCAGTATGAGGGTTGACACAAGATCCTTCAAAATCAACATCGGTGACCACAATATCTAAATCAGCAGAAGCACCGCCACAAGTCATGGTGAAAACTTGATCGCCTATAACGTTCAAGGCCATGGTTTCAGAACCGCTAGTTGCTTTATCTCCTGACCAACTGCCAGAAGCTTCACAGGATGTTGCGTTAGTACTACTCCACGATATCTCAGTACTGTTGCCTAAGAATACTTTGGCTTGGTTTGTTGAAATGTTAACTGTGGCTGAATTACTACTTGGTGGCGCTTGAATAACAGGCGGAGTGCTGTCACCGCCAGAACCACCACAGGCCCCTAGAAATAAAACACTGGTACATACCATGAGATAATTTCGTGTTAAAGACATTAATAACCTCTAAATATTAATAAAAATGACTTACAAAAAAAGTTTCATCCTAAAGTTTTCATAAATACCGATAGGATTAATGAATTACTTTACGTTAAACTTTTACTGCTGGCTTAGTGGCAGACAAAACTGAAAGTGCTACTGAGCGCTATTTGTTCGATTCATAGTACGTATAAGTTCACTAAAAAGACAGCCTTTATCTACTAAACACTGTTACTTTTTTGTACATTTAAACGATTAAACGCAAAATAAACAAGATTTACTCCCCAAGGATTAGCAGTGAATTTTCTAAAAATCATCACCCTTATATCACTTTAAGTAAAAACTTCGTATTTTAGTATTGATATATTCTTAAAACATGGCATTGTGTACTTACTTTATCGCTGAACTAATCTTTATTTGATTCAAAGTGCTAGAGTCCACAATTTAACTGAAACAATAATTAAAGGAGTAGCGCTTCAATGTGTTCGATCTTTGGTATATTAGATATAAAAACAGGTGCCGATGCACTTCGTCCTCAAGCTTTAGAATTTTCCCGTTTACTTCGTCACCGTGGCCCAGATTGGTCCGGAATTTATCACAGTAACAATGCTATCTTAGTGCATGAGCGTTTATCGATTGTGGATACTGAGCATGGTGCTCAACCTCTTTATAACGCAGATAAAACCAATGTTTTGGCTGTTAATGGTGAAATATATAACCATAAAACACTCGCCGCTAACTTGTCCGTTGATTATAACTTCAAAACCGCTTCTGATTGTGAGGTTATATTACCTTTATACCAAGAATTTGGGGTTAATTTTGTTGACAAATTACAAGGCATGTTCGCTTTTTGTTTGTACAATGAAACAGACAACAGTTATTTAATTGCCCGTGATCATATTGGCATTATCCCTCTATATACTGGCTACGACAGCGAAGGTAATTTTTATGTGGCTTCAGAAATGAAAGCCCTTATGCCAATTTGTAAAACAGTATCTGAATTTCCTCCCGGTCATATACTTGATAGTCGTGTTGGTAAGTTAGAAAAATACTACAAGCGTAATTGGCAAGAGTACGGTGCAATAAAAGATAACACCACCAGCACCACAAAAATTAGAGATGCCTTAGAAGAGTCAGTAAAAAGTCACCTTATGACTGATGTACCCTATGGTGTTCTCTTATCAGGTGGCTTAGATTCATCATTAATTTCTGCTATTACACAAAAGTTTGCTGCGCGAAGAATAGAAGATAACGATTTAGCTGAGGCCTGGTGGCCAAAAGTTCACTCTTTTGCATGTGGCCTTGAGGGCTCACCAGATCTTGTTGCCGCTCAAACAGTTGCCGACAGTATTGGTACCATTCATCACAGCGTTGTTTTTACTGAGCAGGAAGGTATTGATGCTCTTAAAGAAGTTATTTACCATCTAGAAACTTATGATGTAACAACAATACGTGCCTCTACCCCAATGTATCTAATGGCTAGAAAAATTAAAGCCATGGGTATTAAAATGGTGCTTTCTGGTGAAGGTGCAGATGAAATCTTTGGTGGCTATTTATATTTCCACAAAGCACCTAATGCTCAGGAATTTCATGAAGAATTAAACCGCAAGTTAGACCGACTTCACAAATTTGACTGTTTACGTGCTAACAAATCTATGTCAGCTTGGGGCATTGAAGCAAGAGTACCTTTCTTAGATAAAAACTTTATGGATGTTGCAATGCGCATCAATCCAGAAGATAAAATGTGTGGTAATGGCAAGATGGAAAAAGCCATTTTACGTGAATCATTTGAGGGCTACCTGCCTAAAGAAATATTATGGCGCCAAAAAGAACAATTTTCTGATGGCGTAGGTTATTCTTGGATTGATGGTTTAAAAGTGCATGTTGAAGCTCAGGTGACCGACCAACAACTTGCTAACGCTGAAATAAGGTTTCCGGTAAATACTCCTGATTCAAAAGAAGCTTACTTCTATCGCTGTATTTTTGAAGAACGTTTCCCACTTACCTCTGCTGCAGATTGTGTTATTGGTGGTAAATCAGTTGCTTGTAGCACGCAAGAAGCACTTGCATGGGATGAGAGTTTTCAAAATAATGCCGATCCATCAGGGCGTGCTGTGCTAAGTGTTCACAACGAAAGCTATTAAATGTAGTTTTTCTTTACTGAGTTTACAGTTTAGATAACTCAATTAAATAGCGCAAAATAGTGTTTTTCAGTGATAAATGATTAATAAAAAGCCGATATAAGTTAATATCGGTTTTTTTTTGCAAAAATTAACTGGGTTGTATACCTCATTTTAAAAATAAGTATTTTTTGTTAATGCTGAAGTTGAAATCAGAAATTATGAGCTCGTATTAACATAAGTAATATAATTAGGTAAAATAATACTAGAATTAAGTTAATGGTCTAACGAGATAAGTTATGTCAAAAAAATACCTAATATGGGATCTGCCACTTCGATTATTTCACTGGTGTTTTGCGTTAACGGTTCTTGGCTGTTGGTATACTGCCGAACAAGGCACTGATTTAGTTGATATTCACATGCAATTAGGCTTTGTTACACTAGGCCTTCTTTTATTCAGAATCATTTGGGGACTTATTGGCACAACGCATGCTCGCTTTAGTCAATTTATTCCTTCACCGAAAGGCTTGGCACACTATTTAACCTCTTCAAAAGCCAATAAAGCAACACCCGGTCATAACCCATTAGGTGCATTAATGGTTATTCTTATGATTGTGCTTGTTCTGGCGCAGGCCGTTAGTGGATTATTTATTAATGATGATGTTTTCTCATCAGGTCCTTATTACGGAACCCTTAGCAAAGATCTAGAAAAAATCATGTTTTTTATCCACCATAATGTCTTCGACTTTATGATTGCCGCCATCATTTTGCATGTTTTTGCCATTAGTTATTATTGGTTAGTAAAAAAACAAAATTTAATTTTACCCATGATCACAGGTAAAAAATCGGCTAAGGAAGTAAAAGCCTCTGATGCTATTGCTCACTCTAAGCTTTTATTGGCTATTCTTTTGCTCTTACTGTGTGGCTTTTTTATCTACTGGCTGGTGATTATTAATGTACCTGTGGTAGAAGAGTATTTTTATTAGTGTAGTGAACTAACCCCCCAACAATACTTACTAACAGTAAAATAGTAATACACGATTCGAGTGAGTTATTAAAAGTAATGTCTGTATTCTAGGGAAAATTCGTCAAAATAATCGGCCTTATATTTTTTTCCCTTAACACGGTGAAATTGCGCTGATAACCGTAAGCTATGATTTTTGCCTAATTCAAAGCTTTGCTGAATATTCAGCTGAGAACGCATAGTTTGATCAAATAAGAATTGATAATGCTCAACATCAACCATTAAGCTTGCTTTTGACCAATAATGCAATAGCCCCAGTTGAAGGCCGGGAGCCAAGGCTATTTTATCAGCCAATTTATGGTTGACTTCAATTCGTGCAGTGGCAAAGCTAAAAAAGTGACTATTATCAAAAAACTTAAAACTAAGACCACGTCCAGCAGTTCCTTGGGTCACTAAAATTTCTTTATCTAATGTCCATTGCTGTTCAAGACTAACATTTGCTTTCCAAGACCATGGGGAAAAGAATCGATTTCGAGAAGATAAAGACACTATGTCAAGTAATTCAAATTTTTCCAACTTAATGTCACCTCCTTCGTAGGCTCTCACTTTAAGATTCAACATATTTAATGACATACCTTGATAATAACCACCAATCGGATCTAATAAATCATGATAACTGCCGCGATAGTTAAGCTCTACAAAAGTATTTTCTGCATTTTGACCAGCACTAACACCTAGCATGGTCGTTTTATGACCCTTGTCTGGTCTAATAGGTCTGTCAATCGTCACAGATAATTTTCTTGGATGCTCGTTTAGGCGTTTTAATAATAAGAAACTTCTTCTAGTGACTGCTTTAGGGCGACCATTAAAGGTATTTTGATAGCGCAAATAACGATAAGCACTATCAACAATAATTTGCTGCTGCTCAATGGCTAAACTCGTAAATGCCGTGTTATTCATTACATTAATATCTTGAGCCAGTGCATAAACTAAATCGCGTTGTTTTGGCAATAATAAATCTAATTGTGCTTCTAATTCTGTTAATATCGACGGTCTGTAATGAATATCCTCTATCAAATTTGCCGCTTCAACTACCCGAACAGTATCAAGTGGCATAGCTGTCAAAGGGAATTGATTAGCTAAAAAGTGTCCAGGCCTAGCAACGTCAAGCAGCTCTAATAACCGAAATGAACAATTTTCATCAAAAAAATAATAATCAAAATTTATACCTTGCAACTCCCAAACATGGGCAAGCATAAAATTAATTTCATCTGCGTTTAAATTTAGTTTGTACTCCCACAAGTCACGATTCTCTAATTTGTTATACTCTTTTATTTTTTCAAAATACGGGTTAGCGGCAAAGTTACCTGGATAACCACCGGTAAGCCCCCTTGCAGCATACAAGAAACCACCATCGCCCTCTGGTACTGTCGCGCCAAAATTAAGTGCATACGATAGGTAGGTAGAATGTTTTTCAACATTATCAGGGTCGAAACGTAAAAATGTGTGGCCGTACATAGAAGATGGACTGTTAAGCTGTGTAGCAGCAAACACTAAAACAATACTTGAAGTATTTAATTGTGCACGCCAATCGAGATACTTTGTGCAAGAAACTGGTTCAATCTGAGGTTTAAGCGCACTTATATTTTCTAAAATAAAAAGTGTTCTAGCAGGGAATTTACATTGCACAGAGCTATCAGATTTAAGCGCAGAAATTGTTGCAAGTAACTCTTTTAGTGGCTCAGTTGCACCATCTTTTTCTAAAAAGAAATCGGTATCATCAACATAGCTATGCTGGTTAGCGCTTTGAGTATTAAAGTGAAGTAGTGCTAACCATTTGTCAGATAGTGCTAACTGTTTTATTTTTGCGGTTTCTTGCTCCTCTGCAGACAAAGACATGGGTGAACAAAAAAAACACATAGATATAAAACAACACAACAACGACTTACAATTCATAAAATATACTTACTACACTTTATCTGATGTTGACGGCTTTTTAAGCCATCTGCTTAATAAAAAAAAGGCTACATAAAGCAGCCTTTTTCATCAATACTCGCTAAAATTAAACGGTGTATTTTAATAATTTTTCATCGCTTTTCATCAATGAAAACATAGAGCTAACTACATGTTCGGTAGTTACATTTTCAGAAGGAAACAAGGTATTAAAGTTATCATGTAATGTCGCTTTAAATAACTCTCGGTCAGCTTCTTCAACACCCAGCGAAACAGCAACCGCAGTCAAAGCTTCACCATCACCACGAGCAACATCTTCACTAAATTCATCCATAATCATACTTACGTCGATCATTTCTTTACCGCCGTAAGTTAGAGTACCTTTGGTAGAACAACCATTAGTACCAAATGTCATACCAATAGTATTGTTACCAGTTGAAGCGTTAGTCGTAGCCGCTAAAACGTGGCTTGGCGTTCCTGATTGACCAGCAAATAGCATATTACCCCAGCCACATGTTTGACTGCCTGGAGCATCTGCTAGCGCAGAAGAAGAGATAAGTAACGTTGATGCAACTAATAATTTTTTCATCATATTTCCCTGTAATAAGTGTTAAATTTATTGTTAATAACCAAATTTAGTGTAAACCAAACTTTTTTACAATTCTAGCGATTTAGGTACTATTTAACTAACAAATCCAAAGATTTATAATTTTATCGCGAAAACAATAACTATAGGCATACCAAAGTTACTTTATATTATTATGTTTCAGCTAGTCTGTGAAATAACCTGGTAAAGTTGCAACCGTAATTAGCTTCAACCATGGCCAATTTTCAGGCTTAATCCTTTTTAAAATTATCATGGCAACCACCACACGACTTACCTACTCCGCCTATGGCTTTTTTGATCAGCGCATTATCTTTTGATTGCGCCGCAATAATGAGTTTTTGTGAAGCTTGTGTTAATTTATCAGTATCACTTTTGAATAAATCAGGCTCCTGCCAAATTTTATCTAATGCTTCTGTATCAACTGAAAATTTTGAAGTATCTGTGCGCGAATAATCGCTAATCATTAATGACAGTTGGTTTATCCGTTTAGCATTTTTTTCTACAACATTAACGTCGATGGGAATTTTACCTTTGGCCATTGCACCAAGAGGTCCCATATTACTACCTAGTAATTTAAAAATAGACTGACGCAACTCAGTGGTGTAGTTTGCATGTTTTTCTGACTTGGCAAGTTGTGCTGATGTCGATGTAGTAATAACTAAGCTAGCTGCAACAGTTAATTTTACTAATTTCTTGGATAGTACTTTCATGACCGCTCTCTCTTATAAATCATTTTGTTATTTATGTCGGTTTAATAGGCCTTCTTTAACTCATTGATGGATTTGTCAAAAAAGGTAGTTGGTTAATATTATTGAAAATTCAAACAAGTGTATATGAAATTTTTATGCTAATTTATAAAAGTTTCATAGTAAACTAAGTGTTAACTCAGTAAATCAACCAATAATATGAATTTATTGCTCTCCATTACACTATTAACTAGATAATAGATCATTATCTATCATCAATAATGACTTGCTAGATAAAATAAAAATGAAAACACTTAAACAGATGAAACACTTAACATTAAAATAAAATTTAACTTAAGTGTCATCACCAGCAGCACATTAGCGCCTTAATTAAACTACAAGCCATTGATAATATTTTTAACCAATGGCGGACCTTGGTATATAAAACCAGTATAAACTTGAACTAAACTTGCGCCTGCACGTAACTTCTCATTTGCATCGCTGCTGGATGCAACGCCACCCACACCAATAATGGGCAATTTATTGTCCAGTGCTTCGCTGAGTAGTTTGATTACTTGTGTACTTTTATCTTTAACAGGTTGCCCACTTAATCCGCCTTGCTCGTCACTAAATTGCAATGACTCAACACCATCTCGGCTTAAAGTGGTATTAGTCGCGATAACACCATCAATTTCATTTTCAATCAAAGATTGAGCAATCGACTTTATTTCATCTGCAGATAAATCAGGTGCGATTTTAACGGCCAATGGAATATATTTGCCAAATTTTTCAGCCAATACCTTTTGTTCCATTTTTAGTGAAGATAACAGTTCATCTAAAGCTGCACCGTATTGCAAAGATCGTAAGCCTGGGGTGTTGGGTGATGATATATTTACTGTTATGTAAGTAGCTAAATCATAAACTTTACGCATACAATGCAAGTAATCATCTTTAGCATTTTCTTCTGGGGTATCTTTATTTTTACCAATATTAATACCTAAAACACCTTTAAAGTTTGCCGCTTGTACCTGCGATACTAAGTAATCTACCCCTTTATTGTTAAAGCCCATTCGATTAATCACTGCATTTGCCGCGGGTAATCTAAAAATACGAGGTTTACTATTTCCTGGTTGTGGACGAGGTGTCACAGTGCCGACTTCAACAAATCCAAAGCCCATAGCTGCAAACGCATTAATACATTCTGCATTTTTATCTAAACCGGCAGCTAGACCAACAGGGTTTGGGAAGTTTATCCCCATGACAGTCAGTGGCTTATGTTGCACTGATTGCTTGTAGAGTGCATTTAGTGGGCTTTTACCCGTGCGTTTTAAGCCTTTAATCGTTAGATCATGAATAGTTTCAGCGTCAAACTGAAAAAGTACTTTACGGATAGCTGGATAAAACATAATTTCTCGACTTAGTTGAATAAATACAGAGGCTAATAATCAAAAATAAAACGTTACTAAACCCAAAATAAGTTAACTGTTGTAGCTGTTAAGTGGGTTAATCAATGACAACGTATAGTAAAAATAAAAAATCCTCACATAGGAGGATTTTATCAGTTAACGCTAGTATTTCAATAAGTGAGGTTATTTTGCTATGAATAAACCAAGCTTAGCCACTAAAAAATCAACAAATTAACCTTTTCATTATTATTTTGCCGCTACAGGCTGACAATTTAAACTAAGTAACATTAATTCTCTTAGGGCAACAGAGAATTTAGCAAAGTCATGGGATTGGCCAACTTTAAAATCAGCTAAAATATGTTTCCACCTCTCAACTGGTTGTTCGTTAACATCAATCCATTCTAATAGAAGTTGCTCTAAATCAGCAAACTGCGCATCGCATTGACAGCGTAATACAACCGAGGTTAAAGAGCGTTGCTGCCAATCAAGCTCTTCTCTAAAGGATGCACGGGCAAGTGCTTGCCAATGGTTTGCAACGGGTTGGCGGTTAATTTGGTCGAGAAACCAGTGTAACTCAAGTTGTGCTCCTAAGTTAAAGTATAGAATACCAGCTTGTTCAACAGTACAGTTATTTTCCTGTGAAACTTCGGCAATATCCATAGTAGAAAATAAGGTACTTAGCTGTGCAAGCCTGGTTGCAACCTGGTTAGGCACCCCAGAATTGACAAGATCTATAGCAACTCGATCTAATTCCTCAATTTCATCACTAACCATAAAGCCAGTTAACTTTTCTGACATAATAGCAAATGTTGGTTGATATAAAGCAATTGATTCAGCAATAGATAAAGACTTATTTCTATGACGCAGGAACCAACGAGTGACACGTCGTACCGTCCTACGGTATTGATATAGCATTTCTGTTTGAATTGCTGTTGATATTTGATTATCGAGTAGCTCAATTTGCTGCCAAAAATCGTTTAATTCAAAAACCGCACTCGCAATTGTGTAACAATTAGCAATTTCGGCTACGGTAGCCCCCGTCTCCTCTTCCATACGATTAACAAAATTAAAGCCCATATCATTACCGATTTTATTAGCTAACTTAGTTGCTATAATTTCAGCGCGCAATGGGTGAAGTTGCATTTGTTCTTGATATTTTTTACGAAGTTGTTTGGGGAAGGCATCAATCAATAAACTATTATGATAAGGGTTATCCGTAATTTCTGCATGAACTAGGTCATCTTTTAACACCATTTTACTGTATGCCAATAATACTGAAAGTTCTGGACGAGTTAGGCCTTTGCCTGCAGCTAACCTTTCAGCAATTTCTTCATCATCAGGTATAAATTCCAAACTACGATCAAGCTTACCATCCCTTTCAAGTTCTTGAATGAAGCGAACTTGTTCTTTTAATTGATTTGCACCACGCATGGCCGTGATGGATAACGAGTGTGTTTGCCTATAACAATCTTTAATAACAATCTCACCGACTTCATCAGTCATATCATAAAGCAATTTATTACGCTGTTTAATTGTTAAATCACCGCTTTGCACTAATGAATTAAGTAAAATTTTAATATTGACTTCATTATCAGAACAATCAACGCCACCAGCATTATCGATTGCATCAGAATTAATACGCCCACCATTAGCGGCATACTCTATTCGTCCTAACTGGGTTAAACCTAAATTACCGCCCTCTCCGACAACTTTTGCTTGAAGATCTGCACCATTAATTCGTAACATATCATTGGCCCTGTCACCTACTTCTAAATGAGTCTCTTTAGAGCCCTTAACATAAGTGCCAATACCACCATTCCAGAGTAAATCAACTTTCATAGTTAACAGCGCTTGAATCAAATCTGACGGTGCCATACTTTGTTTTTGACTGCCAATTAAACGCTTGATCTCAGGCGTTAATTTAATCGATTTCACATGACGACTAAATATCCCTCCCCCTTTTGAAATTAATTCTTTGTTATAATCCTCCCAAGTACAACCCGACAACCCAAATAATCGTTGACGTTCCTCATAGGACACACTTGCCTCTGGGGTAGGGTCAATAAAGATGTGCATATGGTTAAAAGCCGCTTGTAGGCGTGTATGTTTCGATAACAACATACCATTGCCAAATACATCGCCAGCCATGTCACCAATGGCAAGGCAGGTAAAATCTGTACTTTGACAGTCTATGTCCATTTCTCTGAAGTGTCTTTTTACAGACTCCCATGCTCCCTTAGCAGTAATCCCCATTGCTTTGTGATCATATCCAACGCTGCCACCTGAGGCAAAAGCATCACCTAACCAAAAGTTATATTCTTCAGAGATCGCATTAGCTACATCAGAAAAAGTAGCAGTGCCTTTATCGGCGGCCACGACTAAATAAGCGTCATCCTCATCTAAACGCACTACATCTTTTGGCGGGACAATTTCTCCAGCAACAATATTATCAGTAATATCTAACAATGCTCGAATAAAGGTACGGTAGCACGCTTTACCTGCCTCAAATATTTCTTGACGAGAACCATTAGGGAGCTGTTTACAAACAAAACCACCTTTAGCACCAACAGGCACAATCACAGTATTTTTAACTTGTTGTGCTTTGACTAAGCCAAGTACTTCGGTTCTAAAGTCTTCACTTCGATCAGACCAACGAAGACCACCTCGAGCGACTTTACCACCCCGCAGGTGAACGCCTTCAACTTGTGGCGAGTACACAAAAATTTCAAATTTAGGCACAGGTTGAGGCATCTCACTGATTTGTTCTGGCATAATTTTGAAGGAAATATAAGGTTTATCACCCGATATTGGATCTGCTTGAAAGTAATTTGTTCTGATCGTGGCATTGATCATTTCAACAAATCGACGGATAATTCTGTCGTCATCTAAGTTAGCGACATTATCTAAGGAGCTTTCAATATCAGCTAAGAGTTTACTGGCAGCTTTTTCTTTAGTTTTACTGGTAGACTTGCTTTTTGGATCAAAACGTATAATAAATAAGTTTATTAATAACTTAGCTATTTCTGGATATCGCGAAAAAGTATTTTCGATATAATTTTGTGAAAATCTACCACCTATCTGTCTTTCGTATTTAGCAAAAGCGCGCAAAATTGATACTGCTCTACCTTCAATGCCAGCACCTAAAATAAGTCGGTTAAAACCATCATCTTCTAAGTCTCCGCGCCAAACTTTAGCGAAAGCATCTTGAAAAAGTGTTCGTACTTTGTATACCTCACAACGACCTTCGCCCGTAAGATACATTGAAAAGTCTAAAATCCAGCTTGTTTCCTTTTCGGTAGTTTTGATTGCATAAGGGCTCTCACCAATCACTCGTAAACCAAAATTTTCAAGCATAGGTAATACGTCACTTAAGTGAATGGGCTCACCCTTGTGAAATAACTTTAACTTAACAAACCGGCTTCCTGATTTTTCTTCTACAGGTTGATAAAACAACATTTCTAATGGGTTATCAGTGTTGATATTTTCAAGTTTTTCAATATCGACTATCGCTGATCCAGGCAATACTTCATCTTTATATGATTGCGGAAATTTCAAATATTTTTGACTAAGCGCTTTTGCTGCAGATTCGCCTCGATTGGCTCCCAGCGCACTGACTAATTTATCGTCCCAGTTACGTGCTGCTTCATTTACGTTTTTTTCAATTTCTTTCACATCAATATCTACTTTAGTTGAATTAACTCGAACAATATAATGGGTTCTAGCATGAACAGATTCGGAAAAGAAAGTAGTAAATTTTACCTCTTCTTCGCTATCAAATGTTTTTTGTAATAAACGTTGAGTTTCAATACGTAATTTGGTGTTGTAGCGCTCTCTGGGCACATACACCATAAATGAATAAAAACGATCAAACGCATCTCTTCGCATAAACAAACCACAATAATCTCGTTCTTGCATCTGTAAAATGCCTGTCACAATATACAAAAGCTCTTCTACCGAGGATTGCAATATTTCATCTCGTGGGTAAGTTTCAAGTATGTTAATTAGCGCTTTATAATTGTGTGTTCCCTTAGCAAAAGGGGACGCATTACAAACATCCATGACTTTAGAACTGATAAGTGGCAGGTCTAATGCACTATTTGTATAGTAAGCCGAACCGAATAAACCAATAAATCGTTCTTCGCCAATCACCTTTCCTTGTTCATCAAAACGTTTTATACCAATATAATCAAGTTGAGCTGGGCGATGCACACGCGAATTAGAATTAGTTTTAGTTAAAATAAGGTGATTTTTGCCAAGGGCAACTTCACGTCCAGCTTTACTTAAGCTAGAAATAAGTCTGGATTGGACTCCTTCTGAGTTCTTCATCAAACCTAGGCTTGAAGCTATGTTAGGTTGTAGAGCAATATCACCTTCAACAGCCTTAACATCATAAGAGCGATACCCCATGAGTGTAAAATTACTGTCAGCAAGCCATTTTAAGAAATTTAATGTTACGGTTTTGTCTGTTTTATTGCCAGGCAAGCTTGATTGTTCAACTTCATTAATAATACCGTTTAAACATGCTAACATTGGTTGCCAATCAACCACGGTTAAGCGAATATCTTCGACTACAGACAACAAGGTTTGTTTTATCATATCTAAATCTTGATCACCTGCTTGCCTGTCTATTTCAATAAAAAAAACAGTTTCCTCTGAGCTTGCCTCAAAGTCATTATTGACAATGGGGGCCAGCGCTTTAACTTCTAAGTTATCATCTCGGATTATCTTTAATGGCGCGTTTAACATCAAATGTGGGGATAGACCGAGTCGGTTTAATGCGATACGGATTGAGTCCACCAGAAAAGGCATATCTTGAATGATTACCTCAATAATCGTGTGACTAGATTTCCAACCGTTTTTATTTACTGAAGGATTAAAAACATGAATGACAGGGGCATCATCTTTATGTTCATTTAATGAGCTCCACAAACTAAGTGCAGCCCCATACATATCACTTTCATTACGATGTTCAAGATCTAGAGAAGAAATATTGCCATAAAGTAATTGGGTAAATTGCTCTACCAAAGGAGCTGATTTGTCATCTACTTTTTGTTTAATAAGTGCTGCAACATTACTGAGCATAACCGAGGGTAAACCGTTTACTAACGCCATGAATGTTTCCTTTAACTTGTAAAAAGAAAGCCTGAAATAATTGATGTTATTTTATGTTCACTAAGCAAATTATTTACAATAATAAATTGTTGTCCTACTTAGCGATAATATTTTTATTTCGCCTATCAGAATAGACTATAAAATGGATTTTATGAATAAATTTAGGCTTTTGCGAGCATTATTTTTTATTAACATGACAAGTTTTTAATCGTGAAATCAGTAATTGAACAGTTTATTTTACAGCAGATTATTATTATGCAGTTATGCTAAATAGATAACGAATAAAGTCATAAATTCCTGTTTATTTATGCAAAAGTTTAAACTGTAAAATCTGAAGCTTTAAAACGAAAAACGCTTAACTTTATGCAAACAAAGTTAAGCGTTTAGGTCTACTTGGTATGAATGATGTGAATGCTACCACTTTCGGCAAAAGCCACTCTGATAGTAAGGTATCAATGTAAGGATAGATCCAGTTGTCCTATGTTGCTTGCCTTAATTGGCTTTCTTTGGCCATAAATAAGCTGACAAAGCCGGTAACACAATAACAGCTGCAAGCATGTTTACTAAAAACATAAAGGTCAATAAAATGCCCATATCAACTTGAAATTTCAAATCTGAGAAGAACCAAGTAGAGACACCAATAGCTAAGGTAAGGCCAGTAATCAGCACTGCACTACCCCGTTCTCTCAAAGCACACAAGTAAGCACTGTGCACATCCATGCCCTCTTTTAATTTGGCACTCATGGTAGATAATATATATATGCCATAGTCAACACCAATACCAACCCCTAAAGCAATGACTGGTAATGTTGACACAGTTAAACCTATATCTAACGCTGTCATTAACCATTGCGCTAAGGTAGAGACAACATACAAGGGAAGAACAACAACAGCAGTTGCTCTTACACTGCGAAAACTTATCAAACACAATAAGATTACTGCACCATAGACATAAATCATCATTGGTACTTGCGCAGCTTCAACCGCTTCATTAGTCGCGGCCATTACCCCAACCGGCCCAGAGGCTAATTTAAAGTTAATTTTATCGCTACCTAACTCAGCTGACGCTGATTTAACTGCGTCAACAATGGTATTGATAGTAGTTGCTTTGTGATCTTCTAAAAATAAAATAACAGGCATTACGCTACAATTATTATTTAACAGACCGCTAGAAGAAGGAACGCGAGCGATCGACTGCACCAATGTTTGTTCATTGCGAGGAATAACACGCCATTTAGGGTTACCCTCGTTGTAGCCTGCATTAACTTGCTTTGATATTGATGCCAGACTAACAGCTGATTGGACACCAGCAACATTTTCCATTTGCCATTGAAAACGATCAATCGTTGCCATGATATCGAAATAAGTACAAGCGTCTTCGGTTGTTTCAACAATAACAGACATATAATCAACGCTGATTGCATATCTATCAGTAATTAAAAAGGTGTCTTGATTATATCTAGAGCTTTCATGAAGTGCTGGTGCTCCTGCGTGTAACTCACCAATTTTAAGGCCTTGCCCTTGATAAAAGCCAATAACGAACAAGATAGCAGTAAAAAATAAAATGACTCTTGCAGATGACTTAGTCGCGAATCCTGCCATAAACGACCAAATAATACTTTTTTCATTTGATTTTTCATCGTTGGTGGGCACTTTAATTTTTATATAAGATAACAGGATGGGAAGCAAAATAAGGTTGGTTAAAATTATCATTGCTACGCCAATAGAAGCAGTGATCGCTAGTTCTCTGATAATACCGATATCAATTGATAACAGCGTTAAAAAGCCAACCGTGTCAGACAAGAGTGCTATGCCACCAGGAATCAAAAGTGCATTAAAGCTTGCTTGAGCTGCCTCTGATGGCGTTAAACCTGAAGCAACTTTTTTCACAACCGAGTTTATCATTTGTACGCCATGACTAACACCGATGGCAAAAACCAAGAAAGGAATAAGAATAGACATAGGATCTAAACCAAAGCCCAAGCTAGATAAGCCTCCCATTTGCCAAACAACAGCAATAAGTGAACAAAAAATAGGTAGGAAAGTTAACCTAATTGAACGACAAAACAGATAAACCATAAATGCCGTAATGGCAATAGCTATAGCAAAAAAGAGAATAACCCCCTTAGCACCGTCTGCTACATCCCCCACCATTTTTGCAAAACCAATGATATGTATACTGATGTTATTTTTTTCAAATTCTTGACGGACTTCATTTTCGAGTTTTTCTGCGATCTCCAATGTATCTAATTTTTTTCCCGTGTCAGGATTAATATCTAACAAGGCTGTTTTTACCATGGCACAACTGTAGTCGTCTGCTACTATACTGCCGACAATGCCCGCTTTTTCCACATTAGCTTTAACTATACTCAAACCCGCCGGAGTTGGCTGAAAGTCAGCTGGTATAACGGGACCACCTGCAAAGCCATCTTCCACCACCTCAACAAATCGTGTGCTGGGTGAGAATAATGATTTAACTTGTATTCTATCGACACCGGGAATAAAAAATAATTTATCGTGCACACCTTTTAAGGCATTAAAAAAGTCAGGATTAAAAATGTCACCGCTACTGTCACACACTGAGATGAGAATATTATTAGCCCCACCAAAATTAGCCCTATGTTTTAAATAGGTTTTCATATAAGTGTGGTTTAACGGGATGTTTTTAGTAAAAGAGGCATCAAGCTTAAGTTGCGTAGCCTGAAAAAACAGAAAAACACTCGATAATACAAATACCATTAATACCAATAATTTGTGGCGAAATAGGGCTAATTCGATACGACTAGCCAAAGAGATTTTCATAATATGATTCCGAAAATAGTGTACTTAAGTTTAAAAGGAGAAATAAAGTGACTAACGTTTAGGTAATTGGATTACTTTAACACCAACATCAGAAACGGCAATTAACCGCCCCTTAAACCATTGGCCAGCAATTAACGTTTTTCCGTCTTTTTGGGTATGTTTACTAAAACTTTTTCCATCGTCGGTACTAATTAATACCATACCATTATTACCTATAATATAAATAGTATTGTCAGGTCCCACAATTATATCATTCAGTAAAGCTGACGTATCAGTTATAATCTCTTGCCATTGTAGGCCACCATAATGTAATCGAAATACATGGCCACGAAGGCCAGCAACAAGTTGACTTCCAGTCAATGAGGTTGCCAATGAAAAAAATGAGCCTTGATAGAAGCCATCAAATGGCTGCCAATTAACACCAAAATCAGTACTTTTAGCAAGTAAACCAGTCTCACCAAACAGAAATAAAGTATCGCCATCACTAACTATGCCGTTAAAGTGAGGCAATATGAAAGCTATTTCATTTTGATATGCCTCTTCGTCTTCTTCCTTTAGTTCATTAATATAGTCTACATCATCGGCTAGTAAAAACTCTTGATGAAACTCATTTTTCCATGTTTTACCGCCATCATTAGTGCGATAAAACTTGCCATAAGCACCAACAGCAATTCCATCGGTCGGAGTCTTGAAGTAAATATCAAGTAGGGGGTTTTCTTCTTCGGGCAAAAGTTGTTGAGTTTGCCAAGTAAGACCACCATCGTTACTGTGAAAAATACTGGCATCATGGCCAACAGCCCAACCTAATTGTTCATTGAAAAAATAAACGTTGGTCAATGTAGTTCGAGAAGGAACAGAAGCTTGCTGCCAGGTATCACCATTATCGGATAACAAAATGTGGCCATGTTGACCAACAGCAACCAGTTTTTCCGAGCCAATAGGCGCAATACCTAATAATAAAGACTTCGCTGCCAAGACTGCTTTGGTTGCAGGTTGATTGGCCATTTCAGTTGATGCGGAGACATATGAAAAGCTATTGAAAAATATGAAAATATAACAAAAAATTGGGAATGTAACGAATAAACGCATAAACAGGACTCTTTCTGGGGTTTTCTACCTAAAAAATTTATAAAGTGATTAACAAAGTATTATTAAAATTAGCACAGGCTACTAACTAAAAAAAACGGCTGACAATGTCAGCCGTTTCCATTTACTGATTATCTTCGTCCTTCTCGCCTTAATGCCGCGGGAGTAAAGTCTCGCTCATTGAGTTTTTTCGAGAAGTCGTACATTTTGGTTTCATTATCTAAACCAATAGCAATATAGCGCCTAGATTGAATATCATGAAACACGTCAAGTGTAGACCATAATGTAGGAACATCATAATAGTTTATTGCATGGGCCATACCAACACGATACAACTCATCACGATTATCATAGATATCAGTTACTGAAACTTGCCAACTATCTTCATCTATGTAGAAAACACGTTTTTTATAAGTGTGTCGAGTATTTTCTTTTAAGTTTGCTTCAACCACCCAAACACGATGCTTTTCATAACGAACTAGCTCAGGGTTGATGTGTCCGGGCTTAAGTATATCAGCATACTTGACTTTATCACTGTGCAAACGGTAATCGTTATATGGGATTAACAACTCTTGTTTACCTTTAAGAGTCCAGTTATAACGATTTGGAGCACCATTATACATATCAAAATCATCGGTAGTTCTTAGACCATCTGAAGCTGTGCCAGGTGCATCATAAGCAACGTTTGGTGCACGACGAACCCGCCTCTGACCAGTGTTATAAGTCCAAGCTTGTCTCGGAGTTTTAACTTGGTCCATAGTTTCATGAACTAATAAAGCAGTACCTGCTAATCGAGCTGGCTCAGTTACTTTTTGTTTAAACTTGAATAAAATATTAGTTTCTTCAAGTTCTTTAGGAGAGGCGTCTTTTACATTGTAAGGTAGTAATAATGTTTCACTTAAACCAATAAAGGTGTAACCACCTGAGGCAGTTGGTGCCGCTTGTCCTGCTTCACGAGTGATTGATTCACCCCGATAACGTAATGTATGGTTCCAAATAGCTTCTAAACCGTTCTTAGGAATTGGAAATGGTACGCCGACTGCAGCTTGTTTAATCCCATTTCCGCCCTCAACTAATTCAGTGCGAGTAGCATTATCACGCATTGCTTGATAAACATGCTCAGGATAAGAAGCACTGCGCCGAGTTTGGTATACATTCATTTTAAATGTATTGGGATAAGTTTCGAATAACTTAATTTGCCCAGGTGTCAGTAACGACTTGTATTTATCGACATTACTGGCAGTGATGATATATTCAATCTTATCATCCGGAAATGGGTCTAAATGATGCTGCCCTACAGAATACCCTGCTGGAGGTTTAGTAATACCGCCAGTCCATTCAGGAATTGAGCCATCCGAATTAGCACCTCGTGTTGCACCAAGTGGTGTTAGCTCTGATGATAACTTTGCCGCTTCTGACGCCGGTACTTTAGCAACGGCAGCAGTTGATAAGACCATTGATACGGCCAGTGATAAGATAGTGACTTTATTCATGTTATTTCTCATGATTTCTGCCTTAATTAAATTGAATATTTGATGCTAAAAGATACGTAGTCATGGTCTTCCAACTTATTAGTTGTGCCGACCCCACCAAAGTAACTGTTATAGTTTAAATCGGCCGACCATTGACTTTGATAATCAAAACTAAGCCCTAGAGCCACCGACTTCCTGTCTTCAATAAACATAAACAGTGGATCTGGCGTAATACCTGAAACGTCATGAGAGAACACAACACGGGGAGCCATGTTTATTCCAGCAAAAACATTACTATATTCCAATCTTGCAACTGCTCGGTAACCCCAAGCAAACTCAGTTGGGAATGGGTTTGTTTCAACACCGTCCTGTAAAACTTGGTTTAGCCCAGGAGAAACTGCAATCCCACCACTTCGTGCTGTGCCTGGGCCATTTAACCGCAATGTGTCTTGGTCAGGCATATCGTTAATGTTGATACCACCAACCTCGACTAATCCAACCAACTGACTAGCACCAAATGTAGGACCAAACAATTGAGTTAGAGTCATTTGCGCTTGCAGGGTGTCTGATAAAATATATCCATTAGCTCTCTCGCTTGAGCCATAAACACTACCATCAGGCTTAACTAATTGAGAGACTCCATTAAGAGAATCATACGCTGGATTGCCGGAATTAAATAACTGTTGCGGTACTGCAGCAAATAATAATTCAACATCATCAATTTGCAATGGTTCGTCTTGGCGATAACTCACTTCACCTGCAAGTGCTGTGGTACCAATACTAGTATTAAAACTGAAGGCATACATTTTTATATCTTCAACATAATCCAGTTCAACGCGAGAAAAACTGTTTAAGTCAGAATAGTTATCTTCTGTAATAGTAGTGCCAGTAATCATAGCAACATCATTACCAAGGGATTCTGTCGTAAAGTTGCCTGTAATTCCAGAAAAAATAGGGCGACGACTGTGGTAATTAACATGATATAGACTAAATTCAGTATCATTTAGCTCAGGTACAAACCAAGATAAACGTAAACCATATTGTCCGCCGTCATCAGGCTCATTTTCTGCTTTTTTACCTGGTGCTCTGAGAGTCAAATTGCCAGCATAAGCAGCGTACATACCACCAGCTTGAGCTTGAGCAGTTGCAATCGCAGTAGGATCGCCAGAAGCTATAGCGGCTCTAACCAAATCACCTATATCATTTAAACCAGCAATTAAGTAATCAAGATTCATGTCAGGGTTGCCACCAAAGCCTAACTGAACATTATTGTATTGACCACCATCACCGGCAAAATCATTCGTTGAAAAATAACTCCCTGGAGGTGGTAATATAGTTTTTTCCCAACTGTATTGATAAAACATCTCTATGTTAAAGTTGTCAGTAACACCGAGTGATGCCCATAGAGCACCGAAAGGAATAAAGGCTTCTTTCACTTCACCACCAGGGGCGCGAAGTCGAGCAATATCTACTGGATTGATTTCACTAATACCATGAGAGATAAGAGTGCTCTCACCCCAACTAATTACCTGATCACCAAGACGAACTGATAATGGCATGTCACCAATGTCAAAATCGCCATAAACATAAGCATCTAGTAATCTTACATCCTGACATACCTGCTTTTCCGCTTCACTATCTCTGCAAGGATCATAGACATTGCCGGTTAGCGAGTTAACAGCAGCCCTGTCGTCATTAGCCATCGCATAATCGTAAAAATACATGCCTCGAACAAATACACCGACGTTGTCATAGCTAATATCTAATTCATGTACACCTTTAAAAATTTTAGAAAAACTTTCTCCTGCATCGTAATTTAAATTACCTGCGTCACCGTTAGTTGAATAGCCGCCGGCACCAAGCCAAACATCTTCTTTTACTGGGTTAGGAGCAAATACACGGTAATTGCTAAAATCAATACCGTTATTAGCATTATTTGATTTACCAATATTGTCATTCCAGTTTCTATTTTCTGTGCGCCAGCTTGAACCGAGGCTAAAAGTAGAGTCAAAGCTAATTTGTACGTCACCTAAATCCCATCTAGCCGCTTGAGCTGGATTAACCACTGAGGCCAATAACGACATTGATAGCGCAGTGGCAACACCTATAGCTAAAGGTTTTTTGGCAAAGCCATGTTGAGGCTTGTTATTCATCTATTCTCTCCCCTGTTTAGAACATGATTTTTAAAGATAAAATATCAGCAAAATTTTGTTTGTATTAATCTAAGCATACGTTATTTTTTGTTATATTATATACCCAACCTAAACAATAATTACATCATTTGAGTTAGGTAGCAAGCCTAAACATTAGAGTTAAAGCGCTATATTTTAATGACTTGCATAGCTATTGAACCGCGTTTAAATGCATTGTTTAAAACTAGCGTTTAAAATACAAAAGTAATTACGCGAACATATATGGGTAAGCTTATGAAATATTGATAATTTGTTTCCTATTTATAAGCCTATACTAACACCACATGGTCAGACCACTGTTTCAAGTTTTTACTCTATTTAAACTAATAATCAAAATTTTATTTTAGTTTTAACAGGCGTAAAAATTTATTTTCTTTCGTTTCTAAACAAAAAAAACCATCTATTCCTGATGACGTAATAAATTTTCTTAGGTGCATTGCCGGAAATTCAACCTTAGTGCCCTGATTTGTTATTACTTGTACACTTTTAACTGTACCTTCATAATAGGGCAAAAATTCAGTAGCTGACAACTTAAGTGAGAAGTAATATTTCATGTAAATAATATTAGCGTGCTTTTCATCATTTAAATTTAACAATGAAGCTAATTACTCGACTATTATTGAGAATTAATGAATGAGTTTTTAATGTTAACTCATTCATTTTCAAATCGAATGGCTTATTGATGAATTCAATTAGGCATTTAATAGTGCAGCATCTAGTTTTTCAGTAAGGTCGTTCGATAAATTAGGTAGTTTATGTAACTTAATAAGTTCTGCTTTCATCATAGATTGGTGCATATCATTAAAGTTTTTATACTGAATCAAAGGAGTAATTAACCTTGAGGCGACTTGAGGGTTTATGGTATTCAACTTGGCAATTTGTTCAGCTAAAAATTGATACCCTCTGCCAGTCTTACAATGAAAATACTTGGGGTTAGTCACTGCAAAGGCACCGATTAAAGATCGCGCCCGATTTGGGTTTTTTAAAGAAAATAGCTGATGATCTAATAAACTGTCTAGTTTATTAAAAATATCTTCACTTTCGACGCTTGCATTTAAAGCAAACCATTTATCCATAACCAGAGTAGTTTGTTGCCACCTTTGTTCAAAATGTGTTAATTGTTGACCCAAGTCGACTAAGTTATTTTTAGCACTACAAGTTAATGCCGCTAAACTATCTGTCATGTTATCATTTGAACTGCCACTAGTTGACTGCTGATATTGCTCTGTCACAAGGTGATGAAATTCTGGTAATAAACTTAAGTAAACCAAACAAGCATTTTTTAAAGATCTGTTGGCAATTGCATTAACCGGGTTAATGTCTTCTTTACATACTAAATAACAAGTATATAACTGTTTTTTAGCTTTACTGGCAATATATGTTGCAAGAGAGTGCCTTGCATTGACTAGTGCAACGGGGTCAACATCAATCATTAAACTGGCAGCTTCATCAAAGCTTGGTAAAGCGAGTTGCTCGGCAAGAAAGGCGCGATCAGAATTTGGGTTTAACAATTTAGAAATGGTACTAAATAATGTTTCTGGTACAACAAAGTTAGCATCAAAGGTTAACTCTTGTATGTAAAACATTAACAACTTTTGACCTGCATCCCAACAACAAAAGCTGTTTTCAGCTTGGTTAATAATTGCATATAAATCATTATGTTCCTGCTCAAAAACCAGTTTTACTGGAGCACTAAAATCGGCAAGCATGGCAACAATGGGTTTATGTGTAAAGTCAGTAAAGCTCCAACTTTGCTGTGTTTTAGTTAGCTCAAGTAACACAGTACGCGTTGACTCACTCTTCACTTTACTAATTATTTCTATTTTAATAGGGATATGCAGAGGTTTAGGTGCAGGTTGTTTAGGCGTTAAAGGAAGCGATTGTGAAAGCGTTAAAGTAAAAGTATTAGTCTCTTTATTGAAGGCTTCTTCAGCTTTAATAACTGGCGTTCCAGAATGGCTGTACCACAATTTGAATTGTGATAAATCTTTACCGCTAGCATCACTCATGGCGTTTACAAAATCGTCACACGTGACAGCCATACCATCAAAGCGCTGAAAATAGAGATCCATTCCAAGTCTAAATTTTTCTGCACCAATCATGGTATGCAGCATACGTATTACTTCCGAACCTTTTTCATAAACAGTAAGGGTATAGAAATTATTCATTTCCAAAACTTTTTCTGGGCGAATTGGATGAGCCATAGGCCCAGCGTCCTCTGCAAACTGTTGAGAACGCAATACCCTAACATTTTGAATACGAGTTACTGCACTGGAATGCATTTGAGCACTAAATTGTTGGTCACGAAAAACGGTAAGCCCTTCTTTTAAACTGAGTTGAAACCAGTCTCGGCACGTGACACGATTACCTGTCCAATTATGAAAATATTCATGAGCAATGACGGCTTCAATATTAAAGTAATCAATATCGGTCGCACATTGACTATCTGCAAGAACAAATTTTGAATTAAAAACGTTTAACCCTTTATTCTCCATTGCCCCCATATTAAAAAAATCAACCGCAACTATCATGTAAGTATCTAAGTCATACTCTAAACCAAAGGTTTGCTCATCCCATTTCATGGATTTTTGTAAAGATACCATTGCATGCTCAGCTTTATTGATATTACCTTTATCAACAAAAATTTCTAAGGCCACTCTTCTACCTGACTGTGTTATGAAAAAATTTTCAAGTAGATCAAAATCACCCGCAACGAGAGCAAATAAATAACAGGGTTTCGGAAAAGGGTCGTGCCATGTTACATAATGCCTATCATTTTCCAGCTCCCCCGCATCAATTTTGTTACCATTTGATAATAAATAAGGGTATAAATGCTTATCTGCAATAACTTTTGTGGTAAAAGTCGCCATAACATCAGGGCGGTCAAGGTAGTATGTGATTCGCCTAAAGCCTTCTGCTTCGCATTGCGTACAAAAAGCATCACCCGATTTAAATAAACCTTCTAATGCAGTGTTAGCTAACGGATTGATTTCTGTAGTAATAAGTAGATTAAATTGTTTTTTTGTAGGTAATGCATCATGCGAGATAGTTAATAAATCATCGGTAATGGTGTAACATTCCTTAGGAACAATCTCACCCTCTATTAATAATTCAGTTAACCTGAGTTTTTCTCCGTTTAAAACAAGTGACTGAGTTGGCACACCTTGCCTAATAACTACTAGTTCACTAACAACCTGGCTGCAACTATCATTCAATAAAATCGTTAAATAAACAGTAGAAATAGTAAAATCAGCTGGACAATAATCAGCTAAAAACCGTGGAGCGGTATTTGACATTTTATAACCTCATAATAGAGCGGTAATGGAAATTAAACCGTTACTTTGTTCGTTGTATTATTAACGATTTTTTTAATGTTGAAGCCAATAAAGCCATAAGTTATCGCTAGTATTGGATTAATCCAGTTGAAAAAACAATAAAATATATAGTCAAGTGGGTTAACGAGTAACACTCCTGACATATATACACCACAGCTGTTCCAAGGAATAAGTGGTGAGGTAATCGTACCAGAATCCTCCAAAGTGCGGCTTAATACCAGAGGATCTAAACCACGGCGTTGATACTCTTCTTTGTACATGCGACCGGGCATCACAATGGCCATATATTGATCCGCGGCTAATAAATTAGTACCAATACAAGTGCATACCGTACTAGCAATAAGACTGCCTGTAGACTTTGCGGCAGATAATATAGCATCTACAAATTTTTTCAGCATACCTAGATGCTCCAATACTGCACCAAAGCTTAAAGCACACATAATTAACCATACCGTATTTAACATGCTAGACATACCGCCACCACTGAGCAAATCATCAAGGTCACTATTACCGGTTGTAATCTTAACCCCGTCAAAAAAAGCAGTCCACACAACGGTTATATTTGCGTTAATCAAATCACTGCTATTACTTGCTAGCCTGATAATTAATTCTTGTTGAAATAAAATCGCCCATACACCACCACATAATGCACCAATCGCAACAGCAGGAAAGGCTGGAACTTTTTTAATGGCCAAGCCAAGTAAAATGAGCAAAGGTACTAAGTTAAGTAAAGATAAATTGAATTGCTCAGATAATTGATCGCTTAACATCGTTATGGATTCTATATCATTTTCTGATGTATCAGTTAAACCAAGAATAAGAAAAAGTAATAATGCGGTAGTAATCGAAGGCATAGTTGTCCAAAACATATAGCGAATATGGGAAAACAACTCACTTCCTGCGATGGCTGGTGCTAAATTGGTAGTTTCAGACAATGGTGATATTTTATCACCAAAATAGGCACCGGATATAATTGCGCCAGCTGTGATTGCTGGCGACAAACTTAACCCCTGAGCAATACCAATTAATGCCACACCTATTGTGGCGGCAGTAGTCCATGAGCTACCAATGCTCATAGCGACAATGGCACACATGATACACGCTGCTGCATAAAACCAAGTAGGATCTAAAATTTTAAGACCGTAATAAATCATGGTTGGAACAGTCCCAGATAAAAACCACGTTCCAATAAGTGACCCCACGGCAAAAAGTATGAGTACAGCTCCAAGGGATAAAGAAATTCCATGTACAATAGCTTTCTCAAGGTCATGCCAGCTATGACCATTTTTAAAGCCAATTATAATAGCAACCCCCATAGCAATTAGTAATGCGATTTGGTTAGGACCATATGAGGAATTATCGCCAAAATAGCTAACAGCCAGAGTAAGTAAAGAAATTAACGTAATAACAGGGATGAAAGCGTCTAGCATGGAAGGTGCTTTAGGTGGTTGTAACTTTGTCTGTTCTTTATCTATCATGAAATATAACCTTTATTTATTGTAATTATCTAGTCTAAGGGTAATTGCGTTGCTGAGTTAACAAAAAAAAACAAAGCCGCCTCTCTGGGCGGCTTGGCGTTGCGAATAACTGATTACTTTTTGGCTAGCTTACCTCTGGAAACAAAATCAAAAGTAATACGTGCCGCTTCATCTAAGAAAGGGTCTAAATCATCAAGCTGATCAGACAGGTCATCTAAATCTGTAATTTTTTCTTTACCTAACTCTGTTAACTGTTGGTTAACTCTTAAGAGCCGTTTGCCTTTGCGGCTTTCCCGTTCTAATTTTCGTGTTTTCAGGTTTAATGATATTGTTTTATCGTCCTTCTCAGCCTGGTAAGTACTAATATCTTCAAGTAAGTAATTGAACTCAGGATTAGTTTTTATACGCTCTTTGTAACGAGATGTTAAGTATTCAATATCTTTATTTAGTGAATTCAAAGGGGTATATTTTGCTTGCTGAATATGATCCCAAGGCAGCGCATTTTCTTCTTTACTTTCACCCCAGTCCTCTGGATCAATGGCTGTTGGAAAAGTTATATCAGGTAAAACACCACGATGTTGCGTACTGCCACCATTAATACGATAAAACTTGGCTATAGTGTATTGAATACTACCCAAAGGTTTTTCGTATAAGTCGTATACTCTACCTAAACCCCTGTGTTGTTGCACTGTGCCCTTACCAAACGTATGCTCACCGATAATAATACCGCGACCATAGTCTTGGATTGCAGCAGAAAAAATCTCAGAAGCTGATGCGCTATAGCGATCAACCATAACTGTTAACGGCCCATCAAAGAAACTAATACCATCACGATCACTGTTGACTTGCACGCGGTTGGCACCATCTCTGATCTGAACTACTGGACCTTTCTCTATAAACAAACCTGTTAGTAATGTTGCTTCACTTAGAGAGCCTCCACCATTGCCTCTGAGGTCAACGATAATTGCTTCTACCTGCTGCTCTTTTAACTTGGCAATTTCTTTTTTAACATCTTTCGATAAGTTGTTATAAAAACTTGGGATAGTAATAACGCCAAGTTTTTTATTACTAGGTGTTATTGAGTTGTCTGGATATACTTGAGATTTGGCCGCCCTGTCCTCTAATTTGATGATATCTCTCACTATAGAAACAATTTTTATATTTGCATCATCATCACTTTCACCTGACAATATTTGTAACCTAACTGTGGTACCCTTAGCACCTTTTATAAGCTCAACAACATCGTCTAATCGCCAACCAATAACGTCTTCAA
Source organism: Colwellia sp. (assembly GCA_042091395.1). Classification (GTDB taxonomy): domain Bacteria; phylum Pseudomonadota; class Gammaproteobacteria; order Enterobacterales; family Alteromonadaceae; genus Colwellia. The sequence goes on from JBELHN010000026.1 coordinate 49,804, forward strand.
ACTCTTTGTCACCTTGTGCCACACCAACAATGCGATCTTTTGACTTGAGTTGTTTTGATTTATCTGCAGGGCCACCAGTGACAACTCGATGGATCACTGTATAGTCTTCAATTGAGCGAAGTTCTGCACCGATACCCTCTAGTGATAGGTTCATGTCAACTTGAAAGCGTTCAGCATTCCTTGGCGATAAATAAGAGGTATGAGGTTCGACAACACGCGCAAAACTGTTCATCACTAATTGAAATGCATCTTCACTTTCACTTTGCTTAAGACGTTTTATCGCATAGTTGTAGCGTTTTGTTAAAACGTCTTTAATTTTTGGCCATTTTTTGTTTGTTAACGTTAAATTCAACACATCTGATTTAACTTTTAATCGCCACAGCTCGTTTAATTCATTAATGTCAGCTGGCCATGGTGCGTTTTCACGGTCAAAGAAATAAATTTCTTCTTTAGTAAAGTCAAATGGATTCTTATTGTCTTTGGCATTTAATAAGCTGATTGCATATTCGTAACGTTGCAAGCGTCGTTGCATGTTGAGGTTAAAAATGTTGTAAGCAATGTCTAATTTGCCTCGAGTTAAAACAGAGTCAAACTCTAAGCGATATTCATTAAATTTTTCAATGTCACTCAATGTAAAAACGTTACGTGCATAATCAAGTTGTTTGATGTAACGGTCGAAGATATCACTTGATAACGAATCATCGATAATCACTTTTTTGTAGTGCGCCCGAGTAAATCGCGCCGTAATTCGCTTACTAGCCGTAGCATGTTGTGACTCAGGTGTCAGAATGGGTAACTCTTTGGGAGTTTTTGATTTTTCTAACGCAAAAGCATTAACGGATAAGGTTAAAGACAGAGAAACGGAGAGAGCGATACGACAAATTTTATGCATGCATTAACTTCCTATTTATTATATAAATGCTCAATCAAAAGCTCAGGCTAAGATGCCTAAACATAGCGATTTTAGAGGACGCATTGAACTAGTTTGAGTAAATATTTTCTAGTTTTGTTTTGATAATCATCCCCGAATCTAACTGAACATTGATATCATTACCCGATATTTCAGTGATAGTAGCTTTCATTGGTGAGTTACCCAGCTGAACAACAACATTGTCACCTAATTTAATTGTAGTTGACTCTACAGGTTTAAGTGGTAGTGAGGTTGTTTTTGTATGTTTTTTATCAGTTAACTTAACTGTTTTGAATTTTTTAGCATCATATCTTTTAGTTTCTGGCTTTGAATTTGTTTTTTCATTATTAATTTTTACCGTATTTTTATTTTTTTTACTATCAGTGCTTTGCTGTTTTTTGTTACCAAATTTTTCTTGGCTCTCTTTTAACGCTTTGCTGGCATATTTAGCCTGTTCATCATCAATTTCTGATACATTTTGACCATCAATATCAATACGAAAAGCACCAACTTTGATGACTTTTAAATAACGCCAACTACTAGTGTAGTGCCTCAAAGCTTGACGTAGACGGGTTTTACTAACCGTTTCATCATCTTTAAGTCGCTCAGCAAGATCTTGAAAAATACCAATTTTAAGAGGCTTTACTGGGCCTTTTATCGAAAAACACTGAGGGAATTTTTCTGTTAAATAAGCAATAATGTCTTTTGAGCTTGTACGTTTAATTTCAGTTTCCATAAATACACTTTTTCAATTTAATTTAATTTAAGCTACGTTCACTTTCCAGAGGAGGTTGACTCTATCCTGAAAGTAAAGGCAATGTTTGTATTCCGTTATTCGCTAGTTTGCAAGTGTTGTTCGGGGTTTTCAAGGATATGTTTACACCAATCATATATATCATTTGACTCTATATCAGCTATTGCCTCTTGCCCTATCCAAGTGTCCCAAACAAGGGCTAATAGTTGCTCTAATACTTCTGTTTCTATGTCTTCTTCAGCAAGATCGTAGATTGTATGATAAATTTCATTAATTCGCTCTGCGACTTCGTCTTCATTACCATCCCAATCACCGACAAGTTCCTGAGTAACTAAATAATCGTGAATTACCACACATTCTTTCATTATTTTTCACTTTTTAAAATCATAATAAACTTTATATTGTATTCTGAGAACAGGCTATATTACGTTCAAAAGCTTCAACTATTAGTTTTATACCTTGTTCATCTTCTTCAGTAAAACGACCATGTACCGTACTATCGATGTCTAATATTGCAACAATCTTACCCGCAACATGAACAGGTAATACTAACTCGGCGTTACTTGATGCGTCGCAAGCAATATGACCATCAAATTGGTGTACATCATTAACTCGTTGAACTTCACCAGAGGAAACGCATGTTCCACATACACCTTTGCCAATAGGGATACGAATACAAGCGACTTTACCTTGAAACGGCCCTAGCACTAATTCATTATCAATAAGCCGATAAAATCCGACCCAATTAACTTCTGATAGGTGGTCAAATAACAATGCACTTATGTTAGCCATATTAGCAATAATGTCTGATTCATCACAGATAATAGCGTCAGTCAACGTAACTAATTCGCGATAAAATGTCTTTTGTTCACTCATCTAAACATACCATGCGGTAAAGCACCATAAAAAGCGCTAACATACCTAAAAAACAACAATACATAAAGCTTTAATATGCAAAAGTAATAAGATTTTTAAGGCATTCGACTATTTTCTGTCGATTAGCTTAAATTTTATTAATACACGCGCTAAAACACTCGACTTTTTTGCCTCAGCATAATTGTTTAAAGCCAAAGATATAGGGACATTAGCACTATTGTTTTCAGTTTGTGAAAAGTCACTACCGAGTTCTTGCAAAAAAACTATTTGGCCTAATTGCATTTCAGTTTTTTGGGTGATTAATTTTGCTTTTGTCAAAGCATTGTCAATCGCCTTTAAAAGCGCTTTTTGATAGTATAATTGACGTTCTTCCATATCTAATAACTGCGTGAAATCTTGTTGAGCAATATGACTTACTTGCCCTAAAAAGAGTTGTTTTTGCTTAAGGGTCTCAAAGCTAACCGTTATTGAACGAGTTAATTGGTATTCCGCTAGCTCATTTAGTGTATCTGCCTGTTGCTGAGGTAATACCGAATTATCAACATACACTTTTTTCTCATTGTCTTTATTTACAGCAATTACATGAACAGGATTGTGGAAACTTCTATGGAGCAGGGTTTGCTGTGTTTTGTTAAGTAATATTTTACTGCCATCAATACCATTACTGGACGCTATACTTTTAATATATTGTGTTTTTTTATCAATTAAAACCTTTAATTTAGAAGGAAAATCTCCTTTTTCGTTGATGGTTAGCCTAGCCACTAATGGATTTTCAACAACGGTACTAGCTCCCTCACCGTAAACTTCTAGCAGTTGAACAGGTTCACAAAAAGCTTTATTTGTCATTAATAGACAGCATAATATGATATTTATTAATGTTGTTTTAGCCGTCACTATAAAACATATGAATAACCTTAAAGACCCCATTAAACTAGTACAACCATTGTATTTATCAGATTTACAATAAATTATAGCGGTAATGAATTTATTGCCAAGAATTTAAGGTAAGTTATTAGCATAAAAAACGGTTAGCTGGCTTTTAGTTAATGCGGAACCCTAACCCAACCTTCCATTAAGACTCTGGCACTGCGACTCATTTTAACTTTATTTACTGTCCACTGGTTGTGAATTTTTAACGTCTTTGCAGCAACTTTTAAAGTACCTGAGGGATGACCAAAAGTAATGGCATTATCCTCAGCCACAACTTTTTCGTTTTTAATTATCTGCGTGTTTGCAGCAGTATGAACTAAGGTCCCTGGAATAGAGCCAGCAGCAGCAATAGCAACTGCTGCTGTACCCATCATTGCATGGTGAAGTTTGCCCATAGACAAGGCTCGAACATTTAGATCTATATCATCCGCATAAATGTTTTTACCACTGGCGCTGACGTATGTTTTTGAACTCGCAACAAAGGCAACTTTCGGTGTGTGTTGACGGTGTTTAGCTTGACTAATATCATCAATCAACCCCATTTTTAATGCACCATGAGCACGAATACTCTCAAACTTTATCAATTTTTGAACATTTTCATTGATATCGTTTTGTAGCTCTGTACCTTCATAACCCAGTTCATCAGCATTAATAAATATAGTTGGAATACCCGCATTGATCATGGTTGCTTGAAAACAGCCAATACCTGGCACCTTAAGTTTATCAACAAGATTACCTGTTGGGAAAAGGTCTTCTGAGGTATCAACAGGTGACATAAACTCGACAACAACCTCTGCCGCAGGAAAGGTAACACCGTCTAATTCAAAATCCCCGGTTTCTTGTACTTGACCATTTGTTACTGGTACTTTTGCTATGATAGTTTTACCAATGTTTTGTTGCCAAATGTTTACTTCACACAGGCCATTCAAAGGGACCTTACTTGCAGGCACTAGGCCAGACATTATTGCAAAAGAACCAACAGCTGCTGTCAAATTCCCACAATTACCTGACCAATCTACGAAAGCTTTATCAATTGCAACTTGTCCGAAAAGATAATCAACATCGTGATCTGGTTGTGTTGACTTAGCCACTATCACTGTCTTACTTGTACTTGAGGTAGCGCCTCCCATGCCATCAGTTTGTTTACCATAGGGATCAGGGCTACCAATTACCCGCAATAACAGCGAATCTCTATCCTGTCCGGGTAATTGACAATTTTCAGGCAAATCGGCAAGGTTAAAAAAAACGCCTTTACTTGTACCTCCTCGCATGTAGGTTGCTGGTATTTTTAGTTGCGGTAAATATGTTTTTGTCATGCCCTACCCTTAGTATTACTTATTGTTATCAATGAAAATATCTACACACGAAAGTTATATAACTAAGCATTAAATTTATGGTTTTTTATGCTTAGACAGATAATAAAACTGAGCTAAGCTTGGTGAGAAGAAGCAAGAAAATCTTGGGCGAATTTTTGTAATACGCCACCTGCTCTATACACAGAAACTTCTTCAGCAGTATCTAAACGACATTTAACGGTAAAGCTGACAATATCACCACTACGACGAGTCATTATCACCTGCATTGTACCACCTGGGCTAGCTTTGCCTTGAACATCAAACGTTTCACTACCATCAATTTTATAAGTATGACGAGTAGCACGATTAACAAACTCTAACGGTAATACCCCCATACCAACAAGATTAGTTCGATGAATGCGTTCAAAGCCTTCACATATAATGGCTTCTACCCCAGCTAATCGAACCCCTTTTGCCGCCCAATCACGGGATGAGCCCTGCCCATAATCTGCTCCAGCAATAATAATTAACGGTTGTTTCCGAGACATGTAGGTTTCTATTGCCTCCCACATTCTACTCTCAACACCTTCAGGTTCAATTCGCGTTAACGAGCCTTGCTTGGCCTCGCCGTTGCTGTCCTTACACATTTCATTAAATAATTTTGGGTTAGCAAAGGTTGCTCGTTGTGTTGTTAAATGATCGCCCCTGTGAGTTGCGTAGGAATTGAAGTCAGCTTCTGGTAAACCCATCTTAGCCAAGTAAGCACCCGCTGCACTATTAAGCTGTATCGCATTAGAAGGTGATAAATGGTCAGTAGTAATATTATCGCCAAGCACCGCAAGAGGTCTCATACCTTTTAATGAGGGTTTTGAAGCAATTGCTCCTTCCCCATCACTCTGCCAGTAGGGTGGTCTTCTTATATAAGTGCTGGTTTCGTCCCATGCATATAAGGGGCTCTTAGCCGTTTCAAAGCTAGCAAGGTCAAACATAGGAGTATATATTTTTTTAAATTGCTCTGGTTTTACATACTCTGCAACAATCGCATCAATCGACTTATCTGAAGGCCAGATATCTTTTAACCTAATATCATTACCGTAACCATCTTGCCCTAACACATCTTTTTCTATATCAAAACGAATGGTACCAGCTATTGCGTAGGCAACAACGAGCGGTGGTGAAGCTAAAAAGGCTTGTTTTGCGTAAGGGTGAATGCGACCATCAAAATTACGATTACCAGAGAGTACCGCTGTAGCATATAGATCACGATCAATAATTTCTTGCTGAATACTTGGTTCAAGTGCACCACTCATGCCGTTACATGTTGTACAAGCATACCCCACTATACCAAAGCCAAGCTTTTGCATTTCAGGTAATAACCCCGACTCCTCTAAGTAAAGTTTTGCAACTTTAGAACCCGGCGCAAAAGACGTTTTTACCCATGGTTTTCTGATTAGGCCCAATTCATTAGCACGTTTTGCAATTAAACCAGCTGCCACTACATTTCTCGGATTAGAAGTATTTGTGCAAGATGTAATTGCTGCAATAATCACGGCGCCATCAGGAATTTGTCCATTAACTTCTTGGTTTTTACAGTCCTCTAAATTTTTAGCAATATCTTGTACCGCTAAATCTGCTGTTGCCAGCCGACGGTGAGGATTTGAAGGGCCTGCCAAGTTTCTAGAGACTGTTGACAAATCAAACTCTAACGTACGAGGGTACTCAACATCATGCAAATCATCAGCCCATAAACCCGTGTGTCTTGCATAGGTCTCCACTAACCTGACTTGGTCTGGCTCACGCCCTGTCATTGTTAAATAATCAATAGTCTGTTGGTCAATGTAAAACATGCCTGCCGATGCTCCATATTCTGGGGTCATGTTTGATATGGTCGCTCTGTCGCCAATTGTTAAGGCTTTGGTACCCTCACCAAAAAATTCAAGATAACTTGAGACCACTTTTTGATTTCGTAAATATTCTGTTATCGCTAACACTATATCAGTTGCCGTGATACCAGGTTTTCGTTCACCAATTAAATTAACACCTATAATGTCAGGCAAACGCATCATAGATGGTCGGCCTAGCATTACTGTTTCTGCTTCCAGTCCACCTACGCCTATAGCAATAACCCCTAATGCGTCAATGTGAGGTGTATGACTATCAGTACCAACACACGTATCAGGAAAGGCAATACCATCTCGAGATTGAATAACGGGTGACATTTTCTCTAAATTTATTTGATGCATTATACCGTTACCTGCTGGTATAACATCAACATTCTTAAAAGCCGTTTTAGTCCATTCAATAAAATGGAACCTTTGCTCATTGCGACGATTCTCAATAGCACGATTTTTGTCAAAAGCATTACTATCATAGCCAGGTGCCTCTACCGCAAGAGAGTGATCTACGATGAGTTGAGTAGGTACAACAGGGTTTACTTTAGCAGGATCACCGCCTTTTTCAGCAATAGCATCACGTAACCCAGCAAGATCAACTAGCGCTGTTTGTCCTAATATATCATGACAAACGACTCTTGCAGGGTACCAAGGAAAATCAAGCTCTTGTTTGACTTCAATAATTTGCTTTAAAGCGTCATTAAGTAACGATGGATCACATTTACGAACAAGTTGTTCAGCTAGCACCCTACATGTATAAGGCAATTTATTGTAAGCACCAGTTTTTATCTCATTGACAGCCGCACGGGTATCATAAAAGTCTATACCCACACCTTGAACAGTATAGCCAGGCAAAGGTTTACGATATTGATAGTTCATAACAAGATCCAGGAATTGTATTTATTAAGTGTTAACAAACATTTTTAAATTAATGTTTACAATGACTTGTAAAAGCTTTGTAAAACAGCATATTTTGTTTAAAATAAAATACGTTATATACAATCTAAACAATTACTTACCTTCATATAGTAAAGCAAGTAAGTTAATATACTAAGATAACATCTGTTAATCGTTGTATGTAATTAGTAATGTCGCTAACGTAAAATTATTATTCTTTTGAGCGTTACATTATATTGCGTGGTAGTGGGTTGACTGACAAAAATCAACCCACTCGCCTTAGATAATAAAAAGTGTTGGGATTGTTCTTAAAAGCTTATCGTTCCGCAATCGCAATCACTTTTCTTGGATCTGCGCCGATATAATCGGCACTAGGCCTAATAATTCTGTTATTTTGTCGCTGTTCCATAACATGTGCAGCCCAACCAGTAACCCTTGAACATACAAAAATAGGGGTAAATAGTTTAGTCGGAATTCCCATATAATTATAAGTAGAGGCATGAAAAAAATCGGCATTGCAAAATAACTTTTTGGTGTCCCACATATACTCCTCGCAGGCAACTGAAATATCATAAAGCGAAGTGTCACCATCCTGTTTTGCAAGCTTCTCAGACCAAGCTTTTATAATAACATTACGCGGGTCACTGGTTCTGTAAATAGCATGACCAAATCCCATTATCTTTTCTTTTTGGGCAAGCATGTTTGCCATTTTTTGTTTGGCATCAGCAGGTGAAGAAAACTTCTCAATCATGTCCATAGCAGCTTCGTTAGCACCTCCATGCAGCGGTCCTCGCAGCGTGCCAATGGCTCCAGTTATACAAGAAAACATATCAGACAACGTTGAAGCACAAACCCTAGCACTGAAGGTAGAGGCATTAAACTCATGTTCAGCATACAAAATCAAAGAAACATCCATAACTCGTTGATGCTGCTCAGTAGGACTTGTGCCATTTAATAAATATAAAAAATGACCCGCCAATGATGGCTCTTTTGAAGAACACTCTATTTCTATTCCATCATGACTGAACTTGTACCAAAAACACATTATTGCAGGAAAAGCTGCCAATAGGCGATTAGCACTGTGCTGTTGGTTAGCAAAATCTGTTTCTGGTTCTAAGTTGCCTAAAAATGAACAGCCTGTGCGCATAACATCCATTGGGTGAGCATTTTTGGGAATGAGTTTTAAAACACTTTTCAATGCCTCAGGGAGGTCACGTAAAGCCTGCAGTTCTTTTAAATAAGTAGTTAATTGTGTTTGGTTAGGCAATTCACCATTGAATAATAGGTAAGCTACCTCTTCAAATGTACTATTTTTAGCGAGATCGGCAATATCATAACCGCAATAGGTTAAGCCAGATCCTGACTTACCTACAGTACAAAGCGCTGTTTCTCCGGCACTTTGGCCTCTTAAGCCAGCACCACTTAAAGGTTTAGCGGCATCATTAGGTTGTGTTGTTATTTTGGTCATGAATTATTCCTCATTTATTCTGGTGAATATTGATTAAACTAACACCATAAGCATTTAATAGTTTGTTACTGTATTGATTTAAAGTGTGATTAAACACTTTCTATAACTATGATTTAATCAGCTTTTTAATTTTTCTTGGGTAAAGAGCAGATCGAGTTTTTGCTCATAATCGTGATAACCCAAGTAATCATATAGCTCCATTCTCGTTTGCATGTTTTCAATTTCTTTTTTCTGATCTCCGTCTGCCAATAAAGTTTTATAGACTGATTCCGCAGCTTTATTCATTGCTCTAAAGGCTGAGAGAGGATACAGCACCATTGCGCAGCCCCACTCCCCTAACTCTTGCTTGTTCCAAAGCTCTGTTTGTCCAAATTCAGTAATATTGGCTAAAATAGGAACCCCTAATGCTGATGAAAAAGCTTGGTAATGGGCTTGTGTTTTAATTGCTTCAGCAAAAATTCCATCAGCACCGGCCTCCACATAGGCTTTAGCTCGGGCAATTGCAGCATCTAAACCTTCTTGTGCGAACGCGTCAGTTCTGGCCATAATAAAAAAATCACTATCAGTCTTAGCATCTACTGCCGCTTTAATGCGATCCACCATTTCACTGGTTGAAACAATGGCTTTATTCGGTCGGTGACCACAGCGTTTTTGTGAAACTTGATCCTCAATATGAACAGCAGCAGCACCAGCTTTTTCCATATCACGAATAGTTTTAGCAATATTAAAAGCCCCTCCCCAGCCAGTATCAATATCAACTAACAAGGGTAACTTAGAGGCACTGGTGATTCTTTGTACATCAGCAACCACATCATTCAGTGATGTCATACCTAGATCAGGTAAACCATAAGAAGCATTAGCAACACCTCCTCCAGATAAATATATGGCTTTATGGCCAAGTTGCTCGGCCATCATTGCACAATAGGCATTAATAGTACCTACTACTTGCAGAGGTGTATTTTCCTCCAATGCAAGTCTAAATTTTTTGCCTGGAGAAACAGGCTTTGTTGTATGTGGTGCTGTCATATTAAGTCTCCGATAATGACTGTTTAGCTTTTTTAAAAGCTATTTTATTTTCAATGTTTTTTCTTGAAGCAGCAATGTGACGTCTCATTAATAGTTCAGCAAGCTCACCATCTCTGTCACTGATTGCTTGAATTATATTTGAGTGTTCAGTAAAGGCACGTGATGCCCTCGGGCTATGCATACCAAATTGATAACGATACATGCGAACCAAGTGATAAAGCTGTCCGCAAAGTAAATTGATCAATTGCTGGTTATGACTACCAAGAATGACCTTATAGTGAAAATCATCATCGCCTTCATCTTGGTAATAAGCGACACCCTCTTGTAAGGCTTTTTCAGTAGCATGCGAAGCCAATATAACCTGCATATGTTCAATTTCTTGGGCAGTCATGTTTTCAGCCGCTTGCCTACATGCCATACCCTCGAGTGCTTCTCTTGTGATGTAAAGTTCTAATAGCCCTTCAATTGTGCAGTCGACAACACGAGAGCCCACATTAGCCTTGCGTTCCACTAAATGGCAGGCTTCAAGACGGTTAAGTGCCTCGCGCAATGTTGAGCGGCTGATTTGATATTGTTTAGCCAATTCAGGTTCACTAATTTTACTACCAGCAGATATTTTTCCCTCAACAATGGCGTGTTGTAATTCCTCAAATACTTTATCTGCGGTAGTGATGGCCGCTTGTTTGGTAGGATTTAAAAGCATACACATATATGTAAATAAAAAATTGCCTAACAAAATTGTCGACAAATAAAAATAATTAATTTAACTTATGAGAAAAATAAACATTAATCAAATAATTTAGGATTTATTGTCGACAATTAAAGACTAAACAAACGGCTTAATTGTAAAGTTATAAGCACATAAAGCGTAAGTACGTTAATATAGAATAAAAGCTTAATTGATCTTAACCACTTCAGTTTTAACCAGAAAGAACATGCTATTAAGTAAGCACTTGGTATTTCCAGCTGCTAAGTTAAAGTGATGGTTAATCAATTCGTGACGGAGCTTAATAGTAAGGTTGAAGTAATGGTAATAAGGTACAACACCATTAAAATGTATTCCTTTAGATGGTGGATTGAGAGGTTATGACGTTATCGAGGATTATAACGTTACCCTTTTCATGAGAACAAAATCCACTAACACCAGAGAACAGAGAATACAAGACTACACAGAACTGCTCAAAATTCACTATTCACTTAATAATATTAGTATTTATTCTAAAGCCTGACAATATACTTTGAAGGGTGTTCAACTGAAAACAATAAAACATAGTATTTAAATTACAGAGTAATTTTAGGGTATTGTTTGTAAAATGAGTAAAGAAAAGCAGCGTTAAATGATTAAGTGTTGGCTAGTATAAAAAAACGATCGGTCAAATCATCAAAATGCTAATGGTTAACTACTTGTTATCTATAATTTATAAAAAATCACAGAATACTTAGCATTATGTGATTTTTTTATATTATCAATGACAAAATTAGTGGCATCCCTAAGGGGATTCGAACCCCTGTTACCGCCGTGAAAGGGCGGTGT
>JBELHN010000027.1:0-37572 GCA_042091395.1 Colwellia sp.
TTACTTGTTACTTTACATGATAAAAACTTAGTGAAGCTGGGGTAAAGTCAAAGCCGCTTTTTAATTAAGCCATACTTGTGCCCCAAACCGCACCTGCGAAAGCTGCTGATGGCGTCACCCTTTACTAAAGAGCTCATCAAGCCCATACACATGTTTACCTAATTTGGGTGACAGACTAACCGACACCATTTTCTTAGCCACATCATCACCAGATATTGGCCTGTACTTTTTCAGAAATGCTAACTTGCATGTTATCGAAAGTATTACGTTACCAATAGTTTCACCTAAACGAAAAGACTCACGTTGTCCTTTTAAAAGAGAGGGCTGTAGTATAGTTAGCTGGTTAAAAGGTAACGCAGAAATTTGCTTTTCTAATTCACCTTTCATGCTTAAATAGGGGCTTTTACTCTCTTGGTCAGCTCCATAGGAAGAAACTAAAATATAGTGGCCTACTTGATTTACAGAAGATAATTGTGCTGCCTTGTACTGGTACTCAAGATCTACTTTTCTCTGCTGTTTAACCGTGCCAGCTTGTTTAATCGTTGTGCCCAAGCATGAAAAAATTATATCGCCTTTAAATAGGTGGCTATAGTGCTCAATATTTTCAAAGTCGATCACTTCATTAACAACTTTTGCAGAGGCATATGCAACATGTCGCCTAGTAATCGTAACAACCTTGGCAATATGCTCTTCGTTAACTAACCTATCAACAAGTTTTGTTCCTACTAAACCCGTTGCTCCCAACACTATTGCTGTTTTCATAAGCGGCCTTTTACTTCTAGAGAACTTTTTGAATATTTTTCAATGGATAGAATGTAATAAAAGTACAGGGAAATAATTTAAAAATGTACAATTATTACTAATTTTAAGTTAGTTATAAGCTTTATCTAACTAAAGAAGAGAGGGGAGTAGGAAATATCTTACTTTTATATAGCCAAAAATGAAAAAACACTGACCATTATGATCAGTGTCTTCAAGTAGGTACTGTTTTTAGGTTAAGCTTACTTTTTAAACTTACGACTAGCTAAGCCCATTAAACCTAGAGCAAAAACAACTAAAGTTGATGGCTCTGGTACTTCTGTAGCTCCATTTAAAGTTATAGATACAGTTTCTTCATTACTCAAGGTCTTCCAAATTCCCGTGTTGTTTATGCCTAAGTCAGAAATGTTCAGTCCAATGAATTTTCCTGTACTTAACAAAACATCTCCAGACACATAATCTGTTGGACGATAATAATTACCATCAAATCCACCAACAAAATTCCAAAATCCAAAACCGCCTCCACTCAAATCAGATAAAACTTGATTAAAGGTGCCACTAAATAGCTCAAAATTTGTTGTGCCACCATTTTGCCCCCAAGTGACGTTCCCAGAGCCAACACGGATTATATCCTGGCCACTCCCATTCCCTTCGCTTTCGGTTCGCCAATAGGCATTTTCAGTGCTTGATACACTTAGTCCAGTGTAATCAAAAGTTCCAGAGAAAGTAACGAGTGTATCTGAGCCAATGTCAGAGAAATCTATAATCAATCCAGCATTAGCAAGACTACTGATAGCCAAAACAAAACCAGCAGTTAAGCCTTTTAAAAATTTATTCTTCATTTGAGTTTCCTTTTAATTCCTTTCCATCGAGGTTAGACGTTATTTAATTAAGCTAAAAAAAGCACGCTCTGCGTGTTCAGCACAAAGTATGCCAGTCAGGTAAGTAACTAATAAAACAGCAGGTTAGCTATCATTAGGTAATAAAATTTTGAACGACTGCAAAATAACCTGACACTAAATTTTTCTTTAGAAAACTCCATTGCACAATTGACTTATGAGCAAATATCAGAAATGTTAGATGGATAATTAGCGCTATTTAGCTCTGCGTCTAAAAACCGTAAATCAAAGGCTGCATTGAAGATAACGAGATGACTCCCTTTAATGAACTCAATGAATTGCTCGTGTATATAGCTAAAAGTGGGTTTATCGACTAATTCTTCATTTAGGATCCCGTGAACTAGAAAAGCTCGCTTAACAGGCTTTTGCCTTCAGGATTAATGTAGAGGTTTAAAAATAACTACTATAATAAAATAAAAGCCCCAAGCTAACTCAATAGCCCTTTTTTAGCCTTTACCTTTTTAGCCTCTATATAAGAGAACTATGTTCTCAGGTTCTATTAATGCAAAAATATGATTAAATTTGCATTGACCCTGCCTGTTAGTTTTATAGCTATTACCAAGAAATTTTCTTTTAAATAGCAGAAATCTAAAAAACAGAAAAAAATAGAAAAAATAGAAAAAATAGAAAAATTTGGTCACAGTAACTAGTTTACCCGTGACTTAGTAAGTAACTTCATTAAACAAACGGGAACATTATGAAACTACTTACCTTAACACTGGCTTTAATTGTATTAACTTTGACGGCTAAAGCGCATGATATCAACAATAACTCACATTCTATGAGTCAACCTTGCTTGCTCACTAAGGTCTCTGGTGAGGGGCAGGCAATTTTATTAATGCCAGGTTTTATTAGCGATGAAACAGTATGGGAGGAACTTGCTCAGTCGTTATCGAATGAATACCAAGTGCATCAATTGGCTGTTGCTGGTTTTGGCAAAAATCCTGCCTGCAATAAATCAGACGATATTTTTAATTATGTTCAACAGGAAATTGCAGACTATTTAAAAAATAACACACTAAAAAAACCCATTTTTGTAGGTCATAGCATGGGCGGGTTAATGGCATTTAAATTGGCGCTTGATCCGGGTAATGGGCTAGCTGGAGCCATATCAGTTGATGGTTTACCCTTTATTGCTCCGGTATTTACCCGTACAAATAAGACGCAAGTTGCTGACATTCAAAACCAAGCCTTGGGTTTAAAGGCTATGTATGAAAATGCCACAGCTAAAGAGTTAACAAAAATGACAAAACAAGGCATTATGATTCAAACAAAACGAGCAAATAAGCATCAAGATATTTTGTCGATGGCAGAAAACTCAGACCCAGTGACAGCAGGCAGTGCAATTTATTCGGTAATGACGACCGACTTAAGAGCTGATCTAAAACAGTTAAAAACACCAATGCTGCTACTTGGTGCAAGCGGCGGTTTTTACAGCGCAGAACAACAACAAGCAGCACAGGCCTTGTATCAAGGTCAATTGCAGCAAACGTCGAATGTCAGTTTGAAAATGAACACCTCGGGTCGCCATTTCTTAATGTGGGACGAACCACAATGGCTTACAAATACCATTAACCAATTCGCTAAGGAACGTTCATGAGTATTCAACCCCTAACTGCTACTTTACACGACACAGTAGTGCTGGCTAAACAAGGCAATAAAACCGCCTTTCAAACACTTGTTAATCAAGTAAATAGTACGGTGGCAGCAATTTCACTGGCGATCACCCGTGATATACAAGACAGTAAAGATGTATCGCAGCTAGTGTTTATCAAAATGTGGCAGCAACTAAATCAGTTAAAAAATAACGATAGCTTGTTGCCATGGGTAAGACAAACAACACGCTACACCGCGATTAATTTCATGCGAGATTCGAAAAAATCAAAATATTGTCAGCTGTCTGATGACGTCATCGAGCAGTTACTGGAAGAGGTATGCGAAGTTCAACAGCACGATAAACAATTAATACAAGAGCAACAAAATACCCTAGTTGCACATTTATTAGAGCAATTGCCTGATGAGTCTAGAGAAATTGTGGTTCTATATTACCGTGAAGAGCAAAACAGTAAAACTATTGCGCAACTGTTAGATGTGTCAGAGGCTATGGTAAGAAAAAGGCTTCAACGAGTTAGAGCAATACTTAAAGAGGAGGTATTGCAAAAATATGGCAAGGTATTGGTTGCGTCGGCTCCTGTAGGCTTAGGTACCTCAATGGCTATCATGGCAATGAGTTCTGCGCCTGCTGCGGCAGCGAGTATGAGTTATGCCGCTGCTGGCAGCCAAAGCAGTTGGCTAGGTAAAGTGGCTTTGTTTATGGGGGGGGCGGGTCTGGGTGGTATTATTGCAATCATGACTAATAACCTGGCAATGAGGCAAACCTTAAAGAATATCGACAATCAAACCGACATGAAGATACTTATAACTTATAAAAACCAAAGTAATGTTTGGATGGCTTTTAGTTGTTTAATGCTATGGTTGAGCTATGAGTTTTCATCCGGTTGGCTATTTCCAATTCTCAGTTACAGCCTGTTTATTGCAGGGTTGGTGATTTTTATAAACGCGACCAATAAAATCACCAAACAAAATTTATTGAGACAAGCAAAAAGCGATGGCCGAATACATCAAAAAATCAAACGCCAAAAACTAGCCAGTATTCTTGGATGGCTATTTGGTGTTGGTGGTGGCTCTTTGGGTTTACTGTACGGTTTATATCAAGCCGGTAGGTTTGCAGCTCCTTATTAACAATCAGTAAAAGGCAAGAATCAAATGCTTTCTTGCCTTACCAACTTGTAAAAGTGCAGCTTCTTTTTCTGTGGAGTGCCGCTAATTTGTGTTATTGCCGGCAAGCAGCTCTTCAATCAATGAAAGTGTCCTTGTGGCAATGTCACGTCCGATTTTTTGGCCTGCGGGAATCGAATCAGGGAAATGCACGCCAGCCCATAAGCGGCTTTGGCCGCAATCATAATCAAAATCTGACCAATTACTCCAGCCAAACGTGGTGTCGGTGGCGGGAGTAATACTGGGTTCGACAGTAGAGGTACCGGTGGTGTAGTTCACTTCAAATGCTAAACTGTTTTCGCCATGTAATTCGCGCATCACATGCGCATGGGCGGCACAAAAGCTAGCGGTTGCCGAAGGATATTCTGCGTGATTTGCAGGAGGTAAATAGCTTTGCCATTGCTTGGCTGGCATATCGTAAACGGTTCCTTGACCAACGCCGCCCCAGCTCGTTACGTCTTGATTTTTGTATAGGTAAGCAATCGCGCTAAACGGACGTACAGCGTCGAATTTGATTTTGTTATACCACACAGCTATCGCCGTATCAAAAGAAGCCACATTCGTTGCAAATTCAATGATCACAGCTTGCTCTAAACTCAGCTCAAAACGGCTGACAACTGAGGCTGCTGCTGAAAAGACGCTGATAAATTTATCATCGAAAAACTCTGACTTTAGTTTTTGTTCATCGGTTAATTGAGCAGAGGCAGTGAGAACGTCATCCGCTTGTTTTTTATAGCCCTTAAAATTCCAAACTTGACTATTAATGGGGAAGGGAGCAAGAAATTGTTGCGGGGAATTAAAGGTATAAGCCTGCGTTTTTGCAAGTTGTGGTGTCACAAATACCTGGCCGTTAAATAAGCCATTACCGCTACTGCGATTATCGGGCTGCCATTTTGAAGGAAACCTTAAACGATATGCCGAATTTTTTGGTGTATAACCAGTATAGTCGCTGTAAGGAACGCAGTTGTAGCGACAACCTCCCTCATTGCCCAGTTGATTAAACCCGTCGTTCACGCGGGCAGCAGCAATCGCATTACCTGCAATGTTGCCTATACCAATGGGGCTTGTTGGGTCTAAAGAGTCATTTAATGGATCGAGGCCAACATCACGTAACATAGACTGCCAAGTGTCTATGCGATTGGGTAAAATAGCACTTAACACTTTCATCGATGCATACAGTATTGCAATATTTCTATTTTCGTCTGTTTGCTCACTTTCCGGTCTATTTTGAATATCAGAATAGACGCCTTTAGCTGTTGGATGATAGGGGGCGATGGCATCAAACCATGCGTTGGATGTGATGGCTGTGATCCGAAAAATTATCGATGCATCATTTGCACCGGCTGATATGTCCTCTCTGATCACCTCTATCCCCTTAGGGATAACCACTTGAAAAGGAGCATTGGTAATTTGAGGCGGAAGCTGTGCAAACGTAGGGAGTGAAATAAGTGTGCATAAAAAAAATATCGGTAGAGTAAACATGTGTATTACTGAAGGGGTATACATTTTTCTAAATAACATAGCGTCATTCCTTTTATATGTTAAAAATACGTTCTACTAAATTTTCAATGTTTATCTGTCTTTTCTAATTAAAAAGCTAAAAAAATGTTGGCTGATCTGTGTCTTTAATGTGTTATTTTTATTTACTTATAGTCGGTATATCAACCGATTTAAAGGATGGTTATTAGTGTCATGCTTAAAATCAGATGTTAAATTTATGTTGCAAATTTTTCAAGTATCATTTAATCATATTGCTTCAAAAACTCTTGCTATAAAACTAGCGCATGTAAGAGATTTTTTTATTAAATACAGTAATGATTAAAAATTTTTTGAACCAACCATCTCACATCAATTCACTATACTTACAAGTATTAATATAGTTTCTCTGTAATAGTTTCTCTGTACCCACTGCTTATAAAGCCAAGCTACCGCACACCAATAATGCATCGCGCTCGAGTGATTTGTTGAGGGTTTTCCATTTAACTTGATAACGATACGTGAGCACATTACTTTTTGCATACTCCTTATTTGTATCTATTGTATTGGTATCTGAGGTTATTGCTGCTAAAATATTAGTACCGTTAAACACTATGTTTAACGGTACCTTTAATGGCTCTAATGTCGTTAAATTAATTTTACTGATTAACAACGGTTGTTTTCATGGTGACAAGATTACTCAATAAAACGATGGTGATATTGCTGTGCTTGATCTTAGTTGGTCAATCTATGGCGTCGTTCCATATGCTTTATGCCATGGTATCTATGTCGGCGACATCAAGTGTGCCAACAATAAAAACAATGTCGCAGTCGCCAACTGTTCACAGTAGTCACCATGCTATGGCGGCGATGATGCCTGTTAACCATCATGCCAATCCACAAGTGAATAACAAGGGCTGTAACGACACTCCAACTTCATCTGTTGACTGCTGTGCACAACAATGTGAGTGTTTAACCTCTCTTTGTTCAGCACTTTCTGCTTTACCCTCTACTATGCAGCAAAGCATACCTGTGGCGACAGTTATACCGATTGCGCTGCCTTACTTATTTCTTACCAGCCAAGATTTCAGCGTACACTTTCGCCCACCCATTTTCAGCTAACCTAGCCCAATTGTGTCTAAATTTTAACGCTAAGTAAGTTTTACTCGGCCAAATTTCAGCTAACCGATATGGTTAAGCGTTGACTATTTAGCGCAGTGTTTCTATCTCAATACTTATTGCTAAGCGCATAATATTATGAGTTTTTACATTGTTGCTCTTTATATTATGACGCCTTATGTGGCCACACTTTATAGTGCCACTTTTATAATGTCATTTTATGTTGTTACTTTTTTATGCTATTCCCTTAGGAGGGAGTTATGTTGTCATTTAACTATCTATCTATACTAACTATCATTACTACTTTAGGCTTAATCAGTGCGTGCTCTGAGCAACAAGCTAACCAAAAACAAACCGCTGAAACTGTATCCGAAATTACAGCTCACACTAAAGCATTGAAGACACCTCTCACAGTATACAAAACTCCAACCTGTGGTTGCTGCAAAGAGTGGATTTCTCATATTGAACAGCATGACTTTAATGCCACGAGTGTTAATCAAGACAATTTAACCGCCCTGAAAAGTTCAAAAGGTATAGCCCCAGCGTTTCGCTCATGCCATACGGCAATATCAGCGGATGGATATGTTTTTGAAGGTCACGTACCCGCTAAATTTATTCAGCAGTTTTTAGAAAATCCACCCGTTAATGCTATTGGCTTGTCTGTACCAGCGATGCCACTTGGCTCACCCGGTATGGAGGTTGATGATAAGTTCATGCCTTATAAAGTCATACTGCTCAATAGTGACGGTAGCCATGCTATTTATGCAAGCCTTGCAAGCTATGAGGAGCAGTTCTAATGTGCTCAAACAATCGCGTGTTACTACATAAAGTTACTGTGCTGTTAGTGATGCGGGTACTCCTGTCAGTGACGGCATTTTCGGTTAACGCTATGGCTACGCCAACTCAATGGTCATTTGAGCAGGTTATCAATAGTGCTCAACAGAACGATCCTTGGCTAACAGCAAACGAGCATCAACAACAAGCACTTGAATCGATGAGTGAGGCGGTTAATACTTTACCAACACCCACCATGACATTGGGCTTAGCTAATCTGCCTATAGATAGCTTCAATTTTTCCCAAGAAGCCATGACTCAGGTCAAAGTCGGTATTAGCCAAAAATTTCCACGTGGCGATAGTATTCGCATCAAAAACCAACAACTGCGTATAAAAAGCCAAGCGTACCCGCACCAACGCCAAGATCGTGCCGCAAAAGTTGCTGTTGAAGTGGCGAACTTGTGGTTAGATATTTACCAAAGGCAAGAAAGCATTGTCTTAATTAACAAAAACCGTGAATTGTTTGAGCAATTAGTTGATATTGCGCAAGCCCGTTATGGATCATTTGCCGGTGTTAATGGTCAGCAAGACATTGTCCTTGCCCAGCTTGAAGTGACACGATTAGATGATCGCTTAACTCAACTAACGCAACAGCAAAATAGCTTGTGGGGTGCGTTAACGCAATGGTTGATATCGCCCAATGCCTTGCAACATGATAATAAAATATTTTTAAACAAGCAGCTATTATCAACGATGACGGTATCTAAACAGCTCCCTAATCTTCAGCCTCTGTTACCTGATGTCTTGCACTTACAAAGCCGTGATAGCCAATCAGCACTAAATCAACTGACCCGAGTTATGCAAAATCACCCGGCTATTTTAGCCATCAACAAACAAATATTAGCCACTAAAACCGGTATTCAATTAGCTGAACAAGCCTATCAACCTGAATGGGGGGTAAACGCTCATTATGGTTACCGTGATAACGACCCTATGGGCACAAGTCGCTCAGATTTCTTTTCTATTGGTGTTAGTTTTGATTTACCTCTTTTTACCAATACTAGCCAAGATATGGCGGTAAAATCGGCGATATCTTCCACTGAAGCTGTAAAGACTGAAAAATTATTAGTCATTCGGCAATTACTGAGTCGTTATGATAGTGCCCAAGCTAAATTAAGACAGTTACTAGCACGAAAATCGTTATACCAAAAACAGTTAATACCGCAAACTAATGCCCTTGCTGATGCCGCATTAACCGCATACAACAATGACAGGGGTGATTTTATTGACGTTATCAAAGCGAGAATAGCGCGCCTTGATGCTGATATTGCGTTGTTAGCAATTAATGTTAACCAACAAAAAATTATGATGACCCTCAATTACCTAGCGATTGGATATGCCCCACAACCTAGCGAAGTAGCTAATGATATTAATGCTTTTAACATACGAGAATTACCCTAATGTCGACTCATCACCATAACACACAGCAACGTAACACTGACCATAATAACACTCATCACCATAAAATTAGGCAGCAACACAGTGGCCTTTCTAAAGGAATAGTGTTGGGGCTAATTACCGGGGGAATCGTTGGCATTATTATCACTCTAACTTTTGTTAAGCTAGCGCCTTCTACTTTACTATCCGCCAGTCATACCAATCAACAGTCTGATGTTGCTGAGCAACAAGCACAACCTTTATATTGGGTAGCGCCTATGGATGCTAATTTTAGGCGTGATAAACCTGGTAAGTCACCCATGGGCATGGATTTAATCCCTTACTATGGAAATAATATAGTGCCAACTGCTGATAAGGGCACCATCAAAATATCGCCCAATGTCATTAATAACTTGGGCGTTCGCACCACCAAAGTAACTTATGAGGTATTGAAAACAAACATTAATACACTAGGCTACATTACCGTTAATGAAGATAAATTAATTCATATTCATCCCCGTGTGGCAGGTTGGATTGAAAAACTGCACATCAATGCGGTTGGTGAAAATGTTACAAAAGGTCAACCACTGTATGATATTTATTCACCTGCTTTAGTGAATGCACAAGAAGAACTTTTACTCGCCCTAGCCAGTAAAAACCAAGCGTTAATCACTGCTGCCGAAAATCGTTTAAATGCGTTGAATGTTCCTAGTAATACGTTAAAACACCTGAAAAAACACCGAAAAGTACAGCAAAACATTACTTTTTATGCACCACAAAGTGGCGTCATTGAAAGCCTACTAATACGTTCAGGTTTCTATGTTGAGCCAGAAACCATGATGCTTGCCATTGTAAATTTAGACAAGGTTTGGGTAAAAGCTGAGGTGTTTGAAGCAGATATTTTTAAGCTCTCAGTAGGTGATAACGCCATCGTCTCACTTGATTATCAGCCAAACCAACAATGGCAAGGCAAGGTTCAACATATTCATCCTATGCTTAACCCTAACACTCGCACAGGCATTGCTAGACTGCAAGTTGACAATCCACTTGGGGTCCTTAAGCCTAACATGTTTGCGCAAGTGTCTATCGAAAATCATAATAATAATACCCCTGTATTGCAATTGCCCAGAGATGCGATTATCAGAACCGGTAGTCAAGACCGCGTAGTGTTGGCATTAGGTGAAGGTTATTTTAAATCAGTAGCGGTTACCTTAGGTCGATCTAATCGACATAATATCGAAATTATTTCAGGCGTAGTAGCTGGCGATCGTGTAGTGAGCGCGGCACAATTTCTACTGGACTCTGAATCAAGTAAGCAGTCAGATTTTAAACGCATGCATAGCGATGCTGACGACACTGATCAACACCACACACCACACCTTATGCATGAACACAAAATGAACACTAATCAACCCCTTAGCAACAAACCAGCGAATACTGTTTCTTCTACAACGGTATCTGCTGAGACAGTGCCCTCTGCAATGGTTCATGGCACAGTGGTGAGCGTCAAACCAGAGCAGCGGCAGGTTACTATTAACAGGGAAGCGATTGCTAAATGGCATAGAGAAGCAGCTACGGTTACCTTTACCGTTAGTGAAGCCGTTAATATGTCGGTGTTCACTATAGATGCCTACCTTATGTTTACCTTTGAAGTAAGACCTGATGAGTTTGTTATAATCAATGCCATGGTCATGCACGAGGGTATGTCACACGATATGCACCATGGTGAATCTCATGATTGAAGCAGTGATTAGGTGGTCAATCAAAAATCGTATTTTAGTGTTACTCAGTACAATAATCATCTTTGGTTTTGGCCTTTATGCAATAAAAAATACCCCCATTGATGCCCTGCCTGACTTGTCTGATGTGCAAGTTATTATTAAAACAAGCTATCCAGGGCAAGCACCACAGGTTGTTGAAGATCATGTTACCTACCCACTCACTACCGCTATGTTATCAGTACCAGGGGCGCAAACCGTTAGGGGGTTTTCTTTTTTTGGTGACTCATATGTTTATGTTATTTTTGAAGAAGATACTGATCTTTATTGGGCTAGATCACGTGTCTTAACTTACTTAAGTCAAGTCTCGGCTAAGTTACCAAAAGACGTGAAACCGCAATTAGGGCCAGATGCCACAGGTGTTGGCTGGGTTTATTTATATGCACTGGTCGATAAAACCGGCCAGCATGATTTAAGTCAATTACGGAGTTTACAAGATTGGTTTTTAAAATATGAATTGCAATCGGTTAAAGGTGTGTCTGAAGTTGCACCACTGGGTGGTATGGTAAAGCAATACCAAATACAAGTGCACCCTGAAAAATTACGTGCTTTTGGTATTCCATTATCACTCATTCAAACGGCTATTAAGCATGCTAACCAAGAAATTGGCGCTTCTGTGGTAGAAATGGCTGAAGCAGAGTATATGGTGCGTGCAACGGGTTACATAAAAACCATACAAGACCTTGAGAATATTCCATTAGGTGTTAATAACAATGGTGTTGCTATTACCTTAAAAGATGTTGCCAACATTGGCACTGGCCCACAAATGCGCCGAGGTATAGCAGAACTTAATGGTGAAGGGGAAACCGTAGGCGGCATTGTGGTAATGCGTTATGGCGATAATGCACAACAAGTCATTACCCGTATAAAAACTAAACTTAGCCAACTTAAAAAAAGTTTACCCAAGGGTGTCGAAGTTATTCCTGTGTATGACAGGTCAGCATTAATTAACGATGCGGTAAGTAACTTAACCGATAAACTTATTGAAGAATTTACTCTGGTTGCTTTGGTTTGTATGGTGTTTTTATTTCATTTGCGATCGGCCTTGGTGGTTATTATTAGCTTACCTGTTGGCATTTTGGCTGCTTATATCATCATGCATGTACAGGGTTTAAATGCCAATATTATGTCTCTTGGAGGCATTGCTATTGCAATTAGCGCGATGGTTGATGGCGCTATTGTGATGATTGAAAATATGCACAAACACCTCGAAGCCGCCCCTAAAAAGACGCCATTAACTGACAAAGAACGCTGGCGACTGGTTACTGGGGCCGCCTGTGAAGTAGGCCCTGCCCTCTTTTTTAGCCTGCTTATTATTACGGTAAGTTTTATCCCTATTTTTACCCTTGAGGCACAAGAGGGTAAGATGTTCTCACCGTTGGCCTTTACCAAAACATACGCCATGGCAGCTGCTGCGGCATTAGCTATTACGTTAGTGCCCGTATTAATGGGTTACTTTGTTCGTGGTAAACCCGTCGCTGAGCAGAAAAATCCTCTTAATAAAGTGCTTACTCTGGCTTACCTGCCTATGCTAAAAACTGTGTTAAGTTATCCAAAAACAACGCTATGTGCTGCGATAATCTTGTTAGTAGCAGGTTTATATCCGTTAGATAAAATTGGTAGCGAGTTCATGCCCCCTCTTGATGAAGGTGATTTAATGTACATGCCCACGACCTACCCGGGTATTTCAATTGGGCAAGCGAGGCAATTACTGCAACAAACCGATAAATTAATTAGCACTGTGCCTGAAGTATTAACAGTGTTCGGGAAAGTCGGTCGCGCTGAAACTGCAACCGATCCTGCCCCCTTAACCATGATTGAAACCTTTATTCAACTCAAGCCCAGAAGTCAATGGCGTGCTGGCACTAACCTAGCGAGCTTAAAAAAAGAACTCGACAATTTAGTGAAATTACCGGGCGTTAGCAATGCTTGGGTAATGCCCATAAAAACCCGTATAGATATGCTGGCAACGGGTATTAAGACGCCTCTAGGTATTAAAATTTTTGGCCCTAATTTAGCGGGTATTCAAGCAATAGGACAGCAGCTTGAAACCATATTAGGGGATATACCGGGCACGGCTTCTGTTTATGCTGAACGTGTTATTGGTGGCAGGTATATTAAGGTTGATATCAAACGCCTTAAGGCCGCTCGTTATGGCCTAAACATTAGTGATATTCAACAGGTTGTTGCCACGGCTATTGGTGGTATAAATATTACCAATACAGTTGAGGGGCTTGAGCGCTACCCTGTCAACATTCGCTACCCTCAAGACTATCGTAATTCTCCAGAGCAGCTGGCATTGTTACCGGTGATTACAGCAACAGGGCAACGCATTGCGCTGGGCGATGTTGCTGATATCTTTATTGAAGATGGACCTGCGGGTATAAAATCAGAAAATGCTCGACTAACCGGTTTAGTTTTTATTGATTTGGACGACAGTAGTGTTATTAATATCAGTGATTACGTTAAACAAGCACAGCAACAAGTAGATAAAACCCTCACATTACCGGTAGGTTATTCTATTGACTGGGCTGGCCAATACGAATATATGCAGCGGGCTAAAGCTAAATTACGCTATGTTATTCCGCTAACCCTCACCATTATTATTATTTTATTGTATATCAACTTTAAAAATATGTTCACCGTGGCACTCATTTTGGGTACGTTACCCTTGGCTATGGTCGGTAGCTTATGGTTAATGTATTTACTGGGCTATTCTTTTTCAGTAGCGGTAAGTGTTGGCTTTATTGCGCTGGCAGGTGTTGCCGTTGAAATAGGTGTTATTATGCTAGTTTATTTGAACAAAGCTTATGCTGAGTTAACCCCGCATCACAGTGAACAGGCTAATAGAATAACTAAAGCCGATGTTTTTCAGGCGGTGATGCAGGGGGCTGGGTTAAGAATTAGACCTATTATGATGACCGGAGGGACTGTGATTATTGGCTTATTACCCATCTTGTTTGGCACAGGTACCGGCTCAGAAGTCATGAGTAGAATTGCCGCACCCATGATTGGCGGCATGGTAAGCGCTATGTTTTTGACCTTGTTAATATTACCAACACTTTATTACTTATGGCGATCGAGAGGCTTATCAAATTCATGACTCTACAAACTATTGACCTTAAACAAGGGGTAAATTGGCTAAGCGCCGAGCTTGAAGATGGCATTATTGCACTCATCACTGCCAGTTTTAACGGTGTTGATGGCCATGCCTATTATGCTAAATATTTTTTATGCCCTGATGCTTTTGATCGAAAATTACGTTTATATTTTGATCAACAAAAAATCGTGGGCTATTGCTTAATTTCATTTACTGGCACTGAAAACCACGTGCTATTGAATGCCTCTGCCGCTTTTTACCCAGACTATAGAAAAGGCGGTAATACCTTTGCTTTTTCAATGCAGCAGGCTTTTCTATACTGGTTAAAAAATCCATTTAAACGAATTTTTTATGCCGATACAATGCTCAGCCCCGCTATGTATAGAGCCATTGCCAATAAAGCCGCCATAGTATGGCCAAGTGTCGATAATACCGCATTACTTCCACAGCAGTTATTCGAGCAATTTAATCAACACGGTAAGAAATGCGATTTGCTTGATGCTCGATGTTTACTCGATGTAGGTCGCCGCACTAATTACACTGAGCAAGAGGTTGATACCTTCAGAAAGAGTCGTAAAAAGGAAATTGCCTTTTACTGCCAAGTGAACCCGGATTTTGATAAAGGTGTGGCGCTATTTGTTATTATGCCGATTACCCTCAAGCAATTATTATTCACTACCCTGAAGGTATTTACATAGCAACATATTGACATAACAGGGTATGGGTAAAGGCAGGTGTTTTTTAATAAAATACTGATTTATAAGGAATTATATTTATTAGGTGTTAGCATTATGAGGTATTGGTTTTGTGAGCGATGAGCTTAATAAAATTCTTCACCTCATCGGCTTATATACCTAGTTAACAAAGAGGCATGTACTAAGGCAACATTGATAATCAAGCTTACTTGTCCCAACAAGTAGTCAATCAATGTGTTGATGATTAACTTGGGTCATGACGACAGAATTGATGGCAAAATTGATGTCAAAATTGATGTCAAAATTGATCATATTATCAATAACATTGTTGATGACATAAATGACTTTATAACGTGTAATAGCAAAGGTTGGTATTCAACTATTTTTTTAAGCCAATGACGCTATATTCGCCGCTTACCGTTAATTTAATGGTTACCTCTTGATCACTAGTATTTTTCCAGTACCAACCGTGAACACCAGCGAAAGGTGTGGTGAAACTGCCTTGCATTTCATTCGCGGTTGCAATGGCATAACTTTCATAATATCCGCTTGTATCACCCTCAGGTTCACCATGTAAATCAAAAAAAAGGGCGGTACCGTCTGTTTGCCATTGATACGTCATTTTTTTAAATTGCTGCATAGCAAATTTATACTCTATACCTCGATTTGCTGGCACAATAATTTGCATAATATCAGTTGCATCAATCTTGCTATTGTTTGCAATGTTGAGTGCTGAAGACAATTCTACCTCTTCAGCTGCATCGCCTACCTCAGTATTAATGCTAATGTCAGTGTTAGCTAAGACTGTTAACCCTAATTTAGCACCAAGACCGGTAGGGTCAATATTATACTCTGCCGGTAAAATAACACTCACCAGCACTGCCGCCGCTATAACTAAGGCAATTAAGCTTGCTTGCAGTAAGGCTTTGTTTGATAGGGTATGTTGCATAAAAAACCTCTGAATTATTAAGTACTTTAAGTGAAAAATCGCATGGTAATCAAATTGTTAATACTGAGTTATTAACATTAGTTCATGACAAAATAGCCCGTTAGCTGAAAGCCAATGAGCATCATGCCGGCACTCATTAGTAAAGTGTTACTGGCGGTTGAAAAGTACTGAAATGAAGCAAATTTTCGCCAAAAACTGATCACTAGTAAAATCAGTGTTAATGCGGCAAACTGACCTAATTCAACCCCGATATTAAAGGCGATTAAGTTAGTCCACAATCCCTCTTCAGGCAATTGAAACTCTTGTAATTTTGTTGCTAAACCTAAACCATGAAACAAGCCAAAAATTAGTACTGCTAGTTTCGCGTTTGGGTTAACGCCTAGTAGGCGCTGAAAGCCACCTAAGTTGTCAAAACCTTTGTAAACCACGGATAAGCCAATAATGGCATCAATTAAATACGCATTAACGTGTAAATTTGCAATAACACCGAGTAGCAGTGTAATACTGTGACCTAAGGTAAATAGGCTAACGTACACTAGAACATCTTTACTTTTATAGAGAAAAAATATCACGCCCACCAGAAACAGTAGATGATCATAACCGGTGACCATGTGTTTGGCACCGATATACAGAAACGGGAAAAATTGTATACCGGTATTTTGTTGTAAAAATAGTCGCGTATTATCATCAACACCATGGGCTATACTCTCAAACGCAGTGAAACCAAGAAAACAACACCCGATAATGATCATAGCGATGCGGTGATAACGAAAAAACATGAACAGCTCCGCTGATGGTAATTGTATAGCTTACATTGAAGAATGTATTATCAACATAGCCAAAAAAATATAAAAATAATGCTAAGTATAATGCCAGTTATATCAATACAGGCAAGAGGCAATCAACAACTTCTGCTCTGAATTTGTGAAATGCTACGAAGATATTGCTGACATAAGGTATTAAGTGTTTTCTCTGACATAGGGTTATTAGCTTTACTCGCTCTTAAACAAACTATTTCAATGCTCGGTAATGGTGGTAAACCCGCTTGGTTCAGCTCATCTAAATAACCTTTACTGGCTTTGGCCATAGCACCAATAGCGAGACCTTTGGCAACAATACCACGTTGCGCGCTAGCACTTCCCGTGCAAGCAATTAACTTAAATGCTTTATTTTGTTTAATGAGCCCTTCTATCGCAGCGTGATGAAAACGACAATCAGATTGGAATACCGCAATCGGCAAAGGGCTATTGTAATGGCTATTGGCTTGTAAATTAGCTACCCAAACACCCTGATCTGTCTGCAATAAATAGCCTTCTTCAGAGCCGGGTGAACGGGTAACAATACCCATATCTAAATGACCACTATCAAGCATTATTTTAATACGGTGACTGGGTGCACAGGTAATTTGTAAATTTAAGTGAGTGAAAGTTTGGTGCAGCAGCATTACCATAGTAGGTAATATTGATTCCGCATAATCGTCTGGGCAACCTAAACGCATTAGCGTACTTGGTTCTTCAGTGTGCATTTTTTTTAACGTGTCATCATGAAGTTGCACTAATTGTCGGGCGTAACCGACAAATACTTGCCCATCAGCCGATAACACTAATAAACGGCCTTGTTTTGTAAAAAGGCATTTATCAACCGCTTGCTCTAATTTTTTCATCTGCATACTGATTGCCGACTGGCTACGATGCACTTGTTTCGCGGCTCGGGTAAAACTTCCTGTGTCAACAAACGCTAAAAAACTTCGTAATGCTTCTATGTCCATGTACTTAACAACCTATTTGATTTTCTAATAGATTGTATAAAAATTTATCCATAGTCAATGCTCATATAGTTTATTACAGTAGCGTTAGTACTTGTAAAAACTTACCTAATATTTTCTTAACACTTATCTAATAGTAACTAAAAGGTCATTCATGAAACTTTATATTGGCAATAAAAATTACTCAACATGGTCACTGAGAGCTTGGTTAATACTTGATAAATATAACCTTAAGCATGAAGATGTCCAGCTAACACTCGATTCAGCGTCATTTTATCAACACTTGCAGGATATTAGCCCAACCCTGAGAGTACCGACTCTGGTTGATGGTGATGTAACCATTTGGGAATCGTTAGCCATTTGTGAATATATCAATGATACTTATTTATCAGGCTCGGCATGGCCTAAAAATAACGCCTTAAAAGCGAAAGCAAGAGCATTAGCCAGTGAAATGCATGCTGGGTTTTCACAGTTACGCGC
Source organism: Colwellia sp. (assembly GCA_042091395.1). Classification (GTDB taxonomy): domain Bacteria; phylum Pseudomonadota; class Gammaproteobacteria; order Enterobacterales; family Alteromonadaceae; genus Colwellia. The sequence continues at coordinate 18,011 of JBELHN010000027.1, forward strand.
AGAAATGCCAATGAATATTAGGGCAAAAAGAGCATTAACCTTGTCCAATCAAGCTAAAAAAGACATACAACGTATTGAAGCAATATGGTCTGAGCAATATCAGCAATTTAAACAACAAGGCGGATGGTTGTTTGGCCAATGGAGCATTGTTGATGCCATGTTTGCCCCAGTACTACTGCGCTTTAACACCTACAATATCGAGTTAAACACAGAGGCAACTGCCTACATGAAGCACGCACTTTCTTGCTCAAGTTTACAACGATGGATCACTGAGTCAGCAAAAGAAACGGATGTCGTTACCGCCGATGAAGCAGGTACTGAATTATAAACGGACTAGTTGTGGCTCAGTTAAACTGCGCCACAATCATTGCTTGGCTGTTTTATTTAGCGCTTGGTTTTTCTGAAATCCACAGTTTAATAGTGCCAGAAACAACAACAACGTCATTGACATCATAGGCCGTAACGTCAACCATCATATCACCCGGTTGCCAATCTTCAGCCTTAACTGATGCAACGCAGCGAATATCACTGCCTGCTTTAGCCGTGTAATCAACACTCATACCCTTAGGTATCCAACGCAAATGTTTGGGAATAGAGGCCTCTGCCATAACTCCCATGGCCATTTCTAAACCATTACAAATAGCGATAACATGTACTGTTTTTATGTGATTAAACACCTTTTTTTGCTTTTTAATTAAACAGGTACATGAGTGCGGAACCAGATCAATAATGTAAGGGTTTATCGTAGAAAAGTAGGGTGCCACGCGACTAACAACCATCGAAAATATCTTTTTTCCACCAGGGAAGCGCTTAAATTTATTATAAGTTGTAAGTGTTTTATTTTGTAAGGACATGAATAAAGGCCTGTAAAAAAATATAATTAAATGTATTGTGTCATTGCTTAAAAACGTACTAAATTTGCAAGGTAATAATAATTAAAATCTAAAGTTAACAACACGCTATAAAAATTTACACATACCATGCCCTAACTCAGCTGTTGGCCTTTGCAGGTAGCCATAGCGACGATAAAAATTTTCTTTACCTTGTGCAGCCATTAAACCAATAGTTGCCCCTTGCTCGGCGTTTTTATCTATATAGGTTTCAATATGTTCCATTAAAGCCCTGCCAACCCCTAACCTTTGATGTGTTGGGGTAACCATGACATCTTGAATATAAAAATATAAGGCACCATCACCAACAACACGGCCCATACCTACCAGTTGTTGATTATGATAAGCAGAAACATGAAATAAGCTATTAATCAAATTTTGCTTAACCAGCTTAGCATTTATTTTAGTCCAACCAACCGCTGCACGTAATTGTAAAAAATCAGCTACTGAGGGTGCTTCAAAAGCTAGAGTAAATTGTTTTTCTGTCATTAACTAGCTCTTTATTTAATGTTTATCTGGTCAACAGCAGGTGAGATGCTTGCGCTAATACTCTGTCATTTTACATGTTTGTTATTGTCATTCATTATTTACATTTGCACAAAATAAAACCTGATTGGCAGCTTAAAAATCGAACGCTTTTTAACCGTTCAGTATGATTTTAATTAAAAATAATGATATAAACGTTATTTGAAATGGGTCTGTTTTTCTGGGATGAAATACTCGCTTACATGGTAAATTTACAACTAAATCAATTATTAAAACCTGTAAACAAGATTATCAGTTGTGTTATTTTTATGTTGTTTTTTACGAACAGCCAGGCACAACAAGTTGTTGACAACCTAAACCAAGCTGAACGTTTGATTGTACAAGATATTCGCGCCGCTGATCAAAAGCTCCGTGATTTAGAATTAGTAATTGTCAATGCGAGTAATACTGACAAATTACGTTGGTTAACCCTGAGCCTGAATACTTCTGCAACTCTTGAGCACACACCTCGTTTACAACAATTAAAAAACATGTACCCCAAGCTACTGAAAACTCTTGGTAATGCAGAAGAACTTTGGCGCCATTTATTTTCCCTAACACTCGAGGTTTTCATTGAAAACTCAACGTCAGCATTAACTCAGTTACAAGCAATTGAAGCTAAAGTTGAATCTTTTAACGCTCCTTTTATGAGCGCTTTTTTTTATCGCAGCCTGTATTACAGCCTTATTAATAACAATATTCTCGATGTTGCCTTAGATATTGCTATTAAAAATCAACGCCAATGGATAGCACTTGAAGAATTTTATTTTGCCCTAGAAATGCAGCTGAACATGACGAGAATTCGTGCTAATGCCATGGCAGATATCAATACTGAACAACTTATATTGACCCTAGAAAATAGAGCAAAAAAACTCAAGGCCACATCCTATATTATCCCAATAGCGGAACTCAAGGCACAATACTTAACCCAGCAAGGAAAAGCCAAGCAAGCGCATGACTTACTTTTTAATGTGCTAAAGAATGGTAATGAAAACTTGATAGCGAGTGAACGTTTAACCCTGCTATATTATTTAGCAAATACCAGCTTTGCGTTACAAAATTATGATGAGACTATTCATTTAGCCGAAGCTATTATTACTGAAAGCATTAACAAAACATCAAATAATATTAATGTTATTAAAATTCTACTCGCTAAAGCCTTGATTGGAGTTGGGGATTATAAAAAATCAGCAAACGTTATTGCCGATATACAACACAACGTTAAAACAGGTAATGATAATTACCTGCAACTGCAGTTAAGCGGTATTGAAATTGATATTCTCTACAGAAACAAGAATATTGACGGCATGTACACTCGCATAAAAAATATTATTGAAACTATTACGACTCCACAAATTGATAAACACATGGGTCATCGTATTGCCAGAGCTGAAAAAGCCGCTTATGTTGAAGCGCAGAGTAAAGTGGTCGCTGAACTAGCGGAAAATAATCTAACACAACAAGAAGCACTGCAATTTAATGCCCAATTAATTTCCTCTAAAGATGATTACCTGTTGATCTTGTCGGTTTTTTGTTTAATTTTAATCATTTTGTTCTTTGGTTTAATTTACCTGATTAAGCGCATAAAAATTTTAGCCAATATTGATGGTTTAACCGCTATTAATAATCGCCGCTATGGTATTTTATTGGCTGAAAAAAAATTAAAACATTATTTGCGCTACCCGCACAAGAGTGAGCTCTGTTTTGCAATGCTAGATCTTGATTTTTTTAAAAAAATTAATGACACCTATGGTCATGCAATAGGCGACAAAGTCATCAAATTAATAGTGAAAATTGCTAATTCTATGCTAACCAAAAAGGATGTCATTTGTAGAATGGGCGGTGAGGAGTTTTTATTAGTCATGCCTGCTAGCAGTAAAACCGAGATTAGCACTCGACTTGAACAAATATTATTACTACTTTCACAAAATAAGCCTACTGATACAGTGATCCGTGAGCCTATTACGGCTAGTGTCGGTATAACGTTTGTAGAGGGTAAGCGTAAAGGTTTTGCAGATTATATTGTGGAAGCAGATGAAGCCTTGTATCAAGCAAAACAACAAGGCCGCAATCAAATTTGCCGGTATAACAAAAACAGTAAATAGATTTATTAATTTATAGTTTTTTTGATTTTTTGATTTTTTGATTTTTTTAATTGATACATAAGTGTATCGCCATCCTCTAAAAGTGCTTCAATACTAGTGTGCTTATTCTGTTCAAACTCGACAATGCCATATGAATATTCAACTGTATAACGACGACATTTATATTGATTATATTCCCTCAATAAGCCACTAAACTTTTCAATAGCCACCTCAGCTTGTGCCTCGGATGTATTACTCATTAATACAGCAAACTCATCACCACCAATGCGAGCAAAAACATCAGAATTACGAAAACTTTTTTTCATTAATGCGGCAAAATCAACAAGTACTTGATCTCCTGCTGCATGACCGAATTTATCATTAATGTCTTTAAATTGGTCTAAATCAAGAAAGACTAAAATTAACGGTGCAATTTGTCTAATGCCCAAATTGATACTATGCTGAGCAAGAGTCATAAAGCCCCTACGGTTAGAAATATCAGTTAACTCGTCCATAGTAGCCATGTACATAGCCGCCAATTCACACTCCACCATGGTAGCTAAATCTTTAAGCAAAGTAATGTAATTTTCAGCAAATGTTCTTGGCTTTGTATCAATAATACATAAGGTGCCTAGCTTATGACCACTTACCTGTAAGGGACAACCAGCGTAAAAACGTATATTGGGTTCACCCGTCACTAAGGGGTTGTCTGAAAATCTTGAATCTAATGTTGCATCCTCGACAATGAATACTGATTTTTCTAGTATTGAATGGCCACAAAAAGATATTTCACGGGAGGTTTCACAAACATTTAAACCAATGCACGATTTAAACCATTGGCGATTTTTGTCCACTAAACTCACTAAAGCAATTGGCACATCAAACATCTGTTTAGCCATACGTGTTAAACGCTCAAAGCGCTCTTCAGGGAGGGTGTCGAGTACTTGTAACGAATGTAATTTTTCTATTCGTTTTTTTTCATCAGTGGGTATAGAAGGTGTCTTCAACTTACAATCCTAATTTGCTCAATCATGCTACTCACTTAGCCAGTAATTATAGTTATACCACATATCCAATAAAATCCTATGATTTACATCATGTTAAATAATTATAAAATATAAGCCTTCTGCGGGTAATAAACGCATCAGTAACTCACTCAAAAGCACTATATGAAATATAGAACAAAAATCTAATTTTGCTTAATTTATTCGTTAATTACTTGTTTTATTTAACTATATCTAGTCAATTTGACAACACAATTAAATTGTCCAGCATCATAAGGCAAAAATCAAATATCACCTACACAATTTAAAATTTTTGTTGTCATTTTAAATAACTCAAAAACACCGATTAGACATGGTTAATTCAAGTTTTAGAGGATGGTGCGAACATCAAAGTTACTAAATTGCTTACCACGCAAATAATTTCTAAAGAAAAACCGTTTACCGTTCAAAGCTTAACTCTGAACCCTTAACTTACTGTAATTAATAAATTAATAGTACATTTTTGATTTTTTAAAAAGATAGCGTTACTCTACAGGCTGTTTTGATTTAATATCCTGGAGTTACAGGTGAAAAATAACATCGTAATGCGAACAGCAAAGCCAGAAGATCGTCAATTTATTTTTTCTCTGTCTCCGCGTTTAGCACATGTTGCTCAATTGTATTGGCATAGCGATATTGTCATGCAAAAAATGCAAGACGCATACATTGAGCAAGTGCTTAACAACACTGAACAGCCCCAACTTACGCTGATTGCAGAGCTTAATAATGAAGCGGTTGGCTTTATTCATGCTTGTTCGCACCACGATAGTATTTCCGGAGAGTTATGCGCCACAATTCCATTGTTAGCCGCATCAAAATCAGTTGATCGTTGTGGTGTTGGCAGTGCGCTAATGAATGCCGCAGAGGAGTGGGCAAAAGCCCAGGGTTATCGACTTATGCATCTTGAAGTCTTTGCTAATAATAACAAAGCGCAAAAATTCTACCAAAATAATGGCTTTAACCCAGAGACTTTGCATATGGTCAAGCCACTTAAATAGCCTTATGTTATGCAAGTAAGCAGTTTAGTTTAAATGCCAACAGCCACTCAAAAATACGGTCTATTATTTTCAAACATTATCAAGACCTTTGATATGTAGTTATGTAGTCATGCAAATAATTGTTATTGAGACACCAAAAGTTAAATTTAGTGTCTTTCAATCTATTTTTTAACAACTACAAATAACCTCAATATCTGGCTCTAAACAAATTTTAATGCTTCACTGCGGCAAACCTATTTGTAAAACGCTTCAACTTCACCTTTGATGGTCATTAGCAAAGGCTGTCCACGTCGATCTAATGCTTTTTTAGCGGGTACTTTGACCCAACCTTCACTAATACAGTACTCTTCAACGTCAAAACGTTCTTTACTGTTTATGCGAATGCCAATTTCATGGGCAAAAATAGCTTCATCGTAATGAGGGCTTCGAGGATTACCAGATAGACGGTCAGGTAAGGCGGGTTTTGTTGTAGCATCATTCATAGAAATAAGTGCCTGCAGAAAATTATAAAGGGAGTATTGTAGGCAATATAAGATGCGCGCTCAAGCATGAAATCACTGATGAGTAGCCCAAGGCTCAATCGGAAAATCGGAAAAGAAAAATGATTTATTGTTTTACAACATCAAGTTTGAACCAATATATGTTGCAATGTAAAGAAGGTCGAGATATAGCCTAAGATTCCTATTACTTTATACTCAGGTTGTTTGAATGATAAGTTATGCTTTTCATAAATAAACGTATGGCACGGTATATTGCTCATCCATACGTTTATTCATAACACGATAGTCAATTGACCGTTTTTAACCTACTACTTTTGATTATTTAATTAATCGAACAGCAAAAGGAACACTAAAGTTATCACCTTTTGACGTTGCCATCGCACCCATAATACAAAAAATTATATGACAAAGGCCAATAACTGGATATAAAAAACCACCTATAGCTACAACAGCTAAAATGGACGCCAAAATACTTAATAAAAACATTGTAATAGACCAATTTAATGCTTCTTTCGACTGTGACTGAATATAAGCATCGTCTTTTTTAACCAAATACATAATTAAACCAGGAATAAAACCAAAAAATATTGTTAGTATCCAAATTAATAGCGCCATGTTTTTAGAGTCTTGATTGTTGCTCATTATATATCCTCATAAATGCCCTGTATTTTATAACTTCTGATTTGGGCAACATCAGAAGCATATGATTTAGTATGTCAAAATTAGATTAAGACACACTTCCCTACCCCTTATACCCTGCACGACATAATGCTTGCTGTACAAAAAATCCACAAAATGAGTGTAATAATAAACCACAACAAACCTTATTATTATAAAACATAGCATACTTTTCATTTACTTAAATAGTATTCATACTAAAAAATAGTGTTTATTAAAAATACGCTTATTGCTGAAATATCAGATCAAACAGTGATAGAGGAGACTAAGTAAAAGTTGCCTTATGATACCCCTTTAAATCATACTAGAATAAACGCTACACAATGATACTTAACTACTATGACTAACTTCTATGCTTAACGCTATACTTAAGGAAAAAACAGAGGTTTACCGATGAAATCTAATGCTAATTTGTCTCTGTTGTTTAAAGAGTTAATACCAAGCCCCATTGTCGTCACCTTTATATTGTTTATTATTGTGTCATTATTTTATAAGTCACAACTTAATACTATTACACCTCAAACAGCTGATGCGTCTGAACAAATCTTTTCAAGTGAAAGAGCTTTTAAGCTTTTAGAAATCATTACTAAAGAACAAATACCTCATCCTGTTGATAGCTTGGCAAATAATCTGGTAGAACAACGCATCATCGAACTATTAACAAGTATTGGCTTATCGAGTGAAATTCAGGAAAGTCAACTCTGTGATGATTATGCAAATGGCTTGGCTCGCTGCACCAAAGTTAGAAACATTATTGTTAAAATTCAAGGTACTGAAATAAATAACAAAGGTATTTTATTATCTGCACATTACGATTCAGTGCCCGCAGGGCCAGGGGGCAGTGATGCAGGAGCCGCTGTTGTAACCTTGCTTGAAGTAGCAAGATTATTAACCTTATCGCCTCAACCTCGAAATACCATTGTATTGCTGTTTAACGAAGGTGAAGAATTTGGCTTATTTGGTGCAAAAGCCTTTATGAGAGAGCATCCTTACGCAAAAGACCTTAGTTTAGCACTGAATGTTGAAGCTCGCGGCACTTCTGGCAAAAGTGTGATGTTTGAAACAGGTGAAAACAGTGGATGGTTAGTTAATCATTATGCTCAGACCACTCCTTCACCAGTAAGTAGTTCATTGTTTTATGAAATTTATAAAGCACTGCCTAACAATACTGATTTAACTATTTTTAAAGACCACGGGCTACAAGGGCTAAATTTTGCTCATGCCGAGCGGTTGCCTCATTACCACACACCACTTGATAACCTTGCCAATCTTGACAAAGGAAGTTTGCAGCATCACGGTGACAATGTATGGGGGGTATTACAACGCATTAAAGATCAAGATCTTGAGCAAGTTGAACTAGGTAATTTGGTGTACAGTGATATTTTACAATTATTTGTCATCAGTTGGCCTGAACCTTATAGTTTGTGGCTATCTTTGCTGGCATTAGTTTTGTGGCTGATTAGCGTTAGTCTTAGTCGATATAAACACAAGGATAGTGAATTAAATCCCACAAAATTAAATGTTATAAACATAATCAAGCTAGTTCTTACGCCAACTATTATAGTGCTGCTATCGGCCTTGACCGCATACTTCATTATGCTACTGGTGCAAACACTTAGCGGTTATCATTCTCCATGGTATGCCAACAATTTACCTATGCAACTGGCCGTGTGGTTAGGGGTACTGACTATTAGTTTACCTGTAGGCAAGCTAATAATTAAAAATCTTGATAGTACATTGATTCAGCACAGTATCTCTCTCTTTTGGGTCGTGTTAAGCGTAATTACGAGCATATGGTTGGTAGGTATCAGTTTTTTATTTATTATTCCGGCTTTTACCAACATTACTTGTCAGCTGCTACTCAATCGACTAAATCGCCGGCAAAAACCAGAGTCAATGGCTACCAAAGCCAACTTTCTAAGCATTGAATTACTTATAGTGAGTGCCACTATTACCGCGGTAATCTTTATTCCTGTCGCTTACACGATAGATATTATGATGGGTTATCAACTTTCCGTTAGCATTGGCTTGATATTAGGCTTTGTGATCGTATCAACATTACCGCTGTTAGCTCTGCAACAAGTAACACAGCAATCGCAACGCAAACTAATCGCCTTTACCTTGACCTTAAGCGTTATTTCAATCATTTGGACAGCATTTCAACCACCCCATACTTCATGGTTTCCTCAGCGATTGAGTATTCACTATATAGAAAACGAACAAGGTGAGGCGTTTCTCAGCTACGGTGCTGAAAATGATTTAATTCCTGCCAGTTTGACTAACTCTTTCGTATCAGCCCCTAAACTGTCTAAATTAATGCCTTGGCAAAGAAATGCTGCTTATGTAGCGCCAGTAACAGCTGACATAGCAACACGTGATTTTGCTCCGAACTTTACCGTGCTTAATCAACAGTACATAGATGGAAAAACACGTATTGCTGCCAAAATAACCACTAAAGTAGCAGCCCTGAGTGATGTAAAATTATTTATTCCTGAGTCCTCTGGGCTGTCAACGATTCAAGTTAACAACCAACGTCTTAGTTACCATAACGAGCCTACAAAAAATGGTTTTTATGTTTATCACTGCAGAGGTATTACATGTGCCAATATTGACTTAACACTCGAATTTTTAGATTACCAAACTGGGCAACTTTATCTTTCTTCAGCTTACCCCGGCTTACCTAAATCCTTAATCCATCATTTACAAGCAAGAGGCAGTAATTCAGTAGCCTCGCAAGCGGGAGACCAGACTATCAGATACAGGGTATTTGATTTTTAATGAAGCTAAACTAGATGTTTCTTTTCAAAGCCCCTAAATTGTATAGGCAAAAAAATGCCCACAATACGCGGGCATTTTCATTTTATTTAGCTGATTAGGTTTTATTCAATGGTCAGGGTCATGCTAGATTGTAAATCAGCAGCAATCGCTTCCTTAGAAAACACCACTGGACGCCAAGTTCCAGTGCTAAAGAGTGTAGTTTGATCACTAAAATGTTCAGACTCTGGATCATGGCTTTGGCTGTAGGTTAACCACGCATCAGCAACAGGCCCCTGCTCAGTAAATTCTAGCGCCATTACCCAACTTGCACCATGTACGACCATATAACCTAACTCCGGTATCATCGCAGCGGCGTTTATATTAAACACACCATCTAAATTATCACCACCAGGGATGGCAATACGATCAGCATTTTTCATGTGAAATTGTAAATCTCCTAACTTAGCATCGAGCGGAAATTTATAGTTCGATAATGTTTGCACGGCATTTGCTAAAGCAATTAAGACCGGATCACTATTATCAGTTGCATCCTGCTCTCTTGCTTTCAGGGTAGAAGGTGTATTAACAGGGTTGTTTGCATCAAAAGCATTGTCAAACAGCGCACTGGTAAATACACCATGACTGCCCGATCTAAATTGACGCATTAACTCACGAAATACGTGTGCGCCACTACTCTCATTGGTGTAAAGACCGTCCCAATTAGAAAGTACTGAACACGCCTCAGTAATATCAATTTTGGTACTGTCTTCTAAAGTGATTTCAGTGGCACCAACACAACGTGCCACAACTTCAGTCTGTAAAAGCTCTGGCATAAAGCCTCGCTGAGCCGTTACCACACTTTTTAATTCCGCGAATGAAAATTTACCATCCGCGCCAGATATACCGGTAGGAGAAACTTCTTCTAATAATTTTGCATTCATCCGAGTACGTGGCGAACGTATGGTCCTCTCGGGTCCATACACAATCGAGTAACCTTCAAGCGGAGCATCAACATTGGTTAGCCAGTGACTTGAATTTGCGTTAAAGACATAGTCGGTGCGTGTCATTTGTGGTGCTGCAGCATAAGGTGCATTACCCGCAACTGGCGTTGTTGGATCGGTTTGCCAACTGTAAAATGGATTAGCGCCATCTAATACTAATTGGCCACTTCCTTCTGTCCAAGCAGCCTGCAGTGCACCACTGGTAAAATCAGTTGGTGGGTTATTTAGCAGTTGTTTTAAACCTGTATCTATCGGCGCCGCTAAATTGGCGGTTCTTGCTGCATCAATGTAATAAGCATTACCGCTTTTATCGGTTGCAATGGTATTTACCCAAGGTATCCCCTGATGCTCTTCAAAACTTGCTTTAAATTCAGCTAAGTTTTGCGCTCGGTTCATTGCCAGCCATTGCGGTACAATATTAATGTTTCCAGCATTGGCGTCACGAAATGTCATCACTTGGCCGCTATAATTCCAACTCATCATTGGCCCGTAGTGTGTTGAGTATAAGGTTCGATTGACCTCAGCAATGGTGCCATCTTCAGCTTTGACTTCAACGGTATATTCTTGACTAGTCATATCAAGATACTCATCACCAAACTTATAACTCAGTGGATTTTCTGGATTAAGCGTTAAGGTATATAATGTCATCCGCTTTGACTGGCTCACCGTATGTGTCCAGGCAACGTTATCATTAAACCCTATTAATATGCCTGGTACTCCCATAAAACCGACACCGGTAACATTGAGTTCTCCGGGGATAATCAAGTGGCTTTGCACAAAACGTAAATGTCCTGCCCATGGAAAATGCGGGTTAGATAACAACATACCGTTACCGCTTTCCGTTTTATCTTTCCCTAATGCCCAACCATTACTGCCTAGCTTTGAATTTTTAATCGTTAGTTCTTCAATTGTATTGCCCAAGCCTTGAACTGCTTGAGTGGGGTTAGCTGTAGCTACTTGAGTGCTGACTGCATCACCACTTGACAGTAAGGCTAAGCGCAGATGAAAAGCATGTAAATCGATGTTACTTATCTCAGGGATCCATAGCGCATCACGACAAGGGCTAGGATAATTACTGGCATCACCTTTTTCTTGAACAGCGTTATTAAAACCTTGCACGTAGCCATTAATAACCGCTTGATGTTCATCACTCAAATTTTCAAATGAATCTGCCGCTTGTTGATAAACCCCAAGTGCTAAAATGCCAAAATCGTCATTAACGTTAGTATCATTTTCACCAGCACCAAAAGTAACAGCGCGCTTTGCTCTAACATTGATGATTTGTTCGGCTAGCGTACACATATTTTCTTGAGCATGGGCGTAACCTTGCCCATAAGAAAGTGACTGATAATTCGTTGCGGTAATATGTGGTACACCATACGAGGTATATTCAATTTTTACTTGTGTTGCTGGGTCTATTACTACGATGGGTTCTATAATCACCACAGGGTCGTTATCACTATTACATGCGCTAACGCCTAACAGTAAAGTTACAGGTAGAAGTGACCGTTTTATTATGTCGGTTAGTGTATTTTTTATCATTATTAGTTTACTCCAAGACAATGAGGATATTTAAATAATCTTAAACATCTGCTTTACGCTCACTCATCCTAACTGCCTACAGCAAATTGAAATACCTGTCGGGTCGGCAAATACAAAATTTAAAACTAACAAATTCAATACTTTATTTTCCCCCGATGTATTAAGAATAGTCCCCGCGTTAATTGCACTTTTATTTACCCGTGTAATATGTACAATCATTGATAGTAAGTGATGGTGATTTTTGGGGTGAATAGCATGGTTATGCTAATAAATTTAACTATACTGTTTAGCGCAGTTATGGCGATAATTGCGTTAGTTAATTATGATGACAACCCTAAAGTGCAACTAAGTTTTTTTGCACTAATGCTTTGTTTTTTTATTTTTTTAATCGAATTAACACTGATCGAACAAGCAAAAGTAGATGTAAAAGGCACTCTACTCATCACCTGGCTTTGCTTTAGTTCACCCGCTACCTTAGCTATACCTGCTTTATTCTACCTATACTTTCGCGCCAGTTTACGACTCGAAAAAAACTTCAAGGTTAAAGATTTACTGCATTTTATTATTCCCATTAGCTTTGCGCTATTGATGATCCCTTATGGGGTTTTGTCCACTGCAGAAAAACAAGCAATGTGGATTGCTTGGTCTAACAATGAGACGGTGTCATGGGCGTTCCAAATTAAACCAACACGAGAAGTGAGGATGGGTTTGGTGGCATTATTAGGGGCACTTTATATTCAATTATCTTGGCATGAGCTTAATTATCAACATAGCCGTAAAGCTCATGATTTGTTGGCAGACTTCTTACGTTTAAGGTGGGTTATTTTAGTCATGGCTGCAGGTTTTTCCTGTATTTTATTATTCTTTATTTTTCGTTTATCGTTTAAACATACTTGGCTAATAGCCTCTGTTGTTATACCTATGGTATTTTTTCTTGGGCTACTATATTGGCGCTTACCCAAATTAGGTCGGCGCTGGTGGCTAAATGTAAAAGACCATAAAGAGCGTTTAAAAAACCAGCATTCAAAGAGTGCAATCACAGAAGCCGAACAAATAATTCAGAGCAAAGATAAAGAAAACCATAAAAAATACCGTTCGTCCGTTACTGTTAAAATAGCTGAGAAGACAATGGAGAAGATCCACCAATTAATGAGCGCTGGGCTATACAAAGAGGCAAACCTTAGTCTAGGTGTTTTTGCTAAGAAATTAGCCATAAGTCAGCATCACTTATCACAAATCATTAATGAACAAACGCAAGGTAACTATTTTACCTTACTTAATCACTACCGAATCACTGAAGCCAAAAAACTGTTATTGCAAACGACTAAAAGTATCACTGAAATAAGCTACGAGGTTGGCTATAACAGTAAGTCATCCTTTTATAGTGAATTTAAAGCGCAAAATAACTGTACACCCAGTGAGTTTAAGAAAGCTAACTTAACAGTAAATGAATCATAACCTTGATTCTTATAAAAATATTAATATAAAAATTAAGGTCTTGTTCTGTTTTATTAAAGTTTATATTTGAGTTCAAGGTGATTTAATTAATCAGGTGTGATCTAAATACAGTTAATTTTTCGGTTAATTGAATACTTTAACTGTAAAATTTCTTAACAAACTCAAAATAGGGTATTCATCCATTATGCTAAGTAATGTTACTTCTACTCTAAAATATCTATATGACAAATACTCTGGCTGTTATTCATCGAATGAACTATTGCAACAATCAACAATAACGCTCAACACTGGCGCTACTAACAGTAATATCAATCTTATAATCATACGAAATTTAATACAGCTTGGTTACAGTTAACAATCAAAATAGATTATAAATATATCTGCAAGTAAGACTTATGAAATATTCATGTAATTAAATTATTTTTAATCTTTCTTAGGATTTACATTACTGTTAAATAAAATCTCTCCAATAGCTCTGTTTAATCTTTAAACCAACGAGCAACGAAGTCTCATTAACTAAGATAAAACTCTGCCTTCACTTATTTTCTGTTTACTTTATTACAAAGTATGAAAAATTGTACAACCCCTATTTTTGACACAAAACAAAATAAACTAACAAATCAACCACTTAGACTTAAACCTTATAATTTATAATAATTAAATAATATTACATAATCATGCAATTAATAAAAAAATTTTATTATAAATCAGTGTCATATGATTTTTTTAAAGAATAGAGAAAAAGCTAATATTTTCATAAGAGACTTAACTATTTCACTTCTTTAATATGCACTCCGTAACACAATGATTAGTAATATATTGTTGTAATTACACCAACAGAAAAATAATTAAATTAATAGCAAAGTAAACATTCTGTTAACTTTGTTTGATAAGAATACAAGGACAACTCATGGTCAAAAAATTTACATGTAATAGTATCGCGGTGGTGTTAATTGCAGCTTGCTCAAGTATCAATATTTTGTTGTGTATGTTTCTACAGGATATAAATATTTTCCTCTAAAAATAAATTTTAACCGCTCTATTTTTAAATTTAGCCAGCAATACAAGAGCGAACCAAGACAGTTTTTGAAAAAAAAGGAAGGATATAAAAATGACAAAATTATTTTCGTTAACCACAATTGCTTTAGTACTAATAACAGCATGCTCTAACAATGAAGTATCAAGTAATCTGATAAACAAACAAAAATTGAACCACTCAATTCAATAGCTATTAGCCCAAATGATGAGAGAAAATACCGTACACTCAAATTAAAAAATAACATTGAAGTGATATTGGTTTCAGACCCCCTTACAAAAAAATCAGCTGCAGCCCTTAATGTAGGCGTTGGCTTACTTCAGGATCCAATGGAACAACAAGGACTGGCTCATTATTTAGAGCACCTGTTATTTTTAGGGACAAAGAAATACCCTAAAACCGATGAATACGATAATTTTCTAAAAGAAAATGGCGGTATGATGAATGCCTCTACTTGGCTGACCTATACCAACTATATGTTTCAAGTTAATAATGATGCCTATGACGAAACACTTGATAGATTCTCTGATTTTTTCAAATCACCAATGCTGTACCCTGAATATACAGAGAAAGAGAGAAATGCTGTTAATGCAGAGTGGTCTATGCGTAAAGAGTTAGATTTCTTTATGCAGTTTAAATTATCTCGCGATATGATGAACGATCACCCCGCTAATCGTTTTTTAATTGGTAATTTAGAGACTCTATCAGACAAAAAAAATAGCAATTTACATCAAGCTACTGTTGATTTTTATAATAAATACTATTCAGCCAATATAATGAAAGTGTCTATGATTAGCCACCTACCCTTGGATGATATGGAATTATTAGCAAAAAAACATTTTACCCCTATTGAAGACAAAAGGATTACCAAGCCACAAGTTAAACAGAAATTAGACTTTACTTCACTCGGTGGTAAAAAAGTTTATTTCAAACCTAACCAAGATATTAAGCAATTAAAGCTCGATTTCACAATAACTAACAACCAAGATCAGTTCAGAACTAAACCTAATTACTTTGTCTCTTACTTACTTGGATCTGAAATGCCAGGTTCACCAGCCCATACATTCAAGGCACTTGGTTGGATTAGTTCTCTCAATGCAGGCGCCTCTCCCAATCACTATGGTAATTATGGTGAATTAAGTATCACAATTAACTTAACAGACAAGGGTATGCAAAATCGCGATACAATAATTGCCACAACAATGCAGTACATTGATTTAATCAAAGAAAAAGGAGTCGATGCGAAATACTATAACGAAATAAAAACAGCATTAAACAACGAATTCCAATTCTTAGAAAAGACTGATGAATTCAGTTATGCTGCCAATTTAGTCAATAGTATGCAAGATTATCCAACTAACTATGCTATTAATGCTCCTTATTTTTTTAGTGAATTTGATGCTCAAGCAATTAGAGATGTTTTAACTCAACTCACACCAGAAACATTACGTATTTGGTATATCAGCAAAGATGAAAAAGTCACTAACAAACAACATTTTTACAATGGCGAATACCGTATTGAAGATATTTCTGCTGATGAAATGGCTCTTTGGAAAAAACCCACACAAGCGGAGTTATCATTGCCGCTCATTAATCGTTTATTACCTGAAAATTTTGCCATAAAATCGCAAGATAACCAACAAGATAAACCTGCATTAAAAGTCGATGTTTATGGTGTAAGGGTATGGCATTACCCAAGTCAACTGTTTACGAAGCAACCGAAGGGTGTTATTAAAATTGATATTAATAGTGGTATAGCTGCTAATGATATAAAAACGCAAGTTGCTCTAGCTATTTGGCAAGACGTGTATAACCTCAAACAAAGTTTGGTAATGTCTGAAGCAAGTGCCGCAGGCATTAATATTAAGGCATCAGCTAAAAAAGGCATGACATTATTAATAGATGGTTTTACTGATAAGCAACCTGATCTTCTCGATATTTTATTTAAAGAGTTAATTCCCAATTTAACTATGCAACGTTTTGCGCAAGCAAAAGACAGGTATATGCGGAATATTGCCAATATTGAGAAGAAGGTTGCAGTTCAACAGTTAGGTGGCGCTTTTGCCAAGCTCAAACAAAAGGGAACATTTGAAAACAATGCCTTAATTGAAGTGGCTAACCAAATGACGTTACCTGAATTTAACAGATTAATTAGTCATGTAGTACAGAACAATCAAACGCGTATTTTCGCATTTGGCAACTATGATGTCGCAGATTTACAACAAGTTGCAACGCTAACTAGTAGAGCCCTAGGTAAAGACAAACAAGAGACTGACTTTGCAAAAGCAGTTTACTTAAAACCTAAACCTCAGCAAACATTAAGCTATCAACAAGATATTGCCGCTGCAGATATCGCTATATTTGATGTACATTTTCATGCTAATGAAGGTTATAAATCACTTGCTACAGCAAAAATACTCGCCACGCACTTTAGCTCTGCAGCATTTAACCAATTGAGAACTGAGGAACAACTAGGCTATGCTGTGGGTGCTACAGACTATGCTCTTGAACAACATGCTGGTGTTGGACTATTCATACAATCACCTGTATTGAATTTAGCTCAAGCACAAGCGCGTTTTGATAAGTTTAAAGTAGAATATAAAGCATTACTTGAGGCATTAACACCAGAAGCTTTTGAGAAAATAAAAGACGGTATTTTAGTAACACTTTCACAGTCACCTAAAAATATGTCCGAAGAAAGGTTGCCCATTTTTAGCGATTGGAGCAAAGAAAATTGGGATTATGATTCAAAAGTAAAATTAATTGAGCAAGTCGGCAAGGTAAGTTTGCAAGATATCAAAAGTTTCTATAAAGCGACCTTAGCTAACCCTAATGCTGCTCGTATTAATATTCAGTTACGCGGATCTAACTATCAAGATAAGCCTTTTGCGAAACTACCAAACCATACTGTCATTAATGATGTTTCAACAATAGCAGCCAAAATTACTTACCAGGAGTAATTTTTAACAAAAACACATGTTATGTAAGCCTAAGGGCAGAAAGTAATCTAACACTTATTTAAAAAGGGTCTACTACTTACATTGTAGTAAACCCTTTTTTAGTTTTAACGGATATCAATTTTTACTGTATGTTATTCAATCTTTAGTCAATAATTACCAGCCTACCGAGGTTACTGCTGCAACTAAGCGCTTCAAATAATCGCTAATGATCAACTTACATTTAAAGTAATTAAAGCACCTTTAACAACATAAGTTGCTAATAAAAATAAACTTGGAAAGCAAGTAGACTCGCTGTAGCGTAAAAGTGTTAAGTTATTTTACTTCAAGATCAAACACCACGCTGATCGACGCTGAAAAAACAATATTTTCTTGCAAGTACTTACCTGCTCGGTCAGGCTGGCTAGCGCGCAATGTGGTTATATCCATGTGCTCAACATCATGATTGGCTCCATAGCGATAACGGCTGCTATTAGAGGTTGAGTTAATACTGTATATTTTACCTAACTTTGCATCAAAGGCTTTAGCAAGTGAATGGCCTTTAGCTTTGGCATTAGCTACCGCTAACGCATTCACTTCATCTTTTAAAGCGTCAGCATTAGAAGACTTTAATTCAATATTACGTATTTCATTAATTTTCTTACTCAATGCAAAATCCATAAAACCATTAAGGTGCTTTAAGTTATTTAAGGTAACTTTAAGCGTTCGCTTGGCAATATAACCATCTACCTCTTTTTTATTATTAGCGGTATACCGGTAATTAGGTTGTGCGGATATGCTTGATGCAGAAACATTCTCTTCATTAATAGCAAACTGAGCTAAACCATCTAAAAAATTATTAACGCGATTATCAACATCACGTTTAGCGTCTAGGCTTTTGCTTTTTAAGCTTTCAACGGCTAATGAAATAATCGCAATGTCAGGTTTAGCGTTAAGTTGTGCACTGCCTACAATCAAAACATGGCGATTATTGGGTAAGCTACTATTAGCTTGCGAAAAAAAAGTTACGACCGATAAGACCAAAACAATTAAATACTTCATTAAACCCCCTTGATGAAAAAACAACCAATATACTCAAGAAAACAATTTAGCCACTAGCAATTTTATATAATTTTATAACGTAAATGTTATGAATAAAGCAAATGACACCTGCCCTTTGACATTAAATGTGAAAAGTTCAGAGACTAAAACTAACAATGCCATATCAACCATCATGTTAGCAATGATAATTGATATGACACGGATTGTTGAACACTGCCTATTACTATCTGAAAACAGCTTTGAACTGGCTAATTTACCTCAAACTTAAGCGCCGATTGATCTCCCCCATCATTCTCCCACACTTCAAATCTTGGGTTATTCATGTCATCAAAATACCAAATAGCCATCACCAAGCTCAGCTTATCATTGGCTACCGCGATAGTACTCGAAAAATCGCCCTTAAGCGCTGTTCTAAGAAGACAGCTAGTGTAATCAACTTTCATCCCTGCATCACCCTCTGCAAAATCAGTGCAAATAGACAAATAAACTTCTCGCTTTTCTGCATTGTCATAACTGACCGCCAATTGATACTCGGGCTCTAACAAAAAAGAGGTCGCCACAACCAAATCAGCTGTACTGTCATAAATTGCATCAGGATCTGGTACTACTTCCTCAACCACCTCTGACGTTTCTGCTGACAAATCGACAGGATCTGGGGTTACACTAGTAACAGGTGCGGTGTCGTTAGCAGTTGTCTCATCACTGTCGCCCCCACAACCATAAAAAAATGAGGTAAGTATGATAAGTAGTACACTTTTAGTGAGTTTCATGACCCTCTCCTATTGCTTAAAGACATTGTTAACGGCTTGTTTTTCGGTGGTATACCAATCGGTATTTAACGCCCCAGACGAGGTTACAAAACCATGGAAGTCTGGGTAGGCAAATTTAATATCCATATATTCCACAGGGTGCTCCCATTCATAAGGAATATTAATGGCCCAAGGCATACCATTGCTGTTAATAAAGTATTGACCACTTGCTGCATTGGAAGCATCATCACCCCGCCCTAAGAAATTGCTTTGAAATGCTTCTGTTGGCGCTTGGTTTTTGAG
>JBELHN010000027.1:37672-61097 GCA_042091395.1 Colwellia sp.
ATAAAAATAGCCTCATTTTTACCCGCCTCTAAGGGTGACGTTGTTTGTGTTACGCCATTAATACTGAAATCTAGCCGACTTGTATCAACACCACCTCGTAACAAACCGGGCAACCTAAACGCAAAACCATTATGATACGATGCCCCCGTTGCCACTGTTTCCCCTTCAATTTTAACGCGCATTAACTTACCTGCCACATCATATGAGGTTAAACGATAGCGAATGACTACATCGTTCATGTCATAATCGCCTTCAAGGGGCCAATTATCTTCAAAGGCCAAGGTCGCCCAATTACCTGCTGATGGGTAATAGGTGGTCGTAACGTTTTGCGCAGCAATATCAACAGCATAATCTTCCACCTCACCATCTGAAACGCCACCTACAGCAGCCAATGATGATTGCGAACTCACCCTAAAGCGCGACCACGTTGACCCTGACTCACTCCATGTTGGCACGTTATAAGCGATAACATTACTGCCCGTACTCACAGCCTGCGCAGTTATAATTTGTTCATCTGCATCAAATTCACCATCTCTGTCGAAGTCAATCCAAGCATTTAAGAAACCACCCGACGATGCGTTTATATCAACAATGGCCGTGCTACCAGCTTCTATACCTGTAACAAAACTCACCCCGTCATTATCATCAATACCAGAGCCATTATAGGCATAAGCATTTGGCTCACTCAGTACAGTCGCGCCTAAATACAACACGCCCTCAACGGTGTCGTGGCGAGCACCGTTGTTACTAATACTGGTACCATAGGAGTCAGGTGCATCACCAAAATCGGTAGTGGGGGCATCGGGAGAAATAATTGGCGCAAGGGCACAACGGGCACCATCATTATTACTTGATGAGGGACCTTGCGCAAAAAACTCAGCCGTAGGGTATGCCCAGTTGGTGTTTACGCGGAAAATCTTACCATCGTTATTGCGGCTAATGTATAAATTGCCACTGACATCGAAATATACCGCGCCAAAAACACCATCTTGACCGACATTACTGAGTTGAGTTGTTGTGCCAGCTTGCACATCAATTTGCCATAAGTTACCCCACCTATCGACAGCATACGCAAAGCCATTGTCGGGGTGGAAAGCTAAATCATAAATGGCCAAATTTAATGAAGAGCCACTAACCACTCTCGACGCTTGCAAATAATCTGCAGCAGTTGAGTCTAAAGAAATGCGGTATAAGCCATAACTGCCCCCTGGACGGTAAAGGTAATAAGCATTTTCATCAACGGCAATATCACCAACATAAAAGCCTCTGTTGGTAGGCAAGTTTGACACGGTAATAGGGGCTACAGAGAAATCTGAGCCAATCTTAACTATGGTGCTGTAATAGTAATTGTAAGCGTATAAATAGCGATCATGTAAGTTAAATCCTAGTGCATTCATTTTTTGTTGATTCCAATTAGCGGGTGATGACTTTTCATAAAAGCCAGTTGCCAACTGAACGTAGTATAAATTAGCTAGTTTATCTTGAATTAAAAATGCTTCTGCGGGGCAATCAACAAAAGATTGTGCTTGTAAGCCAAAACTACCAAGGCTCATAGCCAATATTGTACTGTTTATTGTATTTTTTCTGTTGAAACTTAACATGATTAAAAATACCTCTATATTCAAATAGCTACAGAGGTAGAAGCATAAAGTACACCAATAAAAATTAGCCATTAACTTCAACATGTTAATGGCGTTCATTTGCTAAAAAAGAACGATAATTACGATATTTCGCAATGTAAAAATGCAAAATGCAAAAATAATGCTGTTAATCATAAAAATAAGCGTTTTGCACTGGCAATAACTGTTACCAATGAGACTACCAAGAAATCATGCTTAACATAGCCCTATGATGAAAAGAGGTTAAGTCTTTATCGAATAAACCATTTATAAACAAGACGATGAATGGCTGTATTAAACGGTGGAAATAATAATGGCGTAAAATTAATGCGGCCCCGCGTTAGCACCGATTTTTGGTGTGACAAGGTTTTAAAGCCTTCCTCACCATGGTATTGCCCCATACCTGATGCACCAATTCCGCCAAAGGGTAAATCATCAACAGCAACTTGCAATGAAGCATCGTTAATGCAAACCCCACCAGAGTGAGTACTCAACAGTAATTGCTGCTGCAAGTCTTTGTCGTAACTGCAAAGGTAAAGAGCAAGAGGCCTAGGCTTGGCATTAATATAGTTAACAACCTCATCGATATTGTCGTACAACATAATAGGCAAGATGGGCCCAAATATTTCATCTTGCATCACTTGCATATTATCTTGCGGATTAAGAATTAAGGTTAATGGCAGTTTTCTGGCCTTGGCAAGTTCTGCATCAGCCTCAGGGGTTAATGAACACGACAGTAGTTGCCCACCTTTGTCCTTAGCATCCTCTAATAACCCTTGCAAACGTTGATAATGATGATCGGCAATAATGCTAGTGTAATCATTGTTATCTGCAACGTGAGGATACATTTTACTGAAACAAGCTGACAATTCTGCGACTAATTCATCAACTTTCGCTCGTGGACAAAAAATATAATCGGGAGCAACACAGGTCTGCCCTGCATTGAGAATTTTACCAAACATTAACCGCGACACAGCGTTAGCAATATCCATGGCAGCATCAATAATAGCTGGAGACTTACCGCCGAGCTCTAAGGTAACAGGCACTAAGTTGTCTGCTGCTGCCTTCATCACCAATTTGCCTACTGATGTTGAGCCAGTAAAAAACAAATGATCAACTGGCATTGCAGTAAATTTAGCCGCTAAACTGGCATCACCGCCAACAACGGCGACCTGTGCGGGTTCAAAAATTTCGGCCAATAAAGTGGCTAACAATGTACATAAATTGGGGCTATATTCAGACATTTTTATCATTGCCACGTTGCCTGCAGCTATTGCTGAAATAAGAGGGCCAATTGATAATAATAAAGGATAATTCCAAGGCGCAACAATTGCTACAACCCCTTTTGGCTGATACATGACTTTAGCACTGGCTGGTTGAAATAAAATCCCTACCTGCTTGCGCTTTGCTTTCATCCAGCGTTTAAGATGCTTCAAGGTATAATCTATGCAAGATATTGTCGTTAATATATCACCAATTTTGCATTCATCTGCGCTTCTGTGGCCAAAATCACTACTGATGGCGTTAATTAACGCCGGTTGATTCGCTAACAATAGTTTTCGTAATGCTGTTAGCTGCTCAACACGATCTTGATAAGAAGGATAAGAGTGTTGACTAAAATATTGCTGTTGCTGCGCCAACGTTAATTCAAGGGCTGAAAAAGTGGTTATTTCATTCATGATTATCTCAATATTTTTAATGAACCGTATTTTTTACGAGCACTATGTTTAATGAATAACGACAGTCTGCTCAATGGTTTTCACCTTAACACCTTTAATAGAAAACTAGCATTAATCGCTGCATAAATTGTGCAGTATGGTTTCACACTGTTGCCGAGTTAAGTATTTGGGCACAGGATAAAAATAATGCGCCTCTTGCAGTGCTGACTTACTTAGCTCGGTAATGTCTTGTTGGTTAATACACGCTAATTTAGCAGGAATAGCAACTTCTTTTTGTAAGGTTTTCACCGCCCTAATAAATTGCTTTGCCGCTTCATCTGCAGACATTAAGGATGTATTAATACCTATTGCGGCTGCCATTTCAGCCAATCGCTGCTCACAGCTTTGACAATAAAATTCGAGAATGAACGGTAACACGACGGCATTAGTAAAGCCGTGCGGTGAGTGATATTTTGCACCAATTTGATGAGAAATAGCATGCACATAACCAACGTTGGTTTTATTAAACGCCAAACCAGCATAGCAAGAAGCTAAAGCTAAGGCCTGCCTAGCATCTAAGTCATCACCATGATGATAACATTGGGGTAATTGCTTAAAAATTAGTTTGATTGCGGTTAGCGAAAATTGATCGGTTTGAGCATTTGCGTAGGTTGATAAATACGCTTCAATCGCATGAGTTAGCGCATCAAACCCGGTATCAGCAGTTATTTTAGCGGGCATGCCCGACATCATTAATGGATCTAATGCGGTTGCCATTGCCAACATTTTTGGTGAAACTATTAGTGATTTACTTTGGCTGTCGGTATCGGT
This sequence comes from Colwellia sp., assembly GCA_042091395.1. Classification (GTDB taxonomy): domain Bacteria; phylum Pseudomonadota; class Gammaproteobacteria; order Enterobacterales; family Alteromonadaceae; genus Colwellia. Next base: position 41,781 of record JBELHN010000027.1, read on the forward strand.
AATAACTGCTGCCATCGTCACTTCAGAGCCGGTACCTGATGTAGTGGGGATAACACAAAGGGGTAAACCAAATTTTTTAATTTTTAATAAACCGGCTACGCCTTTAATGGTTTGGCCACTGTGTGCCAACACTGCCATCATCTTAGCGGCATCAATTGATGAACCTCCACCAATCGCTAATACTAAGTCACACTGCTGAGCTTTAAGTAAGGCTATACCATCATTAACCACTGATTCACTGGGGTCTGGGGTCACTTGATCAAATACCGTAACGTTAACATTGTGCAAGGCTAATTGTTCGCAAATTTTATTGGCAATACCTAATTTATTAAGCACGGCATCAGTGACAATAAATACATGTTGTTTGTCTTGTTCAATGATTAGTTTTGTTAGTGCTAAAGCAGCATCTTTACCCGAAAAAATAAACGGTTGTGTTTGCGGTATCAATTTTCCTGCAAGCTTTAAAACTTGCATAATTGCTTTATAAAAAGCGACTTTAATATAAAACATATGCTGCCCTCTCACAAAGCCATTTTAAAAACTACCAGGTATTAATTACTGACTGATAAATGCTATTGGCCAAAATTGACCAGCAAATACTTACTACCACAAGCAACCCAACCAAAAAATTTAATTGCATTATATAATCAATAACTTAAATACATTCAACAATAGTCAAATTGTAGTTAACTGCGCTAAAGCGCACTTTATACTCTCATTATGGCATTGTGAGTGTCAATAGTTTATTTGCACGCTTTATTCATCCATAGTGGTAAGCCAGCATTCACTTATAAAAAGCCTGATATCATTTAACTTTCTGTTTATTTTGATATGTTTGTATTAGCGCTGTCAGGATAGTGGCCATCGTATTATGGCTCTGCGAAGGAGATAATTGTTGATCTTGTCGATATTGGATCCAAGTATCATTACTTAACGACACAGTTAATCCATGAAAAAGTTCAGGCTCTTCTTCTGGTGTAAACGGCACAATACTCATAATAATCTCATACTCAATAGTTAACCAACGTATGTTAAATGCCTTTAAGTAACTCGAATGCTGTCGTAAATAAGTACCGGCAATACTATAGGGTAATAGTCGCTCATAAATATCGGCTTTTCTTGCTAGCATCTCCTGCAGTTGCTGTTGCCATTGATCTGAAGTCCATGGTTTAGCCACTTCTGCGCCAAAAGTAGCTTGTATCTCAGTAGCCACCTCACGGTACAATAGCTCCATCTCTTTAAAGCGACGAAAAACGGTACGTAAACCCACATTGGCCTGCTGAGCAATATCTTCAGCGCTAGGGTTAACCACACCTTGTCGTAATAAGCCTAAAAAGGCATTAACAATTTTGTCGCGGCTGTCTTGCGTTCGCCGAATGCGGCCGTCATCCGTTTTTAGGTGTTTGGCAATTTTGTTTGCGATTTCTTTAGTGGGCACGGGTAAGACTAGCCTTATTATTTAACATGAATCGATGCTTGCTCATTTATTAATGCTGTACTGTGAGTTTAGTAAGGGTTTATTGGCTAGCTTAACGCTTTGTATTAAAAACCCTTTTCATAGCACGTAACAGTACTCAAGTAATGGCTGCAAAGTCATTTAATATGATACTCGGCCTCAACAATATTGCCAAGACTATTGGCTCAATAGAAAATTTACAGCATTACCTATGACTTTATCACTATAATCGACGCTATGTCTTATCACTTGCCCATTTCATTATTTTGTTAAGGTAGTCCATCAAGACAATATAATCTTCACACTTCAGTTTAACTCTTAAACACGATACCTAAATGATATTTATGAAACCCCTGCTATATTAATAATTAACGATTGTACTTTCAGGATGGAATGTTTTATGACCAGGCAAAATTACCTAAAATGTGGATTATTCTCGATTCCTTTACTTTTTTCAACCGTTACTAACGCTGGCATAGGCGACGGGCCTAGAGCTTATTTACCCCCCCCTGTGAATTCTAACGTGTTTTTATTGTATGGCTTAACCACCTCAGGTAATTCTGTGATCAATTCGGGTATTGTTAACCCCAACTTAAACATAGAGGTTGATCTTGCCGTGGCTCAATATACAAGAACCATGGATATTTTGGGTAATTACACCTCATTCACTGTAGTGCAACCGTTTGGTGAACTGGAGTCGAGTGTTAATTTTGATTTTGCTTCACGCTTTGATACTCGTCAAACATCACAAGGTCTTGGTGATACTCAATTACTCCTGTCTTTTGGACTGTACAACTTACCGCCATTGACTCGCAAAACTTATCAAACTTATAAACCCACCTTTGCTGTTGGCGGATTAGTCAGGTTAACATTACCAACGGGGGAATACTCTACCAGTAAACAAGCCAATTTAGGTGGCAACCGTTATTCTTTACAATTTGGTTCGCCTATTACCTTTGGTTTTGGTGACTCATTTTTAGATCCTCATTTAACCACGTTAGATTTTTTACCCTCGGTGACCTTATTTGATGATAATGATGACCCTTTTAATGCTAATGTTACTGGCCAAAAACCTTTGTATAAACTTGAAAGCCATCTCACTCACAATTTTAATCCTGGACTCTGGCTGTCTCTTGATGCCTTGTATGAATATGGTGGTGAGACTAAAACCGATGGAATTTCACAAAATAATACGCAAAAGTCCTTCAGCGCTGGTTTAACCGCAGGCATACAATTTAGCAAACGCCTCGGCATTAAAGCGACCTATGGCAAGGTGCTCGATCACAACGAGAATGGTTTAGATGGTGATTTTGTGCGCGTTAACATGACTTTTACTCAGTTTTAATCGGTCATAAGAGTAGAACCCACACACTTTAGCAGCCAACTAATATATGGACTTTTAGATAAATCAAAGCACAAACGTTATATCTTTATGGCATAGGTACCTGATAAAAAATAAGTTTTTATCTTTTTTTTGAAATGGCGTATGGACTTGTATGTATTCAAATAGAGAGATAAATGTCAATTTGCTATGGACAAAAAACAAACTGTACAAATGCTATTGATTCGTATTATCATTAAGTTTTTTGGGAGATCATAATGAAATTGAGCACATTAGAAAAATATTTTAGCGTTGATAAACTCGTTTTTAACAGCCTTGATGTCGCCCTATATAATGTTAGTGCAATTGTTGAGGGTGAAGAGCACATGGTTACTGACGAGCGAGGAGACCACTTAACCAGTCGAAATTTACTTAAATTACAAAAATTGTTGCGTCATGTAAAAAGTCAAAAACAAGTACTGCGCCATGCCAGTGCTTACGATGAAATGATCGGTGGGCCTATTAAAACCTCCAATGTACTTGAGGTATCCTTGGGTGACAATAAACTGTACTAACCGCTTATTGATATGGTGTCGTATAAGTGCCTTTGCTTTTTAACTGGTAATTACTTTAATATATTCATTTATTGGCGCACAGCAAAAGTTTACAAGGGATTATTATCAAACTCACTATTTTATACCTTGTCTTAGCCCTTATGGTTAACCTAGGGGTAAACACAGTAACGAACGCTCAGCAAATATATACAAACTTACCTGAAAAAATAAACCCGCTACAGCGCTATGTATTTTACTCACATGGGAAAATAGTAGAGGGCAATAACCCAAAACCTCATCATTCAAAGTGGGGCCTATACAACTTCCCTGCAATAAAAGCTCAGCTCGCTGATTCTAGCTATACCCTTATTGCCACGCATAGAGCTAAAAATATTAACGCACAAGACTCTGCCAAACAGCTTGCTAACAGTGTTAATCAGCTTTTAAGCCAGGGAGTAAAAGCCAAAAATATTTCATTAGTGGGCTTCTCTCGTGGTGGCGGTATAACCATGTTAGCCGCTCAGTTATTACAGTCGCCACAACTCAATGTAGCCTTGCTTGCCAGCTGCTTGCCTTGGATGAAAAACAACGACAACTACCGATTAATTGGATCAGTTTTTTCTATTTACGAAACCTCTGACACAGTTGGCTCATGCAAAGCACTAGAAGAGCAAAGCACTGACGTGATTACATTTAAAGAGTTAGTCATCACCACAGGACTAAGCCATGGTGCTTTTTATTTGCCAAAGCCTGTTTGGCTTGTTCCTTTAAAACAATGGCTTAAACGGCCTCTTTAGCTAAGCATCAATTCAAACTATTAGTACCACAACGACACTAACCCCAAATATATAAAAAGTGAATGATTGATGAGCAACGAATAACAATCGTGAACTCTTCACAACTTAAAAGACATTATTTACTAGGTTAAAACCATTGACTCAAAGAGAGTAATAGTTTTTAATCGATAATGTAAGCGCTTACATTATCGATTAAAAATCAGCTTGCCGTGATAAGTTTACCGCAGCGGCTACTAAGCTTTTATACACATACCAGCAATAACTGCACACACTTTTGAAAAACATAATAATAAAAAGGATTCCTATTTTGTCACTTTTTTTTACTAAGGCTACGGTTAACACGCCAAAAAGAACACACTCTATATCGCCCTCATTGGCTGTTAACGCAACAAAACAAGTCTTAGTAATAATGCTTACCTTGTTTGTTATTATGTTAATAACAGCATGCTCACCTATAGATGATGATGGTGATGGTATAGCTAATGGCCAAGATAACTGCCCTAAAGAAGCGAATATCACACAAATTGATCTTGATAACGATGGGTTAGGCAATATTTGCGATGACGATATTGATGGTGATGGCTTTAACAATGAGCAAGAAACCATTGCCCAAACTGACCCGCAAGACGCTAATTCAGTGCCCAATATCAATGCTGATGATGATCGCGATGGGGTCATTAATAGTAAAGATAAATGCCCAGATACCAGTATTGGCCGATCGGTTGATGACTTAGGCTGTGATGCCAAAAAAACTACTGTCATGATTAATGATTACAGTGATTCTATCCATTTAAATCCACCTCGCACTGAACCATTGATTCCTAAATGGGCACTTGGTTATATGCAATCGGGTTGGGGCAAAGATGCTAATGGCTACGATCAACAAGATAACTTTATTGACCATGCTAAAGCACTCAGAGGACTCGACAATCAATTTGGCAAACATAAGCATCCTGCTGACATCATGATCCTTGATATGTATTGGAATGGTAAAGAATGGAGCTGGCCTGGTAACATGACATGGGACCCTCTGTTATTTCCTAACCCTAAAGCCATGTTTGATGAATTACATGCCATGAACTTCAAAGTGATGATGAATTACCATGAAGGGGGGTTTGGTAAAGAGTGGTTAAACTTACTTAAACGAGACCTTGATTACGGTTTAGATATTGTGTGGTTAGACTTTTGGAAAAATGATTCATCCATGGAGAAACAAGTCTGGCAGTTGATTCAAGAGTACCAAGGTGCAGATAAACGTATTATGTTTATGGCGCGCCACTATGCTCGCCCCAACCATCATAATAATGAAAGTATCTTGGGTGGTGATTACATGCGCGCCCCCGATGAAGAAATGATTGAAAAAACCATGCCGGTGCATTGGACGGGTGATGTCGTTGGCGATTGGAATGGTTTTGCCGAGAGTATTGAAGCCATTGTTTACAGCGAAGATGGCGCGATGGGCGGCTGGTCATACTTACATACCGACACACCTGGACATACCAAAGGAGAAGATCCAGAACTCGCATCACGTTGGATCCAATTTTCTGACTTTTCAAGCTTAACCCGTAATCACGGTACCACAGGGCGAGATGTCTGGAGCTGGGGACCGCAAGTTGAAGAAAACTCATTTTTTTCAAGGATGCTACGCTACCGACTCCTGCCATACTTTTATACCTACTGTTTTGAGATATGGCAAAAAGCCATGCCATTAACAAGGCCAATGAAGTTAGCCTACCCTAAACAACGTGATGAACTGCGCATGCAATATATGCTGGGCGAAGAGTTATTAGTGGCGCCAGTGTACAAAGCGGCTGCGGATTTCCCCGATAATAAGATGGACGTTTACTTACCCACCGGTGAACAGTGGCTAGATTATTGGAGTAAAGAACTCTATGAAGGCGGCCAAACCATTACAGTTGATGTTAGCAAAGATAATGACAAGTACTTACCCTTGTTCGTTAAACGTGGCGCGATTATCCCCATGGGGCCAGAAATTTTTTGGATAGACCCAGCGCAACACGCTGACCCAATAACCCTAGATATTTACCCATTAGCCAGTGGCCAATCAAGTTTTACCCTGTATGACGATGATGGCGTTAGCATGCAATATCAGCAAGATCATTATGCCCAAACCGAGATCACGGTTGATGCCAGTACAAAAAATATAACAGTCACCGTAGGCGCTACAAAAGGTGATTATCAAGGAAAACCCGAGACACATAACTACGTACTAAAGATAAATTTATTAGGCAAACCTAGTATTAGCCAAGCCTTGCTTAACGACAAAAAGATAAAGCTATTAGCCAAAAAGCCTGATGAAAACCAAGCAAATGAACAAGCAGCCGGTTGGTGGATTGATCCAACAAGTAAGCTGTTATACGTGTCATTCAATACCCAAAGTAGTACTGAAAATGTCATTGTTGTTAAGTAATAAGGTTTACTACTTTACTTAAATAAACGTAAGTAAAAACCTAACTAATACAGGTTATGTAATACAACCCATGACCTAGTTTTACTTTTAATTTTACAGGCTTTTAAGCTACTTACCTAACAAGGTATTAGGTGAGTAGCTTAGCGAAAAACAGTTAACGGGTATCGCCTAAAGAACACTTACCAATACACATTATAGGTTTATGTCATCATTCATCTTGACTCATAAAGTAAGCTATATAACACAACGGTAAAAAATACATTTAAATGTGGATTAGCGTTTTAATAATCCTTACCTTTATGAAAATTTACACAAGCATTGATATATTTTCGACATAAAATCAACATTATACAGATTGCAAACAATGATATGTTAGAAGGCTCAGGCACATCGATTACAGGGCTTATATCCTCTACTGGTGAAAAATTATTAAAGGCAAGTCCAATACCACCAGTTTTACTGCCAGTAAAACTGATTTCTATTTTAGTTATATCACTTAAACCATTGAAACCAAATGCCCAAGGTTTTCCATCTAAAGTAGCGTCTACCCCTAATGGTGACTCTATTGAATCAAGCAAAGTAGAACCATTAAATGCCTCGACAAGAAAGCGCTCCGTGTTGGTTCCCCCATCAATATCCCAAATTTCACCGGATGCTTCAGTAACAGGGTTAATGGCATCATATAAAATCGTAAAAATACCAAAAGGTTGATAAGGCTCACTCTGCCTTAAAAAAAAGTCTCCTAATTGCGAGGTAAACCCGGGCGCTGCGGTGTCTTTATCAGACCCAAAACCCCAAAAACCCGTGTCACCTCCCGTATCAATATTCCCAACTTCCTCAAATACCGCTTTAGTGTCTAAAGTACCATCTGAGTTACTATCAAAACCAAACCTGACAGTGACGGCATCAGCCATGAAAGCATCACTAAACTCTATCGTACCATTGTCTGTTGGTACCCCACCTGAAGCTGTCGTTTCAAAATCAATAATACCCGCTTGTGCAGTAACAGTGACGAGAAATAAAATACACCAATATGTGCTTTTTAAGAGATTCATAATATCAATATCCACGCAGATGAACGAATATTTTAGATAAAGCAAAACCCTTGCCAACAGATAAAACATACTAAAATCAATACTTAACATCTATATTGCAACAGCTTCACAATACTGTTTTGCAAATTTCTCTTTATGCATCTTATTCTGCAAGCTATAGTGCTGAAATATTCCTAGCAACATAGTGTTGACTCTACAAGTTTGTTGTAAACCTAGACAAATTTTTTGTTGGTGATGTCAAGTATTAGTAATACATGGAGGTTACGTGGTAAAAGTCTATTTATTCGATTGGGGCAACACGTTAATGGTTGATAACCCTAATAGCGCAGGAAAAATGTGTGATTGGGAAAAAGTCGAAGCAGTTAAGGGAGCTAAAGAAACCCTAGCAGCATTATCTAAACATTCACAAATATATATCGCTACGGGCGCTGCTGATTCAACTGAACAGGAAGTCCAAAAAGCTTTTGAACGTGTCGATTTAAGTCAGTTTATAGCCGGTTATTTTTGCAAAGCGAATTTGGGATTATCAAAAGGAAGCCCTGAATTTCTCCGAGCTATTCTAAGTAAATTAAAAATACCCGCTGCACATGTTGCTATGGTGGGTGATAATTTTGATAAAGATATTAAACCTGCTCTAGCTGTTGGCGTTCAACCTTATTGGTTTACTAACAAAAAAACAGACACTGTACCAAATAATATAAAGATAATTAATGAGTTAACTTCTTTGTACAGATAAGTGGGACGTTCAACACTTTTAATCGTTGTAGAGATCTACTGTTGGCATTTTAGCTAGCCATCTATACATATATGATTACAACGTAACTGATTGGTATGACAATTTACACGGTATTATACTCACACTGGGTTTGCACTAAATAGAGTGATTAATATGCATAATGACATAATAAAATTTTGGTTTTCAGAACTTAAACCAAGTCAGTGGTGGCAGAAAGATGTTGCGTTTGATGCGATGATAAAAACTCGTTTCGGCCAACTTCATGATCAAGCTAAATCAGGTGAGTTATTCCATTGGCGCGACACCGCACTGGGTAGCCTTGCCGAAATTATAGTACTCGATCAATTCTCCAGAAATATGTATCGAGACAAGCCAGAGTCTTTCCTCTGTGATCCTCTCGCGCTAGCTTTAGCTCAATCTGCCATTAACAAAGGCTTTGATAAAGATCTGCCTCAAACTGAACGAAGCTTTATGTATTTACCTTTTATGCACAGTGAATCTGTGCGAATACATGAAGAAGCTATCAAGCTATATGAGGCATTAGGTAATAAAACTAACTTAGCCTTTGAAATAAAACATAAAGAGATTATTGATAGGTTTGGCCGATACCCACACCGTAATACCATACTAGGACGAGTATCGTCTGATGATGAAATAGCGTTTTTAAAGCAGCCAAATTCAAGTTTCTAAGCGAGTCTTACCACAACATAATTCATTGGCTAATTGGCTAATTGGTTTAAACGTCTGTCAAAGTCAGTGGAATAAAAGCTATGTCACTGCCATGATTAACTAAAAAAACTTGCCGTGCGCTCAATAAACCAAAACGATGCAAGCGTGCCGACTGCGTATGAAGTGACTTTAGTGAAAATTAATGGGTTGATCCGAAAAGTAGATTTTTTTAACAGGTACGTTATTGCCAACACCACAACAATAATGGCGATTTGACCGAGCTCGATACCAAGATTAAAAAATATTAAGCCGCTAAGTAACTCCTGTTGCGGTAAACCTACCTCTTTGAGCACTGCAGCAAAACCAAAACCATGCAACAAACCAAATAACATGGCGATAATGCCAGGATATTGCCATGTCAGTGTTTCACGCTGGTCTTTCACCAGTTCGCTAGCCAGAAACATAATACTCAAGGCAATAATTGCTTCAATTGGCACAATAGCGAGGTGAACAATTTGCAATGTTGACAAACCTAACGTTAAGGAATGTGCTAATGTAAAACCAGTAATGGTGACAACAATTTTTTTACCTGTTTTGGCTATAAATAATAAACAAATTAAAAATAGTAGGTGGTCAAAACCAAGCCATATATGTTTAATACCTAAGCTAGTATAGGTATAAATAATATCTAAAAAAGACGGTGTTTTTTCTACAATAAAAAAAGGCTTTTCAGGCAATACCCTGTTAATTTGCACAGAGCCATTTAAGCGCTGCACTCTTATTAGGGCCTCTGTTAAAGTAGAGGATAACCCTGTAATTGTAATTTTACTGCCAACTAAGCCTTGCTGATGACGGATAGTCCAGGCAGAAATATAATAACCAGCTGAAAAGTACTCAACGGGTTCAGAAACTTGTTCAACCTCTTCGGCAAAGTCAATATAAACACCTAAACGTAGTGGACCTTTTGCTGGCACTTTCCACATAACCTGATAAGTATCCTGTGTTTCTTGAATTAATTGTAAATAGCTTGGTCTGACTTCGTGCGATAAGGCTGACATGCTGGTAACCAGGCAGAAAAACAACACATTCATTTTTAAAAAATAGGTATTTGTCCTGGTCATAATTAATTTATTACGCGATCAGATAAGGGCCATTTAACAGTAACATTGTATTTAGCTAACAACTGTTCGTAAAAATGAGCAGTGGCTTGTTTTCGCAGATCATGTTCCCATTCTTGCAGTACCTTCGCTCTGATGTCTGAAAGATTAACCTTAGTAACCTGATCTCTTTTTTCAATGTAAATAAGGTGACTACCAAACTCAGATTGAAATGGCCCATACCACTTTTGTGTCGGCACTGACGCTAATGTATGGCTAAATTGCTTGCCAAAAACGTTTGCAATATTCGCTACTGTCGTTGCTTGATAATAGGGTTTAAACGAGTAACCTTGCCCTATATTTGTAAGGTCTTTATTAGGGGTTTCATGTAATGTTGCAAGCAGTTCATTCGCTTGGCTGACAACATCAACCTGTTGAGTTTTATCGAAATAAATATGACGAAAGGTATATAAATCATCTTGTTTAAATTTATCGGGGTGTTGATTCAAATACGCTTGTAATATTTCGTCTGTTGGCTGCGGACGAGGTAACGATTCTTCAGCGATAAAGTCTAGTTTTTGTCTAACTCGACGCATAATTACAATATCATTTAGGTCTAAACCCAATGCTACACCTTCATGGTAGGCAACCTGTTCGAGCACATATTCTTGAATTAAATGATCAAGTTCTGAGTTATTAGGCTCACGTTGCCAAATTTTTTTATACATAGTGATGAGTTGTTTAACTTTTCCCTCAGTAATAACAATTGGGTTAATCTCTTCTTGGTAGTTTGATACCCCTGAAAAAACACCATAAATAATAAAACCAAGCACCATAAAGTGTATGAGTGGGTCTTTAACTATTTTATGCATAATCAATGTCCATATAACCCTTTAAAATATGCGAACTTGCGTATTATTTTGATGGCGTATACCAAATGGGTGAGGTATAAGCTCGCTCTTGAATACTGACTGGTACATCTTTAGGGCGCTCAACATTAAAATGTTTAGCATCAAAGGTTGTCCAACGAGGTGTCGGTATTTCTAACACCCTCACATAATAAAATGCACGTTCATTACTCTTAAAGTCGGGGTCTTGCCAAAATCCTGATAACGTCGGGGCACCGATGCTATTATCAAAGTTAGCAGTTTTTTCATTAACAGTGTTGCCCACAGATTCCTTCGCGCGACCATTTGCATCAATGGTTCGATTGCCAGACACAGCAACATCATAGACTTTCTCATGCATGCCACCTTTGGCATCTAACCAGCCTTTAATGAGTTGGATGCGATCTAAATTAGCCCAGTCAGGATCTCTCATGGCACGAATTAAAAAAGTTGGCGAACTGCCTTTTTTTGCCGCCGTTAAATCTCCCCCCATAGGTACACCATGGTCGTAACCATAGCGAGCAAAGTCAAAACGATACAAGTCTTGCGGTTTGAAATGCCAACCAGAGAATACTCTGACCTTAATTCGTGTACCACTTGTTGCATAAACCTCTTTACGTGCCATTGCATCAAATAATGCAGGGCGGGTATTTTCTCTTGACCATATCGCTGCTAAACCAGCAGCAGCGGTATGACGTGCATACAAGGAATAATCTCGGCCTTTCGGATCAGGGAGATAACCAGTAACTTGCTCATTAAAGCGATTTGTTTCAGTTGACGGCTCAGCAGGACTGATTTTGCCAAAAAAGTTGTCTTCCGTTGTTGATGCGATTGATGTATGCGAATCTGTACTGCCAATTAATCCAAATTTAAAGGGGTTAGCACCCAATTTTTGTTCATATTGCAAGCCTCGTTTAAAAGCCTCTCGAGCATATTCTCGCTCAATCATGCCATCCTCTTTGGCGGCACCAAAACTACCTTTATCCCATGTTTCAAAATCTGCAAATTCATCATTGGGTGATAATTTGGGATTGGCCTCACCATCACCTTTCATTTGCACTACTTCATAGAGAGGCTCAGCTATCATTCTGCGTACGGCGTAATCTTTATCTAACGGTTTTTTTGAGCTAAACCCTACATCATCAAACATTAAGCCATTTGATAAATTACCGCCATGAGCAATTGCTAAGACATCCCCACCGGTTTTAGCTTTATAGGCTTCTAAGTATTGCCAAAGGTCTTCAGGATCTTCAGAATCATATACTGACATAGGAACAACTTGATTGGTTTTATCCATGTTATCGCGAAAGATAACATTACGATGCATATTGCTGCCACCCGGTGTTGAGGTCCATTCAAAACCAATAAATGCCGTAAACTTACCCGGTTGATTATGCTTTTCTGCGGCTTTTTGTATGCGTTCCCAAATGGTTTTTTGAATTTCAGGCTCATCAGCGTAGGGATCTTCACTTTTTGCTACTTGCTCAGCCCACAGTGTATAGGCTTCACCTAATTTACCCGCTTTAACGAGAGCATACACTTTTTTACCCCATTTATGCTCAGTAACAAGTGGGCTGTCTTCTTCAATGAGAGGTGCTAAACCTAAATTTTCTGCATGGTCGGCGACGACTAAAAAATCCAGTGGTCGCAGTAGATTCGTTTCAACGCCTGTACTTGAGGTAATAACTTCACCTTTGGCATACCGGTACGCTTCTTCAGGACCAATACGATTCCCAAGAAAACCTGCGTCAGTTGAATAAGAGGTATGAAGATGAGTATCGCCAAAATACACATTATCAGGGTAAACATCATTAGTGTAAGGAGCATAGTTTGCTCTTTCGGCTCTCGCTTCATTGAGCTTTGTTGGATTCCCTTGCGCTTGAGCATAGCTAACTAAAATTAATAGAGTTAGGATTATTAACAGTTTTACATAACTAAAAAGTATCACGATCTTCTCCTCAATTAATAAACTATAAATTAACCATAGTTAATCATTGCGAATATACTAGCCCTCACTTTTCAATAAACAAATTAACGTCTTTAAATTAACAAAAAAAACACAAATGATATTTTTTATTTACATTATCAAGTAAAAATATCGTACAATGCTGACCATAAAAAATGACTTCGCAATTTAGTAACCAAAACCCATGTGTAAGCTATTTGCAGAATATTATTTTAATTAAACTCGAAATAAAATTATCGGTTAAACACTTAAAACTAAACAACAAGGGAATAATAATGAGATCTTTTATTGGATTAATAATCGGATTACTGACTACTTTTAATAGTGTTGCTAACGATCCAGCTGACATTACTACATGGGGAGATATGACCGGTAAAGTAAGAAATGTTAATGTTTCTAATTTCCCTTACACAGTTAAAGATGGCATTGGTTCCGTCAAATATGTTGGTGCCAAGGGTGCAGATATCTTTGGTGCTCCAGGCGTTACCTTTGATGCTAAGCCATACCGAGGAAAGCGATTAAAATTTTCGGCTAAAATAAAAACTAAAGATTCTAAATCGTCTTCACTTTGGATGCGTGTAGATGACTTAGAAGCCAAAAGGATGATCGCGTTTGACAACGGAGAAGCTCGCTCTAAGGCAGGGACAAATAATTGGGTTGATTTCAGTGTGATTTTACCTGTTGATGCAAAAGCAACTCGCATTGCCGCAGGTTTACTTCATCTAGCTCAAGGTGAAATGTCTGTAAAAGATGCAATATTTGAAGTGACTGATGAAGAGAGCACTGCTAGCTATATTTATGGTAATGATGTTTTTGCTAAAAATCCAACTGACGTAACGACTTGGGGAGATATGACTGGAAAAGTCGGTGGTGTTAATATTTCCGACTTCCCTTACACAGTCAAAGATGGCATTGGTACCGTCAAGTTCGCTGGAAAAGAGGGGGCAGATATCTTTGGTGCTCCGGGCGTTGTCTTTGATGCGAAGCCATACCGAGGAAAGTTATTAAAACTTACTGCTAAAATCAAAACTGAAAATTCTCAAGGTTCTTCACTGTGGATGCGTGTTGATGAGAACGCTAAGATGCTTGCTTTTGATAACGGAGAAGCACGTTCCAAAAAAGGAACAAATGACTGGGTTGATTTCAGTGTAATTTTGCCTATTGATGAAAAAGCAACGAGTATTTTAGCTGGTTTACTTCAGCTACCTAAGGGTGAAATGTCTGTAAAAGATGTAATATTGGAAGTCACCAATGAAGAAAGTACGGCTAGTTTTGTTGATAAATAAAGCTTGAGCCTCAATTTAGCAAATTGGCCAACTTACTCTGTAGTACCAGATATTACAGAGTAATTGCTTCCCAACTTATTTTTTGATTGATTATTAGCTTGCTCCGCAAAAATCTACTTTCTTCATATTTAGCTGTGTAATATTGACTGAGTCAGTCAATATTTCGAATTAACACTACTCAAATACCTATATTGTTGAATTCACTCTCCCAAAATTTTACTTTCCATGAGTTAAAGCCATTTAAGCTAACTATAAAATTAGACAAAAGGTCTTTTTTATCGACTTACCGTGATACATTAATGCTGTATTATTTCAATTGGTTAATTTCTAAATTAAGGTCAATTAAAAATGAAAATAATCTCCACCAATATTGCCAAAGTTACGACGTTACTCCATCAAGGTAAACCTGTAAAAACCGCGATATTAAAGCAACCCACCAGCAACCAAGTCACTATTGAACGTACGGGCATAATTGGTGATGAACAAGCCGATCGAAAGTGGCATGGTGGCGAAGAAAAAGCGATATTTGGTTTTTCGGCCAATCATTATCGATATTGGCAGCAGCAACTTAATCACGACACCCTTTCGGCTGGCATGTTTGGAGAAAACTTTACCGTTTCTGATTTTTCAGAAGAACACATCAACATTGGTGATCGATTTCGCTTTGGTAGCGCCTTGCTTGAAGTAAGCCAACCAAGAGATCCTTGTTTTAAATTAGCGCTTGCTATAGGCGACGAGCGCATCCTTAAATTGTTTACCCGAAGTTACTGTACTGGTATTTATTTCAGGGTCATTGAAACTGGCCATGCCAAAACGGGTGATAAAGTGCAATGTGAGCATAAAACCAGTCATGACATTAGTGTGAAAAAGCTATTTCGTGCTGTATATGACAATCAGTACTCTGAAGCGGTACAAATAATGAAAGCGGCATTGGCATTGCCTGAACTTGCCCCAGAATGGCAAGAAAAGCTGCTAACTAGACTGAGCAAAAAAAATTAGTTCTGTGTTTATTCATTAACCGAGGGGTTGTATTAGCAAAGGTAACAATGTCATTAATTTGTATAAGGGGGTTAACTTTTCGGGGACATTAGCATGTTGTTATATCACTTATACTTAATCCGAGTAACACACCAACTTGTTGATAATCAATGTAATTATTTGCAAGATGGTGTGTTAATAAGTATTGTTTAGTCATCACATTACGTTACCTTTGTTGTCGAGGCTCTTGACCAAAATGTGTACACTCTGACGGTTCAACTTCCCATTGACTAATAGATACATGTTTAATATCAATTAACAAATCAATGGTAGAGGTAATATCTTTCCAAAAACGATTTATCATTTGTTCTCTCCTTTTTTTGAATGTTTAGCTAGTTTAGTGGTTGTGTGTTACAGATATTTTACCAGAGGCGATTTCAATATCTGACTTAAGATGTTGCTTCATGACCCTCAGGTTACTTTCAGTAATGTCATTAGCATCAATTAATACAGCTTTGTCCAAATCTGCAATGGCGCCAACGATATCTTTATTTTGATACTTTGCAACAGCACGATTACTATAGCTTAGGGCCTTTAAGTAGTTGGAATTGCTGCCATTACGAAGGGCTATTTCGGCACTCGCCACAGCGGCACTACATGCTTTAGTTGATTTTTTTGCTTTACCTACTTTTAAATAAGCAACACACAGGTTCATGTTATTGTTATAAGATTTTTGACTACGGCTATATCGAGTTAATTTGTTAATACTCGAATGGTATAAACCATTAACAATATTTTTACTGCTGTGATTATCGGTAACAACAGCAATTTTCAGAGCATTGCTCTCACTGTTAGCTACCACGGTAGAGCTTATTGTTAAGCCTAATAATGCTGTTATTAAGCAGGTGGATTTAGTTTTCATCATCATTCTCCTTTGTTTATTGCCTCCCGTTGAGGCAATGAAACTATAAGAATTAATAATGAATCAGACAAACGATCAAAATACATCTATTAAATGAATAAAATTCAACTGTCGTTATGTATAACTAAATAAAGGCCAATACTTTGCCATAACCCTTAAGGTGCAAAACTTTCTTTTACCCAGTCGGCAAACAAACCTAATTCAGGTTTATTATCAATATTTTCATGACGAATAAGGTAATAGCGGTCATTGGTATTTAGCTCGTCATCAAACAGCTTTACTAATAACTGTTCACTGAACCAGGTTTTACTTATTGGTAAAGGCACTAACGCAATCCCCATACCTTGCTGCGCAGCTCTGGTAACACCAAACATACTATCAAATTGAATAATTTGTTTTGGATCAAAATTATCAACGTTAGCGTGTTCTGCCCATTGGTGCCAAGACCAGGGTCGTGCTCTATGCAAAATAAGTGGTGTGTTTTTTAAAGCCTCAAAACCAGTGGCTTTTAATTTTTTATATAATTTTTTATTACAGGCCGGTACGTAGCGAATAGGAAATAACTCGTGGACAATACTAGCATTAGGCTTACCATTCGCTAATATAATTGATAAATCGGCGACTTGTGAATGCTCACTACTGGTTTTAACCGTTTCTAATTGCAAATTAATTTCAGGGTTTTGCTCTGACCATTCACTTAACCTCGGTATAAATAATTCACTCGCAAAAAACTCAGGCAAACTGATAATAATAGTTTTGTTTTGCTGGTGATTAGTAAATTCAGCAATAGTTGATTCTAATTGGTGCATTATTGGTTGAATAGATTGGTAGAACTGCTTACCCGCACTAGTAAGTTCAATAGAACGCGTAGCGCGCTTAAACAATACAAAACCAAGTTGCTGCTCTAATTGCTTAATTTGGTGACTTACCGCAGACGGTGTTAAAAATAGTTGTGCTGCTGCATGTTTAAAACTTAAACATTTTGATGCAACACAGAACGAACGTAAACCGCGAATGGGGGCTTGTATAGGCATAATATAAGATTATTTAATGACGACAGTACAATATCAGCAAAACCCATGCCTACTATTAGATTATTGATTTATAATTATTTTTACCGTTTGAGCATAAGATATATTAGTTCTGATGCACCATTTAAGTACACATGCACCAAATTAGAACTTGATGTGTTATATAGTGCGTCAAAGTGCTTAGTTTATCGAAAAAAGTAAAAAAAGGGGCGCATAAAGCGCCCCAAAATGGTTCAAATAATCAAAAATAGTCTCTGTTCGAAAGAATCAGGGATGATTCAAAAACACAATAATAATAAAAGCTTTAGCGTGATTCGACAAACGAAGTAAATTCATGCAATAGAATAGTTTTTTTCACTCATGATTTATTTAATGTAGTAGCAATAGTTAATGAATTAAGCACACCTAATAAGACTCTCAAGCAATGGTATTTAACAAGGTTATCTTACAAACCTACCTCACCATATTTTTGACAACGTAAAACACCTTTAAAAGAGCACTAAGAAAACAGCTCAACGCCTTATTTACTTATATAAATCTTATGGCTTAGCTAAAAATAAAAGCCTTATAAAAGTGTCCAAAAAAAAAGGGGCACATAAAGTGCCCCAAAATGGATCAAATAATCAAAAATAGTCTCTGTTCGAAAGAATCAGGGAAGATTCAAAAAACAACATAACTATATGAACTTTAGTGACACTCAACAAGCGAAGTAAATTCAAGTAATAAATTAATTTTTTTCACTTATAAATAATGCGAGAAAATACGCGATAAGGAATTAATCAATCGATCACACCCAGTAAAAAAATTTCTAACAAAGTTAACTACAATATTATTTACCAAGGTTCTTTCCAACAAAAATCACTTCGAAAAATCAAGTAAACCTTGTATGTACTCATTCAGATTAAAAAAATAATTTAACGGCTGGAGCTTGCTAAAAAATTGACAAAAAAAGGGGCACATAAAGTGCCCCAAAGTGGTTCAATTAATCAAAAATAGTCTGTATTTGAAAGAATCAGGGAAGATTCAAAAAACATCTTTATTATATGAGCTTTAATCCGACACAACAAACGAAGTAAATTCATGCAATAGAATAGTTTTTTTCACTTATCCATTATAGAAATTAAAAACGATTATTTTCAGTAGTTTGCTTCGACTTTTTTCAAATGAATTAAGGCATCTATCATCATAAAATTATTATAAGCAAGTGAGTAATAAGCAAATTCATTTTTAATTTTTGACACATTTAAAAGGTGTTATTCAATATTTTTTCAATCTCACCTGAATTTTTTAAGACGGTGATAGCCTCGTCAAACCGCTTTAAGTGTGCTTTTGTCATTGAAGCTTTACTTAACATTAAATGTATTTCTGTTTGGTATATATGAAGCGAATGCTGTGTAAATTTTCCTTGCAAATTAAAAAATTCACTATAAGTTTTCATCGCAACAGGATCTGCCAATAGGCCATCTATATTGCCTTTCAATAACATTTTTACATTTTGGCTTAGGTCTGTTACCTCATTAAAATGACTTTTAAAGTCAGCTCTACTACTTAAGTTCGCGTACTCATCACCATAAAAATAGCCACGTTCAACGCCTAAAATATATTGACTATTAATCACATCAGCTAGGCTTGTTAATTGCATTGTTTGCGCATTTTCTTTTAAAACAAAAAGTTTAATTTCTTCAACCCGATAGGGTTGTGTGAAATACGCATATGCTTGACGACCTTCAGTTTTTGAAGAACCCATGGCAACATCAAACTGACCTGTTTTGATGTACTTTAAATGTCTTTTCCAAGGCAGCTCTTCATAAACCAACTCAGCTGACATCTGTTTGGCAATAGCATTCATTATTGAAATATCTACCCCCATTAATTGCTTACTTTGGCCTTGATATTGATAGGGGTACCACACTTCCCAACCAACATTAATTGGCTTGAGCTGTGAAGCAGTACTTTGAAATGATAAAAATAAAAAAACGATGAAGATATATCTCTTCATGTATCTCCCTGCATAACAAACCGGAATTATGAAAAATCAGTATAGCTGAATTATAACGGATTTTTAAATGTCACACCGTTGCGACTCATGCAAACAATGCAAACGTCGATTTACACTGACATCCTCAAAAGC
>JBELHN010000028.1:0-50041 GCA_042091395.1 Colwellia sp.
ACGTCTCCCGCTCTGCGAATAATAACCGTATCATTAATTTTGAGCCCCAAACGAGTTATTTCGTCTTGATTATGAAGGGTAGCATTAGAAACAGTGACCCCACCAACAAAAACTGGAGTTAAGCGAGCTACAGGAGTTATCGCCCCGGTTCGACCCACTTGAAATTCAACGTCTTCAACACAAGTTAACTCCTCCTCTGCTGGAAACTTATACGCAATAGCCCAACGAGGAGCGCGTGCCACAAAACCTAATGTTAGTTGTAAATCAATATCGTCTACTTTTAATACTGTGCCATCTATTTCATAACTTAAGTCATTTCTTTTGCGTAAGATATCATGGTAAAAAGTTTCACACGCATCTTCAGAGTCAAGTAGACGGACATCAGGTGACATAGGAAAACCAATGTTTTTAAGTTGACACAGTCTGTCATAATGCGAATTTGCAAAAAACTTAGCTATAATATTTTCAGCCTCGCCATCTAACGCATTCATACTGTTAACAAAGCCTAAACTATATGCATAAAAGGCTAAATTTCGTTTTGCTGTAATCTTAGAATCAAGTTGCCTTAAACTCCCTGCTGCAGCATTCCTTGGATTAGCGAAACCTTTTTCACCTCGTTGTTGAGCCATTTTATTTAATGCCTGAAAACTACTTTTAGGCATAAAAACTTCACCACGCACTTCCAATATTTCAGGGTAATCTTCACCTGAATTTCCTACAAGTTTCAATGGAATTGATTTAATGGTTCTAATATTCTCGGTAATATTTTCACCAACCTTACCATCACCTCGTGTGGCTGCTTGCACAAGTAAGCCGTTTTCATAACGAAGACTCACCGCTAAACCATCTAATTTAGGCTCAGCACAAAACCGAAGTTTTTCATGAGTATTTAGGCGCTCTTTTATACGTTTTACAAAACTATGGAAATCCTCTATCGAAAAAACATTGTCAAGAGATAGCATTGGCAACTGATGTGTTACTTGACTAAACGACTTCAATGCTTCTCCCCCAACCTTTTGGCTTGGTGAATCTAATGTTTTCAACTCTGGGTTTTCAAGTTCAAGCGTGATAAGAGCTTGCATTAATCGGTCATATTCTGCATCTGGCACAGTAGGTTGGTCTAATACATAATATTGATGGTTGTACTGATTAATTTTATTCTGAAGTTGGCTAATTTTTTGTTGGGCATTTAGCATAAGATTATTCGCTAGCATTGAAGGTTTTGAGGAGATAAGGAGAATAGCGTCAGGATGAAGAGCTGCTTAACCTGAATAAATAATGTCATTTCAGTGTTAACTCTGCTCTTTCCTAATTATTTGTTCTAGCCTTGTTTATTGTTGCATCGAATTAACGCGACTGATGCGTTCAAACTCTCTAATATTATTTATATAATGTTGCTCTGTTTGTTTGGTTAATATATTTCTTTTTTCATCCAAAACTTGAGCATTAAACTCTTGAGCCAATTGTTTGGCTGCATTTAGCATTTGCTCAAACACATAAAAAGGATCACCAGCATTAGGTAAAGTCATAAAAAGACTAACTCCACGGGTAGCAAATGTTTCGATTGTATCTAAATCAAAAGAGCCCGGGTTCATAATATTAGCTAAACTAAAGGTTACTTTACCTTGACCAGCATTGTCTTCATGGCGGTGAAAAATGTTCATTTCCCCATACTTTAAACCTAAGGTCAGTAAGGTAGGTAATAATGCAGCACCAAGCATCTGTTGGTTAGCAGGCATGACCACCGATAAAACAACAACTTGAGGCTCTACGTCTGTTATTTTTTTCTCGCTATCATTTTTATTAATATTAAGTGGTTCTATTGCATCGTCATCACTAGCTTGTTGCTTAGTAAAGTCCATTTCTAATTGGTTTCTTGGTAAGCTTTTGGTTGTCTTGTGAATATTTTTATTCAATCCGGAGCGCCTTGGTTTTGCTTGTGTGACTGGTTGTTCGTATAAAGGTTGGCTTTGTTGAGGTGTTTTTTCATCAGATAAGGAAGGGGCTACAGTATTGCTATCGTTATTATTCGTCTCTATGTTTGAGCTATTGGGCTTGTTTACATCAACCATTTTATTAGTTTTAATTTGAGGCTCAGACTGTCCAAGATCATCTTTGAACCAGTCGTCTTCAATCTTTTCATTTGTCGATTGAGCCTCAGTTGAGCTAAGGCTATCGCTGTGCACATTATCTGAACTGAGGTTGCCTAGTACATCTTTTTTGATAATTAGTTGGCTTTTAGATAAATCATCAGGCAATTCGATATCTGAAGCCAGTAACTGCTTGGTTATGTTCGAAGCATCATCGTTCATTTCATGACTTGCATTGATTTTTTTTACTTTGACTTGCCCAACACCATCTTGGTCGAAGCCCTTACCATCAAAATCACGTTTGATTGGTTCTACCTTGTCTTTTGAGGCGGTTAACTTATATGGATTTTTTTGTTTTCTTATTGTCCACAAGCCATGAATAAAGATGGCAGTAATAACGATGGCACTAAGAATAATTAAAACGTTTCTAAAGTTATCTTCCATTTCGAGCCTTTTACTCTGTAATTACTAGGGTGTGTTATGCTGCAATTAAACACAATTTTCTTACACGAAACTCTAGCAGAAAATAAAGGATTTTGTAACAAGTTAATAGTGTAAAATACACGAAGAACCTTTTATACTCAGCTTAATAATATCAGCTACTTAGGATTGCTAAAGCCAATGCCATTCTCATCGCAAGCGACTAAATTTTCAGCTCCAAAGCAAAGTGGTGCAAGTTATTTTTTTAAAGGTTTTACTCTCATAAAGCGAAAAGGCGTAAAGCGGTTTGTTTTTTTTCCTTTGTTGATCAATATTTTATTATTTAGTTTTGCATTTTATTATGCGTATTTATCTTTAAATCAGTATATATCTCAAATGATGGCATGGTTGCCTAGTTGGCTGTCCTGGTTGAGTGTTATTTTATGGCCATTAGCGTTATTGACTGTCTTAATAATTTTTTCTTTTCTGTTTAGTACTGTAGCAAATTGGTTAGCGGCTCCTTTTAATGGACTTTTATCAGAGAAGATGGAAGCTATTTTACTCAACCAACCAAGCCCTCAAGGAGATATGCTTGATGTAGCCAAAGATTTACCTAGAACTATTAGCAGAGAATGGCAAAAACTAACGTATTATGTTCCGCGTGCCATCGGATTTTTTATTATTTTATGGGTACTTCCTGTTATTGGGCAAATAATTTGGTTTTTATTTATTGCTTGGATGATGGCTATTCAATACAAAGATTACCCATTCGATAACCATAAAATTTCTTTCGGTCGTATGAAAATCATGCTCAATGAAAATAAAAGCGTCAGTTATAGTTTCGGCATAACTGTCGCAATTTTTTCTATGATACCTATTATCAACCTAGTGGTAATGCCTGTTGCGATTTGTGGCGCTACAGCGCTATGGGTTGATTATTACCGTGACAACGCATGACATTATTGGCGACTGTTTATATTATCAGTTGCTAGTAAACAGGATAATCAAAGTTTAATGGGGTATTTGTCTCTACTTATCGCCTTAACCTTGAAAATCGTATATATTAAAAATTATTAATCATTCCTACGTGGGCATTATCTAAATGAAAGCACAACCAGCATTAAAGCAGTTATCAATAATTAGTCTGATGGCATTTTCTATAACTGCTTGTTCTTCTAATCAAGAAATGGAGCAAGTGCCTGTTGCAAAACCCATCGTTAAACAGCCAATTTATGTTGAACCAGTTGCCGCTGAAAAAACGTCCTACCAAGAACCAGAATCAGCGCCAGAACTAGATTCAGCTCCAGAGCCAGAGCTTATTAGTGCAGTAATCAATAATGGCATTATTGACATTCCAGTATTAGAAAATGCACAAGTTTTTGCTGAGTTCAATGATAGCTTGCCTGCGGTTATCAATTACTTTACTTCATCAGCAGAATCTCAAGTAATCGATTTTTATAAACAAGCCTTTGGCGAAGCTTATTCGCAGAAGCGACAATATGGTCGCCTCACTTTAAAATACACACAAGCGCAAGAGGTTATGCGTGTGGTCATTTCTCAGCAAGACAACAAACGCCAAGTAGATGTTATTGTAAATACAAAAAGCTAATTTTATTGAAAATAAAAAGCCTAATATTTTTTATTAGGCTTTTTTTTGAAGTTAATACAAAACACCATCAACAGTCCCTTGCGCCAAACCGTGATAACCGGGCCGTGCTTTTTTATAAACATCAATAGCCCACAATTTTCCTTCCTCAGTCGTTGCAAGTTCGGTGTAAAGGGGGACGATCAATTTACGACGACCAATACTTTCTAAGTATTTTGCCATAGCAGGATATGCTTGTTGATAACCTGTTTTAATTGACAATAAATACCATGCATGGGCAATTTCTGCATTTTTACTGGTTGTTAGTGCGAACGTTTTATCTAAATCCACCATTAGTTGTTGGTCTAAATCGACGGGTAAATTATTCAGAAAATGTAACCACTCATGCAAGGTCCATTTCCTTGTTGGCAATGTTGCTAAACTCAGCTCACCAGCGACAAGCTGCTTAATGTAATTATCTATAATATTAAAGGCGTTTGATGTCGGTTGCGGTGCACCTTTGGGTAATCCTGAATTAAATATCCACTCATTGATATCCGCATCAGTGACAATACCAGGAAATTTATCTGTGAGGTTTGTCTTAAGGTAATTAATAAAACTTCTTGTTCCAATACTTTTAAAGGCATAACTATCAAAATAAGCTAAAACAAAGGCATCGAAACGTTGTCGACCAAATTTTTCCTCTAAATACATTAAAAATAACTGGCCTTTTACATAAGGTACTCCTGAAAATGCATCATCAGGATCCCGGCCTTTCAAGTCTATATAGAGCTTTGTGTCATCAGAATCTAACACTTTCATTTCAGCATTTAAACTTTGTGCACCAAGTGCCTGCTCCATAACGGCCCGTTCAACACCAAATACAGCTTCCATAATACGATTCTCAACATAACTTGTAAAACCTTCGTTAAGCCACAAGTCACGCCAGCTCTCATTTGTCACTAAATTACCAGACCAAGAATGAGCTAGTTCGTGAGCTATTAAATTGACTAGGCTTTTATCACCTGCAACGACTGTTGGTGTTATAAACGATAACCTTGGGTTTTCCATGCCACCAAAGGGAAAGCTTGGTGGAAGCATCAGTAAATCGTATCTTCCCCAGCGATATTTACCATACATCACTTCAGCTTTATCAATCATTGCTTGTGTGTCGTCGAACTCCGCAACCGAAGCATCTAAAATGTAAGACTCTGCATATATACCTGTTTGGTGACTCATTGCTTTGAAATGTAAATCACCTACCCCAATAGCAATTAGGTATGCAGGAATAGCTTGTGGCATCGAAAAAAAGTAGTCACCGTCACGCTCTGTATTGGGATCATTATTGGCACTCATTACTGCTAGTAAGTCTGGCTCCGTCTTTATACGCGCGGTGTAAGTAACGCGTACACTTGGCGTATCTTGAATAGGGATCCAAGAGCGAGCATGAATTGCTTGATTTTGACTAAATAAGAAAGGCTTGTCTTTGCCCGCAGTTTGTTCGGCAGACAACCATTGCAAGCCAGATGCTTTCTCTGTCGAATTGTAATACACACGCACTTTAGCAGCGTTAAAAGGTAAGTTTATGGTAAGCTTACTACCAAGCACATCATCTCGTTCGGCAAGTTGATAACTTACCTTGAGCCACTTATCTTGGGTATTTTGCGCCATGATTTTATGAATGACTAAATCACGGGTATCTAATATTAATGATTTAACCTTTTTGTTATGCCAATCGAGGGATAATTCTGCAAAGCCAGTTAATGACTTTTTAGCAAAATTTACGTCAAGGTCCAGATAAATATGTGTTGCTTTAACGTCGTCATAGTTAGCATATGTGTATACATCAGTTAATTGTTTTGATTCACGTGTTTCATTTGCCAGTAATAAAGGTGATACCAAAAATATAAAAATACTTAGCAATATGCTAAATGTTGAAAAATGCTTCATAACATTTAATCCCTCAATAAAAAAACAGGCCTGTAGATTACTTTGAATCTACAGGCCTGTTCAACAGTTTATATCATTTATTTATACTTTATAGCTAAGCATCACTTACATAATTTATAAAGACTGTAATAACTAACGGAAGTTATTATTTAAATTTACTCACCTTTGATTTAAGGTTTTTGCATTTGAATAACAACACGGCGGTTTTTACCTCGCCCTAACGTAGTCTCATTAGAGGCTATGTGGCGTTTCTCACCATAGCCTTTAGACTCTATACGATTAACTTCAATACCATTTTCTACAAAATAGTCTCTGATTTTATCAGCGCGACGTTCAGAAAGTTTTAAGTTTGACCATCGTCCACCATAGCTATCTGAATAAGCATCAATCAAAACAAGTTCTAAATCTGGATCCAAGCTAAGATATTGTCTGATCATTTCAATACGCTTTTGTGACGCTTTGGTAAATTTATTACTGCTTGATTGATAATTGAGAACAGTATATGCGATATCATCAAAATTATAATTTAAGAGGTTACCAACACAGCCAACAAACTGTTTATAGGCTTTTTTAAAGCGTGCAGTTGATAACGCTACCGCTATTTTGTCTTGTTGACTATGCCAATCATTGTAATAAAAAGTTGGACTCATTCCCTGCTCCAGTTCACTTAACATGGTCCAAGCCACCTTTTTTGGTAAACTTGGATTAAACTGTTTGTAAAGTTTCATGTTTGCCAACGTTTTTGAGCTAACGCCCGGTTGCCAATTTGGCGCAACACTTCGAACTTCAGCTAACGAATAGTTATCGGGCAACAGCATCATATCAAGTTCAAACTCCATATTGAGTTGTCGACTGGCTTTTGCTGAAAAACGCGCCTCACCATAATTTGGTATTTGATGAGATAAAGTACACTGTAAACGTGAATCATCTGACAATTGCCAATTAGAACTATGAATGTCAGCGCTGTACTGACGAATACCGGCGTTGACATCCTCAACCAAGAGTAATGAACTCAGTGCTGTAATAAAAAAAACAGCAGTCGTTAATCTAGTCATATATTTCATAATTTACACAATACCAAAGGATATGAAAGCATAATACAGTTGACTTAACTTTAACTGTAATGGTTATATAAGATATCTAAGATATCGCCTCAAAGCATAAAAACTTTAGCAGTTTTTAAATAAAATATCGCTAAAAATGGACAAATCATCGACTTTATTATCGATTACATTGCTTCACTGTCGTTTTTAAAACGAGTTTCTGCGATAATATTACATTAGTGATTCTTTATAATTAACAATTTCATGTCCGATAAACACAATACCAATACTGATAACATCACCCATGACTTTGCCCAACGATTTAGGGGCTATTTTCCTGTTGTTATTGATGTTGAAACTGCCGGTTTTAATGCAAAAACTGATGCGTTGCTAGAACTTGCAGCATCAATGTTAACATTAGATCAATCCACAGGTGAATTGACTATCGATGAGACGATACAATTCAATATAGAACCCTTTGCTGGTGCCAACTTAGAACCTAAAGCACTTGAGTTCACAGGCATCGATCCAACTAACCCGCTCAGAGGAGCAGTTGAAGAGCTTGAGGCACTTAAAACCTTATTTAAATTAGTCCGCAAAAAAATGAAAGCAGCGGGTTGTCAGCGAGCAATAATTGTCGCCCATAATGCTGCTTTTGATTTAGGCTTTTTAAATGCCGCCACAGAGCGCTGCAGTATTAAACGTAGTCCTTTTCATAGCTTTGTCAGTTTTGATACCACTACACTGGCTGGCTTAGCTTTAGGGCAAACAGTCTTAGCGAAAGCCTGCATGGCAGCTAAAATAGACTTTAATAATAATGAAGCACACAGTGCTCTATACGATACTGAAAAAACGGCTGAATTATTTTGTTTTATCGTTAATAAGTGGCGTGATCTTGGTGGCTGGCCTTTAATCGATGAAGATACTGTTGATGAAGATACTGCTCATGCAGCTAACAATTATACCGACAGTGAGAATAAAGCTAGTTAGACTAAGTTAAAGTTAACAAAATAAGCTGATCGAGCAATAGTAATGTAAAAAATATTGATGCAAAAAAAACCGCTTTCGCGGTTTTTTAAATACTTCAACGTCACTTATAAATAGTAATTAAAGTAAATTATAATTGCTCTGCATTGTCAGCTAAGTAAGAAGCAACGCCTTCAGGTGAAGCGGTCATACCTTTATCACCTTTATTCCAACCAGCTGGACATACTTCGCCATGTTCTTGATGGAATTGAAGTGCATCAACCATACGTAACATTTCGTCTACATCACGACCTAATGGTAAATCATTAATCACTTGGTGACGAACATCACCTTCTTCATCAATTAAGAATGAACCGCGGAATGCGACACCAGCTTCAGGATGTTCAACATCGTAAGCCTTACAGATTTCATGTTTGGTATCAGCAACTAAAGTGTATTTGACTGGACCAATACCACCTTCATTTACAGGGGTATTACGCCATGCGTTGTGTGAGAATTGAGAGTCAATTGATACACCAATAACCTCAACACCACGGCTCTTAAACTCTTCCATGCGGTGATCAAAAGCCAGTAGCTCTGATGGACAAACAAAAGTAAAGTCTAGCGGGTAAAAGAACACTACCGCTTTTTTACCTTTAATTGCTTCACTTAATGTAAAGCTATCTACAATTTCGCCGTTACCTAATACTGCTGCAGCAGTGAAATCTGGTGCTTGACGACCAACTAATACGCTCATTTTATGCTCCATTTCTATTTGTGTTATAAATTTAAATAAAAGTAAAACTGCTCAAAAAAAAGCAGCCGTTAAAATAATGATGATTCGGATTTACTCTGACTCTGGTGTTGCATTTTTCGCTGCTGCTTTTACTAAGCTTTGCAATTCACCTTGTTGATACATCTCCATAATAATGTCACAACCACCAACAAGCTCACCTTCAACCCAAAGTTGAGGAAATGTAGGCCAATCGGCATATTTAGGTAATTCAGCTCTGATATCGGGATTTTGCAGAATATCAACATAAGCAAATTTTTCTTCACATGAAATTAACGCCTGCGAAGCTTGAGAAGAAAAGCCACAACTAGGTAATTTAGGAGACCCTTTCATGTAAAGCAAAATAGTATTTTCGCTAATTTGTTGTTTAATGCGCTCGATTGTGTCCATAGTACCCTCTATTAATTAATACGTATTCGGTTGTGCTTATCCAAGATAAAACTTATATGGAGATAAAAAAGAATTTATCAACACCTTTCAATGCTTTTCGAGCCATGCTATTAAAATAATCAGTATTATTTTTTAAGTTTCACGGCGAATTAAATAAATAGAGCCTTGAAAATTAACTTAACAATACCAATATAAATGAACGACCTGAAAGAAAATTACCTAAGTATTTTACTTAAGTTGATATGAAAACACACCTACTTTTGGTGAAAAATTAGAATTACAATTAGGAGAGTATAATGTCCATCGAATTACCCGCATTACCTTATGAAAAAAATGCATTAGAGCCACATATTTCTGCCGAAACACTATCATTTCATTACGAAAAGCATCACAACACTTACGTCGTTAAGTTGAATGGCTTAATTGGCGGTACAGAATTTGAAAATAAAGAATTAGAGGATATTGTTAAAACTTCTTCTGCCGGTATTTTTAACAATGCAGCTCAAATTTGGAACCACACGTTCTACTGGCATAGCCTTAGCCCTAACGGCGGCGGAGAGCCATCAGGCTCACTGTTAGCGGCAATTAATGAAAGTTTTGGTTCTTTTGCTGAGTTCAAATCTAAATTTACTGACAGTGCCATTAACAATTTTGGCTCTAGCTGGACCTGGTTAGTTAAAAATGCAGATGGTAGCTTAGCTATTGTTAATACATCAAATGCAGAAACACCACTTACGCACGAAGGTGTTACCCCGCTCATTACAGTAGATTTGTGGGAACACGCTTACTATATCGATTATCGTAACGTAAGACCTGATTACTTAAACGGTTTTTGGTCTATAGCTAATTGGGATTTTGCACAATCTAACTTTAGCGAATAAACGACAGTAAAATCATTTTAAAATGACCTGACTAATAGCAACAATTAAGTCAGGTTTTTTTATCCGTAAATTAGACTTATTGCTAAGTAAAAACCATAGTGGCAAAATACATTAATTTCACACTATCTCTACTCTATTTATTATCAAATAATAATACTTATTTAATATCCCTATAACCCACTGTTTTGAGCTTAATAATTTACAATTTTTCTTGTCATCATGTTGATTCCTCAAGCTAGACTCAAAGAAAACAAACAATAAAAAAAACACAAAAAAACAAACTTAACAAAAAATCAAAACCAAAACAAAAAGAACTATGTTTGTTAATTGTTAAAAAAACCGCATAAAAAACCAAATTTAGTGAATATATAAAACATTAATTAAATACAGATAAAAAACAAAAAACATAACCATTAGTTTTTCTAATGCGAAAGTTGCGTTTTTTTTTATTTGTTGAACTCTACACAGGAGGATATAATATTCATGAATTCTTGTTTAGCGCACTGACATTTTTTGTGAAAGACCTATCATTGATTTAATTTCTAGAAGCACCAACTACTGGCACTTTTTGAAACATGTTTATTGTAATTTTCTTCCTTATATCAACTTGATACTAGAGTTGGCCCACATTTTATGTGGGCTTTTTTTTTGGGGAATTTCTGCATCAATTTTTTGGCAATACTGTTTTAGCAATACAGCAGAAAAAATTAATGCTTGCAGATAAGTTTATTGTTGACCGAGGACTTCTGCGGGCTCTATTTTTGTTGCTCGCCAAGCAGGGTATAAGGTTGCAAAAAAACTCATCAAAAGAGCTGTTGAAATAGTGACATAAACATCATGTTGATTTAGTTCACTGGGTAAATAATTAATAAAGTAAATATCACCTGACATAAAAGTTTTGTCTAGCCAGGTTTCTATAGTGCTCACAATAAAAGTAAGATTGAGCGATAAATAAACACCTAACAACCCACCAATAACGCACCCTAACACTCCATTAGCTAAACCCTGAACAATAAAAGCAAGCATAATAGTTTTACCACTTGCGCCCATTGTTTTTAAAATAGCAATATCACCTTTTTTCTCATTTACGGCCATAATTAACGTTGACACTATATTAAAACTAGCCACTCCTATAACCAATACCAATACAATAAACATGACCAAGCGCACAAGCTGAATATCATTAAACAAATGCCCTTGTGAGCGAGTCCAGTTATTAAGGTAAACATAATGGTTAAAATTATAAGCGATCTGCCTCGCAACTTGAGGCGCATTGAAAACATCTTTCACTTTAAGGCGAATACTCTGAGTTTCGTTAACACTATAACCAAGTATCATATTTGCTAAAGAAAGGGGAATGTAGGCTAACGTTTCGTCGATAGTACCACCAAAATTAAAAATGCCTACCACCTCAACATGCTTTAAAATAGGTGAAGAGAACACTTGCTTCACATTACCTGTTTGTTTAGCAGGTGGTAACAGCATTTGCACCTTATCACCTAGCTGCACAGAGAGTTTTTTGGCAACACCACTGCCCAAAATAATGCCACTATCTGCCTCAGTACTGAGCGCTAAATTATTCCAATTGCCGTGAGTAATATAATCAGTAATATTTGAAACATGTTGTTCAAGGCCAACGTCTACAGCACTAATTTCAACAGCCTTCAATGCTAAGCCATGTTGTAACATTCCGGTCATTTTTATTAACGGAGCAGCAGCAATAACGTCAGGCTCTTGTTCAATTTGTTTAATACTATCTGGCCAGTTTTTTATTGGCTCATTAACACTGACAAGTTCAACATGCGGCACAATTGACAGAAGTTTTTGAGACAACTCTCGTTCAAAGCCGTTCATTGCACTTAACACGACAAGTAAGACCGTAACTCCCAAGGCAATACCAATTGTTGATGATGCCGATATAAATGCAGAGAAACCATTGCCATGTCGACTTCGCACATAGCGCCAGCCTAAAAAGAAACTGATTGGTTTAATCATTAGTTTCACACTGACTGTTATTAGTAACAGGCTCAGTAATATTATGAAAACTGGTTTCTTGAGCACTCTCAGCTAACGATTCATTGTTAGATTCTAACATTGATAACGGCTGCAGTTGCCCTTTAACTAACTTGACTTGCCTATCCATTCGTTTAGCGAGTTGCAAGTCATGAGTCACAATAATAAAGCTTGTTTTAACCGTCTCATTTAAACGGCGTATTAATTGATAAATTTGTTCTGCTGTGTCGCTATCTAAATTACCTGTTGGCTCGTCAGCGAGAACCAATGAAGGCTTGGTGACTAAGGCTCTGGCAATAGCTACGCGTTGGCGTTCACCGCCTGATAATTGTGATGGCCGATGTGCCACTCGGTGTGACAAACCGACTTCAATTAACATATTTTTTGCCGCTAGCATTGCCTCACTTGGCTTATCACCTCTAATCATCAATGGCATAGCAACATTTTCTTGTGCCGTAAACTCCATCATTAAATGGTGGAATTGGTAAATAAAACCAATGTGTTGGTTTCTAAATTGAGCTCGCTCTTTATCAGAAAGCTGATGAATATTGATACCATTTATCAACACATAGCCACTACTAGGAGTATCCAATGCGCCAGCAAGGTGCAAAAAGGTACTTTTTCCGCAACCAGAACTCCCCACAACAGCAAGCAGTTCACTTCTTTCAACGTCCAGTGTTAAGCTATTTAATACCTGGGTGGTAATCTCACCTTGTTGGTATGACTTAGACAATTGACAACATTGCAATACTTTACTCATTCACTATCGCCTTATTCATTTCGTAATACTTGTGCAGGTTGGGTCGTTGATGCTTTATAAGCTGGGTAAAGTGTTGCTAAGAAGCTCATCGCGAGTGCTGAAAAGACAATGATAACCACATCAAGCCATTCAAGTTTAATGGGCAGTTCTTGCACACCAAAACCAAATAGATTTAAACCAACCAACAACATAATACTATTTAAGTTGGTCGCTAACATAATGCCTAATAGAGCGCCAAGGGTAACTCCCCAAAGGCCATTAATCATACCTTGAGTGATAAAGATCTTAATCACCTCAGATCTCGCCAGCCCCAGAGTTTGTAGGATTCCAATTTCGGCTTGTTTTTCTACCACGACCATAACCAGAGCAGAAACTATATTAAAAGCAGCGACCGCTATAATTAAGCTCAGCATTAGCCACATCATATTCTTTTCCATTTTTACAGCTGAAAATAGTGCTCCTTGGCTTTCTGTCCAAGTCGTCATGTTAAATTGTAATTCTGTAGGTGTTGCTGGCAATGTGCTGCTATTAAAATCTAAGTTAAGGCGATTCTCGACCTCAGTTGCATTAAAAGCATCGTCTAAATACAACCTTAACTTGTCAATACCGTCACCTTGTCTTCTCAGTAATTTCGCACCATAACGGGCATTAACATACACTATAGCGTCGTCAACTTGTGAACCAATATTAAATATACCTACCAAAGTAAAAACACGTTGCACGGGGATGCGCCCCATTGGCGTAAAAACACTTTTATTGGGGAGAACTAAGCGCACCTCATCACCCAGGCCAACACGTAATTGATTAGCTAAAGATTGACCTATCACAACTGAGTATGGCTGACTTGATAAACCTTCTAAACTACCAACAACCATTTTTTGATTAATGATGTTATCTTTTTCCAAAGAGGGGTAAATACCTTGTATTAGCACCCCTTTTAAGCCTTGTGCTGATTGAATAAGTGCTTCACTTTCAAGAAATGGTGTGACTTTTAACACATGTTGTTGTGCTAACAATTTAGTGCGCAACATTTGCCACTCGCTCAACTGAACCGTATTACTATCTTGCTTGTTAGCATTGAAATCACTAACAATAATGTGAGGGATGATACCTAGAATGCGCTTTTTCAATTCACTTTCAAAGCCATTCATCACTGACACTACAGTGATTAACGAAGCGACACCCAGTAAAATACCTACGGTAGAAAAAAAAGTGATAAAGGAAACAAAACCAGTATTATTTTTACTTCGGCTGTAGCGAAGCCCGATGAAGACACTAATAGGTTGAAACATTAAGGTATATTATTTTATCGAGTACTGTTTTAGAATGTCAGTAAGCATAACACAGACATTAAAATTATCTGAGTTAAATAGACTTAACACTATTGATAACGCGACTATTTAATCAAAATTTTTTCTCGTCTTTATCTACGTAATCAATTACCCAAACAGTTATTCAGGGAACAAGCCATGTCATCACTATCACTCGAAGAAAAAATTGCACAATATCATGAATTTTTTGCTATTGAATATGAATTTTCAGTGAACATTAAGACAATTGACAGTGATAAAGGGGAAGAATTTGATCTCTTCTTACAAGATATGCCCGCACCTTTTAAATTAGCTACTGATATGGGTGATATAGATCAAACAGCTTTACGTTCTATTCAAAACCTAGGAGCAAATGCAGCTCAACTGGTGAGTTTTCTCAACCAACAATCACAAAAAATTGACTTACTAATTGGTTACATTCTAAGTCAACAAGACGCTGAAGAATTTAGATACAAAGGCAGACAGTTTGGTGGTGGCGGCATCAATTTTATCGCTAAAAATGCTTTTAACGTTGGTCAATTAGTTGAATTAAAAGTTTTTTTACCCGATAGTCATTGTGCAATATACAGTTATGGGGAAGTTATCGAGGTTACCGAGCATAATCATCAATTCACTCACAAAGTAATATTTCACTTTATCAGAGAAGAAGATCGCGAGTTGTTGGTTCGTAATAGTTTGCAAGAGCAAGCCAAACAATTACAAAAGCTCGCAAAATTACGAAACAAAAGCAAGAATTAATGAGAGTAAACGTTATGTTCTTAACCTTTCCAGAATGCCTATACACAAACTCGGTTGATTGTTTGCTCAACATCCTTAGACGTTTCTTGTTGCTGTTCTGCATGCTCAGCAACAGAGGTTAAACCATCATTAATGTTATGACTTAGTGACACAACAGCCAACATATTATCATTAATGGATGATGTAGCACTTTGCTGTGCTAATGTAGTGCTAGCAATCTGTGAGGTTAAATTATCTACTTCTTGAAATGAACGGCCAATGGTATCAAGCGCATCAACAACTTTAGCTGAGTAGCTCAGTGACTCCTGTGTTAATTTATGCCCCCTACCTATACTGTTAACAGCGTTAGTCGACTTTTCTTGTAACCTTTCAACCATGGATTGTATTTCAACCGTAGATTCTTGAGTACGATGCGCAAGCGCACGAACCTCGTCAGCAACCACCGCAAAACCTCTACCTTCTTCGCCAGCACGGGCAGCTTCGATGGCAGCATTTAAAGCGAGTAAATTAGTTTGATCGGCAATACCACGAATCACGTCTAACACCGAGCCAATACGAGCACTCTCGTCCTGCAAAAGTGCTAATTCTTTTGCCATTTCTTCTACTTCACTGGCAACTGACTCAATCGTTTCTTGACTAGTATGAGAGGAATTAACTCCTTCTGCTAATGTTTCCATCACTGAACTTGTAGTTTCACTGACTTGCTCTGCACTTTGTGATAAACCTGAAGAGGTATTAGCGACTTCTTCGATGGAGGTAGACATTTCACTAATCTGCTGAGCAGAGTTCTCAACGAGTTTAACGGAATCTGACATCTGAGCTGATAAAGAGGTTGAACCTTGAAGAAGTATATTTGCTTCATCTCGGATTACGCTAACGACATCAGCCAAACTCACAATAAATTCGCTGAGCTGGTTAGTAACTATTGCAAGCTCATCACTTTCATTATCTTTTATAGGTTCAGAGGGTGCTTGAGATGGACTTACCACCTTATCTAAATATACTTTCAAAGCCGATAAACGAGTAGTTAATGCCTGGTTGAAAAACATATAACTGGCAACACATTGAAGAACCACCCCAAACAACACAAACAGCGTTAGAGACCACTGACTTATTTCGCTTACAAAAAATGTACAAAATATGAAAATTACCCCAATTATTAAATTAGGTAAAAGTAGTTTTATTGACAAGTTAGTAGGCATTATATCTTCTCTTTTATTTAAACATTGAGCAGATGAATCTTTAATACAATAAATTACCTGTGTTACGAAAAATTTGCTAGTATTTTCATCAAACTTATTGATAAGAGCTGACACCATGTCTATTACAACCATTATTATTTTTATATTTATATTCGGTGTTATTGTCGGTGGGGTCTTGCTATTAAAAAAAACAGCTAAAAAGTTCAATTTAACAGAACAACAGCTAAACAAAATTAAAGAACGCAATAAAGAATTAGACAATGAAGATAAGTAACTAGAAAAAGTTAACAATAACGTAACTAAAATATTGCGTATTCAATAGTATAAAAACTTCGCCTATCATAACTATCACATCAGTGATATTACTCCCTAATAATTTATCCTAGCTATAAAGTCAGATTGATTAAAGGGTTTTTGTAAAAAATCTATATCTGTATCGGCATCATCAGACAAAATTTCACTACGCTCATTAGCCGAAAGAATAAAATATTGTGCTGAATTATGTAATATCTTTAGTTGTTTAATTAAACTAATTCCGTCAGTGTCATCAAGTTTATAGTCAGAGATTATGATTTCCGGCTTTACCTCCTTTATAGTCGAAAGTGCCATATTGCCTGAACTGGATGTTGCCACTTTCATTCCTAATTCGGCAAGGGATCGTGAGCATAAATCTAAGTTCATCTCATTATCATCAACCAGTAAAACAGATTTACCTTTCAGTTTATTGACATCGATACGGCTACTACGCTCATTTTGCTCATAAGGAAATCTAAAAATAACTAAGGTGCCTTTATTAAGCGTACTTCGAATGAATATTTGCCCACCAGCACAATCAATTATTTTTTTACAAGTGTATAAGCCAACACCTATGCCGGATTGACCTCCCATTTGGTTTACCGACTCTCCTGTGGTAAAAGGATTATTAAAAACACTGCGCGCTTTAATTGTCATACCGCGACCGTAATCTCTAACCACCACGCGCAGAAATCGATCTTTGTTATTACTAACCGTTGAGATAAAACAATCAACGAGAGCACCTGAGCTGTATTTAAATGAATTGTTAATAATGTTGGTAGTTAATTGGAAAAAAATAGACACGTCAAATTTCATGAGTGGGCTAATAATTCCTAACGACTGGATTTCTAAACGTTTGTTTGATTTAGCCGTATAAGAGTGATAATTGTCCCTGATACGCTGCAACAGTTCATCTAGATTAACCGGAACGTTATAAAGTTTTAATAGACCGGCCTCTGCACGGCTATAACTAAGCGTGTTTTCGGCGACACTGTTAAGCATATTCGCCGACCATATAACACTCTCTATCAGTTTCATTTGTTCTGGATTAATAGAGTCTGTTTCTTTAAGCATTGCACTATAACCTAACACGGCATTGATTGGGGTTCTTATTTCATGATTTATAGAGGAGAGCAATGCAAGTTTAGAAGTATTTTCGATATTTTTTCGAGCACTTTCTTGGTTACTAATTATTCTAAAAAACACCATGTAAGCGGCAAATAGTCCCATTAAACTAATAACACATAATATGCCCAGTAAATCTAAATGGTCTTCCCAAGACACATCAAGACGAGCAGCAATAGTGTAATATTTACCTAATGAGTTAATAGTAACAAACACACTATTCTTATAGGTTTTAATGTGATTAAACCATACTGAATCGCTTTGAGTACAATGAGAGTTTTCAATAATTTTATCTTTATCAATTAATTGAATACATAATGTGCCAGACGCATCAAGCATGGAATGAAAAAATGAATCGGCAATAATATAAACTAAGTAAGGGTTTGTATCTTGTGATAATTTTGTCATAAAAATGGTGTGACCAGCTATAACAATTACAGGTGGGCTAGCAGGCGTAGAGACAATAATGGCTTTTTCTTTTATGGAAGAAAAGTTATCTGATGAAGCAAAATCCCAATCGCTGTTTTGATTTAATGTCGAAATAAATATATTATTTTGCTTAATCAACTTACTGATAAATAATCTAAATTCGTCTTTAGTAACCAAATTAGATGCATCAAAAAAAGCTTTAATCGCATTTATGTTTGCTTCATGATGAAGTAATTGCTTTTTCTTCTCAAGAATATTTAATTGCGACACGTTGAAAAAGTGATCTTGTTGATTTTTTGCCGCTTCAGTGAAAATAATCCAACTGACCATCACGGTAAATAGGATGATAGTTACCGAACTTGCTATGGCAAGTTTATTAAATTCTCTGTCTAACTTTCCTTTGAACATTCTTTTCCCATGCAATGATTTTTATTATTTCCCGCCGTTTTTGATAGTTGGAAAACATTGATTAAGCGACGATATATATCGAGTTTTGAACTATTTCTAAACATCAACAATAGCGGTAATTACTCCGCATATTTTTCTTTTATCATTAATATTTTATCTAGATTATTGATAAACATAGGTACCAGTGACGGGTCAAAATGCTTACCTGCCCCTTCTTGTAAAAAAGAAATTGCTTCATTTACCGGCCATGCTTTCTTATAAGGCCTCTCAGAGGTTAATGCATCAAAAACATCAGCGATAGCTACAATTCGTCCTTCCAAGGGAATATTTTCACCACTTAAACCATGAGGGTAGCCAGAGCCATCCCATTTTTCATGATGACTAATCGCAACAATTCGCGCTAATTTTAATAGTTCACTGCTATCATCACCGATGATCTTCGCGCCAATTTCACTATGATTTTGCATGTGTTTATATTCTTGTTCTGATAATCGACCTGGTTTTTTAAGAATATTATCCGGAATACCTATTTTACCAATATCATGCATGGGAGCAGCATTTGTTAACAACTCAACATGCTCTTCATCAAGTCCAACCGCTTCGGCTAATATCATAGTATAACGACTCATTCTAATGACATGTAAACTTGTCTCATTATCTTTATATTCTGCAGCGCGGCCTAGTATGTGAATGATCTTATGTTGTGTTTCTTTTAATTGATTGGTTCGAATTGACACCAAGTGTTCTAATTCCTTTGTTTGATTATTCAAAGCAAGGTGCGTTTTAATCCTTGCTTTAACAATAGCTTGATTAATCGGCTTAGTTAAAAAATCAACAGCTCCTAATTGTAAACCATACTCTTCATCTTCAGATTGATCTTTTGAGGTGATAAAAATCACAGGAATTTTTCGCGTACTTGACTGTTCCTTTAAACGCTGACAAACCTGATAACCATCAAGATCTGGCAACATTATATCTAGCAAAATAAGGTCAGGTTTATTATCTGAGTTGGCTATTTCAAGTGCTTTTTTACCATTTAATGCTGCTACAACTTGATAAAAAGGTTTTAAAATTTTACTTAAAATTGCAATATTATCTGGCTTATCATCAACAATTAAAATTTTGACTGACTTATTACTCATTTGTGATCACCCTTTATTGGTCCTGTTATATGTTTACCAGCCAATGTTTTTAATAATGCCAGTGCATCATCAAATTCATACTCATCTATATAGCCAACGAGTTGCTCGATTGAATTAGTGTCAAAGTGTTCAGCCAATGCGATGTGAATTTTATGGAATATATCGATAGCATCAGTGTCTGATGCGGATAGTAATGCACATAATTTATCAATTTCCGAAGATAAATCGACAACTTCGTTATTCACTTTAACATTTTGCTTTTCAATTGCCATGGTATTTATATGAGCAATGACCGATAGCAACTCATCTTCTACATCTTTTATTAAACTCAATAGATGCTCATTATTACTTTCTGCGCTAGCGTATGCCGCTTCTAATTTTTTTGCCCGCTGAGCTAATGTTAATGCGCCAATGTTAGCGGCACTGCCCCTTAATGAATGAACGGTAAGTGTTGCAGCGTCAAAATCTGATTTAGCCATAAAGAGACTAATGCGCTGAGCAAAATCTTTTTCATTGTTAGCAAACCGGCTAAGCAAATCATAATATAGCTCCTTAGAGCCTAAAGATATCTCTAAGCCTTTATTGGTATTTATTACATCATAAGAAGCATTAGCTTCCTTAAAAGAGCTATCTTTTTGTTTTGGTATATCTATCAAAGCAACCGGGCTTGATGGTGTTATCCATTTTGCCATGGTAGATAAAAGCTGTGTGACGTTAATTGGCTTGGCAATATGATCATTCATACCCACTTCCAGTACTTTTGCCTTATCCCCTGCCATAGCACTAGCAGTAATGGCAATAATAGGTAAGTCAAGATGTTGTGTTTGAGCACGAATTTTGCGGGTTGCCTGATAGCCATCCATTACCGGCATATGACAATCCATTAAAATACCATCAAAGCTTTCTCTATCTAAGATAAATAATGCTTCTTTACCATGGCGAGCAACAGTAACACGAATATTATAAGAGGATAAAATATTGACCGCTAATTCACTATTGATATCATTGTCTTCGACTAATAGTATATGGGCTCCGGATAAGCACCTTGCTGATGCGATTACTTGTTCAGGTAGCTCCTGCTCTTCTACAGGTAGTTTTTTTTGCTCATCAAAGACCATAGAAATAGCATGACTAACTATTTTAGATGTCAGAGGTTTATCTAAAAATATATCAATATACTGGCTATTAGCATGTTGATATACCTCTTCTCTATCGTATACTGTTGTCATTATTACTTTGGGCTTTTCATAGTGATATTGATTAACAAGCTTGTTTATCTCATCAAGTGCTGTTAATCCATCCATATTCGGCATAGCCCAATCCATGATGACTAAATTAATCGGTGAGCTGGTTGATTGAGAGTTAAATTTACTTACCGCCTCAACTCCATCTATAACGCTGGTAACCTTTACCCCTAATTCAGATAAAATAGACGTTAAAACGGATCTAGCTAAACCATTATCATCAACAACTAAGGCATGTACTTCTTTCGATATTTCTAGAAAGTTAACAGGCATTAATTGAGTTTCAGTAGATTTTAATTTGACGGTAAAAATAAACTCACTCCCTTGCCCATACTTACTATTAACCGAAATATTACCGCCCATTAATTCTATCAGTTGTTTACTAATCACTAAGCCTAACCCGCTGCCGCCATATTTTCTTGTCGAAGAGTTATCAGCTTGTGAAAAAGAGGAAAATAGTTTATCAACATCTTGTTCCTTTATACCGACGCCATTATCTTTAATCACAAATTTTAATGTGATGTCATCACCAATTTCTTCAAACACAGATACAGCTACTAGAACTTCTCCTTGCTCTGTAAACTTAATAGCATTACTTCCTATATTGATTAAAATTTGCCCTAAACGTTGAGAATCACCAAGGAAAGATTTATTTAATGCTAAGGGGATATCGAAGACTAATTCAATACGCTTATCTTTTATCAATAAAGATAAATAACTCGACAAATTATCAAATAAATCATGTAATTTAAACTCAGAAAAGCTCAGGCCAAGTTTTCCAGTTTCAATTTTTGAAAAATCTAAAATATTATTTAATAGCCCCAAGAGCGATTCACCTGACTTATGCACTTTTTCAATATAGTTTCTTTGCTTATTATCGAGGTCAGTTTGTAGAGTTAAATAAGATAAACCTATAATGGCATTCATCGGTGTTCGAATTTCATGAGAAACATTAGCAAGGAAACTGGATTTGGAGTCGTTTGCCTGCTCTGCTTGTATTTTTGCCTTTTTCATTCTACGGGCCATTTTAACAATACCCATAGTGCTTTTTTTAACAATTACCGCTAGTAATAAGATAACAATAATAAATACCAGTGCTAGGTAAATTAGGTTTGAATTGAACTTTCTTGCTTTATATGATGATAACAGCTGAGTATTTCGTAAACGATAAAGTTCAGCATTTGCTTTGCTTGTGAGCGAGTTGAGTGTTTCGTTAATTTTCGCTTCACTAATTACCGTTTTTTCAAGTTCTTCAAATTTAAGTTGAAAAATCTCAATAGTATTTTTAAATTCGGCACTGCCAGTTAATGAATGATGAGTTAACTGCTGTAAAATATAGCTTAATAATTGTTTAATGCTCTGAGCTAAATTATTTT
This sequence comes from Colwellia sp., assembly GCA_042091395.1. Classification (GTDB taxonomy): domain Bacteria; phylum Pseudomonadota; class Gammaproteobacteria; order Enterobacterales; family Alteromonadaceae; genus Colwellia. The sequence continues at coordinate 22,181 of JBELHN010000028.1, forward strand.
TACCGACGAGACCTTTAAAGTGAATAAAGCGCTCACACAACTCACCTAACCTAATGACATCCTGTTTAATACCCTCATTGGTATTAATGAGGCTTTTGTTAGCTTCCTCTCCCTGATTGTGGTAATAAAATGAATTTAACTGATTGTGAAAACGCACTTTCATCGACATAAATGTCTGTTCAACTGACTGCTTTTGCTCCTGAGCTCGAATTAATACTTTAAAATTTGATTGATAATCTTTTAACAGCCCAATTAATGTAGAAAACTTACGTTTAGTTTCCACATCAAAATCTTTATACAATAAACTATGCAGTAAAGAGAGACTCTGGCTTATATCTTCAGAAGCCATAAAGCTATTATCAGCCGTTGAATTAGTACGATAGACCATGACCTTAAATTGAGCCTGGACTAAGGTATCTAACACCTCATCAAGCTCCATATAATGCTCAACAGTATCGTTATAATTCTTTAAACTTCCCCAGCCAACAAGTGCCGAGCCGATTAATATAACTATAACGGCAATAAAGCTCATAAAAATAAGATGACCATCATGGTATTTTCTCATTTTTATTTACCCCATATGTAGGTTAATAAATTAAACAATTGATTGGTTTAAATCAAAGGTGAGTGTAAAAGCAATATCCTGCACTGATTGCCATGAACAGGTTAAACTACCTTGCTGAACTTCTGCCATTCGCCTTGCACTATAAAGTAATAACGCATCGAAATTAGTATCATGCCCCGGTTGATAAGAATCGAGTAATTTGTCTTTTTCGACCGAAGAAACGATTGAATCTAGTTCAATGATTAATTGGCATTTTTCCCTGTTTTTTTCTAACTTAATGATAATATGAGAATTAAGCTCTGCAATATTAATACAAAACTCTAATACCTTAGCGGTAACTGAGCGCAATAAAACAGGTTCACCGCTCACGTTGTAATCTTGCAGTACAAAAGAAGTATCCAAGTTTTTTTCTTTTATTGTCATACCAAAGGCCAATAAAACTTCCTTTGCTACCCCCCCCAAATTTAATTCACTTCGGGATATTTCATAAGACTCATCTTCAATTTGATAAAGGGCTAACATGTTATCAATGGATTGGCTTAACAGTTTAGCACTATGATTGAGCGTAGCTTTAGCAAAATTAGCACGCTTATCTTGGCCTGGTTTCTCATTAATAATTGCAATAGATTTCATCATTTCACTGAAAGGCCGCTTTAAATCATGCTGAACCAGAGATTCAAAGTCTTCACGCAATTGGGCATTACTTAGCATAATATCGACTTGACTACGCAACTGGATTTGTTGATAAATAAGTTTACAGTGAGTTTTAACACGTGCTTTCAATATTGCTGCATTTATTGGCTTGGTAATATAATCAACAGCACCGGCCTCAAGCCCTTTAACAATATGAGAGGTTTGATCTAATGCTGTCGTAAATATAATACTGATATGTGATAAAAATGGGTTGTTTTTTATCAATCGACACAGCTCTAGCCCATCCATACCTGGCATCATAATATCAAGTAAAATAAGATCTGGCGGGCTATCAGACTCACAAATTTTAAGCGCTTTTATCGAGTTATTGGCAGCTTTAATTTTGTAGTCTTCCCGTAATATATTAGAAATTATTTTAAAGTTATCTACTATGTCATCAACTATCAAAATTGTTGGTTGTTTTTTTTGCGCTTGGGCACGAGCTATATTGCCTCTTGTTTGCGCAGATGACATTTTTTTTACCGGTTTACTCAAGGCATAGTATAATTTTTCTTCCAATATTTTTGCGGTAAATGGTTTAACCAGGTAATCTGAAACCCCCAAAGATATAGCGTAAGCAACATCTTTATGATCAATATTCGCAGATACGATAATAAATGGCATAGTTGCCGTTAATGGATTAGTACGAACATTTTTAAGTAATTCTGTGCCTGATATATTGGGCAATTCATAATCGCTAATAATAATATCAACATGAAAGTTATCGATATTTGACAAAGCATCTTCCCCATTTGATACCTTGTATAAATCAGAGATGCCGATAGATTGCAAAGTAGACGCAATAATGTCAGACATTATTGGCTCTGGCATGACGATTAATGCTGTTTTATCTTTAAAAACTTTTTTATTTATTGTTTTCATAAACCTACATCTTCTTGCATATTGCCTTGAGCTAATCTAAAACCATCGCTATTTGACATAACATGGGGAAAATCACGACCTCTGAATGAAGAAATATTAAACATGGGTCTAAAACGAAAGCCTCCGCCCCTGATCACACGTCTATCACAACCATGCATAACATTAGCTCGAGAATCTCTATTAGTTAGTCGATAATCAGCAAAACAATCTGCGGTCCACTCCCAAACATTTCCATGCATATCATAAACACCAAAACTATTAGCAGGAAACGACATTACTGGTGCAGAAGAGATATTATCCCATTGGCTGCCGCAGCCCCAGCAGTTGGCTAAACCCAGTATTAGATCATCCCCCCAATAAAAATCGGTTGTTTTACCCGAACGCGCGACATACTCCCACTCTGCTTCGGAAGGAAGACGAAACCTACTATTAGCTTTATAGTTAAACCAAGGAATAAAAATATCGGTTATTTCTTGCCAATTTACACCCGTTACTGGATGCGAATTTTCAATTGCTTTATCTCGTTCTTTGGCCGGACAAACCCCATCTAACACACATAGTTCATAGAGCTCCCAAGTAACTTCATGTTCCATTATGCGAAATTCATTAACTAATACTTTACGTGCTGGTTTCGCTCGTTCAGAATCATCATTACCCATGATGAAGTCACCCGAAGGAATACCTTTAAAAACCACTTCAATATTATTAATTTTATAAGTTTTATCCTCAGAGAGTTCAATAAATAAACGAGGCTTTAGCGAAACAAACTGCTCTGTCTCACCTGATTGAATAGCCACAACTTGTGTGACATAGTAATCATGGCTAACTTTTGCATATTTTTGTTTACTCTCGGTGTCTTGATCAAAATAACTGACTAGCGCATCCTTTGGAAAAGTAATGATATGTCCAAAGTTAGATGTAGAATTTTGCTTAAATATAACAATAGCTAAAATAAGAAGCCCTAGAAATAATAAGATGGTAAGTTTACTTCTCTTTATTGCGAACATAAATGATACTTCTCTTACCCACTTTCTAGAATATGCCGATTTTGCTCTATCGATGATTTGTTGTTGCGCATGGTAATTCATGCGGTGATTTTAGTTTATAGCATCTATATATTTAATAATACAACTTATCTTCTTTCATATACATGATTTTACTACCTATGTAGGTTTAGCGGTAAGCTTTAAAGTTTTTTCAAAAACGGCCTAAACTAGTATGTAAATCAATATTTTCGTTTCCTTTGTCAATAACATAAAACGTCATTATCTTGGCGCAGTAGTAAAACATCTAATTTATGACAGCCATTTAACAACTATGCGACGAACATAAACAATCGGTAGATAAGATTAGTCAATACAGGTTCTCGTGGTCATGCCGGTAATTTTTTCGGTAAGCTATCTGATGACTTTTACGCTATATTAACAGCTATTAAATTATTGATAATACGCTTAATTGTTTTTTCCATTATTTAATAAGCAGTTAATATTTTGAAATGGAGTCTATTATAATTTACAAAAATTTTGACTGCAGCTTTGAGGAACTGGCATTCGCTAATAACAGTGATGGAGTTTTGGAAAAGTGATAGCCTAAATTGATAGGATTAATCACTTACATAAAGAAAATATCTCTATTTATAACGATGAGAAAGCCAATAAATTTGTTGAGTGAGATAAGTGTGATTAAACAGGTTACATACAGCTATAATAGTAAATAGTGTATTAAAGTATAATTAAGGCAATACTATACGCAGTTTTGCGCAAGTTGCCCGAAGGATTTTTAAATTTCAAGATTTTGTACTCTCAACAATGAAAGAATTCCATGGACATTATAAGAATAAGCAAGCCAGTAACTTCGATAAATTTACTGGCTTTTTAACAGGCTATGTGGACAAGGTGTTACAAAACACCACGTTCCATTTGATTAAGCTCGATTGATTTAAATAAAGTTGAAAAATTACCTTCACCAAAACCTTTATCATCAACGCGCTGAATCATTTCAATAAAGATGGGACCAAATAAATTCTTAGTGAATATCTGCAATAAGTAAGAATTTTCAGCTTGGCTATCAACTAATATCTGATGCGCTTTAATACGTTCTTTGTCTTCTTTAACCCAAGGAATACGATCAAAAATCTCATCATAATACTCAGGAACGATATTAAGAGTATCGATAATAGAATTATCCAACTTATCTAAAGAACCAACAAGATCATCGGTTATAAAAGCTAAGTGCTGAACACCAGGGCCGTTATACTCGTCAAGGTATTCATCAATTTGATTATCTTTATTACCCTTCCCTTCATTGATAGGAATACTAAATTTGCCGCATGGCGACTGCAGCGCATAAGAAACTAGAGCAGTTTTTACACCTTTAATATCGAAATACCTAACCTCAGTAAAACCAAAAACTTCTTTATAAAAATCAGCCCACTTTTCCATAGTGCCTTGGTACACATTGTTGGTTAAGTGATCAACCGCTAAAAAGCCTTTGTCTTCAACCACTACTGGTTCAGCAATCGGTTCAAAGTCAGTATCGTAAATTAACCCTTTATTAGTTCCTGTTTCTGCAAAGGTCTCAATAAAATAAATTAAACTATCCCCAATGCCGTAGATGGCTGGATACGGCAATTTGTTGGCTGCATTTTCAGCGGATTTAGCGCCACGCTTTAATGCTTCTGTGAACGCAAAATCAGCATTTTCAACACGCCACCCCATTGAGCAGATAGCAGGTCCGTGACTTTTAGCAAATTCTTTGGAAAATCCTGCTTGCTCTTTATTTAATAAAAAGTGGATATCATTTTGATTAAAGTATTCAATATCACGACCTTTCATTTTTTTGGTTTTGGAAAAACCGAAACCAAAGAAGGCTTTTTCCATAAAGTCAGAATCTGGTGTTGCGTATTCAGTAAATTCAATGCCACACAGTTTTAATGGGTTGTTACTATCAGTCATTATGATTTCTCTTATAATAAAATTCAGTTCTGAATCTATTATCAAGTGCAAATTTACTTAACGAAAGTCTTTCGAGAATCTACCAACAAATGGTGTTGTAACAGAAATTGTACGAGTTATTTAACAAAAATATTGCTTGCTTCTGACAAGCCTATACTGTGGCTAGCAAGCACGTGTATAGTTTTTTATACACTCAGTATTTGTCTATGATAATTGACGAGTCCGCTTCTATAACTGGTCCAGTACAGGGAATAAATTAACGTCGTTAGGGCAAGTTGTAACAAAATACAAAAGTATAAAATTAGCCCATATAATCTATCAGTACTATTTGCACTTAATTATATAAATTTAATTCTATTGATTTCTTAGCAAAATCACTTAAAACAACTAACCTTAAGTATAGTAAGTACCTTTTACTTTATCTTAACAAGCTGTTAGGTGAAAAATAACACTTTTCTTTTTAGGTAGCATTCTGTTCTTTAGGAGTTATTATGAGCATTTTTCAACATTATCAAACACGTTATGAGCAAGCACAAGAAGAAGAATTTAGCTTACAAGAGTTTTTAACTATATGTAAAAAAGATAGTCTTGCCTATGCTAGTGCGTCTGAACGTTTACTTGCTGCGATTGGTGATGCTGAAATGGTCGATACTGCAACAGATCCAAGGCTTAGCAGAATATTTTCTAACCGAGTAATAAAGCGCTATCCTGCTTTTAAAGATTTCTACGGAATGGAAGAAGCAATTGAGCAAATAGTTTCTTACTTAAAACATGCCTCACAAGGGCTGGAGGAGCATAAACAAATACTTTATTTATTAGGACCTGTAGGTGGTGGTAAATCATCATTAGCTGAAAAACTAAAGTCGCTCATGCAACAACAGCCCATCTATGTTCTTAGTGCTAATGGTGAAAGAAGCCCGGTAAATGACCATCCTTTTAGTTTATTTGATGCGCATTCAGATGGCAAAATTCTCAAAGAGGAGTACAACATCCCCGAACGATACTTAAATAATATTATATCACCGTGGGCAGCAAAGCGGCTCCATGAATTTAAGGGCGATATCGCTCAATTTAAAGTAGTCAAAGTATACCCGTCTATTTTAGATCAAATAGCTATTGCCAAAACAGAGCCCGGGGATGATAACAATCAGGATATATCTGCTCTAGTAGGTAAGGTTGATATAAGACAACTTGAACACTTTGCACAAAATGATGCTGATGCTTACAGTTACTCGGGTGCTTTATGCAGAGCTAATCAAGGGTTAATGGAATTTGTTGAAATGTTCAAAGCCCCTATTAAAGTATTACACCCTCTTCTTACCGCGACACAAGAAGGTAACTATAACCCTACGGAAGGTTTATCTGCACTACCATTTAACGGTATTTTACTGGCACATTCCAATGAATCAGAGTGGCAAACATTCAGAAACAATAAAAATAATGAAGCGTTTTTAGACCGTGTTTATATTGTTAAGGTTCCATATTGTATGAGGGTATCTGAAGAAATTAATATTTATAAAAAGCTATTAGAAAACAGTGAACTGAAAACTGCACAATGCGCACCTGACACACTCGATATACTAGCTCAGTTTTCTGTCTTGTCACGATTAAAAGATCCCGTTAATTCAAGTATCTATTCAAAAATGCGAGTATATGATGGTGAAACGTTAAAGGATACCGATCCAAAAGCGAAGTCTTATCAAGAGTATCGAGATTATGCCGGTATCGATGAAGGCATGTCAGGCCTATCTACACGCTTTGCTTTTAAAATATTATCACGAGTTTTTAATTTTGATAGCAATGAAGTAGCGGCAAACCCTGTTCACCTCTTCTACGTACTTGAACAACAAGTTGAACGTGAGCAACTACCGAAAGAAGTTACCGAACGATACCTCGAATTTATTAAAGGTTACCTCACCCCTGAGTATATTGAGTTTATTGGTAAGGAAATTCAAACAGCTTATCTGGAATCATATTCTGAGTACGGGCAAAACATATTTGACCGCTACGTAACCTATGCTGATTTTTGGATTCAAGATCAAGAATATCGAGATGCAGAAACAGGGCAATTATTTGACCGTCAATCACTTAACGAAGAGTTAGAAAAAATAGAAAAACCAGCGGGCATCTCAAACCCCAAAGACTTTCGTAATGAAATAGTAAATTTTGTACTACGTGCCAAAGCAAATAATAATGGCAAGAACCCAGTATGGACAAGTTATGAAAAGTTGAGAACTGTCATAGAGAAAAAAATGTTTTCCAACACTGAAGATTTATTACCCGTAATTTCTTTTAATGCTAAAACATCTGCTGACGATCAACAAAAACATGATGACTTTGTAAAACGAATGATGACCAAAGGCTATACTCAAAAACAAGTCCGACTGTTATCTGAATGGTATTTACGAGTGAGAAAATCTTCTTAGGTTGTATCTCTTGCGTATTCAATGATATTGACGTTAAAGAGATAAGGAGCACAGATGGCAAATTTTATTGATAGACGTCTGAACAGTAAAAATAAAAGCACGGTCAATCGTCAGCGGTTTTTGCGTCGTTATAAAAACCAAATCAAAAAGTCCGTTTCCGATGCTATTAATCAACGCGGAGTTACGGATATTGATTCCGGTGAAAGCATTGTTATCCCTAAAAGGGATTTATCTGAACCGACCTTTCACCAAGGTGATGGTGGCATTAAAGACAGAGTTCACCCTGGCAATGATCAGTTCACTACAGGAGACCAAATTCCTCGACCTCCATCGCAACAAGGTCAAGGAGGTGGTGAAGGAGAAGCAAGTGATAGTGGAGAGGGGCAAGATGATTTTACTTTTTCAATTTCAAAGGAAGAATACCTTAATCTTCTTTTTGAAGATCTAGAGCTTCCAAATTTAGAAAAAAATCAACTTGATAAGCTTATTGAGTACAAAACAGTCAGAAGTGGCTTCTGCGCTGAAGGTGTTCCATCCAATATTGATATTGTTAAATCACTGCAAGGCTCAATAGCGCGTCGAATAGCGATGAGTGCTAGCAAACGAAAGGAACTGAAATTACTAGAGTCTGAATTACTTGAACTGAATAATGACAAACACGATCATATTCAGAAAAAACGCCAATTAATTACTGATATTGACACACTAAAATCGAAAATAGCGAAAGTACCCTTCATTGACACGTTCGATTTGCGCTTTCGCAACTATGCCAAACAAGCAGTGCCCACGTCAAAAGCAGTCATGTTTTGTTTAATGGATGTTTCTGGCTCAATGGACCAAGCAACAAAAGAAATGGCAAAGCGATTTTATATCTTGCTCTATTTATTTTTGAGTCGTACCTATAAAAATATTGATGTTGTTTACATTAGACACCACACCCAAGCGAAAGAAGTTGATGAACATGAGTTTTTTTATTCTCAAGAAACAGGTGGGACCATAGCCTCTAGCGCACTTGAACTCATGGATGAAATCATAAAAGCACGTTATAACGACAGCCAATGGAACATATATGGAGCACAAGCCTCCGATGGTGATAACTGGGCTGATGACTCTCCTAGGTGTCAAGTTTTAATGGAACAAGCAATCCTGCCAAAGAGTCGCTACTTCAGTTACATCGAAATAACTCAAAGAGCTCATCAAACCTTATGGAAACATTACCAACAAGTGGCCGAGAAACACGCCAATTTCGCTATGCAACACATTAAATCAGTTGAAGACATCTATCCTGTATTTAGAGAACTTTTTAAGAAAAGTACACAAAATGTAGCTTAATAAAAAGGAGTTAGTTGATGACAAATTATGATGAGGTAGTTAATAAAGCCAAAGTAACTCCATTAAATGATACCCCTGATTGGACATTTGACCTTTTGGGACAATACCAAAAAGAAATAGCCCGAGTTGCCGATTTTTATCGCCTTGATACATACACTAATCAAATTGAGGTAATAAAAGCAGAGCAAATGATGGATGCTTATGCCAGTGTTGGCATGCCTATTGGTTACAGTCACTGGACATTTGGTAAAAAGTTTATTCAAACTGAACAGAATTACAAACGTGGTCAAATGGGTTTGGCCTATGAAATTGTTATCAACTCCAGTCCCTGTATCTCCTACCTAATGGAAGAAAATACGTTAACGATGCAAGCACTGGTTATGGCTCACGCATGTTATGGCCATAACTCTTTTTTTAAAGGTAATTACTTATTTAAATCATGGACTGATGCTAGCTCAATAATTGATTACTTGTTGTTTGCTAAAAATTATATTGCTCAATGTGAGCAAAAGTATGGGATTAGTGAGGTTGAATCTACATTAGATGCATGTCATGCGCTTATGAATCATGGTGTTGACCGATACAAACGCCCACAAAAAATATCTTTAGATGAAGAACACAAAAGACAAGCTGAACGTGAACAATACCTTCAATCACAGGTAAATGAATTGTGGCGCACCGTACCTCAACAGGAACAAAAACCTGATAAAATAAACCTTAAATTTCCAAAAGATCCCCAAGAAAATATCTTATATTTTATTGAAAAAAATGCACCATTACTACAACCTTGGCAACGTGAAATAGTTCGTATAGTCAGAAAAATATCACAATATTTTTACCCACAAAAACAAACACAGGTAATGAATGAAGGTTGGGCTTGTTTTTGGCATTATACTATTTTAAATCATCTATATGACGAGGGGCTGGTTACTGACAAGTTTATGTTAGAGTTTCTGCACAGTCATACCAATGTTGTCGCACAGCCAGAATATAACAGTCAATATTATTCTGGAATTAACCCCTATGCACTGGGCTTTAATATGTTTATCGATATAAGACGAATATGTGAAAACCCTACCGCAGAAGATAAAGCATATTTTCCTGAAATAGCTGGGAGTAATTGGTTAGACACCCTACATTTTGCAATGGAAAATTTTAAAGATGAAAGTTTTATTAGCCAATACTTATCACCAAAATTAATTCGTGACTTTAAGTTATTTCATATTCACGACGATAGCGATAACAATTATTTAGAAATAGGCGCTATTCATAACGAACAGGGGTATAAAAAGGTGAGAGAAAACTTAGCGAATCAATATAATTTGAGTAACCTTGAAGTTAACATTCAAATAATTGATGCGAATATTGATGGTGATAGAGCATTAACATTAAGGTATACACCGCATAATGGGGTTGAATTGGGTAAATCTAAAGACGAAGTCTTGAAACACCTTCATTATTTATGGCAGTTTGATGTAAAAATAGTGCAAGAAGATGTTTCAGGTAAAGACAGTGTTATTGCCCAATGCCCTCAAAAAACAAAAGATAGTTAACTCACCTTTTGTTTTTAACAAAAACATTAGCTTTCTGATAACTCTTTAAATACATCTTCCTTGAGCTCGTTCCACAGCAAACCTGACTCAACGCCATATTTCCTAACAGCGAGTATGGCATCATCAAAACGGTTTTCTTTGGCTAAAACAATCAATGCTTGATAATAAGCCCTTGTAATTTCACGGCCTTTAGGATGAGCAAAATACAAACTACCAATACGTGAATAGAGACCACTCAAGCCATTTAAGATCAATAAATAAATAGAGTTACCAGAGGCCACAACTAAATCCTTGTTGAGCTGGTAGTCAAATTGAGCAAATGCCTCACCTGAATCCTCAACATCAACAAAAGCCTGCAAGCTTTCAATCGCTTTTTCAGGGTTGTTTTTTAAAGCACCACGAATGTATATAGCACTAATATTGGTTCGAGCAGATAAAACGTTATCAACTAAGTCAGGAATACCTTCTTGGTCCAACTGTACCAATGTTTCAAGAATATTTAAACTTGATGTTTCCCAAAAGTTATTTACTTTTGTAGGTTTACCATGTTGAATAGTTAACCAGCCATCACGCGCTAAACGCTGTAAAACTTCCCGCAAGGTTGTTCGCGTAACACCGATAAGTTCAGAAAGTTCTCTTTCAGCTGGTAGTATCGAGCCTGGAGGAAAACCGCCATTCCAAATAGATTCTACAATATATTGTTCGGCGAAGCCGGCAGGACTCTTTGCTTTTATAACCATTGGCAATAACAACCTAGTAATTTGTCTAAAAATGCATTATTCAAGTGATTGTACCAGAAGTTAAGTTATCCACAAGCACTAGCCGCTATTAGCAACAAACAGGTATGTTGAGGTATTACAAATTACTTTTAACGAAGAGCACAAAACCCACGTAACACATTGATATAATTTTGTAAATTTCACTTTAAAGACGGTAAAAAAACAATCACTCGCCAGTTAATCAACAACAATCGCCTTGCTAAAAATATTTTTCATATCATAGCCTCAGAATAAATATAAATTTTTCAATCGTATAATTAACGAATGTAACCTTGTAATTAAATTACAACTAACTGTTTTTAAGTTGCAATTTTGCTAGTATACGCGCAATTGAAAACCACTACCTTAACACTTAATTTATAACCACTTTAGAGACCACCATGAAACCACTTGCATACATTTTATTGATGCTGGTAGCGACGCTTTGCCCAAATATTGCGTTTGCATCAGGAGTAATTGATCACACCATTGATTTAACCAATCATTGGCTTGGTTACACGATAATCGCTATTTTTGTAGTTGCCTACATACTAGTCATTTTTGAGGAGCAATTACACTTAAGAAAATCAAAACCTGTATTGTTAGCAGCCGGATTAATATGGATTTTAATTGCCGCCTATTATAGTTCAAATGGCATGCCTGATATTGCGGAAGTTGCTATTCGCCACAATTTTTTAGAATATGCTGAGTTATTTTTCTTCCTACTTGTTGCAATGACATACATTAACGCCCTGTTGGAACGAAACGTATTCGATGCGCTTCGTGATGTTTTAATTCAAAAAGGTTATAGCTATAAAGCCTTGTTTTGGATTACCGGTATATTAGCTTTCTTTATTTCACCTATCGCCGATAACCTTACAACAGCTTTAATTATGTGTGCTGTTGTCCTAACCGTGGGTAAAGATGAACCAAAGTTTGTTGCTATGAGCTGTGTAAACATCGTTGTTAGTGCTAATGCAGGAGGGGCTTTTAGTCCGTTCGGTGATATTACGACCTTAATGGTGTGGCAAAAAGGTATTGTTGAGTTTACTGAATTCTTCGCGTTATTTTTACCTTCTGTAGTTAACTTTATAATTCCTGCATTTATTATGCAATTTTTCTTACCTAAAGGTAACCCGAGCTCGCCATCAAATAAAATAACTCCAATTAAAACTGGAGGTTTAGTCATTGTTGGATTGTTTATCCTAACAATTATTACTGCAGTTTCTTTCCATAACTTCTTACATCTGCCACCAGTATTTGGCATGATGTTGGGTCTAGCTTACCTAAAATTCTTTGGTTATTACATTAAGAAGTCAGGTCAAGGCAAGCTTACAACATCGGATGTTCCAGCAGGAAGAACGAGATCAGAAAACTTTGATATCTTTGATAAAATTGCGAAGGCAGAGTGGGATACTTTATTTTTCTTCTACGGTGTAATTTTAGCTGTAGGTGGCTTAGGGTTTATAGGTTATTTAGCCATGGTTTCAGAATTCATGTACGGTGAATTAGGGGCAACAAATGCTAACATTTTAGTCGGAATTTTATCCGCTATTGTTGATAACATTCCTGTTATGTTCGCAGTATTAACAATGAATCCAGAGATGCCGCATAATCAATGGTTATTAGTTACTTTAACAGCAGGTGTTGGCGGTAGTTTATTGTCTGTTGGTTCTGCAGCAGGTGTGGCATTAATGGGACAAGCCCGGGGCTATTATACGTTCTTTACTCACCTTAAGTGGACACCCGTTATATCACTTGGTTACGCGGCAAGTATTTTTGTTCATATAATGATAAACGGTTAGAAGCTATTTATATTGCGCGGTTAAATTTTATCTTAGGCAAGCATAATTTAACCGCAACGTATTGCCCAATCACTTAAAGCGCCACTCATGTATTACCTTGGATAGATAACGCAATAAGAGCACATTAGTTAAATACATAACTAACTGCACTACTGCAACTTTTGTTTGTATAGACAAAAATTAACATACATTAGCATGACAAAGTAGCTTGTAAACTGTCGAGTTTACAGTGTTCGTCAACACATTAGTTTTTGGCATTACCCATAGCCAATTGTTCGTGATATTATTTGCAAGCTCTTATTTATCGAGTGTTTTTTATCGTTTTTAAAGGAATTTTTGTGAATTATCTTAATAAGTTAACAACTGCACCTAAAGCATGGTTATGTTTAGCATTTACAGCTTTTGGCCTAGAAGCAGTAGCCTTATATTTTCAGTATGTTTTAGATCTAGCACCATGCATTATGTGTGTTTATCAGCGCTTAGCTATTCTAGGACTGGCCTTTGCGGGGATTTTAGGGGCTATTTCAGCTAAATATATTGTTGGCAGATTGATTAGTTTTGCTTTATGGGCAACAGCATCAATTTGGGGGCTAATAATTGCAGTTGAACACGTTGATATGCAAGCTAATAGTGGCTCATTATTTTACAGTTGTGAGTTTATACCAAATTTTCCTTCTTGGGCCCCTCTCCATCAATGGTTCCCACTATTATTCGAAGCAACGGGCGATTGTGGTGAAATCAGTTGGCAATTACTCGGCTTTAGTATGCCGCAATGGATGATTGCAATCTTTGGCTTATATACCGCAACTTTTATGGTTGTTATCATTAATCGCTTATTACTCGCTAAAAAATTATAAAACTTACCTCGATAGTTGATGCATTAGTAAGAACTAAAATGGTGTTTAGGCAGCTAAAGGGCTTTTTAGCTAGTTATTCTTTTCGGAATACTTTAAAGCCCTGTAAATATTTTTTTAGGTAAAAGTGATTTACATTCAGCCTTTAATAATGATATTGGAATCTATGTATTATCTAACAAGCGCGAAGTTCACAGGTTGTTGAACTGCCATTAATTGATATCATTTAATGGCCAAGTGACAATGTAATCCTCAAAATTTTCAATATCTACATCGTTATCTTTCACTATTTTACCGCGCACTGACATACCCGCTTTGTGCATCGCAGATTTATTGCCTTTGTTAACTAATGGATGCCAGGAAGGCATACCTCTGCCCTCTTGAAGCCGACGATATGTACAACTTGGTGGCATCAAGAACAAATCATCAATATTATCTTGGGTTAAACGCACACAATCTGGAACCAGGGTAGTTCGTTGTTCATACTTTGAACATTGACAGGATTTTTCATTCAATAAATGACAGGCAATATTAGAGTAAAAAATTTTTTCATCAGGTTTAATATAGTCAGTAGGCAGCATTTCAGTTGTTTCATCGGTATGCTCGTCATCAATAAATTTATTCAAACAACATTTAGCACAACCATCACACAATAGCTCCCATTCTGAACGTGTCATTTCAGCCAAGGTTTTAGTTTGCCAAAAAGGCGGCTCGTTACTGTTATTATCGGGCATCAAGGACTACTTTATGGAATAGGAGGGAATTTAATATTGTCAGATAAGTGCCCTACAGAACTCACGAAATAATAAGACAAATTCCAATGCATTAAGCTCTTATAATTATTATAGGCTAAATATACACGCCCGTTTTCATTATCAGGAATAATAAGCGCTGCTTTAATATCTACATTTGGTAAACTTGAACCATCCATACGTGTTATGCCTAACGCTTGCCATTGCGACATATCTTTTTCCTTATCATGCCAAGCTTTTAACCAATTTTTTCGACCACCAGTATTTTTAGGAATAGCTAAATTATAATCAAAACCTGTAGGTAATTTCACTTGCCTTCCCCAGGTTAACTCTGGATCCCACCCTTCTTTTTGCAGATAATTGGCCATTGAAGCAAAAATATCAGCCTCACTTTGCCATATATCTTTCTTACCATCACCATTACCATCAACAGCATAGGCTAAAAAAGAGGTGGGCATAAATTGATTTTGCCCCATTGCGCCTGCCCAAGAGCCTTTCATATCGTTAACATCAATATGACCTTCTTTTAAAATAGTCAACGCGGCCATCAACTGCTTTGTAAAAAATACCTCTCGCCTTCCTTCATAAGCTAATGTGGCTAAGGCAGAAATAACATTATAATTACCTGTATAGCTTCCAAAGTTTGTTTCTAAACCCCATAAAGCAATAATAAAACGTGGTTGCACTTGGTAGTCACGTTCAATTTCTTTCAGTAAATCTTGGTGTTTTTTATAGAGAACTCTGGCTTTATCAACTTTCCATTTAGGTATTCTTTTTGGTAGATAGGTATCTAAGGTTTCCTTGGTTTCAGGCTGGCTTCTGTCTGCAGCGACCGCACGTTGATGAAATGTAACATTGGCAAAACTTTCATCGATAAAATCTTGGCTGAAACCTTCAACCAATGCTTGCTGTTTTAATGTAACCACATATTCATTAAAACCAGCTTCAGTTAATAATTTTTTTGCAAACGCTTGGCAACTTAAACTTGTCCAAATCAATAAGACTGCAATCAATAAAAAGTTAACAATAACTCTGATCATAAATCACCTTTGTTTTTTTCAGCTTTCATCATTGCTTTGTGCGCTTTTAGCATATCTTCTTGCGGGGGTGGCAATTGCAGATAAAACCCTTGCTCATTTAAATTAACCTTTACTTTATCCAAATCAGCCATCGCTAATTTTTCTTTGGTAGCTAAATTAATCAAGGTAACCAGTATTGGTGTACCAAAGGTCTTCATTAATGCCTCTGGTACTGCAGAAAAATCATCACGAGTTTGAACAAAAAGATAAGTTTGAGCTTTTTTAGGGCTCTTATAAATAGCACATAACATAAGAAAATCCACTTACATCAACTAATAAGCTGTTGAGATTATAAAAGAAATAAAAAATTAACTTAACACAAGGGTTTTATTGATAGTCATTATTCACAAAAGCAAGTAATTCATTGCCAATCAGTTCTTGTCGCCAGCTTGATAATAAGTCAATTGGTATTGAAGTTTTTCGGGCATTGTTTAAGTCAAAATGCCACATTAAAAATTGGTTTATTTGTTTTTTCGACGCCATATTTTCAATAGTTAGGCCATATTTCTCACTGAGGTTAACGAGAAAGGTTTTTACTTTTTTAAAAATTTGTTTATAACCAGGGTATTCGTCTAATCGTGTGATAGGTTTGGGGTAATCATGGCTACCAGTTTTATTGGCTTGGTTGATAACGCCTAACATGGCTTTGCCTTTGTGACGTACATCAAGTAACTCTATACCATCAAGGTTTAGCATGGCGCTGACACTTTGCGGAGCGCTTTGTGCTAGTGCAATAAGTGTGTGATCTTTTGCGACAAAACCAATGGGCAAGTCTCTTTTTTGTGCTTGCTGATATCGCCAAATAGTTAAGTATTTCAATATATTGAGTTGCTTTGCATTTAAACGCCAATTCATTTTTACATTAAGATACAGTGTGTCAGGATCAATCGTGGTAAATTTTTTATCAATCATACTCTGCGTTTCTAATTGCGCATATTGAAGAAAACCCGCTTGCGTTAACTCTTTTATCAGCTTGGGGTATATATTGAATAAATGATCAACATCTGCACTGGCGTACACTAGTTGCTTTTCAGTTAAAGGTCTTTTCGTCCAGTCAGTCCTCGACTCTGATTTATCTAATTCTACTCCTGTAAAGTGTTTCACCATCGCAGCATAGCCTAATGACAAACCATGGCCAAGAAATGACATCATAATTTGACTATCAATAACATTGACAGGTTTACAGTTACCCGCCGTTAAAAATACTTCTAAATCTTCCGAACAGGCATGCAATACTTTCGTAATATTTCCGTTAGTGAGTAATTGCCAAAATGGAGATAAATCCTCAATTGCAAGGGGATCAATTAATGCTAGATTTTCGCCATCACAAACCTGTAACAAACCAAGTTTGGCATACAAAGTACGGGTTCTCACAAACTCAGTATCTACAGCTAATACTTGCGCAACAGACAATTTTTCGCACAAATATTTTAAACTAGATTGTTCATTAATTAATTGATACTGCATAATTTACTTAGGTAACCTATTTATGGCGACGACGAGTGCTTTGCTGATGACGTTGTTGATGTTTTTTTACCGAGCGACGTATACGTCTACTTTTAGCGTTATCCATGGCTTTTTCATCTACTTTAACTTTACTATCAGTTTCAGCCGTTAACTGCACTAATTTTCGAAAGTAATTCACCTCTTTTAAGCCTAATTCACGCCACCCCCCCATAGGTAACTGTCGTTGCATTTGCATATCACCATAGCGAACTCTTATTAAGCGGCTCACCTGCACTTCTTGACTTTCCCATAGACGGCGAACTTCGCGGTTACGCCCTTCAGATAATACCACATGAAACCAATGATTTCGGCCTTCACCACCGCGATAAGTGATTTTTTGAAAGCGCGCTGGCCCATCATCAAGTGTTACACCTGTGCGAAGGGTTTGCAGCATGGCCTCATTAATCTCGCCAAAAACACGCACCGCATATTCACGCTCTACTTTTTGTGATGGGTGCATTAAACGGTTAGCTAACTCACCATCGGTAGTAAAAAGTAGCATACCCGAAGTGTTGATATCTAATCGGCCTACCGCGACCCAACGACCGGTTTCAAGGGGAGGTAAACGGTCAAATACCGTAGGGCGACCTTCTGGGTCTTTTCGGGTGCACATTTCACCCTCAGGTTTGTTATAAACTAGTACCCGGCAAATATCTTCATCTTGCGCAGTTAACTTAACTTGATGGCCATCTAGCCTAATTTGTTCTGTACCTGTTACTCTATCACCTAAAAAAGCGACTTTACCATCAATACTGACACGCCCTTCACTGATCATGGTTTCCATTTCACGACGAGAACCTTTTCCCGCTCGGGCCAATACTTTTTGAACTTTTTCACTGTCTTGATGCGTACTTTTTTGAAAACTCACTTTTTTGTTTTCATCTGTAACGTTGTTTTGATGACTCTTTTTTGGCTTGCGCTTATCAGGACTATTTTTATTAAGACCCTGCTTACCCTTTTTTTCAGTACCTCGAGTACCGTATTTACCATCAATGGTTTGTTGTTTTTTTTGCTTGTTTTGCTTATTGACCGTCATTTTATACTCTCTTACGTCAGTAGCCGCTCCCTGGAAGCTAACTTCTGACTCTTTTTTGAGGCTTAATTATCGATAAATTACCTCAATCCATAAAGTAATTTCATTGTTTTCTATGTAAAGGGGGATGGATCACCTTCACCGAGACGAATTATATCAATACTGTCATTTGAAAAATCTATCACTGTGGTGGGGTGTTCCCCCAAATGTCCACCGTTAATAATTAAATCAACTCGATGTTCTAACGCGTCACGAATTTGCTCTGGATCATACTCAGCCATGGTCTGACCAGGCATAATTAAGCTTGTCGACATTATAGGCTCTGCAAGTTCAGTCAACAAGGCTTGTACAATAGTATTATTGGGTACCCTAATACCAATCGTTTTCTTTTTGGGGTTTAATAACCGCTTGGGTACTTCTTTACTGCCTTTAAAAATAAACGTATACGGACCAGGAGTATTATTTTTTAACAGTCGATAAGCGCTGTTTTCAACCCTAGTATATTCCGACAACTGAGATAAATCCTTACATACTAAGGTAAAGTTATGACTCTTACTGATATCTCGAATAGAACATATTTTTTCAAGGGCTTTTTTATCCCCCAAATGGCAACCCAATGCATAACCAGAATCCGTTGGGTAAACCACAACACCGCCTTGTTTGATAATATCTGCGGCTTGTTTCATCAAACGCCCCTGGGGGTTATCAGGGTGTACATAAAAAAATTGACTCATAATATTTCCCTTTCTCTCAACGACTTGATGGAGTTGACAATAAAATACACGTTACCCTTGAAAAGTGAGTAACTAACTCATTATTTATTGCCACTGCGACCAAATGGGCTTTGCACCAATAGGCATGGTCAAATTACGACCTAAATCACTCCATTTACTAGGGTAATGAAAATCAGAGCCCATGGAAGCAAACAAATGATATTCATGACAAAAATCAAGCATTTTCTGTTTTTGTTGAGGATTCATCTGAGGTAAAACGATTTCTAGGCCATCACCGCAAGCTTCAGTAAAATCGACAATAAGACGTCGTAACCATTTACTGGATAAATCGTAACGAATCGGGTGTGCCATAACCGCACTACCACCTGCTTGATGAATAACCTTAACTGCCTCTGCTATACTACACCAGCTAGGTTTAACATAGGCGCGTTGACTTTTGGCACCTTTTTTACCAATGTATTTATCGAACGCTTGTTGCATAGTGCTCACATGCCCTTGTTGATAAAGTGCTTTGGCAAAGTGTGCCCGAGTAATCGAACCATTACCTGCAATAGCTTTGGTATCTTCATATATATCAGTAAAGCCGCACTTTGCTAACTTTTCACCTATTAACACAGCGCGCTGCTCTCTGGCTGCTTGTTGATTACTAATTAAGTGAGTTAACGCAGTATGTTCAGGATCGATGTTAAGACCCACAATATGAATTTCAAAACCTTGCCAAACTGTTGATATTTCAATACCAGCGATAAGTTCAAGTGGAATATTTTTTTCTTGAATATACTTTTGCGCTATATCAAGACCTGCAACGGTATCATGGTCGGTTATAGCTAACACATCAATTTGAAAATTAGATGCCCTATCTACAAGGCTTTGCGGAGTAAGCCCCCCATCAGAGTAATTAGTGTGACTATGCAGGTCTATACGCTTGTGAGGAAAACCTTCTGTTTTTTTAATCTCATGCGGGAAATCAACAGTTGACAGCAAAGCCATAATAAGGTCTTCTATAGAAGTTAACAAAATATATTGATAAGTTTACTTCTAAGTACACGTTAATGATACTTATTCCTTAACAAATACTAACAAAGCTGTTTTCACTCAATAAAGAATTCAAATTTAGGTAATTTTATAATGACACGCATAGTAAAAATCATTTCAACAACTTGGTGGTGGCATAACTCAACAAACTAGGGTTGTGGCAATTGCGTGTATCTTTTAAAAAGATTAAACAAATTTCAAAAACCCGCTCACTTAAGCGGGTTTTTCTCGTTAAGGCGTCGGTGTAAAAAATAAGGGAAACAAGATGAACAAAGCAAAAACATGGTTTATTTGGTGGCTACTGCCTATTTACGCAGGTTGACAACATCTATTTTAAAAAACTCTTAATAAGTATTAACTATGACTAAAAATTTATCTAACAGATCAAGCTATGAGGTATTCAGTCTAACAGACAAGTGTAGCTACCAGAACGATCCGCTGAGCGTTTACCAGTTATTATGCCAGCAAACACAGCATAATTTGTTATTGGAATCTGCTGAAATCGACAAAAAGCACCTCCTTAAAAGCCTATTACTTAGCAACGCAGCGTTAAAAATTGTTTGTAATGGTTCAGTGGTGAGCTTTACGGCATTATCGAAAAATGGTGAAGTAGCCCTGCACTTTGCTGCCTCAGAATTAAAGGTAGATGCCGACATATCATTCTCCCAAGATGAAAAATCATTTACAGCTACATTTCCAGATGTTGCCACAGATCTTGATGAAAAAGCCCGTTTAAGTGCAGTAAACCCATTACAAAGCTTACGACTGTTCAAACAATTAACTAACATAAACAATCATGACTTTTCAATTTTTTTAGGTGGAGCTTTTGCATTTGACCTAATGGCTATTGCTGAACAATTGCCACACGTAGATGACAGTGATAACACCTGTCCAGATTTTGTTTATTATTTAGCTGAAACTCTTGTTATTATTGACCATGAATTAAAAACAACGGATATTATTGGTAATGTTTTTACTTGTGAAAACAACATAACTAATCAACAAAACCAAACAGCCATAGCGAACCGTGTTACCGAAATTAAAAAGCTGTTAGCCTCTACAGTAAATGAGTCACATGTAGCTCAGCTTACCCCGTCACTGGCAAGTCATGCAAAAAACACGCTTGATCAGCAACTAAGTGTCGATATCAATGACGAACGTTATTGCCACATAGTGGAGCAACTAAAAGAAAATATTAGGGCGGGTGATATTTTTCAAGTTGTCCCTTCTCGAACTTTTTCACTTCCTTGTCATGATGCTATTGCTGCTTATAAAGCTCTAAAAGTCAGTAACCCTAGCCCATATATGTTTTATTTAAATGACAGTGATTTTTGTATTTTTGGTGCCTCACCTGAATCTGCATTAAAATATCAAGCCCATAATCGCCACGTTGAAATATACCCAATAGCAGGCACTAGACCTCGAGGTTTTAACAAAGACGGGAAAATTTCTCTGGATCTAGACAGCCGCATTGAACTAGAACTCAGACAAGATAAAAAAGAATCAGCTGAGCACATTATGCTCGTCGATTTAGCGCGTAATGATATTGCACGGGTTTCACAACCTGGTACAAGGTATGTAGCCGACTTACTCAAAGTAGACCGTTATTCGCATGTAATGCACTTAGTGTCCAGAGTATGTGGCACATTAAAACATGAGTTAGATGCGCTGCATGCATACCAAGCATGTATGAACATGGGGACCCTTTCTGGTGCACCTAAAGTGAAGGCGACATCGCTTATCAGAGAAGTAGAAGGCAAAAGACGTGGCAGTTACGGAGGTGCCGTTGGTTATTTAACTGGCACAGGTGAGATGGATACCTGTATCGTTATTCGCTCTGCTTTTGTTCGAAACAAGGTTGCTCAAGTACAAGCTGGTGCTGGTGTAGTTTATGACTCAGATCCCATGAGTGAAGCCAATGAAACGCGGCAAAAGGCGCAAGCCGTTATTAATGCCATTGTGACTGCTAATACGGCGCTAAAGGACAAGCATCATGACTAAATTATTTATGTTAGATAACTTAGATTCTTTCACTTACAACCTAGTTGATGAATTTCAATGCTTAGGTTTTGAGCCAACGGTTTACCGAAATACCCTGAGCGCTGACTTTATTTTCGAAAAAATGCTTGCTCACACTGCATCTACTGCTGAGCCGGTCATGTTAATATTATCGCCCGGCCCAGGTGAGCCATCTAATGCTGGCTGTCTTATGGCATTGATAGATAAATGTGCTGGCCGAATTCCAATGATGGGCATATGTTTAGGCCACCAAGCGCTCATTGAATATTATGGCGGTAACGTTGTCAGAGCGGACGAAATTGTGCACGGTAAGGCTTCAAATATCAGCCATGAGGGTAAAGGCGCCTTTCATGGGATTCAAAATCCACTGCCTGTTGCCCGCTATCACTCGCTAGTAGGAGAAAACATTCCTTCATCATTAACTACTATTGCTCATTATCAGGGCATGTGTATGGCAATTAGCCATGAAAAAGATGCGGTTCTGGCTTTTCAATTTCATCCTGAATCAATACTCACAACGTATGGCACCACGCTGCTTGCACAAAGTATTGATTATTTATTGAGCTTAGCGCCATCACTAGACAACAGAAATTTATCGGGAGCATAAGATGGTTAATTCTCAAAATACCAATCAAACACAAGCTAATGATACAGTAGCTGTAACCGCTATTTTACCTAAGTTAGTTAATAATCAAGACTTAACTCAAGCACAGAGCCAACATTTTTTTGAGCAAGTATTGTCAGGAGGTGTCGAACCTGCGCTTATGGCGAGCGTATTAACCGCCCTTAAAATTAAAGGCGAAAAACCTGCTGAAATAGCCGGAGCTGCGACGGCAATTCGCAATGCCGCTACTCCCTTTCCAGAAAACACCAATAACCAAGTAATAGCTGATTGTGTAGGAACAGGTGGCGATGGTGCTAATACCATTAACATATCAACCACCGCAGCTATATTAGCAGCAGCTTGTGGTTTAACTATGGCAAAACATGGAAATCGTAGTGTATCGAGTATGTCAGGATCTGC
Source organism: Colwellia sp. (assembly GCA_042091395.1). GTDB lineage: Bacteria > Pseudomonadota > Gammaproteobacteria > Enterobacterales > Alteromonadaceae > Colwellia. Next base: position 45,185 of record JBELHN010000028.1, read on the forward strand.
TGATTTGCTTGAAGCACTTGGCGTCAATTTGTCAATGTCACCCCAAACAGCTCAGCATTGTCTAACCCATGCTAACCTGTGTTTTTTGTATGCACCAGCTTATCACAGTGGTTTCAAACACGCAGCACCTGTTAGAAAAGCCATGGGGATAAGGACCTTATTTAATATTCTAGGCCCTTTGGTAAACCCTGCTAAACCTAGCACTATGCTGCTTGGTGTATATACTCCTGAACTTTTAAAACCTATGGCAGAAGCCTTAAAAATGACGGGGGTAACTCGAGCTTTTGTTGTTCACGGAACTGGTCTTGATGAAATCGCGCTTCACGGTGAGACACAAGTAATAGAAATTGATAACGGTCAGCTAAGTGAACGTATTATTTCACCCTGTGATTTTGGTTTACCTACCTATTCACTCGACGACATCAAAGGCGGTACACCTGCAGAAAATGCCAATATTATCAAAGCGGTGTTATCCGGTGAGGGAAAAGAGGCTCATAATGCTGCCGTCATTATTAATTGTGCCGCCTTATTATACCTGCATCAAAAAGCTGATTCATTGCAACAAGCGGCATCTCTTGCTAGTGAGGTATTAGCCTCGGGGCAAGGCTTAACAACGCTATTAAAATTAGTCGAATTATCTAATCAAGATATTTCAAATTACCAAGTTCATAAAAAGGTCATTAAATAACATGCAAATAATTAATGCTACCGCAGAAAAAAATATATTAGAGCAGATTGTTGACGACAAACGTATTGAAATAGAGGCGTTAAAATTAGCTAAACCGTTAGCCAGTTTTGTTGATCAGCTAGTACCTAGTACTAAAGATATGTACCAAGCACTTACCCGAACGCCTGAAAAACCTGAGGCGGGTTTTATTTTGGAATGTAAAAAAGCCTCACCTTCAAAGGGATTAATTCGCTCTGATTTCGATATTAAAGCCATCGCTAAAGTTTACGATAAATATGCCGCAGCCATTTCAGTATTAACTGATGAAAAATACTTTCAAGGTAACTTTGACTTTTTACAAGCAGTAACAAAAACCGTTAGTTGCCCAGTTCTAAATAAAGACTTCTTTATTGATAGTTACCAAGTTTATCTTGCCAGGTACTATGGCGCTGACGCAATCTTACTGATGTTAAGTGTATTATCTGATGAACAATACCTTGAGTTATCAGCTGTGGCCGAGCAATATAATTTGGCGGTATTAACCGAAATATCAACAGAAGAGGAGCGTGACCGAGCAATCAAACTTAATGCTAAAATGATCGGCATTAATAACCGTAACCTACGTGATCTAAGTACTGATATAGGTCGTACTTTTGATTACGCACCTAGTTTACCAGACGATAGAATTATTATCTCTGAATCAGGCATTTACACTAATGCACAAATAAGAGAGTTAGCACCAGCTGTTGATGGATTTTTAGTGGGTAGTTCCCTGATGGATCCAAAAAACAATTGCTTCCAAGATATTGACCTTGCTTGTCGTAAACTTATTTTTGGTAATAACAAAGTATGTGGTTTAACAGAGCCACAATACGCCATTGCAGCAGCTAATGCAGGAGCTCGTTTTGGGGGGTTAATTTTTGCTGAAAAATCGCCACGTTTCGTTACTGCTAAAATGGCTCAAAGCATTATAAAGAGCAGCCCTCACCTAGAGTATGTCGGTGTATTTGTAAATGCTGAAATAACCAACATTGTTGAGCTAGTAAAAGACTTACAGTTATCTGCGGTTCAACTGCACGGTAGCGAAGACGAGCAATTTATTCACGCATTAATCGCTGAGTTATCAAATAGTGATTGTAATTTCTGCCAAGTATGGCAAGCAAGCCCCGTTGCCAATAGTGTGCCGCTTCTGAGCAGTGATGTTAATCAACACTTACTAGATGGGCAAAGTCCTGGTAGCGGCCAGCCTTTTGATTGGCAAGTGTTAGCCTTAAGTGAGCAAAACTTATCAAAAAGCTTTTTAGCTGGCGGCTTGAACTGCAACAACATCAAGCAAGCTATTGAACAATTAACCGATTTAGATTTATTTGGTTTAGACCTAAATTCAGGGGTCGAACAAAGTCCTGGTATTAAATCAAGCGAAAAGCTCTCAGCTGTCTTTTCGCACATAAGGAATTATTAACATGTCAAATATTAACGAGAACATCGCAACTAACCCTGCAACCAATGATGTAGCGAACAACGCGACTAAACCGCATTTACCTGCTTATTTTGGTGAGTTTGGTGGTATGTACGTAGGCGAACTTTTGGTACCTGCTTTAGAACAACTAGAGCAAGCCTTTATTGCCTCACAAGATGACCAAGCTTTTTTGGCTGAATTCAATGAACTATTAACTAAATACGCAGGTAGACCAACACCACTCACCTTATGTCGTAATATTGTTAAAAACCCGCTCGCTAAAATTTATTTAAAACGTGAAGACTTACTACACGGTGGTGCCCATAAAACTAACCAGGTACTAGGCCAAGCTCTGTTAGCAAAGCGTATGGGCAAAACTGAAGTGATTGCTGAAACGGGTGCAGGCCAACACGGCGTAGCCAGTGCTATTGCCTGTTCACTACTAGGACTAAAATGTAAAGTATACATGGGCGCGCTGGATTGTGAACGCCAGCAACCCAATGTATTTAGAATGAAGTTGATGGGTGCAGAAGTTATTCCGGTTACCGCGGGCTCTGGTACCTTAAAAGATGCTGTTAACGAAGCATTACGTGATTGGTCTGCTAACTATGATAAAGCACATTACCTATTAGGAACGGCTGCCGGCCCTCATCCCTTCCCTACTATTGTGCGTGAATTTCAAAAAATGATCGGTGAAGAATCAAAAGTACAATTACTGGCAGAAGAAGGCCGATTGCCTGATTACGTTATTGCTTCCGTTGGAGGTGGCTCTAACGCTATTGGTATGTTTAGTGATTTTATTAAAGAAGAAGGCGTTAAATTAGTCGGTGTTGAAGCCGGCGGTAAAGGTATTGATACCAAAGAGCACGGTGCAACCTTAGTAGCAGGAACAAAGGGTATGCTCCATGGAAACTATACCTACATTATGCAAGATAATTTTGGCAAAATTGAAGAATCTTACTCAGTATCTGCAGGCTTAGACTACCCAGCTGTAGGCCCACAACATGCCTTTTTAAAAGACACAGGTCGTGCTCAATATGTACCTATTAATGATGATGAAGCCCTCGCTGCATTTCAAACACTTGCTATGGGTGAAGGTATTATTCCCGCTCTCGAGTCCGCCCATGCATTGGCACAAGCCTTAAAAATGGCAGAATCAGCTACAGAAGACACTATATATCTTGTAAACCTTTCGGGTAGAGGTGACAAAGACTTAGCCCACGTACACGCTATTTTATCACCCGAAGAAGCTAAATCATCATCAACAGTCAAGCACCGAGGAGAAGCATAATGTCACAAGTAAACCTTCAACAAGTTGGTGCACGTTACCAGACGTTATTCGCTAATCTAAAAGAAAAAAATGAACAAGCCTTTATCCCGTTTGTAATGATTGGTGATCCTACTGCACAACAGTCACTGAGTATCATAAAAAGTTTAATTGATGCAGGCGCCGATGCATTAGAGTTGGGTATACCTTTCTCGGATCCAAGCGCCGACGGCTTAACTATTCAAAAAGCCGCATTAAGGGCTATAGAGCAAGGCACTAATACTGATACTTGTATTGAGATATTAAAAGAAATTAGGCGCTACGCGCCGCATATTCCAATTGGCCTATTACTATACGGTAACCTAGTATTTGCTCGCGGTATTGATCTTTTTTATAAAGAAATGGCTGATGCCGGGGTTGATTCAGTATTGATTGCTGATGTGCCTATTAGAGAAAGTGAACTGTTTAGAACGGCGGCATTAAAATACGGTATTGCACCAATATTTATTGCTCCGCCTAACGCCTCAGATGATACTATTCGTGCTGTATCGTCGTATTCTAGAGGGTACACTTATGTACTAAGCCGTGCAGGTGTTACAGGAGTTAACTCGGCCAAAGTTGAAGAAGAAACTGTGGTAACAACCACAGAGACGCTCATTAATAGCTTAGTAAAATATCATGCAGCACCACCCATACTAGGTTTTGGCATATCAACGCCACAACAAGTTAAAGAGGCATTAAAAACAGGTGCTATGGGGGCTATTAGCGGCTCAGCTGTGGTAAAAATTATAGAAGATAATTTAACTGACTCAGCTAAAATGATTAATGAATTGAGTCATTTTGTCAGGGAAATGAAAGCCGCAACTAAGTAATTAGAGCCTCACAAAACGTAAAAAAGTTGAACTCAATAAGATTAAGCTAAACAACGCAACACTAATTAAAGGTAAAATTAATCAGCTGTGTTTAGCAACTTCCTAACGTTTTCAAATGAGCTTAGCTAATTAAGTCCTAATCATGTCCAATTGAGCCTATTCATTGTTAATAGGCTCAAGTATGCCTCAGGCGAGCAAGCTAGCCTATGTCAAATATTACACCAAACCTGTCAATATATAATACTAACCTAAAAATATTATTGCGCTTTAAAATGCATTTGCTTAGTCACTCCTTTGCTTGCTTCTACATTAACTTCTTCTAATAGAGTATCAGCAGACGCAATACTTATGCTGTATCAAAAAAAGTTAAGTTAAATTTATTGAATTCAATTGAGTTGAGTTGAGTTGAGTTGAATAAAAATATCAAACTAACGTTTAAGCTACTGTTTCTGTATCCCTTAATTGTTGAGGCAATTATCGAGGGAGTTATAATCGCTTGCTCCCTGACTGACTGCTGCTCAATTATCGCTTAACCGAGCTAAGAATATTTAGGCATTTATCATACGAAAAGAGAGAATCACTAGCGTGCCAG
>JBELHN010000029.1:0-12883 GCA_042091395.1 Colwellia sp.
TTTTGGTACTAAGTCATCATAATTAAAATAAGCAATGCATACAGCGACTAAAAACAGTAAAGCCAGGGCATAGCCATACGGGTGTTTATTTTGAGTAATCTTGGTTTGAGCTGTGCTTGTTTGACCATTAGCTATAGGCTCTGTAACCGATTGACTCTGCAGTATTGGTTTATGAGAAGAGGCAGAAACAACCGGTGTTTCTATTGCTGCTAAAGGAGCGGTTTGAGTGATTACCGTATTATTCTCGGTGTTATCTGACTGCTCAGTCAAGTAGGTGAGCTCTACCGGCAATATAAAACTGTAGCCTGTGCGGTAATGGGTTTTAACGATGCGAGCTTTTTGTTTGTCAGACGTTAAGACTTTGCGTAATTCAGATATGGCGCGGTTAATGGCATTATCGTCTACGTAATTTTGTTGCCATACGTTGTCAATCAACTCTTGGCGACTGACTATCCTTTCTCTGTGAATGATTAGGTAGCGCAGTAGGTTAAACATTAATGGCTCAAGCTCACGGATAGTTGTGCCATCATCAATGGTTTTTCTGTGAGGAAGTAAGGTCCAATGGCCAAACGTTAAGGAGGCTAGATTTGAAAAGGAGCTGTCGGTGTTATTTAACATGAATGGCTACTTAGTATAATGAAATAAAATATCTGAAATAACGGTATCTATAAAAAGCTTTAATTATTGTTATATTGTTTTTATAAGATTTTGTTGCAAAACCAAATCATGCTATCGGTGTTACATGATATCAAGAAAATAGAATATTTGAAAAGTTCAGATCTTAGCCTAATTATTCAGCACCACATTGAAGATTTTCTACAAAATTACTTTCACAAATTTGTTCGCACAAATATAGTGCGGCAAGTGCCCTTATATCTTGCAAAAAAAGACAAGTTAAGTATACTTGCGCAAACTTTTGAGACTTAAAGTTTTTGCTTTAAAAGATCAGTAGATTATACGAACAATATCGTATCAATAACTCTATTTAAAAAATATGACCAATCAACTGACCAAGCCGGGTAAGTTATTTGCTTACAAACAAAGTGCTTTAATTACTTTTATTGTATTTATGTCTACACTGGTTATTTATTTTGTTTGTGGATTTAACCAAGCAAAATCTGCCGCCTTGGGCGGTGCCATTGGAATAGTACCCAATTTGTTGTTTGCTTATAAAGCATTTAAATATGCCGGAGCAAGATCATCAAGACAAGTTGTCGATTCTTTTTTTAGTGGCGTAAAACAAAAAATGATTTTAATGGCGTTTTTATTTGCCCTGACTTTTAAATTGGTAGAGGTCATTCCATTAACATTTTTTGGTATGTTTTGTTTAGTTATGGCTATGCCGTTAATAACACCGTTTATTATCAAGCAACCGCGGTAACTCGGATTTTTATTTTTAAACTTTAATCATTGGGAAATTAATATGTCTTCAGGTGCTGAATTAACCAGCCAAGAATATATTGTTCACCATCTTGCTAATTTGAAAGTAGGTGAAGGCTTTATGGCTATTCACCTAGATTCAATCGGGTGGTCAATATTTTTAGGTTTGGTGTTTTTAACTATTTTTCGTTCTGTCGCAAAAAAAGCAACATCTGGCGTACCAGGCAAGTTGCAATGTGCGGTTGAATTAGTGGTTGGCTTTGTCGATGACAGTGTAAAAAGCACTTTTCACGGCAAAAACGCCTTAATTGCACCATTAAGCTTAACCATTTTTGTTTGGGTTTTGTTATTAAACGCTATGGATTGGGTGCCCGTTGATTTGCTACCTCACTTAATTCATTGGGTGACAGGTATGCCTTTAGCTGATATCTACATGAAGCCTGTGCCAACTGCCGATCCTAACATTACCTTTGGTTTAGCCTTAGGTGTATTCATTCTTATTATATATTACTCGATTAAAGTCAAAGGTATGGGTGGTTTCATAAAAGAACTTACAACACAGCCCTTTGGTCATTGGTCTTTGTACCCAGTAAACTTTATTCTTGAAACAGTAACTATGCTAGCGCGTCCGTTATCTCTTGCTTTACGTTTATTTGGTAATTTATATGCAGGTGAGTTAATTTTCTTACTTATCGCAACCATTGGTTTATTCCAATTACCAGTTCACTTTTTATGGGCGGCATTCCACTTATTGGTAATCCCATTACAAGCGTTCATCTTTATGATGCTAACTATCGTTTATCTGAGTTTAGCGCATGAAGATCACTAATTTGTCTAGAACAAGTTAGAACAGCCTTTGGCTGGCTCATGTGAGCACAGGACAGGAGGTCCGAAGTACTAATTTCTAGAACAAAAATTAGAACAGATTTATTTGGCTCTTTAGGGCTATGGACAGGAAGTCCGAAAGGATGAGGGCAGGATGCCTGAGAACAATTTTTATAACTTTAACTTAACTTTAAATAATCGGAGAAAAATATGATTGCTATTGCAGTTGCTCTACTAATTGGTTTAGGTGCTCTTGGTACCGCTATTGGTTTTGGTCTTTTAGGTGGTAAATTCTTAGAATCTGCGGCTCGTCAACCTGAACTTGCACCACAATTACAAGTTAAAATGTTCATTGTAGCGGGTCTTATCGATGCTATCGCGATGATCGGTGTTGCTATTGGTTTATACCTATTATTCGTTAATGGCCTAACTCAGTAATAAGCCATTTTTTTCTAACGAATTTTTATAGGAGGTACGCACAATGGACATTAATATGACCTTAATCGGGCAGTTAATCGCTTTTGTCGTATTTGTAATATTCTGTATGAAGTATGTATGGCCACCCATTATTGGTGCCATTGAAGAACGTCAAGCAACCATTGCTGACGGACTTGCTGCTTCAGACCGCGCTGCGAAAGATCTTGAGCTTGCTCAAGAAAAAGCTACCGCTCAACTTAAAGAAGCCAAAGCTCAAGCTGCATCGATTGTTGATGCTGCTAAAAAGCATGAAGCTAAAATTGTTGATGAAGCTGCTGGTAAAGCGCAAGCTGAGAAAGAACGTATCTTAGCTGCAGGTCACGCAGAAATTGAAACTGAACGTAACCGAGCTAAAGAAGAACTTCGTGCACAAGTTGCCGTTCTTGCTGTTGCTGGTGCCGAGAAAATTCTTGAGCGTTCAATTGATGCCGCTGCACACAGCGACATTTTAGATAAACTCGTCGCTGAACTTTAAGAGGAAAGAGCTATGTCTGAATTGACAACTGTCGCTCGTCCTTACGCTAAAGCAGCGTTCGACTTTGCTGTTGAAGCTAAAGCAATGGATAGCTGGTTAAGCCAGTTAACTTTTGCTGCAGAGGTTGCACAGGATGATACCATTATTGGTTATATCTCTGGTGGTGCTTCTGTCGAGCAAGCACAAACATTATTTTTAAATGTGTGTGGTGAACAAGTAGACAGTCAAGGCCAAAACTTTTTGAAAGTGATGGCAAAAAACGAACGTTTGTTGGTGCTACCACAAGTTCTTGAACAATTTATAGCCTTAAAAGCTGATTTTGAACAAGAAGTATCTGTGGATGTAACCTCTGCTGTTGAAGTAACTGCAGAGCAAAAAACAACATTAAGCGCCGCGCTTGAAAAGCGTTTGGCACGTAAAGTAAAGCTTAATTGTTTTGTTGATGTAAGTATTGTTTCTGGCTTGGTTATTAAAGCCGGTGACATGGTAATAGATGGTTCTGTAAAAGGTAAATTGAACCGCTTAGCAACAACATTACAATCTTAGATAAGGGAACAGAGCATGCAACTGAATTCCACTGAAATCGCTGAACTGATCAAGAATAGAATTGAACAGTTTGACGTTGTCAGCGAAGCTCGCAACGAAGGTACTATCGTTTCTGTAACAGATGGTATTATTCGTATCAATGGCCTTGCCGATGTAATGCAAGGTGAAATGATCGAACTTCCTGGTAGCCGTTTTGCTATCGCCTTAAACCTAGACCGAGATTCGGTAGGTGCGGTAGTAATGGGCCCTTACGCTGATTTAGCGGAAGGCCAAAAAGTTAAAGGTACTGGTCGTATTTTAGAAGTACCAGTAGGTCGTGGTCTTTTAGGCCGTGTAGTAAACACCTTAGGTGAACCAATTGATGGCAAAGGCCCAATTGAAAATGATGGCTTCTCTCCAGTAGAAGTTGTTGCACCGGGTGTTATCGACCGTAAATCAGTAGACCAACCAGTGCAAACTGGTATTAAGTCTATTGACTCTATGATTCCAATTGGTCGTGGCCAACGTGAATTAATCATTGGTGACCGTCAAATCGGTAAATCAGCGATTGCACTTGACGCGATTATTAACCAAAAGAACACAGGTATTAAGTGTGTATACGTAGCGATTGGCCAAAAAGCCTCTACAGTGGCGAACCTAGTTCGTAACTTAGAAGAGCATGGCGCGTTATCAAACACTATCGTTGTTGTAGCGTCTGCTTCTGAAGCAGCTGCACTTCAATACTTAGCACCATACTCTGGTTGTTCTATGGGTGAATATTTCCGTGACCGCGGTGAAGACTCACTAATCGTATATGATGATTTATCTAAGCAAGCTGTTGCTTACCGTCAAATCTCGTTACTTTTACGTCGTCCGCCAGGTCGTGAAGCATACCCAGGTGATGTTTTCTACCTTCACAGTCGTCTATTAGAACGTGCTGCTCGTGTAAACGAAGCATACGTTGAAAAATTCACCAACGGTGAAGTGAAAGGTCAAACAGGTTCATTAACTGCCTTACCAATTATTGAAACGCAAGCGGGTGATGTATCGGCTTTCGTACCAACAAACGTAATCTCAATTACTGATGGTCAGATTTTCTTAGAATCTAACCTATTTAACTCAGGTATTCGTCCTGCTGTTAACGCCGGTATTTCAGTATCTCGTGTTGGTGGTGCTGCACAAACGAAAATCATCAAGAAACTTGGTGGTGGTATCCGTTTAGCACTTGCTCAATATGCAGAATTAGCAGCATTTGCTCAGTTTGCATCAGATTTAGATGACGCAACTCGTGCTCAATTAGAGCATGGTCAACGTGTAACTGAATTGATGAAGCAAAAGCAGTACAGCCCATTATCAATTGCGCAAACAGCAGTATCATTATTTGCTGCTGAAAAAGGTTTCTTAAACGACGTTGCTATTAACAAGGTTGTTGCTTTTGAAGAAGCTTTACATGCATACATGAGCAATGAGCAAGCTGCGTTGATGGCTACTATCGACGAAAGCGGTGACTACAATAAAGACATCGAAGCTGGTTTGACTAAAGCACTTGAGAACTTCAAGTCTACTCAAACTTGGTAATCGAGTTTAATTAAGTAACCTTTTCGGAGAAGAGTCATGGCCGTTGGTAAAGAAATAAAAACCAAGATTTCGAGTGTTAAAAACACTCAGAAGATCACAAACGCTATGGAAATGGTAGCTGCTAGTAAAATGCGTAAAGCGCAAGATAGCATGGCAGCATCACGTCCCTATGCGACAAATATACGAAATGTGATCGGTCATATTGCGCTTGGTAACTTAGAATATCGTCATCCTTATATGGAAGAACGTGAAGCTAAGCGTGTTGGCTATATTGTCGTCTCAACCGACCGTGGTTTGTGTGGTGGCTTAAATATTAACTTATTTAAGAAAGTACTTGCCGATGCAGCTGAAAAGCAAGCATCTGGTGCTGAAGTTGAATTTGGTGTAATTGGCGCAAAAGCCACATCATTTTTCAATAATATGGGCGCTAAAGTAACCTCACAAATATCAGGCTTAGGTGATAGCCCTTCACTTACTGACTTAGTTGGTAGTGTTAAGGTGATGCTGAAAGCTTATGATGACGGTGAAATAGATAAGCTATACGTTGTGTATAACAAGTTTGTTAATACTATGACGCAAGAAGCGACAATCGATCAGTTGTTACCTCTGCCTAAATCAGATGACCAAGAAATTAGTCATCGTTGGGATTATATTTACGAACCTGACGCTAACGCTTTGTTAGATCAATTATTAGTTCGTTACATTGAATCTCAAGTATATCAAGGTGTTGTTGAAAACTTAGCCTGTGAGCAAGCCTCACGTATGGTTGCGATGAAAGCCGCAACAGATAATGCGGGTGAGTTAATCAACGACTTACAATTGGTATACAACAAAGCGCGTCAAGCAGCAATTACTCAAGAGTTGGGTGAAATTGTTGCCGGTGCAGCTGCGGTAGGGTAAGCAGTTAATTTTAAATAATTTAACTGATAAGAATTTTCGTAATTTAACAAAAGTTAGCTAGGCAATGTTTAGCTAGCTTAAATTAAGAGGAATAAACATGAGTACAGGTAAAGTCGTCCAAATCATTGGCGCAGTTGTGGATGTAGAATTTCCACAAGATGCCGTACCTCAGGTATATGACGCATTAAATGTAACCGAAGGTGACCTAAACGGTTTAGTACTTGAAGTACAACAGCAGCTTGGTGGCGGCGTTGTGCGTACTATCGCAATGGGTACCTCAGACGGTTTGCGTCGTGGTCTGAATGTAGAAAATACAGGCAGTGGTATTAAAGTACCCGTTGGTGTTGAGACCTTGGGTCGCATCATGAACGTACTTGGTGAGCCAATTGATGAAGCTGGTCCAATTGGTGAGCAAGATCGTTGGTCAATTCACCGTGAAGCGCCTGCTTACGCAGAACAATCAATGTCTAACGAATTGTTAGAAACCGGTATCAAAGTAATCGATTTAGTTTGTCCATTCGCTAAGGGTGGTAAAGTTGGTCTATTCGGTGGTGCTGGTGTTGGTAAAACAGTAAACATGATGGAACTTATCCGTAACATCGCTATCGAGCACAGTGGTTACTCAGTATTTGCTGGTGTTGGTGAGCGTACACGTGAAGGTAACGATTTCTATCACGAAATGAACGACTCTAACGTACTTGATAAAGTATCGTTAGTTTACGGTCAAATGAACGAGCCGCCAGGAAACCGTTTACGTGTTGCCATGACGGGTTTGACTATGGCAGAAAAATTCCGTGACGAAGGTCGTGACGTATTATTCTTCGTAGATAACATTTACCGTTATACTCTTGCGGGTACTGAAGTATCAGCGTTACTTGGTCGTATGCCATCAGCGGTTGGTTACCAACCAACACTTGCTGAAGAAATGGGTGTGTTACAAGAGCGTATTACTTCAACTAACAAAGGTTCAATCACTTCAATCCAAGCGGTATACGTACCTGCGGATGATTTAACTGACCCTAGTCCAGCAACTACCTTTGCTCACTTAGATGCAACGGTTGTACTAAGTCGTGATATCGCTTCACAAGGTATCTACCCAGCCATCGATCCACTTGACTCTACTTCACGTCAATTAGATCCATTGATTGTTGGTACTGAGCATTACGAGGTGGCGCAAAGTGTTAAATCAACACTGCAACGCTACAAAGAACTTAAAGATATCATCGCCATCTTAGGTATGGATGAGTTATCTGAAGAAGATAAGCAAACGGTATCTCGTGCACGTAAGATCCAACGTTACTTATCTCAACCGTTCTTCGTTGCTGAAGTATTTACTGGTTCTCCAGGTAAGTACGTTTCATTAAAAGACACCATTGCTGGCTTTAAAGGCATTTTAGCAGGTGAATATGATGAGTTGCCTGAGCAAGCGTTCTACATGGTTGGTGGTATCGAAGAAGCTGTAGAGAAAGCGAACAAGATGTAATCATCTAGTAAGTATCTAAGCATAAACTTAGATACTTACATTAATAGAGGTCGAGTCAAATGGCATTATTTACTGTAAATCTCAATGTTGTTAGTGCAGAAGAAGGTTTATTTTCTGGTAGCATTAAATCATTACAGATCACAGGTAGTGAAGGTGAGTTAGGTATTATGCCTGGTCATGCACCTTTATTGACCTCACTAAAACCTGGTATGGCATTAATCACTAAAGACGATGATACTGAAGAAGTTATTTATCTTTCAGGTGGTATGTTAGAAGTTCAACCAAACAACGTTATCGTGTTAGCCGATGTTGCTACACGTGCTGACGATTTGGATGAACAAGCTGCTCTTGAAGCCAAGAAACGCGCAGAAGAGAACATGAACGCTACTGGCGGTGATGTTGATTATGCTGCCGTTGCTGCTGATTTAGCTCGTGCTGAAGCGCAATTGCGTGTTATTCAGGCGACTAGCAAGAAAGTTTAGTATCTAGTTTTCTAGGTTACTCTCGCAGGTTTGGTGGCTTGTTAGGTTAGCTGCAATAGCTAACAACTAAAAAGCGAACAGAAACTGATATAAAAGCCGCTTACTTTGCAGTAAGCGGCTTTTTTGTCAGCAAAATTGGCTGTTAGAGCATGAAGTGGTTTAATCAAAACTTTGAATATTGTTATCCCAAAGTCAGTTTATTTTAACCATATGACTTTATTGGTGGTAATTTCATTGACAGTATTGCCGCTAAAATAATAAATAAGAATGAAATTGCAAGACAGGCCTGAAGGCCATATAGCTGAAAAATCCAACCAGATAACAGGGTGCCAATTAATCGACCCATTGCATTTGCCATATAATAGAAACCAACATCCAGTGATACCCCATCTGCGTCTGCCATACTGACAATTAGGTAACTGTGTAACGAGGAATTAATAGCGAAGATTACTCCAAACAGCATGAGACCAACGAGCAGTATGACTTGCACGAACCATTGAAAATATAGGGATAAGGCAATGATGATAGTAACTATTGATAATAACACAGCCCATTTGCAGGTTTCTTTTGCTGGCGAGATACCTTTATTCAGTTGAATTAATTTTGGCGTAATGGATTGCACAAAACCATAACCTATCACCCAGAGCGCCAAAAAGGCGCTAACCGTCCAGTGTTGCCAGTTGAACATTTGGGATAAAAATACCGGTAAAGCGACAACAAACCAAACGTCACGAGCACCAAACAAAAAAAGTCGAGCACCCGATAAAATATTTATTGACCTACTTTTTGAGAAGATATCGGTAAATCTAGGTTTGTTTTTAGCTCTACCTAAATTATCTCTGAGTGCATACATGCTATAACACCAGACTACTGCTAAAGCACCGCCCATAACTAACACTGCACCTTTAAAAGATAAGAGTGTTAATAGCAAACCACCGAGAAAAAAACCAAGTCCTTTTAGTGCATTTTTAGAGCCTGTTAAAATTGCAACCCATTTAAACAAGGTGCCTTCTTGCCCTGCAGCAACTAACATTTTAATGGCGCTCTTAGCGCTCATTTTATTAAGATCTTTAGCAATGCCTGAAAGTGCCTGAGCACACATCACATAGGTGATAGTTAACAACTCAGCAGGGATTGCTAGCATAAATAAGGCAATGATTTGAATCGCTAGCCCTATATTCATGGTGTTGTTTAGCCCAATTCGAGCGCCAAGGTAGCCACCCACTAGATTGGTGACCACGCCAAAAACTTCATAGAATAAAAAGAGCATGGCAATACTTAGAGGTGAATACCCTAACTGATGAAAATACAGCACAATAAGCATTCTCAACGCGCCATCTGTTAGGGTAAAAGCCCAATAGTTACCAGTAACAACTAAGTATTGTTTTATATCTGCTGATAATGTTGCAAGGCGCTGCATGTTATTCCTTTACTTTGTAATTGATAACGCAACCATCTGGGTAAGCTCAGCAGTTCTGTTGGCATAACCCCATTCGTTGTCATACCAGGTGTACAGTTTAACTTGAGTACCATTCACTACCATGGTTGATAAGGCATCAATAATGGTAGAGCGTGGATCAGTTTTATAGTCAATAGAGACTAAGGGCTTTTCTTCAAAGCCTAAAATACCCTGTAAACTGCCATTAGCAGCTTGTTTCATCCATGCATTAATTTCTTCAACTGTTGTGGCACGGTTCAGTTCAAATACACAATCAGTGAGTGATGCGTTCGTTAAAGGCACACGTACAGCATGACCATTTAGTTTGCCTTTTAATTCTGGAAATATATGGGTGATCGCTGTTGCAGATCCAGTTGTTGTTGGGATTAAACTGGTACCACAGGCACGAGCTCTGCGCAGATCTTTATGCGGTGCATCAATAATAGTTTGCGTGTTGGTGATGTCGTGAATGGTAGTCATTGAACCATGCTTAATGCCAATATTGTCTTGTAATACTTTAACTACAGGTGCTAAACAATTAGTCGTACATGACGCTGCAGTAACAATATCAAACTTTTTAGCATCATATAGGTGGTCATTGACGCCGATAACAACATTTAACACACCTGACTCTTTCACTGGTGCAGTCACCACAACTTTCTTAACACCTTGCTCAAGGTAAGCGTTTAACACCGCCTTGTTGTTCATTTTACCTGATGCTTCAATAACAAGGTCGCAGTTTGACCAATCAGTGGCCTCTATGCTGGTATGTTGTGTGACATTAATAGAATGGCCATCAATAATTAGTGCTGAATTATTGTGATCAACCTCGCTAGACCAAATGCCGTGCACTGAGTCATACTTGAGTAAATGTGCCAGTGTTTCGGCATTGCCGGCTGGGTCGTTAATTTGTACAAACTCAAAGTCTTGATTTTGGTAGGCGGCACGAAGTGTTAAACGACCGATGCGGCCGAAACCATTAATACCTACTTTAATAGCCATGATTAAACTCCTACTGGGTAAAATTGTTAAAATATGAAAGTTGAAGGGGATTAATAAGTGCTTTAGACCTGATTTTCTGTACTTGATTAATCACATCTTGCTTGTTGAAACCAAGCGCAATCATTAGTAAGCCAATCACTAAACCTGTTCGCCCTGAACCTCCCTTGCAATGAACCGCCACTGTGCCTTGGTTAGTTAAAATGTTGATAATTTCTTTAAGGTGATGGCTGAATGCTGCTTCAAAATCACTATTTGGTGCAGCATCATCTAATATCGGCAACTGAAACCAGCTAAGGCCTGATTCCTGGCAGGCTGTTTGCAACGTGTTAGCAGACAGCTTAAAGAGTTCTGAGTCATACATTACTGAAATGATAGCCTCGGCTCCGGCGGCTTTTAATTGGTTAACCGAAGCGTGAACATCAACACCTTTTGTGCCAGGGCAAGGAGTAAAAATAAATGAAGCACCATTGTCGAGTGTGAGCTTATCGTAAGGGTGAGTGTGCATAGAAACCTCTAAAATCTATTAATTAATGTTATTCGTTAAACCAATGTTTGGTTTTATTAACGATGGCAACTAGCGACAACATCACAGGTACTTCAACCAGAACACCCACAACGGTTGCTAATGCTGCACCTGAATGTAAACCAAATAGCGAAATAGCAACGGCCACAGAGAGTTCAAAAAAGTTGGATGTACCAATTAAACAGGCTGGCGCAGCAATATTATGTTTTAATTTTAACTTGAGCGCTAAGGCATAGGTAATGATAAAAATACCGTATGTTTGCAAGGTTAAGGGAATCGCGATTAGGGCAATGTGCAATGGTTTTTCTAAAATGGTATTGGCTTGAAAACCAAACAGCAATATAACGGTGGCGAGCAAACCAACGATTGAGTAGGGCTTTATTTTAGCTAACCATTCACTGATTGCTGCTTCATCATGATGTGAATTATTCAACCTTGTTCTCGTTAATACTCCAGCGATTAAAGGGAGTACGACATATAAAACTACTGAGATAAACAAGGTACTCCAGGGAACTTCAATATCGGATACACCAAGTAAAAATCCAGCGATGGGTGCAAAAGCAAAGATCATAATAATGTCGTTTACTGATACTTGAATTAAGGTGTAGTTAGCATCACCTTTGGTAAGCTGAGACCAAACAAATACCATGGCAGTGCACGGAGCTACACCCAGTAAAATCATGCCTGCAATATATTCTTGGGCGGTTTCTGGGGAGACAAAATCGGCAAAAAGCCCTTCAAAAAATAGCCAGCCTAGGGCTGCCATGGAAAAAGGTTTGATAAGCCAGTTAATAAAAAGGGTAAGGAATAAGCCTCGCGGGTTTTTACCCACGTCTTTAATGGTTGAAAAGTCTATTTGAACCATCATTGGATAAATCATCACCCAGATAAAAACAGCCACAACAATATTGACCTTGGCAATTTCTAATGAAGCAACTAATTCAAAAACCTGTGGAAATATAACCCCCAAACTGACGCCTGCAGCTATACAAAGTGCAACCCATATAGATAAATAGCGTTCAAAAATACCCATAATTATTCCCTATTATTTACAGTAAGTTGTTAAGCGAATAGGACGTTCACCCATGTTATTAAGGCGGGCGAGCTCCTGTTCGATAAAATTTGGTTCATTAACTAAGGTTGAAGCAATGGTTTGTTTCATCCACTCAGGCAATTTGCGGTTAAGTGAATAGAACACCCACTGTTGATGTTTTCTAACCGACAAAATGCCGACCTTTTTCAGTTGAGCTAAATGGCGAGAGACTTTAGGTTGGCTATCTTGATCAAGAGCTGTCATTAATTCACAGACACAAGCTTCTTGCTCTACCGCGATAATCAACAGCGTTTTTAAGCGAATGTCATCAGCTAATGCTTTATAAAATTGTGTTGGAGTTAGCTGAGCAGTTTGTTTATCTTGAATCAATAAAAACATTTTGATCCGTTCGTTTAGCTCTTGCATTGTTTTTACAAATGGATTGTTATCTTTACGAGTATTAGGTGCTTGAAAATCCCACGCAATGCAATGAGTACCACTTAAGCGCTGGTCACAGGCTGTTGCGGCTTTATCACATAGCGTAATGACGTAATCAAAGTGCTCATTAGTATACTGGTCAATATGTTTTGATTTTAGGTTGTTGGTGCTCAAGCCAAAATGGCTGATAGCGTCGAGTGCTTTTGGGTTAATACCATGAGGTTCTGTGCCAGCACTAAAAACTTCATATTGACCTTTACCGTGATGTTTTAATAAGGCTTCAGCCATAATCGATCGTGCAGAATTTCCTGTACAAAGAAAAAG
>JBELHN010000029.1:12983-19621 GCA_042091395.1 Colwellia sp.
CATAGTAAATTGAGCTCATTATTAACTTGGCGTGTTATAGCCGCG
Source organism: Colwellia sp. (assembly GCA_042091395.1). Taxonomy (GTDB): domain Bacteria; phylum Pseudomonadota; class Gammaproteobacteria; order Enterobacterales; family Alteromonadaceae; genus Colwellia. Next base: position 13,029 of record JBELHN010000029.1, read on the forward strand.
AAAATGGCTAACAATCTCACAAAAGGTTTCATCCATTAATCGCATAAGACGACCATCCTCTCCGCTACTTGTTCGCTCAACGGCTATGGGTAGCTGAGCAATTTCTCGTGCGATGAATATGAGGAAATATTCATCAAGATCTGGCCGACCTTTTTCATCAAGTTTTCCTATGTCGGCGGTGTCTGTATTTGATGATTCAGCGAGTAATATTACTCTAATCGCAAAATAATGAGCACCAAAACAAATCAATGCATGATCAAGCCGTTCGCCATATAAACCATTAGCTAGTGCTTGCGCTGTTTTCTGCCAGTTGGTTTTTTCTGGCAGGCCTTCAATAAATGCTTTTGCTGTATAATCGGCTAAAGCAGTCACGAACTGGTAGGCAAATTGTTGAGAACTGGCAGCGTAGCCGTTGGCGTATTCTTGATTAAATACCTCTCTGTCTGCATTTGACCATTGGCCCGACTCGACTAGGCGTTTGGCGAGTGGGTCACTTGTTTGCATGAAAGATAAGAAGTAAATGGCTAGTCGATTCGATACTTCTAAGCCAAGAAACCCTGAAGCTTCCGATTCTAACTCATCAAATGGGAAACTAAAATCAACTTCTTTTTGTTTTCTCTGTTTAAAATAAAATATAATTTCTCTTAACTTAGGAACAAACAAACTCCAAGAGCGAGGACAAGGGTAGGGAACACCATCACGGCTTGATTTGGGCGCATGGAATAAATCAGGGTATCTGCGCAGAAAACTTGAGATGCCTCCATCACCAATGTCATCGGCAAACTCCAATTGAGTCCGTTTTACCCAGTGATCTATGGTATCTACCACAAGAAAATTAGCAACACGGGTAACAATTGCGTTTGAGGTAGAACTTACGTGCGTTCCATCACTTGCGCCAAGGTTGCCAGTTGCTCCGACCAATGTGTTACCCAAATCTAACCCCTGAAAACGGTTATCAGTAAGTATTGATAAAGCAACATTTTGAATATTAGGTGACGCATTAGAAAAATCATCAAGAAGTAACACAGAGGCTCCGGCGTATTTCAGTGCAGCAAGACGCTTATTAGGAGTTTTTGTCATGTATTCTTGGGATTCGCCGTTTGGTGCTACAAATTTTTGTACATTTGGTATACCACCAAAATCCACCGCAGATACCTGACCTGACAACTCTTGGACAATAAAGAGTAATTCTTTTCCAGTAGGGGTGAACCCTTCATCCGGATTCATTATAAATGGCATATTTAACATCTCAGCAACACGCATAGCCGCAATGCGATAGCTAGTGGTTTTACCTTGCCCTGGAAAGCCTCTTAAATAAGTTGGTGTGACTAATCGAGCAAGAAATGCTGTACCACGTGTTAGCAGCCAAGCACTTTCAATGCGCTCATCGAGATCTGGTATAACGCCACCAGTATGAAACTTTTGTAACATGTCTAAAATGAGGCGATCGACGATTATGTCAGTCGTTGCTTCTTTTAAGGGTAATTCTTGTTGTTTAATCATATTTTTCTCAGTGCGTTGGTCATTGCCTGAATTAACCTTGATAATACTATTAATGATCTTACGTTGTTGTTTGTTGCGTACATAAACCGTGGTTAGCGATAACTCAACAACCTATACTCAATGCACTCAATGCACGAAGTAATCTAAAAGTATGGCTTTAAATATACAGATTTACGACGGTGTAAAGAGTTAAGATCAAAAGCTTTTGTTGTTATTACAAAGCGTTATTTATGCGATAAATTGCCACAACTAATCCAATAAAAGTGATGGTAGTGAAGTAATCATGAGCCCAAATGAAAACAGTGCAATATCCAACCCAGCCGGCGAAATCTTTGCAGAGCTAGGTGAGCAGTCTCCAACACGTTTAAATGAACAGCAATCGTGGAATCTTCCTTTGCAGAAGCTACGCAGCTATATTATACAAAGCGACGATTTTGGGCTGCCACGATTTGGCGTACTTTCTATTTTGGCGCGACGGACACCCTTTCATTTATACGATCACAAGGCACTCGCTGCATTATGTGACACAGCTTTTACTGATGGTATTCAGATTTTTATTAACACTGAATTTTTTAAGTCATTAATAAGCACGCCACACATTGAGCGTGTTGATCGTCAGCATCATTCGATGATTCTCATACTCTTGCACGAATTATCACATATTTTGTTTAGACATCATGCGCGAATGCCGCCACAAGCTCCGCCATTACTCTGGTCGATAGCAACAGACATTGCGATAAATATCCGCCTGTTAAAAGCCTACGATTTTTTACAACCAGGAGATATTTTTAAATCTGCTTGGGGGACTCGCCCAGAAGAGGTAAAACGTTACGCTGACTCCAGTGAAGAGCATATTCTGTGTGACTTATGGGACGACCCTTTAGAAGCCGCCGCACCGTTTGTTGAGGCATTAAAAGATGTACTCAAAGATGATGTGTTTGCGCCAATATCTAAGGCGCAGGATAAGCGAGGTAGTGCACAAGATATTCATAACCATATGATAGACGCGGATAAGCTGGCTGAGGTGCTAGACAGTAATAATCTGAGTCATATTCGACAACGCTTAAAAATGCCAGATCCAAATGATAAACCCGCTTATCAAGAACTGGAGGTTGTTAATCAGTTAAATTTGTCTGGCGATATTCAAACAACTGCTGATATTCGCCGAAGTACACCATCGGGAGGGTCGATGAAAGGAGATCATCTCGAAACCGCTTATGCTGAATCTGTGAACGATGAACACGCCGCAAATCTGTCTTGGCAGACGCGTTTAAATAATTTAATTTTTGGTAATGGTACACATTATGAGCATAGCGATGAAATACCTGATGATATTTACTACATATCACCTGAGCAGATGGGCTTGAATGCACCCTTGTATATTGGTTCACCAATACCAGCCTCTCCAAGTAATAATATTGTTTGTGTTATTGATACATCAGGCTCCGTGCCTAAGGACATGCTACAGCGCTTTATTGGCGAAATTTCTAACCTTGTTACGCTAGAGTCCAGTAATATTAACCAATTATATTTGTTTGCGGCTGATACCAGTATTCGTGGCAGTATCTTAGAGTTTTCACAGGATGAGCGTTTAACCTTGCCTGAGAACCTCGAAGTAGAAGGACGAGGAGGAACCGACATAGGGCGTGTACTGAAAGAGGTGTTTTCGTGGGTAGAAAACAAAGATGACTTTAAACAGGATTATTTTCATACGCTTATTTACTTTAGTGACCTTATTGATAAGCCACCGAGACGGGATGTGTTACCCAAAAATTTACCCAATATTATATTTTTATCTCCGCCGTCTCTGCAAATAAAACCCTTTAAACGCGCCGTTGATGGGTTTGCTGAAGTCGCTGAAATTCGCGAAGGAACAATTATCGATTTATGCAAATATTAAGCACACCGCTCGAATCAGCTATTCAACACAGAAACCTAGATTCCGTGCGGCAATGCATTGCCCATGGTGAAACACCTCAAGATTTGAATCATCTTGGTATACCTGTGCTATATGATGCGCTTAAGAGCAATGATTTATTGCTTTTAGAGGTATTATACGAGGCAGGAATGGATTTAACGCTGCCCTATAATCAACATGGGTTTACACCCTTTATTTACGCCTGTTTATATTGCGAACTGCACACGATTGAGTGGTTAGTCGCCAAGGGTGTGGATATAAATTTACCGACCTCAACAGGGATAAGTGCTGTACATGTCGCTGCTCAACGAGGTGACGTGAACGTGGTAAAGTTTTTATACAGCAAAGAGGCGAATATTTTTTGTCATTCAAACAATAAGGAGTCGCCGCTTTTAATGAGCCTTACGGTGAATAATTCCTTATCGGTACTTCGATTTTTGTTACGCTGTTACAAAGAAAAAGCGCAGCGTATTGATGAAGACTTGATGCCGTGTATCGGTTTCATTTTTGACAAACAAAATAAGCATGCAGTCAATGCTATGGCTGCTCTACTCCCTTATGCTGCCTACATTCCAACACTGCAGGAAATTTATGATTATTTATCTGTGCAAGGTAGCAGTTCGTCAGCCGTTATTGGTTCATTGGACAGAACAATGAACAGTCATTTGAGTGTTGCGCTTATTGCGTTATTAAAGTCTGAGCGTATCCGTCGGGCGAGTAATGGTAGGCATAGTGAGCAGGTCTTTTCGGGGATAGATGGTCTGTAGAGCATTGAATCCATGATAGTGACAACATTGATTAGCGGGTTTGCATTGTTATTTTATAGCACTGCTCGTTAGCCTTTTTCGATAGTGCTTTTCATTATTTTTGTAGACTCAGAAAATGATCTCTTAAGCTTGTTGTTAGCCTTTTAACGGTTATCAATTAAGGTCAGGAGCGTTGGTAAAGTATTCATGTATTGCAGAGAAAGCCTGTCAAATGCAGACCATTGCTCAATAGCTAAGCCATACATTTCGCTCCCTGTTTCGGAACTTTCTGCTTCGGTATTCTCTGTTTCGATAATATCTCTAGGTTTCATATTAGCTAGGTACCACAAGCCGTTTATCAAAAGGCTATAAAGTAGGTAGTAATGAAGTAACTTAGTGTTTAATCGGTAGCTGGGCATTAAGGCGCTATATTCAGCGATTATGAGAGTAATGTCTTGTGTAGCGATATTATTGACTGCAATAAACATGGCGAGATCAAATTCAGGTGGTGCCAGTTGCGCACATTCAAAATCAATTAAGTAAGCGTTATTACCATTGTCTTGTAATACATTGGTAAAGTTTAAGTCACCATGACAAACAACATTCACGTCACGTGTATCTGCAATAAGCGTATAAATAGCATCAGATAGTGACTTCGCTAGTGTGGTCAAGGTATTACTGTGCTCTAACAGTAATGACGGTAGTGTAGATAATAACTCGTTTACTGTATAACTTGGATTTAGCTGCGGGATAGGATAGTTGGCAAATGTTGGCGGCAAGCTGTGCAGCTGTGCCATTAAATTGAGTGCTATTGCTATTTTTTTATTGTTGCTGAGGTTGCTATCGGCAAGTGTAAGCCCATGAATAAAGTGTGTTACCAACCAATGTTTATCGTGATATACCACCTGCGGACATAGCTGCTTGGTATTGCCTTGTTTTGACTGATTTTTACTCGCTAAATTTGAGCAAAGCAACGTACAAGCTATTTCAGTATTTGCTGTGTGTTGATTGAGCTTTTTAGCAAAAAAAACCTGTGAAGCGGTTGTAACCTTGATGGCTGTTTGACTCAAACCATCCGCTAATAAATCAACGGAGTGGATTTGAGTAAAACAAGGTAGAGACTTGAGCTCATTTATTAGGTCATCGGCAATACTCATAAAGCCATATTGCCTTAGCTGCTAACTTTAGGCAGTAAAGTAATTGCAGACTTTTTATAAAGCGTTAACCATTTGAGGTAGCCATAGCAAGCCACAATAACAAGGATGATGAATAAAACCGTGGTGGGTACTAGGGCTTTTTCGATATATAAGTAGATCGACACCAAATTGATTACAATCCAGTAAAGCCAATTTTCCAATACTTTTTGGGCAACTAAATAGGTTGCAAACACTGCATAAACTGTCGTAAAGGTATCTATATAAGGGAAAGAGGCAGAGGTGTAATTAGCCATTAAATAACCTACAGTGCCGGCGAGTATAGCTAAGCCAAGACAGATTTTTATATGCCAACTTGCACTCCAACTAACTATAGCGAGTGTCGCACTGCTATCTTGCTGGCTGTTTGTGTTTTTAGACCATTGCCAATAACCATAAACTGCCATAACTAAGTAGTAAGCATTTAAGGCGCTATCCATGAGTAACAGAACATCATAAAAGATATAACTGTATAACGCGGTACTAATAAAAGCGGATGGCCAACACCATAACGAACCTCTTGCGGCTAAGAAGACATAAGCTAATGTAAGAAACATGGCAATGAGTTCAAGCCAAGGTAACTGTTGGAAGGATACTGAAATAGTTGATATTATTGACGACATTAGTTGCCTGCTTCTACGTGTGAACGATCACCATTAATAAATTTACACACAAATACCGCCGCGCCAGTGGTTTGGTGGACGTGTTTTATTTCAGCCATGACATGACTCACCGCCAGATCGTAATCACCAAACACTTGAGTACTCATACCGTTAGTAACTACTTGCAAACCCGATACAGCTCTCAATCTCTTGATGAATGCCCAAATCTCAGTTTTATATTGCGCTTCTGCTAGTGGGTATAAACTTAATTCAATTGATATTTTCATAATAACTCTCTTAGCAGGTAAGGGGAGAAGTCTCCCCTTAATGATTAAGTCAGTGTAGTAAATATCGCTGTTTAGTTAAAATTAATCACTAAAGTTAAACATTAACGTTAAACATACACCTTGATATCTAGAATTGTTAATTAAAAATGTTAACTAAAATTGATAATTAACATTGGCGCCAAACACCAGTGGCTCAGATAGTTGCGTATATTGTTTAGGGGCATAACCATCACGAGCATCATTACCAAAGTAGAAACCACGGTTAGCATACTCTTCATCAGTTAAGTTACGACCCCAAAGTTTCACTTGCCAGTTATCCTGAATATAACTAATGGAAGCATTTA
>JBELHN010000029.1:19721-46549 GCA_042091395.1 Colwellia sp.
ATGAACGCATCATTGTTTAATAAAGATACTTTGTAGCCAAGCTCATAGTTCAGCAAATATTCGGGTTTAAAAGTGCGTAATTGCTGAGGTAACGTGCCGTCAGTATTATGTCCGCCTGCTTTATAGCCACGATTTACCGAGCCGTACCAAAGGCTATCTTTACTCTGTTGGTAACTAAGTACTAACTTACCGCCAACCATAGTATCGTCGATACTGTCGTCAAAATTGTCTGAATTAGTATAATCTGCGTTATAATTCTCAACACGAAGGCCAGAGACTAATGACCAGTGTGAACTTAATTGACTATTTAACTGGCCATATAGTGCGATTGAGGTACGGGTATTATTCGAAGTGAAAGTAGATTCTGCGTAGGTATATTGGCGCTCAAGATCTTCATCATCCTGTTTAAAATAAATACCCGTAACCCAGGCTGTTGAGCCGTTAAATATCTCTTCACCTTGCTTTGATAGCGCACGCAGTTCGGAGGTAAGTACCGCTTTATCACGATAGTAGTGATCGGTTGAGCTGTATTCGTAGTAAGCAAAATCTGGGTTAATATTAGGGTTAACGTCAGGATCAGAAATACCCACATAAGCCCAGTCTTCGTCATATCCGTAGGCTAAGTCAGAATCGGCATTACTGACAATACCAACGATAGTGGCACTGTTAAAACCCTCATAAGTAAACTTTCCAGAAAAAGCAGCTGTTTGTTGTTGATCAAAACCGGGTTGATCAGATAGCGTTTGTCGAGTGTTATCTAATGAAAACGCATCATAGCCATTGTCAAAGTCAAAGTAATAGGCGGCAAGGTCAATGGTTAGGTCGTTGCTTGCTTCTATGGCTAATTTACCGCGCATTGTTAATTCATCACGATTATTAGTGTCTTCACGCTGAAGATAGGTGTTTTCAATAAAACCGTCACTGCCTAGTTGATTTATGGCAAAGCGATAATTGACTGAATCACTAGCAGGACCTGATAACGCAACACCCAAGTCATAACTATTGTAGTTACCAACACCCAGTTTGATATTGCCTTCAAAATCTTCTGTCGGCGCGTTAGTGGTTATATTCATCATGCCGGCAATGGCGTTAGCACCAAAACGGGTACCTTGTGGACCACGAAATATCTCTGCTTGTTTAACGTCGAATAATGAGGCAATACTGCCAATACCGGTAAAGTCAACGTCGTCGATAATCACACCAACAGAGGGGTTAATGGGTTCTTGAAATTGGCTACGTTCACCAATACCACGAATTTGATAGTAACGAGCACGCTGAGAGCCACTGGCAAAATTGACATTAGGACTCACCGCAATAAGTTCTTCAAGGTGGTTGGCATTGCGTTGTTGTATTTCTATATCTGTTAACACTGACATGGAAATAGGTGCTTGTAGTAAACTTTGTTGGCGAAAACCACTGGTCACCGTAATGGTTTCAATTTTTTCATCGTTAGCAATATCATTATTACTGGTTTGAGCGTGAGTAGATAACGCCGCGATACTGGTGGTGATCGCTAAACACAGTGAAGATTTGGAGAAAATCATAAAGAGTCCATAAAAAAGTAAAAGTAAAAAATGAGGCAGGTGTTGCGAGGGTTATGAAATCCAGTATTTATCGTTAACCATCCCTACACCATAAAATTAGGAAAGTAATTTTATGCCCAGGTTCAAAGAGTCTCTCTCAGCAGCTCATAGATGATTTACATCTTAATGGCGCACCCCTTGGTTGTTGGCTAGTCTAACAAATAAACATGAAATAATCCTTTATAGTTTTGCTTAGTTAATCAATATAACCAGAAATTAGCCGTTACGATTACGCAGATAAAGCGCAAAGCATTAAGCAATCGAGGGCAATCTTGATTGCACTCTGTGACAGAGTCAGTATTATCTCTAGGCTGAGGTTGGCTTGGTATTGTTAACCCTCATTTTGTAATCGTTATGTCATCAAGGTATTAAGTAGTTATGTTTCCAAATTGGCAGTTAGTCTTATTGAGCTTAACTTATATCGGCTTGCTTTTTTTAATTGCGTACTTGGGCGATAAATATAGGCAACAATTAGCCAACAAAGGTCAGAGTATCATTTATGCGCTGACGCTTGGCGTCTATTGCACCTCTTGGAGTTTTTTAGGGACAACAGGTCAAGCGTCGACTAACTTACTGTCTTACTTACCTATTTATTTGGGGCCAATATTACTGTTTGTGTTTGCTTGGCCGTTTATCCAACGTATTATTCGCGTTAGCTTAACGCTACATTTAACCTCTATTGCCGATTTACTGGCAGCACGTTTTGGTAAGTCTCATAACCTTGCCATTATCGTTACCTTGGTGGCACTGGTTGGTACCATGCCTTATATAGCCCTGCAACTTAAAGCCATGGTTTATGCGTTTCAACAATTGCAGTTAGAGCAGAGTTTAAACAGTTGGCACATTGGTTTGGCGGTTAGTCTAGTACTGGCATTGTTTACGGTATTATTTGGCATTAGACACATTGATGTTACCGAACGTCACCCTGGCGTTATGCTGGCCATTGCTTTTGAATCTTTAGTTAAACTTGTGGCGTTTATTACCGTTGGCCTGGTGGTGTGTTTTGTCTTGTTTGATTCGCCTGCTGATATTTGGCATAAAGCTGAAGCGAATGAGCTACTTAGTCAACAACTGAGTGTTGATAATGTTACCGCAATGTTTGCGATGTTAATTATTGTGATGGCTGCTTTTTTGTCACTGCCAAGGCAGTTTCAAGTCATGGTTGTTGAATTAAAAGAGCCCAAAGATACCTGGTTAAGTCGGCGTGTTTTTCCCTTATATTTACTACTTTTTGCTTTTTTTACTGCACCACTGGGTTTAGCTGGGCAAATGCTACTAGGTGACTCGGTGCCGTCTGATACTTATGTATTGTTTTTACCTGATGTTGCCGAACAAACCTGGTTAACTTTATTGGCTTTTTTGGGGGCTGTGTCTGCAGCTAGCTCTATGGTCATTATTTCGGCCATTGCGTTAAGTACTATGGTGAGTAATGAAATCGTTTTCCCCTTACTTTATCGTCGTCAGAAAGTGGCACAAACTAACTATAATGATTTTCGTAAAGGCTTACTTAATATTCGCAAGCTGTTAGCTTTGTTGGTTATTTTACTTGGCTACGGGGTATTTATTTTAGCCTCACCTGATACCTTGTCTTCTTTAGGGGAGGTTGCCTTTGGTGCTTTTGCACAGCTGACACCTGCGTTAATTGCAACTTTTTATTGGCGAAGAGCCAATTTAATTGGTGTTTATGCGGGTATTTTAGTTGGTTTTATTTTATGGCTGAGTTTTAATTTTTTACCACAATTTGGTTTTTATGTATCACCTTTTACTGAAGGTTTTTTACCCGGCAAAACCACAGCAACTTTAGTCAGTTTAGGCGCTAATATTGCAATTATGTGGGCACTATCCAACATTAGCCGACAAAGTGTGCAAGAACGAGTTCAAGCCTCCTTATTTTTAGTACGAAAACTGCCAGATACGCTCGCCGTCAAAGAAAAAAAACAAGTGGATGTTGCCGAGTTAGTCCTCCTTACCTCGCACTTTGTTGGTATTAACAAAGCACAATCTGCTTTTGCTGATTTTCAATCGACTCACGATAAAAACCTGCTAGGTAATGTTACGTATAATCAGCAATTACTGCAGCATACTGAAAATACCTTAGCGGCAGTGATGGGTTCCTCTTCGGCAAGGTTAGTACTCTCTTCGGCATTAGATGGTCGTGATATCCCATTGGATGAGTTAACGGTATTTGTTGAAGATGCTTCAAGCCAACGACAAGCGTTTTCGCAAAATTTATTACAAAGCGCTATTGAGAATGCCAGTGAAGGCATCTCGATTGTTGATGAAGCATTGAGGTTGGTTGCATGGAATAAGCGATACCTAGATTTATTTGAATACCCAGATAATTTGGTTTATGTGGGGAGTCCAATATCAGCGTTAATACGTCATAATGTTGAGCGTGGTTTATGTGGCGCTGGCGATATTGACACACAAGTAGCTCGTCGCTTAGATTTTTTACGAAAGGGCAGCCCGCATCGTTCTGAGCGTCAGCAAGCTAATGGTCAAACTATCCGAATTGAAGGTAACCCACTGCCAGATGGTGGTTTTGTCATGATTTTTTCTGATATTACTGCCTACCGACAAGCAGAGCAGGTATTAAAAGAGGCTAACCTTGATCTTGAATCGCGTGTTTACGAGCGCACACTTACGTTAGCTAAAACCAACAAGGCACTGGCCAAAGCACAAGAAAAAGCAGAGCAGGCGAATGCCAATAAAAGTCAATATTTACATGCGTGTAGCCACGATTTAATGCAGCCTCTAGAGGCTGCTAGGTTGTTTACTTCAGCTTTAGCAGAGCAAGGTAATTTAACGTCAGTACAGCAAAAGCAAGTTAACAACATAGATAGATCACTCAAAGCTGCCAACGATTTGCTCACTGATTTGTCGGAAATAGCGCGTTTAGAAAGTGGTACTATCCAAGTAAACAAACAAGCATTTGCCCTAAACGATTTATTTGATGAGTTAGCACAAGAATTCTCGGCGTTAGCCATTGAGCAATCAGTAACCTTTCGTCTAGTGGCGAGTAAAGTGTGGGTTAATTCGGATAGACAATTATTAAGACGTATTATTCAAAACTTAGTGGGTAACGCTTTTAGGTATGCTAGCCCTGGAAAAGTATTGTTAGGGGCTAGAGTCTTTAAGCAACAGGTTATTATTCAAGTGCTAGATAATGGCCCTGGCATTCCTGAGGATAAACAATCAGCGGTTTTTGAACAATTCACACAACTGAACCTGAGCAACAATGCTCATGGCAGAGGCTTGGGTCTGGGTTTGAATATCAGTCAAAGTTTAGCGCAACTGTTAGGGCATCAATTGAACCTTGAGTCAAAAGTTAAGCAAGGCTGTAAGTTTTCGGTGCAGGTTGAACAGGCTCAGTCTTCTCAGCCGAGAATTGAAAGTGCAGCACCATCATTTAATGTGGCGCTTAAAGACATTACTGTGTTGTGTATTGATAATGATCCTGATGTATTAAGTGGTATGGTGGAATTACTCTCTGCATGGCAATGCAATATCTTAGCAGCAGATTCAAGAGCTTCAGCCTTAGTTGAAGTGGCTAATCATCACAATGACATTGACATACTCTTGGTTGATTACCAGTTAGGTTATGCACAAAGTACTAATCAAAATAGCCATCAAGGCGATCACCTGAGTAAGCAAGATGATGGCTTAACCCTTATCAAAGACATAAGGCATCAATATAATCAAAACCTGCCAGCCATCTTGATCACCGCTGCCACCGAAGCAGGGCTTGAGCAAAAAGCCGCTAGTGATAACGTTGGTTATATGGCCAAGCTAGTGAAGCCGGCAGCGCTGCGGGCATTGATGAGTGCTATGTTGACTAAAAAGCTGCAAGCTGATTATCTCGATTATAGTTAATCAGCTTGCGAGAACTTGTATTAAGGGGAGGTAAAATTTAGTAAGGGTAAGTTAACTCAACTTACTCTATCTTAACTCTGACTATTCAATACCCTATCGGTTACTTATCCACACAGTTTGATAGGGACTAAGCGTTAGTTCGTCAGTGAGGCGATCAAGCTGCGTCCCGCTAATGAGCTCAACCCATGATTCAGTGACAATTAAATTTAATTCACTTAATGGCAGCACTATTTGTTGATCAGTAACGTTGCTAATACAAAAGATACTTTGCTGCCTGTCTTGGCTTTGCCGCCAAAAACCGAATAATTGTAAGCCTAAATGTAAGGTAAATTGTGTTGCATTGGGGTGAAAGGCGGGCTGTTTAATACGTATTTTTAGTAATGCTTGCAGTCTTGTTAGCACCTTGTGATGGTGCAGTGATTCATCTGCTAGAGCACTCTGTAGTGCCTGTTCCTGCCAACGGTGGCGATTAATGGCGCGATTATGATGGGTGTTTTTTAACTTTTGATAGTCATTCTGTGTGCCCAATAGGCTGTGAATGTAGATGCCAGGAATACCTTCAAGGCCAAACATGACTGCATGTGCACAGATAAAACGTTCCAGGTTCCACTCATCTTGGCCGTTAACAGTGCCTTGTAATGCATCGTAAAGGGCTATGTTCATTTCATAAGGTTTTTGTTCACCATTATCGGTGCTGCGCCATGAAATTTTTCCACCAAAAGATTGTATTGTTTGTACTAGTGTCTCTAATTCACTGCTATCAAGTAAGCCTTCTGCTGGGCGCAAACCAATACCATCATGTGAGGCAATAAAATTAAAATACATGGTGCCATTTTGAGCAGGAGGCATACTCATTAACCAACGCTTTAAATATAAACAGTTACCGGTGAGTAAAGTGTTTAGCAGTAAAGGTGGCAATGAAAAATTGTAAATACCGTGCGCTTCGTTGGCATTACCAAAATACGTAAGGTTTTGAGTATTGGGGATATTGGTTTCAGTAATAATAATTGCGTTTGGGGCAGCAGCTTCAATTAAGGTGCGTAATAGCCTAACAATTTCATGGGTTTGTGGAAGATTAATACTGCTTGTGCCTGCTTCTTTCCAAATAAAAGCAATGGCGTCAAAGCGAAAAATATTGATACCTTTATCTAAATATTGGCGAATGATTGAAACAAACGCCTTGATGACTTCAGGGTTTCTAAAATCAAAGTCAACTTGATCATGGCTAAAGGTACACCATACCTGCTTTTCACCTTCTGGTGTTGTCACTGCTTTTAATAAAGGTGAGGTTCTTGGCCTAACTACTGACGATAAATCATCATCTGCCTGTGCAGTAAAAAAGTAGTCATGACCTTGACCTTGACCATTAACAAAATTAGTAAACCATGCGCTTCGACTTGAACAATGATTAATGACTAAATCTGACATAAACCGATAATCATTACTGATATTCTCTATTTCTTGCCAACTCCCCAGCCCTTCATTAACAGACGAATAATCTATTACAGCAAAGCCATCGTCTGAACTGTAAGGGAAAAACGGCAAAATATGAATGCCATTAATACAATGTTTTATATGTTCATCTGCAAAACGTTTTAATGTGGTTAAAGGTTGCTCTTGTTCATTTACAATGCTGTCGCCATAGGTGATTAAAATAACATCCTGTTCAGACCAATGATTGGTATATGGCTCACTGATGGCGACTTCAGTAGATAAGCGCATAATATTAAGTAAATCTTGGCTGATATCAGCGAGTGATTGCTTAAGCTCAATATTTTGATAAATTATTGATAATTGTTGTGCTAATTTAGTGGTTAATTGTTCAATCTGAGTGTGCATAGTGTACCTGCTAAAAACACTGGGATGTTACTTGGTTAAAGTGGCAAGTAATAGTCATTGTTCATTATAAAAAGGGTTAAATTATTGGCTGTTAAATTCTGCATTATCTAACTCTACCGCCTCTTTTAATTGTGACAGTATGTCAGGTATGGCACTGACCACACGGTTCCATGACGGTATAAACGGTGTTTCCATCGGCTGATCTAAGAATGTATTGCCCGCGGTTATAATATTTTTAGCAAACATCTCCACCGCTTTTTCTTCGTTGTGAATATCGAGCTTTAGGCCGTTCATCATAGCATCGTTACGATATGTTTCGACATAATCCAAAGCAATTCGATAATAGGTTGCTTTTAACGTTCTAAATTTTTCGGCAGTAAAGGTTTCCCCCTGAGTCGCTAATTTACGAATGAAGGCCTTACTGATATCTATCGACATTTTTGACAAGCCACCGGCAGCATTATCCAACGATAAGTCTTGATGCTTATGATCATAAGTAGCGGCAATATCTACTTGGCAAATTCGGTTAGATGAGTAGTTACGATACATTTCAGAAAGCACACCGATTTCCAGTCCCCAGTCACTGGGAATACGAATATCATTTAACACATCCCGTCTAAATGAGAACTCACCTGCTAATGGGTACAAAAAGCTATCCATGTACTCTAAGTAATCACAATGGCCCACTGTTTTCTTTAACGCTTTAATTAATGGTGTGACTAATAAACGGGATACTCTACCGTTAATTTTGCCGCCAGCGACACGTGCATAAAAGCCTTTAGAAAATTCATAATTAAACATTGGGTTAGCTACAGGGTAGAGTAAGCGATCCAGTAACTCTCGTTCATAAGTTAAAATATCACAATCGTGCAAAGCGATAGATTCTGCTTTACCTGAGGCAAGCATATAGCCCATGCAGTACCATACATTACGGCCTTTACCAAGTTCTTGGGGCGCTAAACCTTGCGCTTTTAATTTAGCATCAATTGCTTGTAAGCGCGGGCCGTCATTCCATAGCACCCGATGGTGTTGCGGTAGTTGTCCAAAGAAAGATAAGGCATGCTTATATTCGTTCAGGTCTGCTCTATCTAAACCAATTACGATTTCAGATAAATAATTCACCTCTGTTAGTTTATTAATAATATCTGGCAGTGCTTTACCTTCTAGCTCAGAAAATAATGAAGGTAAAATTAATCCTAATGAGCGGGTTTTAGAAAAACTATAGAGTTCATCTGCAATGGCACTTGGTGAACGCTGTGCTAAGTTATGAAGTGTTGTTACGGTACCGTTTTGATAAAAATCAGCCATGATTGACTCCTAAATGCGTAGAGGTTGTAGAGAGTTGCTTTGCAAGTAATGATTGAATAGCTATTGCCCAGCCTTTTGGCCCGCAGTGCAGGGTTTGTATAACATTGTCTTGTCGACTTAATGTTGGAAATTGATGGGCAGGTGAGAGAATCTGTACCGCATGGTCAGCCACTTCCAGCATAGCACTGTCATTTTCACCATCACCCAGCGCAATAGTTGTGATAGGACTATTTGGAAATTGATGGCGATATTGCGCTGTTAACCACACCAGTGCTTGGCCTTTATTACAATCGTCACCAATATGCAGAAATCGACCACCACTAACCAGATTGGCACCTGCTTTCGTTAACTGTTCAATAAAATCGAGTTTATCTTCTTTGCTACCAAACCAGTGTATTGGTTCACCAAATTGCCTTTGCTTGGCGCGTGATGCGGCAGCCAAACTCAAGCCTGTCAATTCAGCAAGCTCGGCATCAGACATGGTGGAAAAGCTCTGAAAGAATTGATCATACGCTTTGCCATGTTCAGCGAGTAAATTTAACCAATGTTGTTTTGGTGAGCTAAACGATTTGATCCAATAGTTGTCAACACGATAAGTCCCTTCTGGTTGTTTATCAAAGGTGCTTACTGGGATATATATTGCTGCTCCATTCTCCACTATAAAGGGGCTTGTTAATGATAACTCTGCTAAAATTTCAGTTAATTCAGCAAAGGTTTTACTGGTATTTAAAATCACCGGTATATTAGCTGCTTTTAACTGTAATAAGGTCGATGAAGCAGCCGAATATTGATAGTTATCATGATCTAACAAGGTGCCATCTAAATCACTAAATATAAGTGTACTGCACATATTAACCTGCCACTTTACTGGCAATTTCTGTAATTTTTCGTTGGCTATCCAAATAGCAAATAATGTCAGCAGACTCTTTAAAGGTATTACAGGCTTGTACACTCAAACGTTGAAAATACTGAGTAAAGTTTAAGATTTCTGCTGATGACATAATTTTTGAATTTTTTAAACCAACATTTCTCGCTTTTAACTTTTCTTCTTGCTCAAGGCGCCATTTATACACACAGTCAAATGAAGGGGCCTGTAACGCTAACCAAAAATCCATTTCTTTGTAGAGGGAAACATATTCTTCTTTAAGTTGTTGGTTTACATAATTACGCCACTCTCCAGATGTATCATGCTTCACCTCCAACTCATTGATTGGAGCTTTAAGCTGCTCTTCCGTCTGCGGTGAAACTCCCCAGCACCAACCTTCAACAATAACTATGTCCGCAGCCTGTTCGATAACTTGCCAATCATTTTCAGGGCAAGGCTCATCAGTCGCTTTGTTAAATTTACGGACAGTAAAACCTGTCTTTCCGGCTTTTAGTTGTTTGAGTACTTCAGTTAACTCTGTCATATCATGGGTACCAGGTACGCCTCTGGTAGCTAATAATGGGTGAACCGAGTTTGCTAATGCTTGTCGCTCTTGGCTTGAGTAGTAAAAATCATCTAACGACATAACCACCACGTTGAGTTGGTACTGGCTTGTTAAATAGTCACCGATATAATCAGTCAATGTTGACTTACCACTTCCTTGGCAACCATTTATGCCGACAAAAAAAGGTGATTTAGATTCAATAAATCGATCAAATAGTTGTTGGGCAATTGGCTTGTAATACTTTTCTACAGACAAAGAAAACTCTTCTGGTAAATTGTGTTGCTTAATAAAGGTTGCGAGCATAATTCCCTCTAAATTCATGGACAGGTTAGTTAGTGTTAATCAAATCTTATGCCATGGCGTATTAATAGCAAATAAAATTAATTAAAACATTTAAAAACAGTGGCTTACTGGTTATTCTTTTTTACTATAATTTGGTTGTTAATAGTCTAGGGGGATCTAACTATTACCATTTGCACCTTTTTGGTGCGAACTTGGCAGGACTTATTAAATGACAAAGTTTCAATTTGCTGGAATTACAGCTAGAAATGATTTACAGCCAAGCTGTTTGTAACAAATCTTTGTTAGCCATGGTTTTTAAACGGTTACGATTTTGAACTTTTTAGCAACAATGACATCCTA
Organism: Colwellia sp.; assembly: GCA_042091395.1. Classification (GTDB taxonomy): domain Bacteria; phylum Pseudomonadota; class Gammaproteobacteria; order Enterobacterales; family Alteromonadaceae; genus Colwellia. The sequence goes on from JBELHN010000029.1 coordinate 30,397, forward strand.
GTTAAGTCATTATGTTTTCGTGACTTCTTATGCTATTGATAAAAACTAAGTTGTTTAGTGAACCGAAATAGCTTCAACTTCTTACATGATATGTAACAACTTTGTTAGCCTCGGCACTCACCTAGTGTGATATAAAATATAAATTACAAATCTTTCAACCAGATGAAATTTAATTGTTAGCGATAAGTCTAATTTTAACCCTTATAAAGTTAACTATTTGAAACGGAAATCAACCATGAACAAAAAACACTCCCCAATTTATTCCGGCTTTTCAGCCTTCTTACTGGCATTAAGTGGGTTAATACCAACAACAGTGTTGGCCAGTAAATCCGCAATTAACTTTGATGAGTTAGTGATTAACGTGCCTTATACACTTACCCAAAATATTATTGCCGCTGATTTACTGCCTTTTGAGGGCAAAGAACTACTGACTTTTTCGGTTGATCAAGAAAGCAATCGTTGGCTCATTATTTATCGTTTAGATAAGTTAACCAATACTTATCAAGTTGCTGAAAAAAAATTGATCCCTCAGCAATTTTATCGTTTTGATGTGAGTCGAAGAAATGATAAAAATCGCAATAATAATCAGGAAAGTATTTACTTTCTTTCTGCCACTGAACTGGTGCGTTATGACAACAAAGGCTTTGTGAAATTGACCGAGGTAAGTTCTCTTTATAGGGAGGAGCAAGTTGACTTTTTAAGCCGTGGTAATTTTATACAAGATTTGAACAATGATGCGTTCGATGACGTTGTTATTACAGATTTTAACAAAACACAGGTCTTCATTGGTCAAAAGAATAATCAATTTGTGACGCAACATTTACCCATTAGTCCAGAAGTTAATATACAAAAAAATGGTGCGACTTATACTGAGAAAAATCTATATTTTAACGATACCAATCTTGATAATAAAATAGACATTATCTTAGTTGGTGACGGTGAGATGGTTATTTATGAACAAGGTAATAATACTGTTTTTGATCAACAAGCGACTAGTTTACCAGTTAATGAAGCCGTTACTGGCACCAATTGGTGGGATAAGCGAGATGAGAGTGGCGAACCCTTAGATCAAAGTAATTTAGAGTACCGCAAGCTAGAAGAGCTACGTGATGTCAATGCTGATGGTATTATTGATATGGTGGTGCGCTATACCAAAGCCTCAGGAGTATTAGATCGCGTTAATGATTATGAAGTGTTTTTGGGAAAGCTAGTAGACGGTCAATTAACGTACTCGCTGCAAGCCAATAGTGTTATTCGCGCTGAAGGCACATTAACAGGTTTAGAGTTTATTGATATTGATAACGATAGTAAGCTTGAAGTGTTAGTTGCTGGCTTTGAAATTGGTGTTTCACAAATCATTGGAGCTTTAGTGTCTGGTGCGATTGATCAAGATGTATATGTGTTTAAAATGACCGAGCAAGAGCAATACCCTGAAGATCCCACCATTAAAAAAGGCGTTGAGTTAACCTTTAGCTTAAGCTCAGGGCAAAGTGGTAGCCCCGTTGTTAAGTTAGCTGACTTAAATGGCGATGGCCTAAAAGAATTGATTTTATCCAATGATGATGATGAACTGAGAATCTATTTAGGTCAAAAGATAGCTAAAACCACTAAGCGTCAACGGGCTTTTGCAAAGCGCAGTATTGGCTATGATACCCAATTACCGAGAGACGGTAATATAGTCATGGTTGACGATTTAAATGACGATGGTAAAGATGACTTGTTATTTAAATTTAGCAAACTAGACGGTGAGGGCAAGGGTAATACTTTTAAAGTATTATTTTCTCTTTAATCTTACCTTCACTTTTATTGGGTTTAAGTGGGTGTTTTAGAAATTGTGTGATGAATAAAAGTTAATAACGCATTAATTATTGGGGTAATATGCAACAAGCAATTTGTGGCTATCATCAAGATGAACAACAACATTGGGTGGCTGAGTTAAGTTGTGGCCATTTTCAGCATGTTAGGCATGCGCCACCTTTTATCAATAGGCCTTGGGTAATGTCTGAGGCTGGCCGGCATGCTATGTTGGGTGAACATTTACTTTGTAAAAAGTGTGACATTGGTGCAGAAAAAGATAGCCTATAAATTTTATGAGCTATCAGCCATCGGGCGAAAGTTGATTGGCTTTAAACCAGGTGGCATCTGCTAGTTGATATTGGCCTTGTTGACTATAGGTAGTCGCCAAGGCTTGTAAATCGTCTCTGTCATAATGCCTTTGAGGGTCATTTTCTGTCGACTTTATGAGGCTGCCAAAAGCCTTTTCTGCCATTGCATAGTGACCACTCATTAAAGCTAAATGGCCAAGGTAACTCAGCCATTGCGTACTTTGGCTATTTTTGTGCAAGTGTTTTTGTACTACGGCGATTAATTCATCCGCTTGGTTGATGGGGAGATGCCTTAGGTCTTTCAACATGGCCTTACTGGGGGATTTGCTAAGTAGTGGTACTAATAATTTCGTTAGCGGCTCACTAATCTTGTGTTCAGCTAATACTCGGCAATATGCCAATAATACGGGTTCACGCTGTTTCAATTTACGAGGTAAAGCTGTCCAAGATTGCTGCAAAGCAAGGTTGTCTTGTTGATTGATAAGTGTATTGAAATGACCAAAGTAGGCAGATTTTTCCCAGGTAGCCAGCGTCTTTTCAGTAATCGTTTTTTCTTTTCGAGCCATTGTTAAGGCATCAACCGCCTGTTTAAAATGTTTTTCGATGAGGCATAGGTCGATATGCAGTGCTAGCAAACGAGCATCGTGGCCAAGTTGTAGGTGATGATCATCAATCAACCCGCGGGCGATTTCATAAGCCTCCTTGGTATGTTGATCTATCAGCAGTTTAATTTGAACTAAAGTACTTTCGAGGCTAATGTCTGCTAATTTTTCGGTTTCTTTATTTAATAAACTCAAGTAATGGCTAGTATTGGTGTTGCCATTAACTTTTGCAGCAGCGGAGGCCGCTAAAAGGTAGGCACTCTGCTTGCGTTTAGAAGGCACAGCACTTTTAGCAAATAAATCCTCAGCTTGACTGAAGTCTTCTAACATAAAAGCAGCAAGGCCCTTGTTAAAGTTTGCAATTCCACGACGTTGGCTGGCAAACACAAATTTATTCCAAGTGCCAAAGCTGATTTTGATACCACCTCGTAACAATTTAAAAATTAAAAAGATACTTATGGTTATTGCGGTAATCCAAAATAGAGCGGCATATACTGATAATTCTAAAATTGTATCGCCCGAGGAAATTAAGATGTAACCCTTGGCATCTAAGAGTAAAGGCCCAATTGCCAAAGATAAAAGTAACGCGATTACAATTAAAATAGCGCGAATCATAACAAATCCCCATTATTGTTTTCGGTGAGGGGCTCAGGATCATCAATCTCAAATGAACTTGCGTCGTTAATGTCTTGAGTGTTATCAAGGGCACTTGAGTTTTGTTCTTGGTATTGCCGTTGAATTTGTTGTTTGTCACTCTCCAACAACCGCTTGATTGCCGTTAAAGATTTTAAATCGCTAGGGTAATTGTAATCAATAGTTTGTTGCTTTAAATCCTCTATGGCTTGATAAAATGTTTGGTTGTTGGCCCGTTGCATATCAAAAAATTCATTTAACCACTGTTGAATGTCGAGCAAGGTTTGTTGATAAATGCTGTCTTTCTGTTGACTGGCTGCCCATTGAACGAGTTGCACTTTTAAACTTAAGTTTTGTTTCAGGTGTTGTTGTTGATCTGGGCTTAACAGGGGTTCAACTGAACCAGTTCTGCGACGAACTGTAATAAAATCATTAAGGAATTTTTGCCAGGTTTTCGCTAGATTGCTTTGCCAATCATCAATATCGGTTGATAAGGTTAAGCTTTCTTGGCCACCTTTGAGGTCTTCGGTTATTTTTACTTGCGCTAGCGTTAATTGCGGAATTTGTTTGTTAAGTGCCATTAACTGTAAAATGGCGTCTTCAGTATTTAAACTTGGCATTAAGGCTAAGGCTTCAATGTCTTCATTAATTAAAGCGCGAATCGGAAGGTATTTTGCTTGCGCTAAGGTTTTTAATCGACTATCCGCTTCACGTAATAATGAAATCGCGGCTTGCGTATCTTGCTCTAACCACATAGTGCGTGCGGCAATGCGAATCAAATAATCTGCTTCATGAATTAACCAATCATCAGGTTGGCGCAGTTGAACTTGTTGTTCAAGTTGATTGATTTGCGCAGATAAGGTGTTGAGCAACGCCTCATTTTTTTGTTGAGCTATATCGGCGTCAGCTTGTGATTGGCTGTTACTTTTTTGTTGCGCTAGCTGGTTGTTGAAGGTGGTAATAAGATCTTGTTTTAACTGAGCTTGGCTTTGTTTTAGTGCCTGTTGATTCTGCTCGGTGAGTCGAATAAGTTCTTGTTTATTATGGTGTTGTTGCCATATAAAATGGCCAGCTGCCGCGATTATACTAAAACCCGCAAGTAATAGCGCTAGGCTGGCACGCTTGTTACTTGGCTTACTTGGTATTTGTTGGTTCGCTTCATTATTGCGCATGACTTTACGGTGTGTGCTGCTGCTTTTCGATACTGCTGCTGATTTCACCGGAGAAGCAGCTGTCTCATTTTTGCTGACAGTGTCGGTTGTTTTTTCAGGTGGATTAGTTGCTGCTTTTTTAGGTGTTTTATTATCCGACATAGTTGTTTCTTCCATCGTTATTTATTTTACTCATAGGCTTACAAGCCAGCAATGTTAAGCAGAGTATTGCATACACTCTCTGTGTTAGCCCCCTGGCTATTAATAACCTGTTTTAAACCCAGAGTCTTGGCCGTTGCTGCGATACGCTCACTAGCAACGATCCATAGGCAGTGAGACTGCCAAAAATTATCTGCCTGGTGGCTTTGATTAGTTAAGGCCTTTGCCAAGGCTAATAATATATCGTTACTGGTTACGACAATACAGTTAATTTGTTGTGCTCGCCATTGCTGGCTAATATCTTTTGGTAATGTTCGCCATACACGCTGGTAACTTTCAATGTAAGTTATTTCAGCACCACGCTGTTTTAATGTGTTGGCAATTAACTCTCGTCCGCCGTTACCGCGAAACACAACAATATTAGTATGGCTTATATTGAGCAATTCTGGCAGTTTAAGTAATCCTTCACTATGTTCTTGTTGCTTGTCCGGGCTAAAAACTTTTTTAACCCCTAGGGTAAGTAATGCTTGTTTAGTGGCATCACCAATGGCGAAAACCTTCATATGATTAACTTGGCTAAGTGGTAAACGGGCATGGCAAAAGTTAACTGCAGCGACACTTACAAAAATTAGCATGTCAGCGGTTTTGACAGCATTCTTTATTTCAGCACTACTGGCGCTCACTTGGTAATCAAAAAGAGCATATTGGCTATGAGCTATTGTTAGCTCACTGAGCTGCTTAGCCAGTTGTTTACCTTTAATATCAGGCCGAGTAATTAATACCTTTAAAGGGCCTTCAATATTGTCACTAACTTTTGCAGGCTGGTCGATACTGTCAGTGGTTTCAATTTTTTTCTGTATCATTTGCTGCGTAGACTTGTTGCAAAATTTTATCAGCACCGCGTTCCAATAATGCTTGTGCGAGTTGCTCTCCAAGCATTTCGCCTTCTGCAATAGGGCCGGTAATATCACTTTCAATAAGTTCAGTACCATCAACTGCCCCGACTAAACCACGTAAATGAAGGTTTTTGCCGTTTGCAGAGATTATTGCGAAGCTGCCTATGGGAACCTGACAGCCGCCTTGAAGGGCTTTGTTCATGGCCCGCTCAGCTAACACGCGTATCCGCGTAGTGTTGCACTCAAGTGGTGCAAGCAAGGTTTTGATACGTTCGTCCTGGTTACGGCACTCAATCCCTACCGCACCTTGGCCATTAGCAGGCAACATAACTTCAGGCTCAATGAATTCAGTAATGCGTTCCTGCATATTTAAACGAATCAAGCCTGCCGCCGCTAAAATAATTGCATCATATTGACCATCATCTAATTTTTTTAGGCGGGTGTTGACGTTGCCACGCAAATCACGGATGTCAAGATCGGGACGTTGTGCCTTAAGTTGACATTGCCGACGTAAACTCGAGGTACCAACCACGGCACCTTCAGGTAATTCACTCAGCGTGTTAATTTTATTAGAAACGAAGGCATCACGGGGGTCTTCTCTAGGACAAATAACCTCTAAACCTAAGCCTTTTGGAAAATCAACCGGTACATCTTTCATTGAATGCACAGCGATATCTGCACGGTCCTCAAGCATGGCGACTTCAAGTTCTTTGACAAACAAACCCTTACCACCAACTTTAGCTAAGGGAGTGTCTAAAATAATATCGCCTTTGGTGGTCATAGGCACTAGTTCGACCGAAATGCCTGCGTGAAAATGTTCAAGTTGAGCTTTTACATATTCAGCTTGCCACATCGCTAGCGCGCTCTTTCGGGTCGCAATACGCACCGTGTTATTCTTCATTTAATTATCCAACTTTATTTATACAATTATAAGCTAATTATGGCGCTGACAATGTTAGGGCGACTTCAGCTTGTTTACTTACAGCTTGTGATAAAAATTGCCATAATTCATCACCACTGCGCTTATCTGACCAGGTACCCTCTGCGTAACTAAAATGGTGGCCATTGAATTTAGTGGCTACCCAAATTTCATGAAGTGGTGCTTGCTTGTTAATAATTACTTTACTTTTATTGATAAATGTAAGGGTTAACAGGCCTCCAACACCCTCATAATCTATGTCTACCCCTGAGTCTTCAATAGCCTCTTCAATTGCCAGTAGAAGCTCATCTGCGATCAGGTTGTATTGACTATCGTTCATTACCTATCCTTTAACTATCATTATTTGTCTAAGTCAGTATTATTGTTGATAAGCATGTGAGTATAATAGCAATTAGATAAAATAAATATAGATATGGGCCGCTTTAGTTAAGCTAGACAGCTTGATTTAATCGACTTTTACGGTGAAATTTTTCATGTATAGCAAAAAATTGGGTAATTTAAGGCAAAACACACGTAATCATTTGGTGTTAGTGACACTTTTTAGTGCTGTGTTTTTGTCAGCTTGCGGTATCAAGGGCGATCTTTATCAAACACCGCCAGCAGATGCCACTGAAGCAAGCTCACAAGAGCAACCACCTACAGAACCGAATAAAACTTCTGAACCAGCTCAAAGTGTATCGGAAGAAAATCCATCAGCACTTCCACAAGAGTAAACACCAATGCTAGTTAATTTCTCTAAAATGCATGGTTTGGGTAATGATTTTTTGGTGCTTGATAATGTTACTCAAAATGTATTTTTATCACCAGAGCAGATAGTAAAATTTGCCGATCGAAACTTTGGTGTTGGTTTTGACCAATTATTGGTTGTTGAACCACCGTACGATCCTGATTTAGATTTTCATTATCGTATATATAATGCCGATGGCAGTGAGGTTGGTCAATGCGGCAATGGTGCTCGTTGTTTCGCCAAATTTGTGCGCATGAAAGGCCTGTGTAATAAACATAAAATCAAAGTATCGACTAGTACCGGTAAAATGAGCTTACACATAGAGCGCGATGGTAATATTTCAGTTACTATGCCTGTTCCTCAATTTGAACCCAATAAAATCCCTTTTACAGCTAAAAAAATCGAAGGCACCTACATTTTACGTAGTGATAGTGAAACTGTGCTCTGTGGTGCGGTATCTCTTGGTAACCCTCATTGCGTTGTTACCGTTGATGATGTGTTAACGGCCCCTGTTGAATCACTTGGCCAAGAATTATCAATTCATGAGCGCTTTCCAAAAGGTGCTAATGTCGGCTTTATGGAAATTGTGGCAAATAATTATATTAAATTAAGAGTTTACGAGCGTGGTGCCAGTGAAACATTAGCTTGTGGTAGCGGCGCTTGTGCCGCAGTAGTAATAGGTTACATGCAGAAAAAGCTCGCCAAACAAGTAACCGTTGAACTACCAGGTGGCAAATTACGTATATTTTGGCGAGGCCCGGGACATCCAGTGAAAATGTCAGGCCCAGCAACACACGTTTTTGATGGCCAATTATCTATTTAAACGCTATGCCCAGATCGAGGCTAGCGATGGAATCTTATGAACAAAAAATCAAACGACCTAACTAAAATACAAACATCTACTATTAGTAGTAGTGATGCTCTTATAAGTGATGATTTAGTGGCTGATTACTTACAAGATAACCCTGACTTTTTTAAGCGCAATAAGCATCTTTTGAGCAGTTTACGGTTAGTTGATGAGCAGCGAGGTACGGTGTCTTTAGTTGAGCGTCAACAGCAACAATTACGTCTAAAAGTGCACGGTTTAGAAGATGAAATTACACAATTAATGACCGTCGCAACACACAATGAACAATTGTTTGTGCTTTATAGTGACCTCTATTTACGGTTGCTTGATTGTCAATCAGCAGCAGAATTGCTGGACTGCTTGCATCAAACGACTATTGAGTTGTTATCGCTGTCGTCTTTTAAATTATGGTTAACGCCAACAAGTGATAACATTTTAGTGCATGAAAGTGTTACTGCGAATGACTGTGCCGGCGTAATGCAAAATCGCTTAACCGACAAAGAGTTTTACTTTGGACGATTGCAAGAAAGTGAACAACGCCTAATATTTTCTCAATCTAGTTCTGGCTCAGTGGTATTAATTAAGTTAACTCATGAAGATAAAACGTTAGGGTTTTTAGCCATTGGCAGTGAAAATGCACATCACTTTGACCCACGCATGGATACTTTGTTGCTCACTCAATTCAAGCGCTTAGTCGGCAAATTATTACATCAACACTTAGCCATTTAAGCCATTCTACTTGGCCTTTACAGGCTTTAAGATAGTTTTATTAGAGGTTTAACGGATGCAAATATATCGACGTTTAACAGCGATTAAAGCCATTAGCTTTGATTTGGACGACACCTTATATAATAATTTGCCGATTATGTTAGCAATTGAGCCCAAGATGCAGGACTATTTTAATGCTAGGTTCGCGGCGCTATCACTAAAAGTCAACACGGCATTTGATCGCTTCTTTTGGGCGCCCTATAGACGACAAGCGCTAGCAAGGTTTAAAAATATTGGTCATGATGTCGCTAAGTTACGTTTTGAAACCTATCGTTTAGGTTTTTTAGCACAGAATGTTAATGCTCAACAAGCTGTTGTTGAAGCGCACGCGGGGTTGGCTTATTTTGTCAAACTACGCAGTGATTTTAAGGTGCCTGCTATCAGCCACAGTTTACTGTCTCAGTTGTGCCATAAGTTCCCATTAGTCGCCATTAGTAATGGCAATGTTGACACTTCAGTACTGGGCATAGATCACTATTTTCAACACATTTACCATGCTGGTTATCAGCAATCAGAGACTGATCATTGTGAACAATTATTCAAGCAAAAACCTGCTAAGGATATGTTTACTGTAGCATTAAACGATTTAGCTATTTTACCTGAGCAATTATTGCATGTCGGCGATTGTGGCTTTGCAGACGTTCATGGAGCCTTGAACGCAGGCTGTCAAACAGCCTGGTTACCCCAATATGGTGTTGGCAAGCGCTTACGCCAGATCCCTCATCTTGAGTTAGCAACAATTGATGAATTATTAAGCTTCGTTTGATCGTGAACTGAACGTGCAAAACACCTTTTATATGGGTTACTATATTAATTGGTAAGCTGTTTTTTGGTAAAGCATTGGCAGCGTTATGGTAAAGCCAACGCCCTGATGCGGAGGCGCTTTATATTCAATTGTGCCCTGAAGTTGCTGAGTCACTTGGTTATAAACAATCGGCATACCTAGGCCTGTACAATGACTATTGCGTTTGGTGGTGTAAAACAAGTCAAAAATTCGCGCTTTGGCCTCTTCACATAAGCCTTTACCATTATCGACATAATCAATCAGCAATTGCTCATTAGTTGTTGATAGCATCAATGTGATTTGTGCATCGTCACCATGATTAAAAGCATGGGTAATTGAGTTATCAATCAATTGTGATAACACGTCTATTACAACATCTTGATAGCTCAATATTATTACATCGTCTGCACCGAAGACGTTTAATGTAATACTTTGCTCATTGAGTAACGATTGATATGAGTCACTTAAGGTGTTGATAAGCTCATTAATTGAAAATTCTTGTTGCTGATCTTGCTTGCCGGCAATAGATAGAGATTTAAAGTTTTGCACTAGTTTTATTGATTTATCTAAATTATTTTGCAGTAAGGAAACACTGGTTTGACAGGCTAATTCACTTCGTACTAGCTCATTTTTTGATATTTTTTTTGCCTTTATCTTTTCATATATTTTTTCAATTTCGCTTTCAATTTGGCTTAGCGCAGTCATCATGATACCCATAGGGGTATTAAGCTCGTGCGCAACACCAGTAACTAATCCTACCATAGAAGCCATTTTTTCTGAGGTAATCAATTTACTTTGTGTCTGTTGCAAATTGTTGAGTGCTTGTTCCAGCTCTTTATTTGAGGCAACTAAGGCTTTTGTACGTTTTTTTACTTTACTTTCCAAATGAAGATTCAGTTCGTTGAGTTGATTGGTTTTATCTTTCACTGATACGTTATAGTGAAGAAAATGACGCTTAATCTTGTGAGCAAAAGCCAAGGAGATGAGAAAGATTATTAAACAGGTGGATCCACCAATAGCCATAGTTTTTATGAGTTGTTGTCTATTTTCTTGATCTAAGCTGCGTTTTTTTGTTAGTAGTTCATGTTGAATAAATGCTGGTTGCTTATTAATAGCACTGGCTATTAATTGGTCTATATTGTTGCTGTATACCTGATTATTATTTTGAAAAATAACGGTAATGATAATCAGTGATGGCAACAAAATAAGAAAAGGAACAAGCTTTATGGAGCGCAGTATGGTTATTTCATCTTTATTTAGCATGATGAGTAAGCCTTGAGTATAAAAAAATTAAGGGCTTTAGCGGTTAAATAATTTAATAAAGAATAAGTCATGATAACGAATAAACAATAGCTTTGGATTTGTAGTACCGAGTTGATTTTTTAGCACAGTGTCAGGTAATCGTGAGAGTTTAGCGAAACAAGGTTTAACTAGCTAGAATAATTATATATTTTCATTTTTATTAGCGGTAAAAAAATTTATAAAGCGAGTATGCATTACTGTAATAATATCCAGCAAACCTCCCCACAAACAGATTAATAATGATATACTTTTTTCTAATGATACAGTGCTGTGCTATTGGCCATTTTATTGGCTAAGACTACCCCGATTAAGGCTTATACTTCTATGGATGTTTCCGAATTACTTGATTCACTAAATGATAAACAACGCGATGTTGTGGCTGCACCAAAACAAAATATGCTTGTTTTAGCCGGCGCTGGTAGTGGCAAAACACGTGTATTGGTTCAACGAATTGCTTGGTTGATGCAAGTTGAGAGTGTCTCTCCACACAGTATTTTGGCGGTGACTTTTACCAATAAAGCGGCGGCTGAAATGCGAGCAAGGGTTGAACAGGTAGTGCATGGTAATACCCATGGTATGTGGATAGGCACCTTTCATGGTTTGGCTCATCGCTTGTTACGGATGCATTTTCAAGAAGCGAATTTACCACAGAGTTTTCAAGTACTGGATAGTGATGACCAATTAAGGTTAATTAAACGTATAGTACGCTCATTAGAGTTAGATGAAAAAAAATGGCCGGCCAAACAATTTGTTTGGTACATCAATGGTAAAAAAGATGAAGGGCTGCGACCGCAGCACATAGATGCTCAATTTGACCCAACTGAAGAGCTGTTCGTAAAAGTCTATAAAGCCTACCAAGAAACCTGTGATAGGGCAGGCCTAGTTGATTTCGCCGAGTTACTATTGCGTGCCCATGAATTATGGTTGAACAATCCTGCCTTACTGGCTCATTATCAACAGCGCTTTGGTCATATTTTAGTTGATGAGTTTCAAGACACCAATGCTATTCAATATGCCTGGCTGACGCTGCTTGGCAAAACACAAAGCAAGGTAATGATTGTTGGTGATGACGACCAATCCATTTACGGCTGGCGTGGCGCTAAAATTGAAAACATTGAGCGTTTTTTACAAGAATACCACTCGGCAAAAACAATTCGTTTAGAACAAAATTATCGTTCAACGGCGAATATACTTAATGCGGCTAACCAATTAATTGGTAATAACAGTAATCGCATGGGTAAGGAATTATGGACCGAAGGTGATGCGGGTGAAAAAATTGCAATTTATACCGCGTTTAATGAAATTGATGAAGCAAGGTTTATTGCTGGTCGCATAAAACAATGGCGAGATGATGGCGGTAAACTTGATGAGGTGGCGATTTTATATCGCTCAAATGCCCAATCTCGTTTACTGGAAGAGGCGCTTTTACAAGGTCAATTACCTTATCGTATCTATGGTGGACAACGCTTTTTTGAACGCCAAGAAATCAAAGACGCATTAGCTTACATGCGCCTGATTAATAATCGTGATGATGATGCCGCGTTTGAGCGTATTATTAATACACCAACTCGTGGTATAGGCAACCAAACCTTGTCTCTAGTGAGGGATGCTGCTCGTGGTGAAGCGATCACCATGTGGCAAGCCTGTCAACACCTGTTAAAAGCTGAGCAATTAAAAGGACGTGCTGCCAAAACGATTACTGCATTTATGCAATTAATCGAGCAATTAGAAGATGATAGCCATTTATTAAATTTAGACCAACAAGCTAACTTTATTATTAGTCACAGCGGTTTAAAGGCAATGTATCAAGCTGAAAAAGGTGAACGAGCAGCACAACGCATTGAAAACTTGAATGAGCTAGTCACAGCATGCCAAACGTTTGAAAGTGATCCTGAACTAGTAGAAGAGCAAACCCCGTTAACCGCTTTTTTAACACACGCAGCACTCGAATCAGGTGAATCGCAAGCTGATGAGTTTGAGGCTGCAGTGCAACTGATGACAATGCATTCAGCCAAAGGCTTAGAGTTTCCTTTGGTCTTTATTGCTGGTTTAGAAGAGGGCATGTTTCCCTCACAACAATCGGTTGAGGAAATAGGCCGATTAGAAGAAGAGCGGCGCTTGTGCTATGTTGGTATGACAAGAGCAATGCAGCAGTTGTACTTATGTCATGCAGAAAGTCGACGTCTGTACGGTCAAGAAAAGTTTCACAAAGCCAGTCGCTTTTTACGGGAACTGCCTGAAGATTGCACCGAAGAAATTCGTATGCAGTCACAAATTAAACAACCCGCTAAAGTAGGCAAATTTTCTAATACCTTTACGCTTGAGACTTTTGAGAATAGTGGATTTAAGTTGGGTCAACAAGTAAAGCATGCTAAGTTTGGTGAGGGTGTTGTTTTAAATTATGAAGGCAGTGGCGCTCAATCGCGTATTCAAGTCAATTTTGAACAGGTAGGCAGTAAGTGGCTGGTGGTTGAATATGCTAATTTAGTTGCAGTTTAACGGTTCAATATTGTCAGTTGTTAGCCATTTAGTAGACCAGTTAAACGCATATTATTAACCTTGCAAGGTGTTTAAATGTCGCAAAGATTATTAGTTGTAGAAGATAGCAAACCAATAGCCACGGTGATTAAACAAATAGCTATGTCGTTAAAGTTTGAGGTTGTTATTGCCTCAAATCTTGCACAAGTTGAGCGTATTTTATCGGTAGACACTAATTTTTTTGCAGCAACTATCGATTATGCGCTACCGGATGCTCTTGATGGTCAGGCGATAGCCTGTGTTTTATCTTATGGCATACCTGGGGTAGTTATGACAGGTAAGATGGATGACAATACCCGTCAAAAGATTTTATCTCAGCCCGTCATTGATTATATTCCGAAAGAAAATAGCCAAGCTTTTTTATATTTAAAGCGAGTTTTACACTGGCAACAAACTAACGACCAAAATACCATTTTAGTTGTTGATGACTCACCCTCAGCACGTAATCATGTTGTTGAGTTACTAAAACGCCGTAATTTTAATGTCATTACCGCTAATAATGGTAAGCAGGCATTACAAGAACTTAATCAGCATAAAAATATTAAAATGGTGATTACCGACTTAGAGATGCCGGTAATGGATGGTATTGAATTAACGAATGAAATACGCCGCAATTACACCAGAGAGCAGCTTGCGGTAATTGGTATTTCAGGGGCAAGTAATGGGATTCATTCGGCACGTTTTATTAAAAATGGTGCCGATGATTTTTTACGTAAACCATTTTGCCCAGAAGAGTTTTATTGCCGTATTACCCAAAATATTGAAAGTTTGAACAATATTGCCAAAATTCAACATGCGGCAAACACAGATTACCTCACGGACTTAGCCAATCGCCGGGCTTTTTTTCGTACTGCTGAAGCGCGTATTAGTGAATATGTATCTAGGCAGGTACCTTATTGTTTAGCCATGCTTGATATCGATTTCTTTAAAAAAGTGAACGACAACTTTGGTCACGACGTGGGTGATCAAGTATTGAAAGTTATTGCTCTTTACATGCGTAAACACTTTGGTACTGGATTAACGGCACGCCTAGGTGGTGAAGAGTTCGCCGTTTTACTACATGGTATTGATGCTGATAACTTATACAACAAATTAGACGATTTTCGCCGTGAAATTTCGGTATCAACCATCCCCGCTGGCGATACTCAACTGTCTGTGACATTAAGCTTAGGGGTTGTGTTTGACAGCCGAGAGCCTTTTACAAAGCAAATGAATGAAGCCGATAATGCCTTATATACCGCAAAAGAAAATGGCCGTAATCAAATAGTTATTTTTGATGCTGAATTAGAGCACTAGTGCTATCTCGTTTATAAAGATAAAGTGTTCAATTGCGTTTTTTTAATGAGTCTAGGCTATAAATAGCCAAGGCTGCCCAAATAAATATAAAAGTCATTAATTCAGCAGTTTGCAGTGTTTCTTGATAATAAAATGTTGCCAAAATAAACATAATACTGGGGCCTAAGTATTGAAAAAATCCCAGCGTTGATAGCGTTAACCTTTTTGCCGCGGCAGTAAAAAACAGTAACGGCGCGGTTGTTACGATCCCCGCCATGATTAAAATGACATTTAAGTTGCTAGAATTGAGCATCATGTTACTGGTACTGCTGTTAATAAAATAACACCAGTAAATTACGGCTAGAGGTAACATCAGCAAGGACTCAATAAACAAGCCTACAAATGAATTAACAGCGAGTTTTTTACGAATTAAGCCATAAATACCAAAAGTAGCTGCCAAAACAATTGAGATTAACGGCAGTGTACCTAATGCTACCAACTGAATTAACACCCCTATAAACGCCAAGCCAACAGCAATTAATTGATTACGGCGCAAGCGTTCTTGAAAAAAAAGCATACCCAATACCACATTAAAGAGTGGATTAATGTAATAACCTAAACTGGCATCGAGTAAATGATCATTATTGACTGCCCAAATAAATAAAAACCAATTAACAGCCAAGAAACTAGCAGAAAGAGACAAATGAAATACCAGCTTTGGGTGTTTAAATACAGCAACGAGCTGTGACCATTTTCGCATAGCAATAATCATCACTAGCAAAATAACGCTGGACCAGATGACCCTGTGCATTAATATTTCACCGGCAGCAATATCGGTGAGCAATTTAAAGTAAAGTGGAGCAAACCCCCAAAGTACATAGGCACTTATCGCACTGAGGGCACCGTTTCGACTGCTATTTTTTTCAAGTGTGTGGTTGCTATTAAGGCTCATATGTTAACGGGGAAATCGATTAGTTAAACTCAGGTTATTGTTGGGAAAGCATAATACCACGACAGTTAAGCATTCTTGCATGGCAAAGCGATACCAACATAATAGCAGTGTAAACTTGCCAATACTGATATTGTAATCTCTACAGGGTAATACTTGCAGTAAAATATTTGTGTTGCTACTTGTCACCTTAATCAACATAAAAAAATATTTTTATGTGCTAGGTATTCGTTACTGAGCTGAGTTAAAATAAGATATAAATTTTTCATACAGAGTCGATACTTCGTTGAATGAGCCGCTAGACTCGTTGTCAGCCAATACCCAAATAAGCGATGAAGATAGCGCATTATTACTCGATACCCTAAAACACTATTTTGGTTATGAGCAATTTCGCAAAGGTCAGGCTGAAATCATCAATAGTCTATTACAGGGCCAAGATTCTTTAGTGTTGATGCCAACCGGTGGTGGTAAGTCACT
>JBELHN010000029.1:46649-49899 GCA_042091395.1 Colwellia sp.
AATGAGTTACCCTTAAGTTTATTTGCCATTGATGAAGCCCATTGTATTTCTCAGTGGGGCCATGACTTTCGCCCAGCTTACACCAAGTTACAATGTTTAAAGCAACATTTTCCAAGTGTTCCGGTGATGGCTTTAACGGCAACAGCCGATGTAACCACGCGCAAAGATATCCTTAATCAACTGGCCTTACCCAATCCGTATATACATTTAGACAGTTTCGATCGTGCCAACATTCGATTTACTTTAGCCCCTAAATATAACGGCGAGAAACAACTGCTTGGATATATTAAAAAGAAGGGTGATGACAGTGGTATTATTTATTGTAATAGCCGCTGGCAAGTAGAAAACATAGCGAAATACCTAGCGGCGAGTGGTATTAACTGTGCTGCTTATCATGCCGGTTTAGAGAGTGAAATTCGCTCCATCGTGCAAGAGGGTTTTACCAAAGACAATATTCAAGTTGTGGTGGCAACAGTCGCCTTTGGTTTAGGTATTAATAAACCTAACGTGCGTTATGTTATTCACTATGAGCCGCCACGAACCTTAGAGTCGTATTATCAAGAAATTGGCCGAGCTGGCCGTGATGGTTTGAATGCTGAAGCGTTATTTTTGGTTGATGATAAAGACGTCAGTCGCATTAAAAAACGTATCAGCGAGGGCGATAACCCGCAACGAGTGAATGTTGAAATGCAGCGCTTTGCCGCCATGGATGCGTTTATTGATGCACAAACCTGTCGTCGCAAAGTCGTGCTTAATTACTTTGCTGAATACACAGAAAAAGCCTGTGGTAACTGTGATATTTGTTTAGACCCACCCAGCCAATTTGATGGTACTGAAGCCGCACAAAAAGTGTTGTCATGTGTTTATCGTATTGAGCAAAAGGGTGACATAAACCATGTAATTGCCGTGTTACGCGGTGATAATTCCGCCAAAATAACACAACTTGGCCATGATAAAGTGTCTACTTTTGCTATTGGTAAAGGCAAAACTGCCGGTTATTGGTTTTCTATCATTGGCCAACTTATTCATTTAGGTTATTTGCAACAAGATATTGAACAACAATCGGTGTTATGCCTTACACAAGCCTCAAGTATTGTATTAAAAGCGCAAGCACCATTAATGTTAGCGACTCCACGCTTACAAAAAGCCAGTTATTGGCAGCAAAAAGCGCCACAGAAAAGCTATGATCGTGCTTTGTTTTCTAAACTACGAGAACTGCGAAAAGTGATTGCTGATGGTGAAGATATTGCACCCTATATTGTATTTAATGACGCGACCTTGTCGGAATTAGCACGATTAAAACCGCAAACTTCAAGGCAAATGCTTAACGTCAGCGGTATTGGTGATGTAAAGTTAGCGCGCTACGGCCAACCTTTTATGGCCTTAATCAAAGAACACTCCTAATAAGGCAATATGTGGAAATAAGTAGTGTGTATCTGCGTGTAAAGTAAATAGGCACCTATAGAAAAGTAAGCAAAAACCAGAAAAAGACAAATTAAAAAAATTCGGTACACCTGATTAGCTGCATAAATCAATATTCACGTTTAGTGGTAGTGAAGCACTGTTAGCTGCAAGCACTTGTGAGTTTAACTAATAACGCCACACTATTGTTTTTTGCTAAAAAATCGTAACAAAACCAAACATCTATTACAAAACTTATCGTAGATTTTATATGTGTTTATTTTTCGTTAATTTTATTTATGACTGATTTCAACTGAGTGTATATTTCTGGATTGGATACTTTATTATTATCACTATCAAAATTATCGTAAAAGCTTGGTAAAGAAAAACTTCCTTTCACAATCCCACCAAAGTGAGGCATTGAATTCACGGCACTTGCCAAAACATTAGACGCTCCACCACGACCAGGAGAAGTAGACAATAATACCATTGGTTTGCTTTGGTACACTTTAGTATTGATACGAGAACACCAGTCAAATAAATTTTTATATGCTACCGAATACGTACCATTATGCTCAGCGAATGAAATAATTAGACCATCACAGTTTTCAATCTTGCCAAGAAAAAGATTAGCAAGCTCAGGCTTGCCCAATTCAGATTCTGCATCTTCACTAAACAAAGGTAGTTCATAATCATTTAAATCAATAACTTCCACAGAAGCGTTTACTAACAACGTAGACGCATACGTTACCAATTTTTTATTTATTGATTTACTACTGTTACTTGCAGCAAAAGCTATTATATTCATAGTTCTTCCATATATTGATGGTGCTTAACACCAACTAATTGGCAAAGCACTGTTGGCTGAAATAAGTGAGAACGAACAAAGGCCAACTGTTTTGCGTCCACTTTAAGCGACTTGTTATAAATACTATCCTCTTAATTGGGATGTTATAGAATCTTTTACTTCTTTTTCATAATTACCCACTAAATCAAGGCAGACGTCTTTTGTACAGTAAGAAACAAATTTTAATTTTTCTCCTTCCTCACTTTCGATAAATAACTCATAAAGTGTATATGATTTAAACTTGGTTTTATTAACATCAACCTTAGCCGAACCATCATCAAAATCGGCGACTATATCTATATCATTTAACCGAAAGTCCATATAGTAACTGCCATTCGTCGAATTTTTGCAAGAGTAGCCAACCGAAAACTTCTTAGGCTCTGTTTTTAATAATTGTAATTTCACCTGAGCTTCACAGTCTATCGATAAAGTTAATTTATCCGGAAGTATATTAACAACTAAGCCTTTCTCAGCCATTGCAGTAGATTGAAAGGTAATAAAAAGTAAGATTATGCTAAGAATTTTCATCGAACTATCCTTGTATTTATAACGCCGCGTTAAACGGCTTAGTAATAGTTGGCTAAAATGTGTAGCAAAGCGGAACTGAGCCAACTGTTACGTGTCCGCTTATTTAAAAGCCTTGTTAGCAGTACTATATGCATAGGATGATAATTACAAATGCAGCGATACAAGACAAGCCACTTTTGAATGAATTAGAGCATAATAATACGAAGTCGATATCTTTGTGTTCAGAGTACCTTTGACTCCAAATATACTCATAAACTGATTTACTTTTTACGCCACTAGTATTAGATATTTGTATGAAACCTGACTCGTGTTCTTTTACAAAATCATCTTTTGACTTCACTAAGTAAAGCTGGACTTTTCTTAAGCCAATTAAATGTTTTACACCAAAGAAGATAAACAGAATTACGGAAATAATTCCGATAGATTGCAGAATGATGAGATACCTCCTTGTAGTGCTAACGCCCGCATAAGGGG
>JBELHN010000030.1:0-9806 GCA_042091395.1 Colwellia sp.
AAAGCCAGCGTTTTACTTTCGAGTTTCAGTTGGGTTTAGCTGGCAGCAGTAAGGCCTTCAGTACCATGAACATATTTTAAGCTCGCCTGTCTTTCCGAGTTTTCTTGATATGAAGTACTGGTGATAGTATCGACAAAATGCCACGTTGAAATGACTTCATCTGAAGAAAAGGTGACAACCATGAAACCACGATCTGAGACATTTAAGTATTGCAGATCATTGATTAACTGTTTTATTCCGGCTTCTGTGGCTGGTACTTCGGGTTCACTAATGTTGAGATACTGTTCCAAACCTGGTGAAGTCACCGAAGCGGTCGCAAATTCAACGCCCACAAAATTACCATTCATGTCTGTTAAGTTATTAGCCCATGCATTGTGAGTATCACCAGCGAGCACAACTAAATTTTTGTTGTAGCTTTTAGCTGTTCCTAAAATAGTCTCACGTTCTACAAAATAACCATCCCATGCATCGAGGTTATACGGAATATTAGGTAACTGTAATAATCCCACGACCTCTGGTGTCAGGCGATCTTGGTTGGCTTGAAGAAAGGTTAATTGATCCACTGTTAACGTTGGATCATTTGCAGCCGCTCTCGCCGCAAGTTGAGCAATAGCAGCTAACTCAGCAAACTGTGGAATACTCATTTGCTGGGTTGCTATCGCTGCAGGTAAATTCATCTTACCCATTAATACTTGTTGAGCAAGTACCTGCCATTTGCTAGTACTCGAGGCTAACTTCCCTTGTAACCACCCTAGTTGCTCGGCACCGAGCATGGAACGATTCGGATTTAATAGGTCAGCTGAAAATTGTTCCGCATTCAGACCTTGAGCTGTTGTATAATCTGCGTAATCTAATTGTTTATCACGACCAACCACGCGCGTATCCAAGGTGTGAATATCAACTAAATCACCAAAAGAAAAACTGCGGTTGATGGTTTGATTATCGCCTAATGAAGCTGGACGAATAGGCAACCACTCAAAATAGGCTTGCATAGCAGCGAGTTTACGTTGCTCAAAATCACCCTCAGATTCATCATGATTCTCTGCGCCATCGACATAAGCATCATTGGCAATTTCATGATCGTCCCAGACAGTAATGAATGGAGCGGTTGCATGCAGTCTTTGCAAACTTTCATCACCACGGTATAAGGCATAACGAGTACGATAGTCGGCTAAAGTCAGTAACTCTCCAGCTGGAGTTACTTGGCGTCCCATTGCTTCGGCATTTTCTGCTCCATACCCGTCAGCACCGTATTCATAAATGTAATCACCGAGGTGTAATACGGCGTCAAGCTGTTCTTGTTGTGAGGCAAGATCGTAAACGTTAAAAAAGCCCGTTGGGTAATTAGAGCAAGACATTACCGCAAGTTTTACACTATCAATATTACCAGTGGGTAGTGTTTTGGTAGCTCCTACTGTTGATGTAACGTTATTACTGATAAAGCGATAATAGTAGCGGGTATTAGGGTCAAGACCGACAGCATCAACTTTTAAGGTGTAATCGGTTTCTGGTGACACATCGGTGCTGCCATTGCGTAATACGTTGGTAAATTCCTCATCTGTAGCCACTTCCCAAGAGACAACAACCGCGTCAGAAAAAGTTGTGTCATCAGGTGTTATACGGGTCCACAATATAACTGAGTCAGCCGTGGGATCTCCACTGGCAATACCATGAAGAAACTTTAATTGAATGGTATTCTCAACTTCAGTTGGATCATTATTATCAGAGCTATCAATACAACCGATAACACTTGCAGATACAACCGCCGCCGCGACACTCTTTGAAGTGAATTGTAAAAATGACCGTCTGGAAAATGCTTTGTTAAACATAGAATCTCTCTTGTAGTTCCAAATGTTGGCTATAGTCCCATGAAAATACTACAGATATATGAAAAGTAAATGTCAGTATAATGAAGGTTTTATTGTAGCTGCATCATGATGTTAACTTTTGAAAAGTAAATATGGAGAACAACGAAGAGAAAGCGATTTACAGAGGTAGCAAACTGAATTTAAGGATACAGAATCAGCTATTTATTAATAATTTCCTTATGTTTTTAAAGAGTAAAAAAAAGTGAAACTCAAGTTTCATTAAAGACTGGTGAAACTTTAAATCTAAAGCTGAAAGCTGAACTCTACTGTATGTAAATGAAAAAATGCCAGCTTTGCCCTAAAGAAAAATACTGAATTTCGTCTAACATTGAGTAGTCACTGCTTATTAAATATTACTGTTTGCATTTTTTACAAATGACACGACTGGAGGTATTTGATCAGTAAAGAGTCCATCTACTCTCCATTTATTGATGATCATATCCAAAACATCTTTTGCTTTTTTACCTTTCGTTATCGTTTCTGTTCTATAGGTGTAAGGGTGAATGAGTAAGCCAAGACTTTTAGCTTGCTGAACCCATGGTGCTAACTCTTGACTTTCAGCAGCTGTAATATGACCAAGCCAGGGTCCAATGCCATCTGCATATTGTGCGACTTTCTTCATGCCGGCTAAAGTTTTTAACTGATCATAGTTGGTCTCTGCTTCCTGCCAACTATTTTCACCTATCAACTGGATAAGTTTAACTTTAGCGTTCAGAACCTTACGAATACGCTTTAGTTCGTCAAAGTCAAAACACTGAACATATACCTTTGCATCAGCGGAGTCCAAACCAAATTTTCTCAGCGAAGTAAGTACCTTTTGGCTAATATCTAGTCCGTTTTTTCGATGAAAAGCAGGTGCTTTCACTTCAATGTACAACCCCGTATTTTTGTTAGTGATGCGGTTTAATTCATTAACAAGTTCTATCTGATCAGCCAAGGTCGCAATACGAAATTTAGCTTTTCCCTGATAACGGTGCTTAAAGACTTGGCTGTTATTCTCTTTGCGTTCGTTTACTGTCAGCTTGTTTATTTCGGCTAACGTGAAGTCAATTGCATAATACCTGCCGTCCTTTCTCGCTTTTGATGGAAAGATCTGTGCGACGTCAGTGGTATTTTCAAGGTGAATATCATGGAGCACTAACGGGATCCCGTCTTTGGATAAAACAACATCCTGCTCGATAAAATCAGCACCTTGAGCATGAGCGAGTACTGTAGAGGCGAAGGTATGCTCTGGTAAAAAACCGGAAGCACCTCGATGCGCAATAATACTGAAATCAGCTTGTGAGCTGAAAGTGATTATAGCCAATGAAAAAAAGACAATTATTGTTCGCATCATAAAGCTTGTTAATAGTAATTGCTGTTGAGTATAACCATCGATTATGAATTATTTATGTCAATTTCGATAAAGCAATCATGACTCTATTGCTGTCTAAATGGCATCACTTCCCTGTCAACGGATTAAGCAAGTAAAAAAAGCTGATGTGTAGCTCTGGCAAATTCTTCATGGCTTATATAACTTTATGTGAATTTAAAGAAAAAATAAAAACCAATTTAGACATACAGGTTTCAACGAAATACTATAGTAATTAAACGTTTAGATAGGTTGAGTAAAGTTTTGTAAATTACCTTTAACCCTCAAACAACTTTGGGTAATTTACACAAAGAATTCAATTTGCAATTAAAATAGGTAGGCTGTATGTTCAAGGATAGTGTTCTCTTGGTTTCTAGTTTTTTATTGCTCACAGTATTATTTGGATGTGGCAGCGGTAGTAATCTTGATTCATCACCAACACCTATCCTTCCTTCACCAACGATAACTCTGTCAACATCTGCTGAAAGTATCAAAGTGAACTCAGCGTTCACTTTAACTTGGTCTACAACTAATGCAGATGCCTGCTCTGCGTCTGGAAATTGGAGCGGAGATAAACCAGCGTCTGGCAGCGAAACAATATCAGAGTCAGAAATAGGCAACAAAACTTATACACTTTCGTGTTCTGGCTCAGGCGGAGATAAGTCCGAGAGCGAAGAGGTTGAAATAACCTCTCAGACAAATAGTGGGGTGTGGGATCATGTTCACATTTCTTATGGTACTGACGATCCTGAACGCCAATGGCTAAATATTCACTTAGCGTATGACCAATCTAAGCCGATGCCTATTTATCTGTTTGCTCATGGCAATGGTGGTTCAGCTGATGGCATGAGCGAAAAAGAGCTAAATGCTATCGCCAATGAAGGCTATGCAACTGTTAGCTGGGAATCTATACCGACAATCAGTAACCCTGATGAAGGTGCTATTGGCATAGCTGATGCGCAAGTGATGTTTGAATGGGTAATTGCTAATGCAGATACATACAATTTAGACCCAGACCATATTGTTGTTGGCGGGCGCTCTCGCGGCTCTATCATTAGCTGGCAATTAGCTCACAGCAATCATCCTTCTATCAAAGGTATCTATATGTATAACGCACTACCACAAAGCGCGTGGCAGAATGTTGGTACGAGGAATCCTGTGGACGAAATTACTATAGATAGTCCCATTACTTATCTGGTCTTCGGTCCTGATTTTGACGATGACGACGGTCATAATCCGGTGTATGTAGATCCAGTTCTTGCCCGCTATGAAGAGTTAGACATCGGAGGCAAAATAACCCGCTATGTTGATATGTGGGGCGATTTTCAGAATGACAATGGTAGCTGGATAAATGACGCTCAAATCATGCATTATTTTCCAGAGTTTGCTGCCTTGATCGATGAGGAATTTTCTCCCTCTGTTACTGGATACAACACAGTATTTATGGGGCACAGTTTTTTTGCCCCTATCGCCAGACAAATCCCTGTTCATATGTCCGAGCTTGGTAATGAAAATCATAGCCAGCACGTAGAGTCTTCTCCTGGGGAAACAGGTACACCTATCGAATTATGGATGGATGAAGAACATCGAAATAACGTTCAAGCAATCCTAAATACAGGAGAAGTAGAATTACTTGGTATGACAGCTAGCCCGACCATGGAGGGTTATACACTTTGGATAGATTATGCCTTATCTAAAAACCCCAATACCAGAATCGTCATAGGAACACCTTGGTTAGATTTCCCCGCTGATTATAGTGACGCGGTCACTTATGAAAATACCATTATTGAGGGTATAGAAAGTAAAATCCAAGTTGACATTGATGCGCTTAAATTACTTTACCCTAATACAGAAATAATTCATTTACCTTACGCTTTTGCAGCTATTGAGCTGAGGCATATGTTCGAGGCTGGTCAACTACATGATTTTACAGAGTTAATAGGTAGCAACCTGAATACGTCTATTTTTTCAGATCAAAAAGGTCATGGTCATGGCAATGGCTTATTGCTGGATTTAGCCGAATTTATCTGGTTAAGTCATATTTATGGCATTGAATTAGATTCATACGAATATAGTGCGGGACATAACATAAACCTGAAAGAGGTTGCCAAATCTATTTTAGATAAATACGCCTACTACTTTAAACCATCAACCCCCATCATTCAAAGGGGTAAAATGACGAAGCAGATAGAAGTCGATGGGACTAATCGGGAATTCATTATTTACGTACCTAAAAACTATACAGGAAATACCTCTCAACCTTTGCTGTTGTCATTTCACGGGCTAACAAGCAATATGGAATTTAATTACGACTACACAAAGTTCAATGAACAGGCAGAAAGCAAAAATTTCATAGTTATTCACCCAAATGGGCTTTCCAACAGGTGGGCATTGACCACTGACAACAATGCTGATGTAGATTTTGTTCAAGCCCTGCTCAATAAAGTTGAAAAAGACTTCAATATCGACTCGACCCGAATTTATTCCACTGGTATGTCCATGGGTGGCTTTTTCAGTTTTCATCTGGCATGTAAGCTCTCAAACAGGATCGCCGCTATCGCTTCAGTAACAGGCTCAATGTATCAACCTGCTATTAACGAGTGCTCTCCGTCAAAGCCTATGCCCGTCCTTCAGGTGCATGGTACTGAAGATGACATAGTTGACTACGCAAGTATCGCCAACTTGCTTAATTTCTGGACAAACCATAACAACACAGAAATTACCCCTGTCACTTACAATATCCCTGATCTTGATGCAGAAGATGGAAGCTCGGTAGAACGGCTTGAGTATATCAATGGAGATCAAGGCGCCGAAGTCCATCACCTCAAAATAAAGAATGGCGGCCATGACTGGCCAGGTTTTAGAGGAAATATGGATATCAATGCGAGTGAAGAGGTTTGGAACTTTTTGAAAGACTATGATCTTGTTGGAAAAATTGAATCGTGAAGTTAAACTTAGTTTTAGAATAGCTAGTTAGTTGTTGATTGTATTTAAAATTTCATAAAAATATAATGATATATTTAATCCATTGCTACTTTTACAAAAGGGTTATGTGAGATCGTTTAGTAGCATTATTTAGGGCTGTTGTGTGTTGTTGGCATTACAGAGGTGGAGTGTTCGAAATAAAAATAGTCACTACATTTTAATACCTACATAAAAAGTTTGTGATATCAGCCTTTATTACCTTTTGACTGGTCGGCAATAGACTTGCATTCTAGTATGGACAGAGTTTAAAACCCACTAAATTTGCTATGAGCATAATTTACTTACTTTAGCAAAAAGCTACTTAAAGTGGTTATCATCAAATTAAAAATCTATGTGCACAACTTGTGAATACTTTGCGGTAATCAGACGTTTCTTCTGTTATTAGTTAAACTATCAATTTTGCCATTAAAATACGTTAACTGCTGATGTAGTTTGAATTTTTACTGAATTGAAAAAAACTTCTTAAACAAGTACTTATTTAAGTGGGTCTAATATTAGAGTGAATATAACGAGTTACTAAAGAAGCTTTTTTTGCACAAAAATTGCCATGCCTTAATCAACATAAAAAGAAGCACAACACTAGGCTAATTAACGTAAACAAACAACTTCTTGATTAGAAGTTATACGCGTTTTTTTACCTTGATATTGTTGATAAAATTCAAGGTGTGAATCTTTGGAAAAAGTGTCTTGACGCTGGTCATATTGTGCAATCCACTCGATTAACATGCCTAAATTTTCATCCTGTGCTGCTTTAGATGAATATTTATGGGGCTCCCATGGGCGATAGTTGGCATTAGCAATGCAATCTTCAATGGCTAAATCAATAAATATTATTTCACTCGCCTCTGTTTCAGCAAACGATAATAAATCGGTGTAGCAACCTTCAATAACCCAGCCTTGTTGGGCTTGTATAAACTCAGAAATATCCTTGGCACTTTCAGCTAAAGGTACTCTTGTAGGTGGCTTAGAAGCTTGCCAAGCCAGTGTATCAAGATCTAAATGTGCAAGCTTGTATTGACTGGCCAGTTTTAATGCCAGTGTCGATTTTCCACTAGCCGAGTTACCAAAAATAAGTACCTTGTTCATCATTTTTAATCTAGTTAATACCCTAGTAATTAATAAGTTAGTAGAAATTGCCCAGTTATAAAAAATTAGTCAGAGCAATGCCGATACCAAAACGTGTTTGGTTAATATTATAATCAATTAAACTCTCGCCATAACCTCTACTGAGTTGCGCATAGCCTTTCAATTTACCCCATAATGGGAAGGTGATCCCTACCTCAGCATAACCTTTGTGGGTAGCAAAATTCTCTCGGCCAATAAATGATAATTCCAAATCTTGGCTGTATTTATATACCATGCCTAGCTCAAAATGGCCCATATAATCTAAAATGTCTGGATTATCATCTCCTTTACCGTCAACAGACGACATTTTATCACCCTCTGGGATTCGGTACCAAGGGCGAAGTGATAAGGCAAAATGTTGTGTTTCATATAAGTAATTTAAATATAAACGATTCCAACTTCTTGATATAACTTGTGAACGACCATTCGACTGATGTTCAAAACCAAACACAAGTGCCGAATCTCCCCCTAAAAAGTGAACATCGATAGGCGTAAAATAAAAAAACTCCGGTTGATAATTGGTTTCTCTAAATGGCCTAGATATATCTTCAGCGTATATTTGCCACCAAGATTGCAGCGTAAAACCAAAGAATATTTGATCGCCTTCATTAAATAAATCATCCGTTAATAAAGGGATTTTGATACTGAGCTGAAATTTAGCTTCGATATCTTGCAAATCATCAGCCCAGGTTGATATATTTTTATAAGCATTACGATTAATATCTTCAACTATTGAAACAGGTAAGATGTAGTTCATTTTATGTGGGGTTAACACATAAGGGTTAGCAGCAGTGAGTCGTTCGCGCTGCATTCGATTGGCAATAGCACCGAGTTCGACTTCTTCTACATTATTTTGGTTGGTAATACTCCTTTCAACTTCTTGTTCGCATTGAACTTCAATATCAGCAAGAGATGCATCGTCATCAGCAGCTTTAATTAACTTAAATAAACACTTTTCAAAGACTGACTTATGGCTACTGCTTTCTTGCTTATTTGCACTTGCAAAAGTGTTGGCATTAAGCAATAAAAAAAGAGGCAAAATGCACAACATATTGGTGTTGCAAGTTAGGAGGGTAATGGGTGAGAATCGCATAGTAATTAATACTTCATAACATATTGGTTGCAATGGCAACGTAGTATATATCAATCAAAAATATATACCATATCCAGATAACGACATTAGCCTTGTGTTAACTCTCATAGGGTGTAATTTTTTCACAACAACAAGCACAATTATGTCGGCTGCAACTTCTTCACGGTGTTTTACTTCACAGCTAATGTTAGAAAAAAGCTTGGATCCCTGTTTGTGCTCTGCCTAGGATAAGGGCATGAATATCATGTGTTCCCTCATAGGTGTTAACTGCTTCAAGGTTCATAAGGTGGCGAATAATATGAAACTCATCACATATACCATTTCCGCCAAGCATATCTCTAGCTTGCCTTGCTATGTCAAGTGCCTTCCCTGCAGAATTACGTTTTATTAACGAAATTGCTTGCGGTGCAAGTTGTTTCTTATCAAGTAAACGCCCTGCTTGTAAGCAGGCTAATAAACCCGTTGTTATGTCAGTTTGCATGTCGGCAAGTTTTTTTTGCACCAACTGTGTGCCTGCTAAAGGCTTACCAAATTGAGTTCGGTCTAAAGTGTATTGTCGAGCTGCATGCCAACAAAATTCGGCAGCACCAAGTGCCCCCCAAGCAATACCATAGCGTGCTTTATTTAAACAACCAAAAGGACCAGACAAACCATTTGCTTTCGGTAAAATATTGTCATTAGGCACAAAAACATTATCCATGATTATTTCTCCCGTAATTGAAGCCCGTAATGAAAATTTACCTTCTATTTTGGGAGCCATTAAGCCACTCATTGATTTTTCTAAAATAAAACCTTTAATGACACGTTTGTTGTCATCATTAATTAATTTAGCCCAAACAATAAATATATCGGCAATAGGAGCGTTGGTTATCCACATTTTACTGCCATTTAATATATAACCACCATCAACAGGCACTGCATTAGTTAGCATACTTGCCGGATCTGATCCTGAATCAGCTTCTGTTAAACCAAAACAGCCAATAAATTGCCCTGAGGCTAATTTTGGCAGATAGCGCATTTTTTGTGCTTCACTACCGTAAGCATCTATCGGATGCATAACCAATGATGACTGAACACTCATGGCACTTCTATAACCACTATCAACGCGCTCAATTTCTCGTGCAATTAAGCCATAGCTAACATAATTAACGCCTGCGCCACCATATTTTTCATCAATAGTTGCCCCCAACAGACCTAACTCCCCAAACTCTTGCATAATCTCAGTATTAAAGTGAGCTTGCCTGTTTGCCATCACCACACGTGGCATAAGTTTATCTTGGCAATACTGATTAGCTAAATCGCGCACCATTTTTTCTTCAGTACTCAACATAGAGTCAAGTAATAAGGGATCTTGCCAGTTAAATTGATTGTTTTGCATAAAAAT
>JBELHN010000030.1:9906-12075 GCA_042091395.1 Colwellia sp.
TAGCTTTAAAGAGTAAAATAATTACTGCACTACTTTACAAAAAATAGTATTCTTGCCTGCTCAGTTTACATTCATGAATTAAAATATTAATTGTCACCATAAACAGTCTCACTATGGTTTATAGACAATTTATTTACGATATCACTAATACAATAAAAGTAAGTACTAAACGAAATGGAAAACAAAACAGACTCGCTTCACAAAGATATTGACACTGTTCTCAATAATTATAACTTTGACTTTTCTCAGATTGAGATCGCTCCACTGGGTAATGGTCACATTAATAACACTTACAAGTTATCTACCCCTAATTTTCAATTTGTCTTACAACAAATCAATCATGATATTTTTCCACAAACCCTAGCACTAAGCGAAAATGCACAAAAAATTAATCAGCATTTGCTTGCTCAAAAAGATAAGGGCCATTATTCACTTACCGTGCCAGGGCAAATCTTAACAACTAGCGGTAAAACTTGTACAAAAGTGAATGAAAATTATTGGCGGTTAATGGAGTTTATTGAAGACTCTTATACCCTCGAAGAAGTCGAATCTCCAGAACAAGCAGCACTTGTTGCTTCGGCATTCGCACAATTCAGTTGCGCGTTGAGTGATTTTCCTGCAAAAGACATCGCTGTCATCATTGAAGACTTCCATGATATTAGTTTTCGCATGCGTCAACTGACCGAAGCAGTAAAGAATAATGCTCAAGATCGTTTGGCAGATTGCCAAGCACTTGTGAATTTTTGCTTTGAACAACAAGAGTTTGTAAATGAAGTTATGGAAATAAGTAAAAAATTACCTTTACATGTTACCCACAACGATACAAAAATTAACAATTTACTGTTTACCGCGGGTGATAAACCTTGTGCGGTTATTGATCTTGATACCTGTATGCCAGGGTTATTAATGCACGATTTTGGCGATATGGTTAGAACGTGTTGCAGTAATTTAGCAGAAGATGATACCAGCACTGATAAAATGTATATTAAACTTGATATATTTGAAGCACTTATTCAAAGTTACCAGCAGGCTTTTGGTAATAAAATGACACCGTTAGAAAAACAGAGTTTAATTGTTGGGGCCAAATTATTACCCTTTATTATTGGCACGAGGTTTTTAACTGATCATTTAAACGGTGATAAATACTTTCAAGTAAATAGAGAAAACCACAATTTAGATCGAGCTGTTAGTCAAATTCAATTATTTAGTTTAGTGTCAGAAGCCGAGCCAAGGTTAATTGAGTTAGCTCGATAATTAACATGCTGAGTTTGCTAGTAAAGACGGCTAATTAAATTACAAACACCGGGCTCACAACCACCAGTAGTCATAGCAATACATATTCATAAATAAGGATATTTAATGAAAAATTATTATTTTTTAGCTTTCGTACTAGTCCTTTGTGGGTGTGGTGAAAGCAATTCTTTTGATCACAATATTAACGCTCCCTATGCAACTTCACTGCAAGCAAATGGTCACTCTGTCAATGATATAATTAAATTTAATCATAGTGACGACTCATGGCTTATTGTCGGTTTGTCTGCAGATCTTGGCACACTTGGCTTTAATCAAACCGATGTGATTATTTATGATAACCCCAATGACTTCGCTGAACCTGAACAAGGCATAAAGGCCAGTATTACGTATTTGTTAGTAATAGTGCTGACAGCTTCTACATAGATGTTATTCCTAGACA
This sequence comes from Colwellia sp., assembly GCA_042091395.1. GTDB lineage: Bacteria > Pseudomonadota > Gammaproteobacteria > Enterobacterales > Alteromonadaceae > Colwellia. Next base: position 11,600 of record JBELHN010000030.1, read on the forward strand.
AAAAGCTTTATTACAAGGTGAAACTGATTTAACACTAACCCCGGCAGCTAATATTGTTGTGTTAGACAATTCCATTTGGCAAGTAAAAGGCGTAGACGTTAGCCAATATCTATTCAATTATACTATTAAATACCCTTATACCTTGTACGAAATAGATTCAAAATTTCCTGATATTACTGGGCAAAACATCTATCGCAACAATGAACAAATTCTCTGGTATTTGTTTAATGAGTCATCACCATTTGGTTTTTATCTAGAACCTTTAAATTACCAAGAACTTGTCTGGCAAGGCTCACATTTTTTTATTTTGAAGACATTGGTGACGCTGTTTTGCTCAGTGACAATTCACTTTGGCTAATTACAGGTAGACTTTCAAATAATGATGCTATTGATGGTGAGTATCAGGCTGCAATCATTAATAACCTTGATCATACGGTTAGCTACACAGGTCAATTTAGTGAACAGATACTCTATGT
>JBELHN010000030.1:12175-49747 GCA_042091395.1 Colwellia sp.
ATAACTATCGTTTAATTGGTTTAATTAATCTTGTCGATAGCTTGTTATTTACTGTTGAATAAGGCTTAAAAATTAACGTTAAGCGGTACATATTTTTTTAGCATGATATTAAGTCGTTTTATAACATTTACGCACATTCGTTGACGAGCACTTGTTAACTTAAAAAACAGTCATTACTATGTCGACTTATTTCAACTCTCACAAAGAAACAGACCCTTTATGTTAAAAAACACATTCTCTAAAAGCATAACAAAACCCCTTACACTGGCTAGCTGCATAATTTCTGGCGCAGCTATACTGCCGTCTGCAAATGCAACTATTGTCAGTATTAAAACCTCTATCAGTGAACAAGCAATTGAAGTTAACCTGTTCGACACCACTACCCCTGCAACAGTCGCTAACTTCCTCACCTATGTCAATGACGGTGCCTACACTAACTCTATCATTCATAGAGCTGCCACTGATTTTGTTGTGCAAGGCGGTGGCTATACATTCAACGGTAACTGGCCATTAGAGGCACTTGCCACAAATGCAACCGTAATCAATGAGCCTGTCTACTCGAATGTAGCCGGTACTATTGCTATGGCTAAACTAGGTAATGATAAGAATAGCGCAACCAATCAATGGTTTTTTAACTTAACTGACAATAGTACTAATTTAGATCGTCAAAATGGTGGTTTTACTGCCTTTGGCCAAGTCATTACTGGTTTAGAAGTATTACAACAAATTAATACGGCTAAACGCTGTGATTATACCCCTTTCACGAATATTCCTATGTTATTTAGTGATGAGCAAAACTGTAGTGACATGATTACAGCAGGCATTGAAAACTTTATTGTGATTGAACAAGTCACCATCATTGATAGCTCAGAAGCCACTGACAGCAATTTAAACCCAGCCTTAACAAAATTCCCAGACAGTGATGGTGATGGAGTTATGGATATTGATGATGCTTTCCCTAATGATCCTTCTCGATACCTTGCTGAACCTGTAGATACCAGTAGTGGTGGTAGCATGACATGGTTAGCTTTATTAGTCTTACCCTTAGTTGCCATAAGAAGACGTATTTTTAACACCTAAAATAAGTAACATTAAACAACGGTACCAATAAAAAACCGCGATCCAAAGCTGAATCGCGGTTTTTATTAATGTTCAATTTTACCAGTTTGGCTAGCAAGTTACCTCGTTAACCTAACTTATCAGTATTGATTAGCCTCTGGTAAATTCAGGGTATGCTTCCATACCACAGTCAGAGATATCAACCCCTTCATATTCTTCTTCTTCAGTAACACGAAGACCAATAATTTTCTTAATGGCAAACCACACAATGAAGCTAGTTGTGAAGACCCAGACAAAAATAGTTGCTGCACCAATCAATTGACCACTGAAGGTTGCACCTGGGTTAGTAATTGGCACAATTAATAAACCAAACAAACCAACCACACCGTGAACTGAAATAGCACCGACTGGATCATCAATTTTAACCTTATCTAGTGCTAAGATTGAAAGCACAACAATAATACCACCGATAGCACCGAATATTGACGCTTGTAATGGTGTTGGCGTTGAAGGTTCAGCGGTTATCGCTACTAAGCCTGCTAATGCACCATTTAACGTCATGGTTAAATCTGCTTTCTTGAATAAGATTTTAGCAAGAATCAAGGCAGCAATAGCACCGGCAGCCGCCGCAGCATTAGTATTTAAAAATACCATGGCAACTGCGTTAGCATTGGTAATATCAGCAAGTTTCAATACTGAACCGCCGTTAAAACCAAACCAACCCATCCATAAAATGAAAGTACCTAAGGTAGCAAGTGGTAAGTTAGCACCTGGAATAGCATTTACTTTTCCATCTTGCGTGTATTTACCTTTACGTGCACCCAGTAATAATACACCTGCTAAGGCAGCAGAAGCACCAGCCATGTGAACAATACCTGAACCGGCAAAATCAGAAAAACCTAAGTCACCTAATGTGTACAAACCAAAAACAGCTTCACCGTTCCAAGTCCAGCTACCTTCCATCGGATAGATAAAACCAGTTAATACTACCGTAAAGGCTAAAAAGGCCCAAAGTCTCATACGCTCAGCAACCGCACCAGAAACAATTGACATGGCTGTCGCAACAAATACTACTTGGAAGAAAAAGTCTGAAGCGTTTGAATAAACAGCACCGCCATCAAAGCCAGCTTCGGCAGACTCAGCCAATACAGCACCCACTAATGCGTCTGCATCGCTAGCACCATCAAGACCAATACCATTTAAGAACACGCCACCACCGTACATAATGTCATAACCGATGACTAAGTACATGATACAAGCTATAGCATACAAAGCGACGTTTTTGGTTAAAATTTCAGTGGTGTTTTTAGCTCGTACTAGGCCTGCCTCAAGCATTGAGAAGCCAGCAGCCATCCACATAACGAGTGCACCACAAATTAGAAAGTAAAAGGTGTCAAGTGCGTATTGTAATTGAAAAATATTTTGTTCCATGATCATTTGCCCCTTAAAGTGCTTCTGCGTCTAGTTCACCAGTACGAATACGGATAGCTTGCTCTAAGTTATAAACAAAGATTTTACCGTCACCAATTTTTCCTGTGTAAGCTGCTTTTGTAATTGTTTCTACTAATCGTTCTACAATGTCGTCATTGACAGCGATTTCCAATTTAACTTTGGGAAGAAAGTCAACTTGGTACTCTGCACCACGATATAATTCAGTATGACCTTTTTGACGGCCAAACCCTTTAACTTCAGTTACGGTGATGCCTTCGACACCAATTTCAGAGATAGCCTCCCTGACATCATCCAATTTGAATGGTTTGATAATTGCACTTACCAGTTTCATTTTAGTTAACCTCTATTTGTGATTTAAGTTTCTGATAACTGATAATACAATTCATATGCCAAATTAAATAACCGCTATAAAACAACACCTTAAATTATATCTTTGTGCTAAAAACCACATAAAGCACTATTTTGGTGCAAACTAGGTTTGGCTTTGACAGCCTGTGGTGCAATAGCTTTCTAAAAACATTGTGATACCTAGGGCAAGGTTTCTGATGACTAAGCACCTAAATTAATTAAGATACTAAGCATAAAAGCATTTTTAACGAGGTAGTAGCTACTTTTTTTCTAGTTAGATACGTTCCAACATTTAACCATTGAACGCGCGGCAAGAATTGTAATACTTTAACTCACACTGCCCGCCTTATTGCTCCTGTTTGATAAAAGCATTAGAATAGCGCCGTTGTGTAAATGTCTTCAGGCGCCGTTATTTTGTTATTAATGATTGATAATTATGATTCTTTCACTTTTAATCTAGTGCATTATTTTCAGGCATTGGGGCAAGAAGTACGGGTCTTCAGAAATGACGAAATTAGTGTTGTCGACATTGAACGAATAAAGCCAGATTATATTGTTATTTCTCCGGGCCCATGTACCCCAGATACTGCAGGTATTTCACTCAAGACAATAGCCAAATTCGCTGGTAACATCCCTTTACTTGGCGTATGCCTAGGTCACCAATGCATTGCACAACATTTTGGTGCTGTCGTTGAAAAATCTCACCAAGTAATGCATGGAAAAACATCTTACATTCGTCATCATGGGCAAGGTTTATTTACTCATATTAAACAGCCTTTAAGGGTAACTCGCTATCATTCATTAATTGTAAACAAAAACTCTTTGCCTGAGGAACTGCTCATAACAGCATGGAGTGAGAAAGAAAATGGTGAAATAGATGAAATAATGGCGCTAAAGCATCAATCATTACCTATTTATGGCGTACAATTTCACCCTGAATCTATCCTTACTGAGCAAGGTCATGAGTTGTTGCAAAATTTTTTAATGCAAAAATAGTTTTTAGCTACCTTAAACACGAGATTTTTTCATTAAACCCAGATAAAGTAATGCTTTATTGGCACAAATAGCTATCCTTGTCGTATTCTTTTACTTTAATTAAAAAATCAGTTAAGCAATCACGTATTTATGCAAATTTTTGAAAATAACACAGCCGTCGCATTAATTTACCAACGAGCCGTTAGCCTTTCTATATGTAAGGACTTTGCCGAACAAGAAAATGGTAAAATCTCGATGATTGATCATCAAGGAAGTGAGCAAGAAAATCGGCGGCGCCAGCTATTATCTGTTGAGTTACAAGCACAACAAGATAAAATAATTGCTGAACATGGTGAAGAATATTTTCGCAAGCAAACAAAACATCATTTTTTTACCCGTCTGCGTAACAAAATTAATACTGATTTTGATAATAAAGAACACCTATACCACAAAGTCTTAGGGGTAGATGATGCTTGCCCGGCGATATTAGATATTTTGTCGGCACGGGCCGCTTCTGTAAATCAAATTAAAGATCTTGCTGCTTCACTTTCTTGGTTGTCATCAGATTTAATTACTTTAGTCAATAAACCACAATACCGTAAACGTGCCGATATTCAAGTAAGCGATGCGAAGTTAGCGTTAAGTTATATCGGCCTAGATAATTTAAAGTTGGTAATGCCAACCTTTACATTAAAACATTGGCTGCCAGTAACCACATCTCCCTTTGGCCTAATGAAAAGGAAACTATGGAATGATAGTCTAGCTATAGCACTGGCTGCTCGTTTCTTAGCAAAAGAGTCGGGCCAAGATGAATTCACTGCATTTACCACAGGGATGTTAGCTAATATCGGTGGCTTTGCTGTAACGCGCTGCTACTTAACGACTTTTAGCGATATGCATAAAGAACAAGTTCGTACCGCCTATGACAATAAAGACAAACGTTTGCATGATGTATTGCTAAAAATAAAAGCCAGTAAAAAAATACTGTTGGAGCAGATTATCATGAGGAGTGCAAGCTTGTCCGCTGATTTGGTTGAAACAATGGCGTTTGAACGTTTGGCAATAACCGAACCCGTGTTTGATTTAGCCTATGCCGATAGCTTAGATAAAATGCACCCAATAGCCCAGTTAATTGTTAAAGCGAAAGCATTCGTCACTTATCGCTCTCTCTCAAACGAAGCTTTAATAACACCCGAAGAGAGCAAGATCTTATTTGAAGTCGCTAATATCACCTCTAACGATCTTACACTATTAAAAAAATCAGATATTGACCATATCAAATTACATTTTAGTTAAGTGTTTAAAAGCTTGATTGACAACTAATGGCAAACTTTGTTGCTAATTGCTCACATTTTTAGCTTTTTATTGCCATTTTTTTATGATTATTTATTTAAATGACCTTACTAAGCTGTTTTATCATGGCAGCTATATTCAGCCAGTTTCTTTTGTTATTTTCACAAAAACATAACTCACAATAAATATTCATCTTTACTGAATAAAGTTAGTTAAGCCCTTGTTTTATTTGGTCTGCAAGCCAAGACAGCAAGACATATCAAGTATTTTCTGTCATACTATTACTCAATTTTTAACAGCTTTGATTATTTTATTCTATTGTTAATTGTCACTTTAGCTTGCCTACAAACTCAATTAAGCTGTTTAAACGTTACCCACTTATAAACGAGGATTTTAAAAATGTCAGAACATTTTTCAGTTGAACGCGACTTATTTGATGATGTTATGGTGCCCAACTATTCACCTTCAGCAGTAATACCTGTGCGCGGTCAAGGCTCTCGAGTATGGGATCAACAAGACAAAGAATATATTGATTTTGCTGGTGGCATCGCTGTAAGTGCGCTTGGTCACTGTCACCCCGCATTAGTAAAAGCATTAAAAGATCAAGGTGATAAGATTTGGCATTTATCTAATGTACAAACTAACGAACCTGCTTTGCGCCTAGCCAAAAAGTTGGTCGACAGTACTTTTGCCGATAAGGTGTATTTTTGTAATTCAGGTGCTGAAGCTAACGAAGCCGCTTTAAAACTTGCTAGACGTTGGGCTCTTGATGTGCATGGCACAGAGAAGTCACAAATCATAGCCTTCAAACAAGGCTTTCATGGTCGTACATTTTTCACCGTTACTGTAGGTGGGCAAACAGCCTACTCTGATGGTTTTGGCCCTAAGCCTGGTGATATAGATCACTGTGAATATAACAACCTTGATAGCTTAAAAGCCCTAATTTCAGATAAAACATGTGCAGTCATGATTGAGCCTTTACAAGGTGAAGGCGGCATTATTGCACCAACAACTGAGTTCATTAAAGGCGTTCGTGCTTTGTGCGACCAACATAATGCATTACTCATTTTTGATGAAGTTCAAACAGGTCTTGGTCGATTAGGTGACCTTTATGCCTACATGGGTCTAGATGTTAAACCTGACATTCTAACCTCAGCCAAAGGTCTAGGTGGTGGGTTCCCTATCGGTGCCATGCTAACAACGACCGCTATTGCTAAGCACCTTAAAATTGGTACGCATGGCAGTACTTATGGTGGTAACCCGCTCGCATGTGCTGTTTCAGAAGCCGTTCTAGATACTGTAAACACTGAAGAAGTGCTCAATGGTGTTAAAGCTAAAGCTAAAATTTATGTTGATGGCTTAACTGCTATCAACGAAAAATATCATGTGTTCTCTGAAATCCGCGGTAAAGGGTTATTAATCGGTTCAGTATTAAATGAAAAATACCAAGGTAAGGCTAAAGAGTTTTTAAATGCCGCAATGAATGAAGGCTTAATGGTACTTGTTGCTGGTGCCAATGTTATTCGCTTTGCGCCTTCTTTGGTGATTCCTGATGAAGATATTGTTATAGGCTTAGCACGTTTTGAAAAAGCGGTTGCTTCATTAGTTTAAGTTAATGTTTACCTGCTTACCCCGATTTATTTGGGGTAAGTAATAACTTTTTTCATCGAGAGCATTTATGATCATAGTACGACCTATTCAAAAAAATGACCTAGCTGCCCTGCACAAAATAGCGGTTGACTCTGGTCACGGTTTTACCTCTCTACCAGTAAATGAAACATTACTTGAGCAACGAATCAGTCACGCTGAAGCCTCTTTCAATAAACCTGTTGAGCAGCCAGGGAATGAAGGCTACTTGTTTGTAATGGAAGATACCAGCACTGGTCAAGTTGTTGGCACCAGTGGTGTTGAGGCAGCAGTAGGCCTAGATGATGCTTTTTACCATTATCATCTCGGTAAGGTGGTTCATAGTTCACGCGAACTTAATATTTATAATACGGTTGAAACCTTATCCTTGTGTAACGATTACACAGGTGCCAGTGAAATATGTACCTTATTTTTAAGTGATACTCACCGTAAAAATAACAACGGCCGCTTTCTTTCTCGCTTTCGTTTTTTGTTTATTGCTGAGCACAAAAGCCGTTTTTCAGAGACTATTATTGCTGAAATGCGAGGGGTTTCTGATGAACAAGGCCGTTCACCATTTTGGAACTGGCTTGAAGAACACTTTTTCTCTATGGACTTCCCTACAGCTGATTACTTAACGGGTATTGGCAAGAAGGAATTCATAGCAGAATTAATGCCTAAATATCCCATTTATGTGAATTTATTAAGCAAAGAGGCTCAAGCTGTTATTAATAAAGTTCACCCACAAACCGTACCTGCTTTACGCTTATTAGAAACGGAGGGTTTTGCTAGGCGTGGCTATGTTGATATTTTTGATGCGGGTCCAACGGTAGAATCAAATGTCAGTAACATCAGCACCATTAACAAGAGTAAACGTTGCCAAGTGATTATTGGTTCAGTGCAATCAACCGACAACTATATTATTTGTAATACCAAGGTCAAAGACTTCAGAGCAACGCAAGCCTCTGTTTCATTGCGAGACACAGCTAAACAAGTCGTTATTAGTCGTGATGTTGCAAACGCTTTAAAGGTTGAAGAGGGTGATTGGGTTCGCCTTGTTGCTAACTAAACAGTTCTAAAAACTAGCAATACAAATTATCGCATCGCAAATTAGTGTATTCGTTAAATGATTCAGGCTGATATAAAAATTAACTATCACGCCTTTAATGAGAAGGAAATATTATGTCTCACAACAACTCAGTGCAATTTATTAATGGTCAATGGTTAGCAGGCTCGGGTCATGAAGTAAGTTCATCAAACCCTGCAAAAAATACTATTATCTGGCAAGGTAAAACAGCTAGTGCAGAACAAGTTAATGAGGCAGTTTTAAGTGCCCGCCAAGCTTTTTCTCACTGGGCTAATATCAACTTAACTGAACGTGTAAGCATCATAGAAAAATTCGCTGAGTTATTAACTAAAAATAAACAATCATTGGCTGAAACCATTGCCTTAGAAACTGGAAAACCTCTATGGGAAACTACTGGTGAAGCTGGTGCGATGATTGCTAAGGTAGCCATCTCTTTAAAAGCTTACCAAGAACGTACTGGTACAGTTGAGAACCCAATGCCCGGAGCGAAAGCTTTTATTCGTCATAAGCCACACGGCGTTGTAGCAATATTTGGCCCTTACAATTTCCCAGGACATTTGCCTAATGGTCACATAGTCCCGGCTCTAATTGCAGGTAATACAATAGTATTTAAACCAAGCGAGTTAACGCCAATGGTTGCCGAACAGGTCGTTAAGCTTTGGCAGCTCGCTGGCTTGCCTGATGGTGTACTTAACCTAGTACAAGGTGAAGTGGAAACCGGTAAAGCACTTGCCGGTCATAAGCAGATTGATGGTTTATTTTTTACCGGTAGTTCAACAACTGGGCACGTTTTACATGAACAGTTTGCAGGTCAACCAGGTAAAATTCTTGCTTTAGAGATGGGTGGCAATAACCCACTTGTTGTCAAAGACACCAAGAATATTGATGCTGCTGTTCATGATATAGTGCAGTCAGCTTTTGTTACCACTGGCCAACGCTGCACGTGTGCACGACGCTTATTTATTGAGGCAAATGAACAGGGTGATAAAATTCTAGCAAGACTTCTGGAAGTAACCCAAAAATTAACTATCGGCTACTTTGATGATAGCGATCAGCCTTTTATGGGGTCAATGATTTCTGAAAAAGCGGCACTTAGCCTAGTTGATGCTCAAACTAAACTGCAAAAGCTCGGCGCTAATTCATTATTAGAGCTCAAACACCTCAAAGTAGGCACTGGGTTTGTTTCTCCAGGCATTATCGATGTTACTGACATTGTAGATGCGGTTCCTGACGAAGAATATTTTGGCCCACTTATAAAAGTTTACCGATACAATAACTTTGATAAAGCGATTGACGAGGCAAACAATACGGGATTTGGATTATCAGCAGGTTTATTGTCGGATAGTGAAGAAGATTATAATCATTTCTTTACCCGGATTCGCGCTGGCATCGTTAATTGGAACAAACCCATCACTGGTGCTAGCAGTGCAGCTCCTTTTGGTGGAATAGGTGCAAGTGGTAATCACAGAGCAAGCGCTTTTTATGCCGCTGATTATTGTGCGTACCCCGTTGCCTCTGTTGAAGCAGAAAACGTCAGTTTACCATCGACATTATCACCAGGCATTGAGTTTTAGATGACTAATCACTCTCCTAAATCAGCGGCTGTTAACCTAGTTGATATAAACGATGCTGAATTTATCAGCGATTATCAAGCATTTGTTGATGAGGGTGATTTTATTACCTTTACTCGAAAATATGAACACGGCTTTAGGCAGACAGGTAAAGCTAATAACCTAAACTTTCGAGTAAAACAGGCGTCCATCAGTATATTAGATAGCGGGATCTTGCTAATTGAGCCAGATAATTATCAATCGCATACTAAGCGTGTTGTAATTTCTTCAGGCATACACGGTAATGAAACTGCTCCTATAGAAATTGTACAATTATTAATTACTGATATTATTAAGTTAAACATTCAAATTAAACACCCTACCCTATTGATCATGGGTAACCCGGTGGCAATGAATATTGCTAAGCGTTTCGAGTCTGAAAATTTAAATCGCTTGTTTTGCGAAAACTACCGTGACATATCAGATTGTTTTGAAAAATACCGTGCTGAAAAGCTTGAAAGTTATGTAAGATCTTTTTTTAGTGATGGTGGCTCTGCAACGATTAATTACCATTACGATTTACACACAGCTATTCGCCATTCGAAATATCAAAAGTTTGCTATTTATCCATATCAACAAGATAAACCATGGGATAAAGAGCAATTATCTTTTATGGCGAGTTGTGGCGTAAACACCATATTATTTGGCCATGGCCCAACAGGAACTTTTTCGTATTTTAGCAGTGTTAATTTTGCAGCACATGCATTTACTATAGAGCTTGGTAAAGTGAAGCCTTTCGGTGCAAACAACATGGATAACTTTAATGATATAAGGGTTAAGCTAAGTGAATTAATTTGTGACCAACCACTTTCTTTAAAACCTTTTAATAATGACGATTTTAATTTATTTAGTGCTTTGGGTGATATTACTAAGTACAGTGATAACTTTAAATTGTACATTAGCGAGAAAGCAAGTAATTTTACCAGCTATCCAGTTAATACCTTACTTTCTTCCGACATAGCTGGTGAATATCGAACAACACAAGCTAATGAGAGTATAGTTTTTCCAAATGCTAATGTAGGTATTGGCCAAAGAGCAGTATTAATGGTGGTACCCACTAAACTATAATTGTTATGGTTATCGTTTTAATAATAAAGTTACTAAGACAGTGAAAAAAGTTATTTGTTAAAGCCATGCTATTAACTGCTATAATTTTTACGTTAATTTATCAATCAATACTTAACTATAAGGTTAGTTGTCAATTATGGTTACAGATACAGACGGTTATATTCAAGTTATAGAGTATTTAACTGAACATTTAAGTCTCTTTGAAAATTCAACCGCACCTGAAAATGCGAGTGAAACAGTCATGTCCACCATTGAAGTTGAGCTAGGTGAACAAATAATATCAGTATGCAGTCAAAATGAAGATCTGACATTTAACCAGCGCAATGCCATTATTAGAGAAGTAGACGCAATTGTCTATGACCTTGAAGAGATACTCTCTGGCGTTATCAATAACCCTGTTAATGTCTCCCAACAAAATTTTATTAGAGAATTTGCAGGCTTAATAAAAAATCTTTTTGACACTGTAATCCATGATGCCTAATTATGAACCAATCAGTGTTTGTTAGCCTTCACTGTGCTTCATTAATTATCATGACCAACACCATAAGTTAATCTATGGTGTATACCAAATAACTTCGATATACTTTACATTTTAATCGTTAAGGTTGATATGAAAGCACAAGTAAAATGGGTTGGTAAACAATTATTTCTGGGTACCTCTGAAAGTGGTCATAGCATGGTATTAGATGCCAATAACGGAGATTTAGCTCCTAGCCCAATGGAATCTGTACTTATATCGTTAGGTTCCTGTTCATCAGTCGATGTTGTAAGTATTCTGAGAAAAACTAAACAAGACATATCTGGTTGTATAGTCGAATTGTCCGGAACAAGAGCTAATGCGGTTCCTGCGCTATTTACAGATATTCACCTGAAATTTATTATTACTGGTAAAAGCATTGCTAGTAAACATGTTGCAAGGGCAGTAAATTTATCTGCTGAAAAATATTGCTCTGTTGCTTTGATGTTGAATGCCAAAGTAAATATAACGCATAGCTTTAGCATTATAGCTGAATAATATTATCTGATGCTCATATCCCCAAAAATCCCTCTATATGGGTTTAATAACTTAACCAAACATCTTAGCTTAAGTTTATATAAAGTTGATTATTTACCTGCTGTAGTACCTCAATCAAAGTACAATACAAAAATTAACCAACTTTATAATAGCAGTGTCCTTGAGGCGCAGTTAATTAAGATAGCCCATGCAATCGGTGGTAATGTTCTAAACATTGCCGGCCAAGATTATAGCCCTCAGGGGGCAAGCGTAACCTTGCTTATTTCAGAAGAGGCTAAACCTGCATCCTTAGTCTCACATATGGATAAAAGTCATATTTGTATCCATACTTATCCTGAAGAAAACCCTCAAGCTGGTATCGCAATATTTAGAGCTGATTTAGAGTTATCTACATGTGGTGTAATCTCTCCATTAAAAATACTTAATTATGTTATTACTGAGCTCTCAGCAGACGTTGTTGACATAGACTTTCGGGTTAGGGGGATGACCCGCAATACAGATGGCAAAAAATGCTTCAATGACGATAAAATTGAGAAACTAAGTAATTACTTGAACGAAACGATTAGGACAGAATATGCGGCTGTAGATAGTTTGCCCGTAATATTCAACGTATTACATAGTCGCTTGATGCGTAAAGAGGTAAACCTGAAAAGTCAGTTATTTGATAAACTAATATCGTCTTTAATTGATGAGAGCCAAGTCAAAAAAGGAACATCAGAAGTTATAACCGAGGGTGGTATCAAACAAAAAATAGAGGCTGAAATGTTCGAACTTTTCAACAAAGCAATTAATTAAAGAACATATTAATATAATAAACTCAAAATAATTAGAGATCACTCATCCAATCTAGTTGCTTATTTGCTTGCGTTTTACGTTCAATAAGATCACTGATTAACGGGGTCAAGATCAACTCCATTGCTAGTCCCATTTTTCCGCCAGGAACAACTAACGTGTTTATTCGTGACATAAAAGAGCCATCAATCATTCTGAGATAGTATTGAAAATCCACATTTTTAACTTCGCGAAATCGAATAACTACAAAACTTTCATCAAGGCTAGGGATAGCTTTTGCACTAAATGGGTTTGACGTGTCGACCGTTGGTACCCGTTGAAAATTAATATGTGTACGTGAAAATTGTGGGGTAATGAAGGATATATAATCTTCCATACTTCGCACAATACTGGCGGTAACAGCCTCTCGTGAATGCCCGCGTTTGTTAGTATCGCGTACTAATTTCTGAATCCACTCTAAATTAACTATTGGGACCATACCAATAAGTAAATCAACATACTGTGCTACATTATTATTTTTGGTAACAACTCCACCATGCAAACCTTCATAAAAGAGCAAATCCGTGCCTTCTTCAAAGCTTTCCCATGGGGTAAAGGTTCCTGGCATTTGATTGAACGGCACAGCTTCATCAAAGGTATGCAAGTACCGACGAATTTGGCCGGTACCTGTTTCACCATAATCTTTGAAGAGTTTTTCTAGTGCATTGAAATCATTAGCTAAATCCCCAAAATAACTCACAGTTTTGCCAGTTTCTTTAGCCTTTCGTTTTTCCATATCCATCTCTTGTCGGGAAAAGCGATGAAAGCTATCTCCTTCAACATTCACTGAGGTGATGCCAAGCGTTCTGAATATATGATCAAAAGAAGCAGTTGTCGTTGATGTGCCTGCACCGGAGGAACCTGTTACAGCTATAATTGGATTTCTTGAAGACATATCATCATTCGTTAACTAAATACACACTCCATTTATACGGTGATTGCAAGCTAACGTCAAGATAGACAGAGAATTGCTTAAAATTTTAATTAGATATTGTGCCAACATTTATTAACTAAAAAGTTTGTGACTTTACTTATACTTAGTTAAGCCAATGCAATATATATAATTTAGGTATAAAAAAACCGAGCAATGGCTCGGTTTTTTAGTAGAGTATAAACTTTCGTTTAGGCTTCTGCTTCTTCTTCAACTACCTCAGGAGCATCTTCTACTACTGGGCGGTCTACTAATTCAATATAGGCCATAGGCGCTTTATCACCAGTACGGAAACCACACTTTAAAATACGTGTGTAACCACCTGGACGTTCCTGGTAACGAGCACCAAGTTCGCTGAATAAAATACCTACTACTTCTTTATCTTGTGTACGAGCAAATGCCATGCGGCGATTTGCAACGTTGTCAGTCTTAGCCAATGTAATTAGTGGCTCAACTACCATACGTAGTTCTTTTGCTTTAGCAACAGTCGTTTTAATAACGCCGTGTTTAACTAAAGAGCTTGCCATATTGCGGAACATCGCTTTACGATGACTGCTATTACGGTTTAACTGGCGACCGCTGTGACGATGACGCATAAGTTAATCCTTCTCTCAAACTATTAAAAAAATGATGATCGAACTAGTCGTTGTCAACAATGCTCTCAGGTGGCCAATTTTCTAGGCGCATACCTAGAGAAAGTCCACGCGACGCTAACACGTCTTTGATTTCAGTTAAAGACTTCTTACCTAAGTTAGGCGTTTTAAGAAGTTCAACTTCAGCACGTTGTACTAAATCACCAATGTATTGAATTGCTTCTGCTTTTAGACAGTTAGCTGAACGAACTGTAAGTTCTAAATCATCAACTGGACGAAGCAAAATTGGGTCGAACAATGGTTTCTCTTCCACTTGTTCAACTTCTTTAATATCACGAAGTTCTACAAACGCATCTAGCTGCTCTGCTAAAATAGTTGAAGCACGACGGATAGCTTCTTCTGGATCCAACGTACCATTGGTCTCCATATCTAAAACTAATTTGTCTAAATCTGTACGTTGTTCAACACGCGCAGAATCGACATCATAAGCAATTCTTACTACTGGGCTGAATGAGGCATCTACCAACAAACGACCAATAGCACGATCTTCTTCCTCGGCATCACGGCGCGCAGAAGCTGGAACATAACCACGTCCAGTTTCAACTTTGATGCGCATACTGATAGAGCCTTCACCTGTTAAGGTGCAGATAACATGATCTGGATTTGCAATAGTTACATCTCCATCATGCTGAATATCAGCTGCCGTTACAGGGCCTTCACCAGACTTAGTAATAGTTAGAATGGCTTCATCTTTGCCTTCTAACAACACTGCTAGCCCTTTAAGGTTTAACAATATTTCGATGATGTCTTCTTGAACACCTTCTTTACTACTGTACTCATGTAATACACCATCAATCTCTACTTCAGTTACAGCACAACCTGGCATTGAAGATAAAAGAATGCGGCGTAACGCATTACCTAAAGTGTGACCAAAACCACGTTCGAGTGGCTCTAAAGTTACTTTAGCGCGACGAGGGTTGATATTTTCGATACCAACCATGCGTGGTCTAAGGAATTCGGTTACAGAACCCTGCATATATGTCCTCTCTTAAAGTGCAACTTTACTTAGAGTAAAGTTCAACAATCAACTGTTCATTAATTTCGGCAGATAAGTCAGCACGATCTGGAACGCGTTTAAATACGCCTTCAAGCTTCTTGTTATCTACTTCAACCCAAAGTGGCTTCTCACGTTGATCAGCTAATTCCAAAGCAGCAATAATACGCGCTTGAGTTTTAGACTTTTCACGAACAGAAACAGTATCTTCAGCTTTAACAGTGAAAGATGGGATATTAACTACACCGCCGTTTACCACGATAGCCTTGTGACTAACTAGTTGACGAGCTTCAGCACGCGTGCTTGCATAGCCCATACGGTAAACTACGTTATCTAAACGTGTCTCTAAAAGCTGTAACAAGTTTTCACCTGTGTTGCCTTTTTGACGTGCCGCTTCTTTATAGTAATTACTGAATTGTTTTTCTAGTACGCCATAAATACGACGAACTTTTTGTTTTTCACGAAGTTGAACACCGTAATCAGATAAACGACCACGACGGGCGCCATGTTGACCTGGTATTGTTTCGATTTTACATTTAGTGTCAATAGCTCTAACACCACTTTTAAGGAACAAATCTGTACCTTCGCGGCGGCTAAGCTTTAACTTAGGTCCTAAATATCTAGCCATTTTCTTTCTCCAACTATCCTAAAAAGTGCAATTAAACGCGACGTTTCTTAGGAGGACGACAACCATTATGAGGAATAGGTGTAACGTCAGTAATGTTGGTGATTTTAAAACCAGCAGCATTTAAGGCACGGATAGCAGATTCACGACCTGGACCTGGACCTTTAACGAACACTTCAATATTCTTCAAGCCAAACTCTTTTGCAGCAGCGCCAGCGCGGTCTGCAGCTACTTGCGCAGCGAAGGGAGTAGATTTACGTGAACCACGGAAACCTGAACCACCAGCAGTCGCCCAAGATAAAGCATTACCTTGACGATCTGTAAGAGTCACGATTGTGTTGTTGAAAGAAGCATGAATATGAGCCATGCCATCAGCAACTTGTTTTTTTACGCGTTTACGCGTACGTACGGGTGTTTTAGCCATTGTCTAGTTCCTCTTACTTCTTAATTGGCTTACGAGGACCTTTACGGGTACGCGCATTTGTTTTAGTGCGTTGACCACGTAGAGGTAGACTGCGACGGTGACGAATGCCACGGAAACAACCTAAATCCATAAGACGTTTAATGTTCATTGAAACTTCACGGCGTAAATCACCTTCTACGGTAAATTTATCCACTTCAGCGCGAAGCAAATCGATTTTTGCTTCGTCTAATTCACTGATCTTTGTTGATTCTGGGATACCAGCTGCTGCACATATTGCTTTCGCACGTGTAGCGCCAATTCCGTAAATCGCAGTAATGGCGATTACTGCATGCTTACGATCAGGGATGTTAATGCCAGCGATACGGGCCACTAATCACATCTCCTATTAATTATTAAAATTACGTTGGTTGGAAAGCCCGTTAGGATACCCAACCATTCTTTTTTACTGCAAATCGAAGCGGCATTATACAGAAATAACTGCATAATGCCACTGCTAAAAGATTTTGATTAAAAACTAATCTTAACCTTGTCTTTGTTTGTGCTTTGGCTCTTCACAAAGAACGCGAATAACGCCTTTACGTTTAACCACTTTACAATTACGACAAATCTTTTTTACGGATGCACGTACTTTCATTTTATACTCCGTTAACTAAATCAACCTGACCTAACGGCCATAGCCTTTTAAGTTTGCTTTTTTAAGTACATTGTCATATTGATGAGACATCATATGCGTTTGTACTTGTGCCATAAAGTCCATAATCACAACCACGATAATCAATAATGATGTACCGCCAAAGTAGAACTGAACGTCCCACGCCATGATCATAAACTGAGGAACCAAACAGACAAAGGTAATATACGCCGCACCCGCTAAGGTTAAACGTGTCATTACTTTATCGATGTATTTGGATGTTTGTTCACCCGGACGAATCCCTGGAATGAACGCACCAGACTTTTTCAAGTTATCTGCCGTTTCACGCGGGTTGAATACAAGCGCCGTGTAAAAGAAACAGAAAAATATAATTGCTGCCGCTAACATCATTACATACAAAGGCTGTCCTGGAGACATTGCTCCTGATACACCTTGTAAAAAATCAGCTACCGGACCTTCACCTTGACCAAACCAGCTCGCAAGCGTGCCTGGAAACAAGATTAAGCTTGAGGCAAAAATTGGTGGAATAACACCAGCCATATTCACTTTCAAAGGTAAATGTGTACTTTGCGCAGCAAAAACCTTACGACCTTGCTGACGTTTAGCGTAATTAACAACAATTCGACGTTGTCCACGCTCTACAAAAACCACTAAAAATGTCACCGCAAATATTACAACACCGAGTAGCAATAATACTAATAAGTGCAATTCACCTTGACGCGCCATTTCAGCTGTTTGACCAACTGCAGAGGGCATACCAGCAACAATACCAGCAAAAATGATAATCGAAATACCATTACCGATTCCACGCTCAGTAATTTGTTCACCTAACCACATTAAAAACATGGTACCGGTAACTAAACTCACTACTGCCGTAAAATAAAAGCCAAATCCTGCATTAATAACAAGACCTTGCATCATATCAGGTAATGTTCTGGCAATCGCTATTGATTGAACTGTTGCTAGAACTAAAGTGCCGTAGCGTGTGTATTGACTGATTTTACGTCGTCCAGCTTCACCTTCTTTTTTAAGCTCTGCCATTGCGGGATGAACCACAGTTAACAGTTGCATAATAATTGAAGCTGAAATGTAAGGCATAATACCAAGTGCCAATACTGAGGCTCGCTCAAGTGCACCACCAGAGAACATGTTAAACATTTCTACAATGGTGCCCTTTTGTTGTTCATAGAACTGAGCTAATACAGCGGCGTCAATACCAGGGATTGGCACAAAAGACCCTAAACGAAGCACAACTAAGGCAACGAATACAAACCATAATCTTTGTTTTAGCTCAGACATACCGCCTGCGCCTTTACTACCTTGTGAAGTAGCCATTCCTGGTGTAGCCATTGTGTATTATTCCTCTATTTTGCCACCAGCAGCTTCAATAGCTGCTTGTGCGCCTTTAGTTACTGCAATACCACGTAATGTAATCGGACGAGTGATCTCACCAGATAGCATAACTTTAACTGCTACGATATTACGTGTAATTAGGCCAGCGTCTTTTAATGCGTGAATGTCAACAACATCACCAGTAATTTGATTTAATTCATGTAAACGTACTTCAGCACGAACTAAAGATTTACGTGAGGTAAAACCAAATTTTGGTAAACGTTGTTTCAATGGCATTTGACCACCTTCAAAACCAGGACGAACACTACCGCCAGAACGTGACTTCTGACCTTTGTGACCACGACCACCTGTTTTGCCGATACCAGAACCAATACCACGACCACAGCGTTTTTTAGCTTTATTAGATCCCGGTGCAGGGGATAAAGTATTTAAATGCATTATTAATCCTCCACCTTAACCATGTAATAAACCTTGTTAATCATACCACGTACAGACGGAGTGTCTTCTAACTCTACTGTATGATTGATACGACGAAGACCAAGGCCTTTTAATGTAGCTCTATGTTTCGGTAAACGTCCGATAGAACTTTTAGTTTGAGTTACTTTAACTGTTTTAGACATGCTCAATTACCCCAAAATTTCTTCAACGCTTTTGCCACGTTTAGCTGCAACACCTTTGGGTGAATGCATATTCACTAAAGCTGAAACAGTAGCGCGAACTACGTTGATTGGGTTAGTAGAACCGTATGCTTTTGACAATACGTTCTGAACGCCTGCAACTTCTAATACTGCACGCATCGCGCCACCAGCGATGATACCTGTACCTTCAGAGGCTGGTTGCATGTAAACTTTAGAACCTGAATGACGACCCTTAATAGAGTGTTGAAGAGTAGAACCCTTCAAGTCAACGGTTACTATGTTACGGTGTGCTTTTTCCATTGCTTTTTGAATAGCAGCAGGCACTTCACGTGCTTTGCCGTAGCCAAAACCAACACGACCATTACCGTCACCAACGACTGTTAATGCAGTAAAACTGAAGATGCGACCACCTTTAACCACTTTTGATACGCGGTTAACGGCGATTAGCTTTTCAGCCATATCACTTTGTTGTGAGTTTTCTTGATTATGATTAGCCATTATCAACCCCTAGAACTGAAGACCAGCTTCGCGAGCTGCTTCTGCTAATGCTTTAACGCGACCGTGGTAAAGGAAACCAGAGCGATCAAAAGCAACTTTATCAATGCCTTTGGCTACAGCACGTTCAGCTATTGCTTTACCTACTGCAGTTGCTGCTGCAACATTACCTGTTTTTTCAACTTGAGCACTAACTTCTTTGTCTAAAGTAGACGCAGAAGCAATTACTTCAGATCCCGTAGGAGCAATAAGTTGAGCGTAAATGTGACGAGGAGTACGGAATATAACTAAACGATTCGCACCCAGCTCGCTAATTTTTGCACGGGCGCGTTTAGCGCGGCGCAAACGAGATGTTTTCTTATCCATAGTATTACCCTACTTCTTCTTAGCTTCTTTACGACGAACGTGTTCATCAGCGTAACGAACACCTTTACCTTTGTAAGGCTCAGGTTTACGGTATGCGCGAATGTTCGCAGCGGTTTGACCAACTAACTGTTTATCACAACCTTTCAGTGTGATTTCAGTTTGGCTAGGAGTTTCACAAGTTAACCCTTCAGGGATAGCGTGTTTGATAGGGTGTGAAAAGCCTAAAGATAAGTCTAATGACTTGCCAGCAGCTTTGGCACGGTAACCAACACCTTGTAAAATTAATTTCTTTTCAAAACCTTTACTAACACCTTCAACCATATTATTGATTAAAGCACGTGCAGTACCGGCTTGAGCCCATGCGCCTTTAACATCAGCAACGATATTAGTAATTATGTTATTTTCTTCTTGAGAAATAACAACGTCACTATGAATCGAGCGAGATAATTCGCCAATTGGACCTTTAACTGTAATGTCTTGACCTGATAACGTAACGGTAACGCCAGCAGGAACAACGACAGGTGCTTTTGCAACACGAGACATAGTATTCTCCTTACTCTACGAAACCGATAACTTCACCGCCAATACCCGCAGAGCGAGCAGCACGATCAGTCATCAAACCTTTAGAAGTTGAAATTATCGCAATACCCATTCCAGCAAGAACTTTAGGAAGTTCATCGCTGCTTTTGTATATACGAAGACCTGGGCGTGAAACGCGTTTAATCTTTTCAATTACTTCTTTACCTTCAAAATATTTCAATGTTACTGCTAATTCAGGTTTTACTTCACCTGAAACTGAATAATCTGAAATATAACCTTCTTCTTTAAGTAAGTTAGCAATTGCTACTTTTAACTTTGAAGAGGGCATTTGTACTGCAACTTTTGCTGCAGATTGACCGTTGCGAATGCGTGTAAACATGTCCGCGATAGGATCAGTCATCATAACCATTTACTCCCGTGAATTACCAACTAGCTTTCTTAAGACCTGGAACTTCACCACGCATCATAGTTTCACGTAACTTAATACGACTTAAACCAAATTTGCGTAAGAATCCATGCGGACGACCAGTAACATTACAACGATTACGTTGACGGCTACGACTCGAATCACGAGGTAAACTTTGAAGTTTCAATACAGCATCCCAGCGTTCTTCATCAGAAGAATCAACGCCTGAGATGATAGCTTTTAATGCAGCACGCTTTTCAGCATATTGTGCTACTAATTTGGTTCTTTTAGCTTCACGAGCTTTCATTGACGATTTAGCCATAACTCTACACCTTCTTCTTGAACGGGAATTCAAAGGCAGACAATAATGCTAGTCCTTCTTCGTTATCTTTCGCGCTAGTAGTGATAGTGATATCTAACCCACGGATCTTATCGATTTTATCGTATTCGATTTCAGGGAAGATAATTTGCTCACGAACGCCCATGCTGTAGTTACCACGACCATCAAATGACTTAGGATTTAAGCCACGGAAATCGCGAATACGAGGGATTGAAATAGAGATTAAACGCTCTAAAAATTCCCACATACGTTCGCCGCGCAGAGTTACCTTTGTGCCTATAGGGTAGCCTTCACGAATCTTGAAGCCCGCAACTGACTTGCGTGCTACTGTCGTGACAGGCTTTTGCCCTGAGATTGCAGTAAGATCATTTGTGGCGTGTTCTAAAACTTTTTTATCAGAAATAGCTTCACCAACACCCATGTTAAGGGTGATCTTTTCAATCCGAGGGACTTGCATGACACTTTTATAACCAAATTGCTTTTGCAATTCCGTTACAACTGTATCTTTATAAAAATCATGCAGTTTCGCCATCGTTTACTCCAATTAAATTAATTCGTTATTAGATTTGAAAAAACGTACTTTTTTACCGTTTTCAATTCTAAAACCAACACGATCTGCTTTACCCGTTGCTGGGTTAACAATCGCTACGTTGGAAACCTGTAAAGGTGCTTCTTTTTCAACAATGCCACCAGGCTGCTGTAACTGAGGTACAGGCTTAGTGTGCTTTTTGATTAAGTTAACGCCTTCTACGAATACTTTGCCATTCTCTACAAGAACTTTTGTGACTTTACCAGTCTTACCCTTGTCTTTACCTGCAAGTATAATTACTTCATCATCACGACGAATTTTAGATGCCATTATCGTGACTCCTTAAAGTACTTCTGGTGCTAATGATACGATCT
Source organism: Colwellia sp. (assembly GCA_042091395.1). GTDB lineage: Bacteria > Pseudomonadota > Gammaproteobacteria > Enterobacterales > Alteromonadaceae > Colwellia. Next base: position 33,860 of record JBELHN010000030.1, read on the forward strand.
TCATAAATTTCTCGTTACGAAGTTCACGTGTCACAGGCCCAAAAATACGAGTACCAATTGGTTGTAAGTTAGCATTTAACATTACAGCCGCGTTTTCGTCAAAACGGATAGCAGAACCATCTGTACGACGAACACCTTTCTTAGTGCGCACCACTACCGCAGTGTGAACATCACCTTTTTTTACTTTCCCGCGAGGACTTGCTTCCTTTACGGCAACTTTGATGATATCACCAATGCGTGCATAGCGACGGTGCGAGCCACCAAGAACCTTTATACATTGAACACGCTTAGCGCCACTGTTATCAGCAACATTCAGCTGTGATTGCATTTGGATCATTGATTTTTTGCTCCACTGTTACCTACTCTAAACACTTGATAAAACACAAGTAAGAGAAGGTAAATTAAAAATTCAAGGCCAGAAATTGACCCGTCACTGCCTTTTTAAAGACCACCATTGTTAGCTGAATTAAAACTTAAAAATTTTGACTCAAAATCAATGGGCGCGAGATTATAACACCACTAACTTAAAAGTGATAGTGACATTAGTTAAAAAATAAACAGTAGACATTTCTGTTAGTTTTTATTCAAAGTTTAACGTTAAACCTTCAGTGAAAAGGTAACGGGGCCATCATTAATCAATGAAACGTTCATATCAGCAGCAAATCGACCTGTGGCTACGCTAAAGCCTTTGCTTTTTAATTGGTCAATAAAGTAGTGATACAAATGTAAACTTAACTGGTGATCAGCTGCACTTGTGAAACTTGGCCGCATACCGCTGTTCGTATCAGCAGCAAGCGTAAATTGCGAGACAACGAGTATTTGCCCGCTAACCTGTTTAACATTTAAATTCATCTTACCTTGGTGATCTGGAAAAACTCGATAACCCGCTACTCGTTCTGCTAAGCGCTTGGCTTTCAGCTCCGCATCACTTTTTTCAATCGCCAAAAAGACTAATAAACCTTTATCAATTTGACCAATTATTTCATTGTCAACCATCACACTTGCTTGCGCTACACGTTGAATAAGAGCAATCATCTTTCTTCCACGCCTAAATCATCTGCACATTTCACTTCATCCATCAATGGTCTATTGTCATTCATATTTCTATACTCTTGAATTGATACAGTGATTAATGCACCAAGTAATACGATAAGCCATGATACATAAACCCATAAAAAAATAATGGGGATAGTTGCTAACGCACCATATATTATTTGATAAGAAGGAAATGCAGTAATATACAAAGCAAATGCTTTTTTTGCCAGTTCAAACAATACACCTGCTATTACGGCTCCAACCAGAGCTGATTTAAACGGGACCACTTTATTAGGAACGGCTATATACAAAATAACAAAGGCCACAATTGAAGTAGCTAATGGTAAAGTTCTAACAAGAATATTAAATAAGCCAAATACATCGTATTCATCAACAGGCACCATTGACAATAAATATGAAGAAATTGCGATACTAGCACCCACCAGAATTGGTCCTAACGTTAAGACCATCCAATACATTGCAAATGAGGTAATCGTTCTGCGTTTTGCGTGTACTCGCCAAATTTTATTAAAGGTTTTATCAATGGCAGAAATTAACAATAATGCCGCGAGAAACAGAAAAGAAATAGCCACTGCCGACATTTTAGAGGCATTACTTACAAAGCCGGTTAAATACTCTTGCACTGTATCACCCGCTGCAGGTAAGAAATTTTTGTAAACAAATTGCTCTATTATTACCTGTAGATCGGCAAACAACGGGAAGGCGGTCATGACTGATAGCATAACCACAATTAGAGGCACTAAAGACATCAAACATACATAAGACAGATAACCAGCAATAACTTGAATTTGCTCTCGCTTAACACGTCTTACAAAATAAAAAATTAGCCCATTGTGCTTTTGCCAGTAGTTGTAGATTGACTTTTTTTTGAATAACATCATATTCTTTAACAATTTACTAATATTTCAATGCGGTAATATATATTATGATAGCGCATTGTTACTAGCTAGGTCATACAAATTATAATTAAGACCTCGATTTAAATTAAGGAGTTTGCTATGGCAAGTCAGGGTTCTGCAGGCAATGTAATTGCTGCTATTTGCTCATTATTTTTTCCTGGTTTAGGACAACTTGTTCAGGGCCGCTTATTGAGTGCCATAATATTCGCCATTATTTGCGTGGGAGGTTATACCCTCGCTTGGTTGATACTGCCACTGATTGTCGCTGCCATATTTCATTTATGGGCAATAATAGATGCAGCAACATACCAAAACAGCTTTGACTAAATTAATTAGCCATAATGACTTGTAGAAAACAGGTTGTTTTTTTGCTCATGAAGATTTATTTCGGCTAAAAGTAAGGAGAGTTGTTTAATTTGCGATGGGTTGGCATTGCCTTTACTAAAGACTTCACTCAACTCTTTTAATTGTCGTAACTGCTGTGGTGACATTATTCAATTCCTTTTGAAAATATATAAAAATAGTTATTTTTTTAATATTTAACTATAGACAACAAAAAAGAGTCTGCACTTTTTTCTTTTTCAACCAAAAATATTAGGCTAAGCAACTGCTAATAAAGTCATATGCTACGTAAAACAGTTAAATGCTCTCAAAAAAGCTAATATTATAATTATTACAACCTGTTACTCTTTACAATATAGTGTTTTGTTCAATGATTAGTAGTTATGCAAAATTGTGTTTTTGTTATGTGATTACGAGAAATAAAAAAGTGTTAACTGATGCAAAAACAACAAATGCCATGTAAAAAGCTCAAATTAAACTCTTCCCCTGAAAGTTGTTATAGAACCTAACAATTAAAATAAGAATTTTTATTCAAACAATAAAAAAAAGCGCTTAACAGCTTGCTGTTAAGCGCTTTTAAAAAATTCAAAACTAATTATTTAGCTGATCTGCTTTCGCGTTTTCGGTCACTCTCTTTTAAAGATTTTTTACGAATTCGAATGTTCTCAGGTGTTACTTCAACTAATTCATCGTTATCAATGAACTCTAATGCCTGTTCTAGAGTCATATCAATCGCCGGTGTTAACACTTGTGCTTCATCTGTACCTGATGACCGAACATTCGTTAACTGCTTTCCTTTTAACACATTCACGGTGAGATCGTTATCTCTGCTATGAATACCAACAACTTGACCTTCGTATACTTCAACACCGTGACCAATCATCATTCGGCCGCGTGATTGAAGGTTGAAAATAGCGTTAGTAAGGGCTTTACCAGTAGCATTTGCAATCATAACCCCATTTAATCGCTGGCCGATGTCACCACCTTTATGAGGACCATACTCATAAAATGTATGGTAAATCAAGCCTGATCCTGAAGTAATTGTCATGAACTCAGTCTGAAAACCAATCAAGCCACGACTCGGCATAATAAAGTCCATACGAATACGACCTGTTCCATCTGGTGCCATATCAGTTAACTCGGCTTTACGTAAACCCATTTTTTCCATGATGGTCCCTTGATGCTGCTCTTCAACATCAATAGTTACTGTTTCATAGGGTTCTTGTAAAACACCATCAATTTCACGTTCAATAACTTCAGGGCGAGATACCGCTAATTCAAAGCCTTCACGGCGCATATTTTCGATAAGTATACCAAGATGAAGTTCACCACGGCCAGAAACTTTAAATTTATCAGGGTCATCCAGTTGCTCTACACGAAGAGCAACGTTGTGCACTAATTCTTTTTCTAAGCGATCTTTGATGTTGCGAGAGGTAACATACTTACCTTCCTTACCACAGAATGGAGAGGTATTAACTTGAAATGTCATGTTAATAGTAGGCTCATCAATTGATAGAGCAGGTAAGCTTTCAACTTCATTTGGACAACAGATTGTATCTGATATTTTTAACTCCCCTAAACCAGTAATAGCAATGATGTCACCAGCATGAGCAATATCTGTTTCATGGCGCTCCAGCCCTAAGTAACCAAAAACTTTACCAACTTTTCCATTATGCACATTACCAGCCGCACATTGAACAGTAACTTGCTGGTTTGGTTTAACGCTACCACGAGTAATACGACCAACACCAATAACGCCCAAGTATGAGCTATAATCTAGCTGTGAGATTTGCATTTGAAAAGAGCCATCTGGATCAGCATCAGGGGCTGGTACTTCATTGACGATCGTTTCAAATAGCGGTGTCATGTCGGCACCAGTTTCACCTTCCTCTAAACTGGCCCAACCGTTAATGGCCGATGCATATACCACTTTAAAATCAAGCTGTTCGTCTGTAGCACCTAAATTATCAAATAACTCAAACACTTGATCCATAACCCAGTCAGGTCGAGAGCCAGGTTTGTCAACTTTATTAATAACAACAATAGGTTTTAAGCCCTGAGCAAATGCTTTTTGAGTGACGAAGCGAGTTTGCGGCATTGGCCCTTCCTGCGCATCAACAATGAGTAATACACAATCAACCATTGACATAACACGCTCTACTTCACCGCCAAAATCAGCATGTCCAGGAGTATCCACGATATTTACACGATATTCATTCCAATTAATCGCTGTATTTTTGGCAAGAATGGTAATGCCACGTTCTTTTTCGATATCGTTTGAGTCCATAACACGTTCTTCATGGTCGGAACGGTCACCAAGCGTACCTGATTGCTCTAAAAGTTTATCGACCAAAGTAGTTTTACCGTGGTCAACGTGGGCAATGATTGCAATATTTCTTAACTTATCTAACACAGGCTTTACTCGCTGTTACTATTATTGGTGTACCACTCTTAGTACACCAATAAATAGGGCTATAATTGGGCGCGCATTATACAGAGGTTTAGGTTAAAAAGAAATCAATAAAGATCAGTAACCGATAATCACTTTCGAACCCTGATTTGAGTCTATATATTTCTCCCCAAAAAAATCATAAAACTATAATGATCATCATAATTATTGTCGGTCTAAACACGACTATGAAGTGCCTAAGTTTTACGTTGCCATATTGTTAGCTGTGATTGTGTCACAGCATAATTCCTGGCATTGTTTTTTGTGACTTGCACAATTTCTTGATTGTCACGCAAAACAAATTGTTCGCTCAACAAACTGTTCATAGCCTCAAAGCCAGTGACATTTTCACCGTTAATTTTTTGACCACCGAGCCATTTAGATTTGTCAGTAATACTTTCATCAAAGTTGTAATCTGCAACAATAACTAACAAACCATGATTATTAAGCCGTTGATTTATAGTTGTTAAAAATAATGATGGGTCATAACTTTTTTCTAATGCATATTGAACAATCACCACATCATAACCTTTATGAATGGCTTTTAAATTACTCAAGTCTCCTTGACTAAAATGAACTTTATTAGCACCATCTAAAAGCGATGGCGGCAAAGAAAAATTCTCAAAATCAACAATATCACCTTCACGTGGGACAACGTATCGAACACATTCACCTTGTTGTAATTTTACACCATGTTGAATATACCTAGCTGAAAAGTCTACAGCATCAATATTGCTAAAACTTGGTGACAACATAAAGCTTAAACCACCGACACTACATCCTAAATCTAAGCCTTTGGGTAAAGCTGTACTGCAATATTTCTCCATACTTTTATTGACTACCTCAGTCAAAGTTTTTAGATAAGTATTTTCTGTAAGAGAGTTAACAGTTTCAAACTGATGGTTAGCAGTTATACAATCATCAGACGATTTTAATTGTTGAAAATGACTATGTAATTGCAGACAAACCTCGCTATCAGTTTCATAATGGTTGTCTGCTAAATTAGGTGGTTGCTCATCGGTACTTACTACATAACGAAAACCTGCATGTTGGAAAAAATGTCGACGAAAGGCATAACGAGAGCTTTGCATTGCTTCATTGCCAGTCGATATCCATGAGCCACCTTTAATTAAGTTGTGCTTACCATCAAAGGTTGGTGTTGAAAAATCATCGTAAAGAGGGTGAACAGCAAAATCATTAAAACCATCAATAGCGGATTCAGTCCATTGCCATACATTACCAACAATGTCAAAAAAATCACCTTGCTCAAAGGTATTAACAGGGCATGATGATGCGTAGTGTTCAGTGTTTATATTACCTGGTGCGGTATCCCACGAGGGTAAATCGCCATCAACTTGTGCTCGTAACGTTAACCACTCACCCTCTGTAGGTAATCGATAAAAACCTTGTTTAGCATCGTCAACCTTGTCAGTGATACTTGGGTTATTAATAAGGTTTTGACTGTTCTTCCAATTACAGAATGCTTTTGCTTCTAAGTAATTAACTTCAACTGGCCAATCAAGTGGCAAAGGCATTAGGTTTAGCAAGTTACGTTGCCAATATTCACCCGATTCTTTTTGCCAAAAACGAGGCATTTTCGCCTGAGTATAAGCCAACCACTGTTTACCCTCTTCTGTCCAAAAACAATTGCGTTGATATCCGCCGGACTCAACAAAGGATAGAAATTCGTGATTAGACACTAAAAACTTTGAGGCTTGAAAATTATTTAAAGTGATTTCAGCATGACCATATTCATTATCCCAACCAAAGCTATCATCTTCAGACTTTTTACCAAACTCGACCTTAACACCGGCGACATCGACAAGTGAGTTTTCAGGAGCACTATGAGTTCTTAGGCAAGTCTGCCAAAGACTATTGCTAGTTAAGTCATTTAAAGGCAACATTCTCATAATAACAGATGATGTCTCAAGATGAATACGTTCGTGTTCACAGCCCATTAAAATGATCCAAGCCAAAGAACTTTGCTCAATCGGTAAAGTCAATGGCATCTCATCAATAACTTCCATAACCTTACTGAAAACCTGATCTCTATAACTTCTGACTTCGTCTACTTCTGGCCAATCATAATGAGCACTATTCAAATCATCCCAACTCATCTCATCAACGCCAACTGCACAAACTGCTTCTATATGCGGGTTAATTCGCTGTGAAATATATTTTCCCAGAATAAGCTTGTTAATGTAAAAACAAGCAGTATGACCAAAATAGAATATTAAAGGATGGCGCAATGGCTCAGGTCTTTTGTAGTATGCCTCATCATTATTAATTAAAGAGAATAAAGACTCATACTGCTGCCATGTTGCTTTAAAGTATTGTTTGAGCTCAGCACGCTTTTGTTGCGGATTCTCACCTGTTAATGCCGGTATTTTAGGCTCTTTAATCAATTTTTTTTGTGTTATTTCCATAATGCGCCGCCTTGTTACGCGAAAGTAAAATGTGTAGGTAATGCTATTTTAGGGTTTTGATATTGTTCAAGAATGTGTTTTTTTATCGTGTCACCTAAATACTTTGGTAAATGTTCATCGCTTTGTGAAGAGCGCATATATGCTTGCACTCTATTGATTCCCTCACAAAACCATCTGCCTCGACTAAATAACTCAATAGCGCCAGAACTATTATTTACATCATGAGTATCAAAATTATATAAAGACTTAGGTAATTCCGGATAGTAGTCAGCTGGTGCTAGCCTTGATTCACATTGACATTGTAGGTAAGTATCAATGGCATCAATTACATTCATCAGTGCAAATAAGACATTAGCGTAAGGGTTGTATTTCAAACTTGAGGTACCTAGCCTATGCTCTATGCGGGCTGTTTTTTGCCAATTATGCTGTGTTAATAATGTTTTACTGTGTTGATCAAGTAGGAGAGTTTCCTCTCCCATATTTTGATTATGTTTACCTAACTCTTTGTAGAGAGCGACACTACCTTGATGTCCACCAGAAATATCACATGGCGAGCATAATTCAGCAGAAAGGCCATAATGCGATTTTAGCTTAAGCCGTTCAAATGCTTCTTCTTCAGGTAAATAAAGCAGGCTACAGTCTTTGCTAGTTTTCAAGAAACATTGTTGCAAGTATTCGCCGAAAAAGTTATCGGCGATGATATTAAAACCTTCTTTATTTAATACACTAACATTTATTTGAATGGCATTGGGTATGTGCACTGCTCTGGTATCTGTTGTGAATATTTCAGAAGAACCTAGCGCTAACTTTCCTTGATCACCTGACCAAACCACAGGCTTTATTAAGGTTTTAGAGACACCATGTTGAGCAAATATTATGGGTAAGTAATGTATAGCTCTGGCTAAATTATCAGCTTCTTTCAGAGGCGATTGCCCATTGAACAGTGATACATATTCCCATTGATTATGCCAGTATTCGGTGACTACTTCGCCATCAATACCTAAATGCGACAATGTTTTATTAACGGCATTAAAATCCAAATCATTATTGTCTGTATTAGTTTTAATACACCCTTCTAATTCAAAATGAATTTGTGCTTTAAAACCAAAGGAATCAAGGTAATCTTGAAGCAAGACAATGGCTTGTTTAAACATACTATGCAATTATCCTTTAAACTTTAACAAGCAGGCCTACAACGATAATGTATAGTCAACTTGGCTAATGTTTGCAATATTAATGTCACCTACGTTATCTCATGCTAATAAGATCACAAAAAAGTAAACTCCATCAAGCCATTGTTAGTTGATGATCCATATCAATAAATCATAGTACAAATAACAATTGAAGATGGGCTTGACTGAGCTAAAAAATTAAAAAATTTAATATTAAAATAGCTAACTTTTAAGCATTAAAAATGCAAAGCAAAAAAGAAATGATTATTGGCGTCTAGTTGTCAGTTAAACGCCTAATTAAAGATACACAGGGGAGATGTTATTGGTACTTTGCAGGTTGTTTTTTAGAGGGTAAGCTTTTCGCAATAAAATCACGAATATCTTGATTTGATTGTTGTAAGTCTTCCCGTCTTAAATACATCATATGACCACTTTCATAGCCTTTAAAAGATAATCTATTTTGCATCAAGCCACTTGGGTCTAAATGCCACATAGTATATTTAGCATCAAAATAATTGGTAGCTCCGTCATAATAACCTGATTGAACCATGACTTGTAAAAAAGGATTTTCAGCCATGGCTGCACGCAACCCCTCGCCAGTGTTATTAGCAGAACGATTCCACGGGTGTACATCGCCAAACATGTTATATTTTATGTCCGTGTTATATTTTAGTTCCTCGCGTAGATAATAATTGATTGCTGGTGTAAAACTATGTAACCAAGAACTTAATTCAGCATTATAATCAGGCCGAGAGCCAGAATTTTTTTTATCAATACCCAAATAGCGAGAATCTAAGCGTCCAATGGTTTGTTTTCTGTGTCGCAAAAGTTCTTTCCAAAAGAAATTATTATCAATATTTAAGTTGTTATTAATAACTGAATTTAAAGATAGACCTGAGTAACTGGCTATTTTTTCGGCAACAGCTTGTTTTTCTTCACTTGTAATAAACCCTCCCTTAGCTAAGGCTGGCAGGTAACTACTGAGAGTATAACTTTCAACCTCGGCAAGAAGATCCTGCAGGGGTTGTTGTTGGTATGTTGGTGAAAGTGCATTGTGATACCATGCGGCGGCGGCAAAATAAGGCAGCCTGTTAGCTGCCTTTACAGGCCCGTTTCGTTTAATACCGATATCTGTTGGCGAAACTAAAATAACACCATTGACATACATCCACTGCTTTGCCTGTAATGCTTTTGCCAAACCAGCAACTCTGGTTGTTCCATAACTTTCACCAATTAAGTATTTAGGTGAGCGCCACCGATCATTACGAGTAACAAAAGTATTAATCCATTCTGCCAAGTATGTTATGTCAGCATTAACACCAAAAAACATCTTTTGTTGCTGCTCTTTGCTGGGTAACTCACCTCTTTTATTTGGTAATACCCTCGAGTAACCGGTGTTAACAGGGTTAACAAAAACAATATCGGCAATATCTAATATGGAATACGGGTTAGATTTAATACCGTATGGCTGCAATGGGTAACCTTCATCATCAACATTTATTACCTTAGGGCCCGTGTAAGCAATATGCATCCAAACCGAAGCAGAACCAGGGCCACCATTAAATGAAATAACCAATGGCCGATTAGTATTATCATCAATGTCAGTGCGCTGATAATAAGTATAAAATAAACTAGCAGTAGGATTTCCGTCAACATCCCATACAGGTTGAGTACCTGTTGTTGCCGAATATTTTACCTTTTTACCATTAATTTTAGTCTTATGTGTCGTAGTATTTTTTGCATCGACAACTAGCTGCCTAGTATTGTCAACAGTAACGGTGTTTTTTGCAGAAACAGGGAGTGCACTGGTAAAAAGTATTGCCAATAAAGCGAGCAAACCCTTTGCACTAATGCACTTAGCATAATACTGGTTGTAAATAATAATAATCTTAACTCCTAACTTGGTTTAAATATTTAGATATTTGCAGCATCTTTACAAACTATCAGTCTACTCATTGATTCGAAATATTTTTTCGTTAAATACCCTCGAAAATACGATAAAACATTTTCAATGCTATTTTGAGACACTTTTGCATTGAGTGATTAAAGCCTTCATATCCCTATATAGCTGTGGTGTGCATGACAATTTTAAATTTACTGATAATAATCAGTGACTCATAAAAAACAGTAGTTTTATCTTCAACATAATGTAGAGTTAAATAATTACCACATACTATTTAATGCTGTTAAAATTTCAGTATTATTTATCTATATACGGAGATTGACATGAAAAACATTTTTTTACTCATTACGGTATTGCTAACTGCCTCTGGATGTTCAAGCAAACAATCGAGTGCCGACATTGAAACTGATATGAAATTAGCCGGCGCCCCCGCTTGGGTTAATCAAGGCACTAATGCGATTAGTAACGAAGAGGGCCGTTTAATACATGGTGTAGGCTCAGCCCCTGCCATGGGTGACTTATCATTACAAAAAGCTACTGCAGACAATCGAGCCCGAGCAGAAATTGCTCGCATCATGTCAACATTTATTGATTCAACAATAGCAGACTACTCGGCAAGTAATGGTGAAAGTTTTGATATGTCGGTAGATAAAACGCTTAAGTCCTCAACACGTGCCGCGTTATCTGGTGCCGTTATTATTGGTAGCTGGCGAAGTACTGAGTCAGGAGAGGTGTACTCCTTTGCCGAACTTGATTTAAAAAAGCTTGAAACGTCTATTAGTAATGCAGATAAAATTAACCAATCATTTAAAGACTATAGTAAACAAAATTTAGAAGCTAATTTCGATCGTTTTACTAAGGAAAATAACTAATGAGAATATTACTAATCGTGTTAAGTGTTGTTGTTTTATCAGCTTGTGGTACCACCTCAGTGCAACGGATGGACTCAGGAGAAACTATCGATTTAAGTGGTGCATGGAATGATTCCGATTCACGCATGACTGCTGAAACTATGGTAACAGATGTATTAAATCGCCCCTGGATAAACCGTCATGTGAGTCAACATGGTAAGCCACCAACAGTTATCGTTGGTAATATTAAAAACTTATCGCATGAACACATCAATACCAATACCTTTGTTAGTGATATTGAACGAGAGTTAATTAATTCTGGCTCAGTCGAGTTTGTTGCTTCAGCCAATCAACGTGGTGAAATAAGAGAAGAGCGCAAAGACCAAGACCTTAATGCCACCGATGCAACTCGTAATGCTGCTGGCCAAGAAATAGGTGCCGACTACATGTTAACTGGCCAAATTAACACAATTATTGACGCTAACGATTCACAACAAGTTCGCTACTATCAAGTAGATTTAACCTTGATTAGCCTAGCAGATAATCGCAAAGTATGGGTAGGACAGGAGAAAATTAAAAAACTTGTAGAGAATTCTAAAATTCGCTACTAAAAACTGATAACAAGGAGTATTAGTTGAACACTATCGCAGATATAAAAATAATAACGTCACGATTTTTTTATCTGACGATGCTAGCGTTTATGTTCTCAGGGTGTGCTACCCACAATAAAGGTATGTCTGAGGTCGCTACTCAACTTAGACATAACTTACCGATAGAAGCTGCTGTAGCTAAAATTAAAGCCTTGGGAACAGAGCGTAACAGCAGCGCCCAATATCAGCTTAACTTGGGTTATCTGCAACTCATCAGTGGTGATTTTGATAATGCCTTAATTAACTTTGAACAAGCAAAGCGCACTATGAAGGCGCTCGATGCTATATCGGTAACCGAAACGATTACTGCAGCAACAGTCAATGAAACATTAACAAGTTATGATGGTTGGCCAACTGATAAAGTATTAGTTCACAGTATGATGGCAATGGCTTATTTATTGAACAATGACTTAGATGGCGCAAGGGTTGAGGTATTGCAAGCCGACGTACAAATGCAAAAATTAGCAAAGGCTAAGAGTACACAAGGGCAATTAGCCTTCTCTCGCTATTTGGCTGGTGTGGTTTACGAATTAACTAGGGAGTATGATAGTGCATTGATAAGTTATCGTCAGGCCTATGCAATTTTAACTTATCGTAGTGAGCCCATACCTATAACATTACAGCAGAGCTTAGTTGATTTAACAGCTAACCTTGGACTTAATCAAGAGTCGGCTAAATATGCTAAAAAATTCAACGTAACATCACTCAAACATTCATCAAAAAAGCAATTTATATTTTCATTTGACGGCATTGTTACCCAGATGTCACAACATATCACTCAATTATGGTGGGATATTGATGATGTCTACCTTTCTGTAGCACTGCCTAAATTTCCTCGTAATCAGTATATACCTACTACTAGCACAGTTAATGATCAGCGCAGCAACATCAGAACGCAGTCTATTGAGTATATTGAAAAACGTGTTCGTGAAGATTTGCAGTCAGAAATGGCAAGCATTACAGCAATTGCGCTAGCTAGAGCCGGTGTAAAGTTTCAATCGGTTAAAGAGGTTAACAAAAATGATAGCACCCTTGGCGCATTCGCTAATGTATTAACCATATTATCAGAAGTTGCAGATACTCGTCATTGGGGGATGTTGCCGTCTTCAATACAAGTGGCAACTAGCTATGCATCTCAATCTAAGCTAAACATATCAAGTAAATTTGGCAATAAATCGTTAGCAATATCACCCAATGCTAATACCGTAATTTTGCTTTCTAGCATGACCAGCAAAGTTCATACGGCTAATTACTGAACCTATACATTAAGTTCACAATTTTAGTTACTAACACAAGGACAACTAATGAAATATCTACTAAGTCTTTTAATGATACTACTCATTACAGCGTGTAGTTCAACTGCTAACCAGGCTCCTTTATGGATAAATCAACCCAAAGAGATATATTCTGAAAGTGAATACTTATCAGCGGTTGGTGAAGGGCGCAATAATGAACAGGCCAAGCAAGTCGCATTAGCAAACTTATCGAGAATATTCTCAGTGTCCATTGCTGAAGAGCAAATTGATAAAAGCACCTTCTCCAGTGATTCAGGTAAAACCAATACAGAAGTTAGCCGTTATATTTCTGCTAAAGCCGACCAAGAATTAAAAGGGGCTACTATAAAAGAGACTTTCCAAAGCGAGCACGGCCAATTTTATGCTGTAGCAGTCTTAAAAAAAATGCCTACAGCGAGAGCGTTTAGGGATTCCATTAACCAACTTGATCAAGCAGTAGCAGGAAACTTAAGTTATGCCAAGAACACTGCACCAAATTTTTTCGAAGCTTTACAGGCGCTTGAGCAAGCTCATATTCAACAACAACTACGAGAAAATGATAACAGAAATCTACTCATAGTTGCTCCCACCGGTATTGCAAGTTCAATAACAAGTGATGATATTGAACAACTTATAAAAATATCGTTATCGTCATTAAGCTTTAAGATCGACAGCAATGATAAATTCATGCAACAACAATTAAGTGCCTCAGCTGCTAATTTAGGCGTTACAGTTACGAATAACTCATTTATGACTCTTTACGGAAAAGTAGATAAACAACCAGTATATTCTCAAGGGGGCTGGTTTTGGTTACGTGGTAATATACATATAAACGTAAAAGACGGAGATAATACTACTCAGCAAATGATATTCCCTTACAAAGTATCTGCTCAACAAGAAGCGATGCTAACCTCGCGAATAGAGGACCATATTGCAAAAAACCTTGATAATTACATTTTAAAAACAATGTTCAAAGAGTAATTCATCAAAAGCGATAGATGCTGGTTAATCAACAATAAATGACGGGAAGACTTAACAGAAGTTTGTCTGGATGAGTTTAAAATCAAATAGCCAAAATTAACAGAGCCTTAAAAGAATTAACCACTAGTTTAACAATGAATGGTTACTAACGACTTTTAAGGTTCATTTTTTATTGACTTTACTGAGTTTAGGTTGTCTTATGATATTTAATCACTGCCAAATAAATCTCTTGTATAAACTTTTTCTATAACATCAGCTAAATCGTCAACCATTCGATTAGAGACAATAATATCAGAAGTCGCTTTAAACTCTTCTAAAGATTGTATGACTTTTGAATTAAAAAACTTCAATTCTTTGTACACTGGTTCATAAATAATGACTGTTATGCCCTTAGCTTTAATGCGTTTCATCACTCCTTGAATGCTAGAAGCCCTAAAGTTATCTGAGCCTGACTTCATAATGAGACGATATATACCAACCACCTTAGGTTTTTTTCGTAAAATGGAGTCAGCTATAAAATCTTTACGCGTAATATTTGCATCTACAATAGCGCTAATTATGTTGTTTGGTACATCTTTGTAGTTTGCTTTTAACTGTTTTGTATCTTTAGGTAGGCAGTACCCGCCATAGCCGAATGAAGGGTTATTATAATGGCTGCCAATTCGAGGATCTAAACTTACCCCCTGAATAATATGACGAGAATCTAAACCGTGAACCTCAGCAAAAGAATCTAATTCGTTAAAGTATGAAATTCTCATAGCTAAATATGTATTAGAAAACAGCTTAACTGCTTCGGCTTCAGTAGAGGGGATTAACATCACCTGTATATTTTCTTTAATTGCTCCCTCTATCAATAAATCTGCAAACTCAGCAGCACGTTGAGACTGCTCACCAACAATAATCCTTGATGGGTGAAGATTATCATACAATGCTTTACCTTCTCTTAAAAACTCAGGCGAAAAAATGATTGCATCAAAGTCAAATTGCTCACGTATCCGTTGTGTATAGCCTACAGGAACTGTTGATTTAATAACGATAGTTGCTAACGGGTTAATTGCTATGACATCTTCTATGACTTCTTCAACAGAGCTTGTGTCAAAATAATTTGATACAGGATCATAACCTGTAGGCGTCGCAATAATCACATAGTCGGCATTACTATAGGCTATATTTTTATCTGATGTGGCGTTAAAGTGCAATTCTTTGTGTGTTAAATACTCGGATATATCGCGATCTTCGATAGGTGACAGCTTGTTGTTAAGGAGGCTTACTTTTTCAGGAAGAATATCAATAGCCACAACCTCATTATGTTGTGCCAAAAGTATTGCGTTAGATAAACCCACATAACCTATACCAGCAATAGTAATTTTCATATGATCCTTAATAATGGCTGTTAATTAATTGGTAACCGAGCATGCTCAAAACCTTTGGAAATTATATAATATAAAACAATTTAAATGCTCAACTATTTAATTAATTACTGTGAATAGTAACACCAAACAATGAAACTTTAGTGAAAGGATGAATTCACAGCAATAAATTTTCTTATGCCATTAGCAATACTTGATTCTATTTACTTACACGAATAACAAGTCTAGCAATGCCATGCCTTATTTTTAAAATATCAGTGCATAACATTGACAGTTAAACAAGAGACATTCTGCACACGCTAAGTATGTCGGTGCAGCTGAGTTTCATATATAAATAAATGTAACCTAAATACACAGATTGCAAAAAGCCCAACTCTTTCCAATCGGGCTTTTCAGTGCTTTAGTACAAAAAAAGGTTTATTAATGTCATGCGCTCACATGGGCTTATCCTCACAGCGGGCACACTGCGGTCACACCATCATCGGCACAGGTGCGATTTACTCAACATTAAAAGC
>JBELHN010000031.1:0-47084 GCA_042091395.1 Colwellia sp.
CTCGTTTGGGGCTCAAAATTAATGATACGGTTATTATTCGCAGAGCGGGAGACGTTATTCCACAAATCGTCAGCGTAGTTATTGATAAACGTGGTAACAATAGCAAAGAAATAATTTTTCCTGAACGTTGTCCTGTTTGTGATTCTGTGGTGCTAAAGCCAGAGGGAGAAGCTGTTTTAAGATGTACAGCCGGGTTATTTTGTGCAGCTCAACGCAAAGAAGCAATTAAACATTTTGCGTCACGTAAAGCCCATGACATTGATGGCTTAGGTGATAAACTTGTTGAACAATTAGTCGATGAAAAATTGATTAATACCCCTGCGGATCTCTTTACCCTGAGTGAAATTCAGATCAGTGCGATGGAGCGCATGGGTAAAAAATCAGCGACTAACTTAATTAGCGCGATAGAGGCCAGTAAACAAACCACTTTAGCCAAATTTATTTATGCTTTGGGGATCCGGGAAGTAGGCGAGGCTACCGCTGCAAATTTAGCTAATCACTTTCAAACATTAAGCGCTATTGAAAAAGCCTCTATTGAAGCATTGCAACAAGTAACTGATGTAGGTGAAGTTGTTGCTAAAAACATTGTGAATTTTTTTAAAGAAACACACAATCTTGAGGTTGTCGCACATTTAAGCGCAGTAATGCATTGGCCAAGTGTTGAAGTTAAATCTTTAAAGGACTTACCACTTGCAGAGAAAACGTTTGTATTAACTGGTACATTAACACAAATGGATCGCACTGCAGCCAAAACTGCATTGCAATCACTTGGTGCAAAAGTATCCGGTAGTGTCTCTAAGAAAACACATTTCGTTGTGGCGGGTGATAAAGCGGGTTCAAAGTTAACTAAAGCGCAAGATCTTGGAGTTACTGTGCTTACCGAAGAAGACTTGGTTGAACTGTTGGCAGAACACGCAATAGTTTTTTAATGTTTTCACTATAAGGAAGAGGAAATTTGAGTGCGGTATTAGTGGAGTTGTTGACTGAACTAGGGCAGTGGTTTCGGCCTTATCAGTATCAAGCATCCTTAGCAATTATTGCGACACTGTTAGTTGTTTTTGGTAATGATATCAATAGCAGTGTAAAAAAACTCTTAGCTAAACAGCACTTTATTGTTCGAACTTCTGTTTTTATCTTAATTTGTGCGTTTGGCTATGGTCTGTTAACTGTGTGGTTGACAGGCCTACTTGCGCAACAATTAGCAAAAGTCCCCAGCGTGTATCTACTACCTGTGATGTTTATAATTTTTTTCACATTAGGCATTTATGCCCAAAAACAACGTCATATTTAATTGTTAACGCTAAAAAAGTTAATATGTAGCCAGAATTTTAAGTCGTTTTTGCCGTTATGCGCCAAAATGCAAAACCTGCAACAAAAAATAAAACCATTGGATAAAAAGCATAGCTTACAACTGACAGGGGAGAAATACCCAGCGTTGTACCAAGTAATAGGGCTTGAGCTCCATAGGGCAGTATGCCTTGATTAATACAGGCAAAAATATCGAGTAAACTGGCTGACTCTGCTGATGATAGCTGACCATCTTGGGCAAGGTTTTTAGCAGTATCACCAGTAATTATAATTGACACTGTATTGTTGGCGGTAAAAAAGTTACAGATAAACGCAAGTCCAGCAATACCTAATCCAGCTGCACGTTTTTTATTGGTTGTTAATTTTCTCGCTAATTTTTCTATCATAATTGTGAGTGCCGATAAGCCGCCTTGTTGGCGAACTAATTCACTTAAACCACCAATAAACAGAGACAATATAAAAATATCCTGCATACTTGAAAAACCCGTATTAATATCGTTTATCCAAGCAGATAATTGATAACCATGATTGAGCATACCTATAATTGCAGCAAGGAAAATGCCTAAACTTAATACGATAAAAACATTCACCCCCATTAAAGCAAGTAGAAGAATCACTACATAAGGAATTAAGCCGATTATTGCAGGCTCATAAGGTAATTCATGACTCACTTCCGAACCTAATAGCGAAAATATAATTAAGCATATTAATGCCGCAGGTACGGCAAATTTAAAGTTCACACGAAACTTATCTTTCATGTGAGCCCCTTGGCTTCGCGTCGAGGCGATGGTGGTGTCTGATATTATTGACAAGTTATCGCCAAAAATAGCCCCTGACACTAAACAGCCTGCCACTAATGCGGCATCTAGCTCTGCTGATTCAACAAAGCCCAACGCTACAGGAGCTATAGCAGCGATAGTGCCCATAGATGTTCCCATTGCAGTGGATAAAAAAGCAGCGACAATAAACAGCGCAGGCAGCAATAAGTAACTTGGAAAAAGAGCTAGGCCGAGTTGAACACTGGCATCAACACTGCCTGTAGCTTTTGCTACGACTGCAAAAGCACCCGCGAGGAGATAAATAATACACATGGTAGTAATGTTACTATTACCCGCACCACGTATAAATTGACCTATTAGTTGTTCTACAGTATTTCGATGCAAGTATTTCCCGAGAATTATCGCGGTGATAATTGCTGGAATAACTGCGATGCTTGCCGGTAATTGATAAAAAGCAAACTCAACATTTTGCCATGATAAAATTAGGCCGGTGCCTAGAAATAAACCTAAAAACACAGCAAATGGCAGTAAGGCAAGCAAGTTATTTTTTGAGCGTGAGGGATGAGTCATTATTTATCAATGTTAGGTTGGCTTATTGAAGTATTATAAAAGTAAACAACAAACTGTCAATATGGATGTTTAGATGGCTAAATTGATTTGTGATAACAGTTTAAGTCTATATTGACTCGTTTAGCCAAAAATTTAATGTATATTCAAAAAAGTAAGCTAAGTAACTTTAAGCTAACTTTAACGGGGTCACAATATATAAAGCAGGGTGTTTTTCGATACTTAATTTTTTAACACCCGGCATTTATAATTTTTGCTTAAGCGGTTAGTTGAGATTGCTCATCAGCCCAAGCAAGTGATTGGTTATAATACTCAACGACCTTGTCTTTATCGAGCTGAAGCTTTTCAATAACTATGTTGGTTTTATCCCAGTTAGCTTGTTCAATAAGTTCAATTAATTTAATGATGGCGGCCATTAGACCCTTTTCGGTAAGTAAAGGGTCTTTTATTTCCTGAGATAGTGGGAGTTTTTCTAGGACTGTGGCCATTTCTTCATCTAAAATTGCGTCTATCATTGATAACAACCCAGTTAAAAATGCTATAGAGATATCAAGTTGTAAATGACTGTTATGAACAATCAACTCACAAAACTTGGCTCTAGTCATTGCTAAATTAATCAATTCTGAGGGTTTATTGGGATTAGCAGTAACAGCAAACATTAAACCAATAAAACGTTTCAACTCTCCAGAGCCTAAAATAACTAACGCTTGTTTAATGGTTGAAATCTCATTGCGACGTTTAAAAATCGCTGAGTTGGCATATCGTAGTAATTTATAAGACAGTGATACATCTCGTTCAAATACCTTGGTGATATTATTTAAGTCTAAATCAGTTTTAGAGGTTTCATAGAGTAATTCCGCCATGGCAATTTGCGACGGAGATAGGCTCTTGGTTTTAATCATTTCTGGTTTAGCAAAAAAATAGCCTTGAAAATAATCAAAACCTAGGTCAAGCATATGATTATACTCTTCATGAGTTTCTACTTTTTCTGCTAACAATTTTATATGTGGAAAATTCTTTACAGCAGCACATACATGATTGATATTTTCTGTTGTACTTTGTTGAATATCAATTTTAATAATCTTAATGAAAGGGTAAAAATGTAGCCACACCTTTTGATGTTCGTAGTCATCTAACGCAATTGTGTAACCTTCTTCGTGCAACTTTTTGCAAATTGCCAGTAATTTTTTACCCGGTTTGACTGTCTCAAGAATTTCTACAACGACTTCATCAGGGGCTATCATTTCTGGGTAGCCTTTAGTTAATGTATCTAACGTAAAGTTTATAAAAGCCGGTTTATTGCCAGTGAAGCCACTGATGCCCATATTGAACTGGCTTGCCTCAATCATTTTACTTGTAGCTTCATCACCATCTATATTGGGAAACACATTTTCTACACTGTCTCTAAATAATAATTCGTAAGCAAATAGGTTTTTATTTTTATCTAAGATTGGCTGTCTTGCAGCGTAAAAATTCATAGGTATATATTCATAGTTATAAATGTTCATACTCAGGTTTGCAAACTCTTAGATTTCAATATATGGCATAGTGATTTTATTTGCATTAGTTTTTTATCTTTTAAAGCACATTAGCTTACATGTCATAACTCAGTTATGCCTTATTAACGTAAACTTGGGCTTACAAGGTAATTAACTGAGAGCGATGAATTTTAAAAGTCATGCTGTATATACTAACCTTGATAAGCCGCAACTCAATACAGGTTAATTTCAGCAAAGATGTTGCTGTGGTTTCTTTGTTTAACTAATTTTGCTAGTTTAGCTAGGACTTTAATCACTCACAATTGATAGGACATTAACTTGGCTACTGGAACTCTCATTTCTTTATCACTTTACTTTATCGTAATGTTGTTAATAGGTTTATATGCCTATAAAAAATCTACCAGTGATGTTGCTGGTTATATGCTTGGTGGGAGAAATTTATCGCCCAGTGTGGCCGCCCTCTCAGCAGGCGCTTCCGATATGAGTGGCTGGATGTTAATGGGTTTACCTGGAGCTATGTATTTAACAGGTTTAAGCAGCCTTTGGATTGCTATTGGTTTAGTGTTAGGAGCCTTTTTAAATTATTTAGTGGTTGCCCCAAGGCTCAGAACGTATACCGAGATAGCTAACGACTCTATTACCTTACCTGATTTTTTTGAAAATCGATTTAATGATAAATCTCGAATTCTGCGCATTGTATCCTCACTAGTTATTGTGGTGTTTTTTACCTTGTATACATCGAGTGGCATAGTTGCTGGCGGGAAGTTATTTGAAAGTTCGTTTGGTTTACATTATGAATTAGGTTTATACGTCACAGCCGGTGTCGTTGTCGCTTACACGTTGTTTGGCGGTTTTTTAGCGGTTAGTTTAACGGATTTTGTTCAAGGCTGTATTATGTTTGTTGCATTAGTATTGGTTCCTGTTGTTGCGATTAACGAAGTGGGTGGCCTAGTTGAAATGCAAACCACCATAAGCAGTCTTAACCCTGATTTATTGGATCTTGTTAGTGGTATGGGTTTGATCAGCATTATTTCGGCAATGGCATGGGGGTTAGGATATTTTGGTCAGCCCCACATTATTGTCCGCTTTATGGCTATTCGCAGTGTTAAAGATGTTCCCACAGCAAGACGCATTGGCATGAGTTGGATGATCGTTTCAATCATAGGTGCCATGGCAACAGGTTTTGCCGGCATCGCCTATGTGTCTAAAACGGGTTTACAGTTAGATGATGCAGAAACAATATTTATTGTTTTGTCACAACTTTTATTTAACCCGCTTGTTTCTGGATTTTTGTTGGCAGCTATTTTAGCCGCTATTATGAGTACTATTTCATCGCAATTGCTCGTAACTTCAAGCTCATTAACGGGTGATTTTTATCAAGCTTTTTTACATCGAGATGCCAGTGAGGCTCAACTTGTAAGAGTGGGAAGAATATCTGTTTTTATTGTTGCATTAGTCGCAATTTATCTAGCTTATGATCGTGACAGTAGTATTTTAAGTTTAGTCAGTAATGCTTGGGCTGGTTTTGGTGCTGCATTTGGGCCTGTAGTTATTGGGGCACTTTATTGGAAAAAAATGACTCGTAATGGTGCTTTAGCCGGAATTATTAGCGGGGCAGCAACAGTTTTGATTTGGATTTATGTGCCCTTAACTATTGATGGTCAAACATTAAGTTCGGTAATCTATGAAATTGTTCCTGGTTTTATCGCCTGTTCGATTGCTATTTATCTCGTTAGTGTATTATCGCCAAATTCTGAAGAAACCATTAACGTGCAGTTTGATAAAATGTTGGCTCAGCATCAATAAGGCGAGGTTAATTATATTGTAAAGCGAGTTGTTTTGTCGACTCGCTCTAAACAATCTCTACCTTGTTACTACGTCTTTAGGTAACAACTGATTATTTACTAAAAATTATTTTAAATTAAGACTTAAGTTTAGCCTTTAGTTTAAATTACCCGTCATGAAAGGTTAATAAGCTTGCATCGGTTCCTTTGTCTTTGTTAAGGGTAAAGTCATCTGCTATGAAAATAATCATCTCGATTCATCAGCACCCTTTATATTACCAAGCTACACTTACTATGCTAATTTCATGTTGTCGGTGTAATTGCTTTTATGCTAAAATCCGCGCAATTTTAAACCATCGATTGATTAGGTGTAATTTCACTTATTAATCACATATAAAGACTACACAGTCTGGAGCTTATCTACTCATGAGTTTTGATACTATCGAACAACGCGTAAGTTATGGTGTCGGTCGCCAACTTGGCGATCAACTTCGCAATAATCCTTTTAAAGAATTTGACATTACTGCGGTACAGGCAGGTATTGCCGATGCTCTTGCTGAAGCAAGCAGCCAAGTATCAGAAGAAGATTTAAACGAAGCTTTTTCAGTAGTTTCGAAAAAATTACAAGAACTTGAGCAAGCGGCTGCTAAAGAGGCTTCTGCTGAAGGTGAAAAGTTTTTAGCTGAAAATGCTAAGCGTGATGAAGTAACGGTAACCGAGTCTGGCTTACAATATGAGGTTATTACTACAGGTGAAGGTGAGAAGCCTTCAGCTGAAAGTACGGTATCAGTTCACTATCACGGTACTTTTGCAAATGGTGATGTTTTTGACAGTTCAGTTGAGCGTGGTCAGCCGGCAGAGTTTCCAGTGAATGGTGTCATTCCTGGTTGGACTGAGGCATTACAATTAATGACTGAAGGCTCTAAATGGAAGTTAACTATCCCTTATAACCTAGCCTACGGCGAGCGCGGTTCACAAGGTGCAATTCCTCCATATGCTACGTTGGTATTCGATGTTGAGTTACTAAGCATCAAATAATTAGCAAGTATTAATAATTAAGCCCTCTATGAGGGCTTTTTTTTAAGAAAAAATCAATAGATGAAATTAATGACAGCAAGCAAATTAGAAAACTTATTTACGCAATATCAAAAGGCATTTCTTGCTTATGATATTGAAGCAGTTATGGATTGTTATCACTTACCTTGCACATTAAATACACCTGATAAAATAGTTTTATTAGCAAATGAGTCAGATTGTCATAATGAATTTAGCGAGATATTCGCTCAACTAAAAAGTGTTGCGACAAGTAATGTTCTCGCTAAAAAAGCCTCTTATGAACAAATCAGTGAACAGTTATATTTAGTGTGTATAGATTGGGATTTTATTGATGGGCAAGGTGATGTATTTGCAGATTTTGCTGCGGTTTATCATGTGTTAGATATTGCTGGTACATTTAAAATTATTAATGTTATTTCACATGCGTTAGAGAGTTCTTTAACATTAGCTAAGCTGCTAAATTGGCAACAGCAACTTTAGGTAAATATTTTTTAATTTACGGGTAAGTAAAGTTGACTTTGATTGATAGCAAAACAAAACTCTTGAAAGAACAATAGAGAATATTATGAAAGTAAAAGTAGCTATTTTAGGCTGTAGTGGTCGTATGGGCCGTAACTTAATTCAAGCAGCTCATGAACATGAAAGTATCGAATTAATTGGCGGAAGTGTCAGAGAAAGTTCATCATTTATTGATTTCGATTTAGGAGAGTTAGCGGGTATTGGTGCTGTTGGTATTAAAACCTGCACAGACTTATCACAATTACAACAAGCGGATGTTTTTATCGACTTTACTTCAATTGAGACTACATTAGACAATATTAATTGGTGCAAAGAACATAACAAAGCATTGGTAATAGGTACCACAGGATTTTCTGATACGCAAGTGCAAGTCATTCAAAGTGCGGGTAAAAACATACCGTTAGTGTTAGCACCTAATACGAGTGTTGGTGTTAATTTGATGTTTAAGTTATTACAAGTTACCGCTAAAGCTATCGGTGACTATACTGATATTGAAATTTTTGAAGCACATCACCGATTCAAAAAAGATGCTCCATCAGGTACAGCTGTTAGAATGGGACAAGTTATTGCTGATACTTTGGGGCGCGACTTAAATAAAGTTGCAGTTTATGGCCGAGAAGGGATAACTGAAGAGCGAGATAAAGAAACAATCGGTTTTGCGACGGTTAGAGCTGGCGATATCGTCGGTGAGCATACGGCGTTTTTTGCTGATTTAGGTGAACGCCTTGAAATTACCCACAAAGCAAGTTCACGAATGACTTTTGCTCTAGGGGCTATGAGAGCGGCATTTTGGTTGAGTGAAGCTGATGCTGGCTTTTATGACATGCAAGATGTACTCGGCTTAAAAGACTAAATTAAGTAATACTTTTAGACAGTTTAATTAGAGATAACTAGCTCTTTTAGAGCTTTGATAAGAAAATATTAATAAGATTGAGAAAAGTACAGGTTTTTAAATTTTTTACTAGACGAAATAAACCTACAAGCGTAAAATAAGTGGATTTTGTCAAAAATTAAATTATTCATCACCTTTGTTGGATAATTTTACAAGGACTTTGTTAAAACAGCAGCAAGGAGCATTTGCTGTTATACGCGCGTTTACGTTTATTTGTTCTTTGGAGGTTACATTGGCTACATCTGCTATTTTAGTGCTTGAAGACGGCACTGTATTTAAAGGCACCGCAATTGGTGCACAAGGTTCGGCTGTTGGCGAGGTGGTATTTAACACGTCGATGACAGGTTACCAGGAAATCCTCACCGATCCCTCTTATGCAGAGCAAATTATCACGCTAACTTACCCACATATTGGCAATACTGGCACCAATAGTGAAGATAGAGAGTCAAATAATATTGTTGCTAAAGGCTTGGTTATTCGTGATTTACCTTTGCTTGCCAGTAACTTTCGTAACGAACAAGATTTAAGTGATTACTTAGTTACCAATAATATTCTAGGTATTGCTGATATTGACACTCGTAAACTAACGCGCATTTTACGTGAAAAAGGTGCACAAAACGGTTGTATCCTCACCCTTGATGATGTCAATGACGATAGTCAACGTGCGACAGCATTGTCAAAAGCAAAAGCTTTCCCGGGTCTAAAAGGTATGGATTTGGCTAAAGTTGTATCAACTAAAGAGCAATACCAATGGACAGAAGGTAGCTGGGCACTTGACTTAGGCAAAGGTGTAGGTACTGGCTTTACAAAACCAGAACGCTTTGAACATCATGTTGTCGCCTACGATTTTGGTGCGAAAAGTAATATTCTTCGTATGCTTGTTGATCGCGGCTGTAAATTAACGGTTGTTCCAGCACAAACACCAGCCAGTGATGTATTAGCAATGAATCCTGATGGCATTTTCTTATCAAATGGGCCAGGCGATCCTGAGCCATGTGATTATGCTATTTCAGCAATTAAAGAATTTTTGACAACTAACATTCCTATCTTTGGGATTTGTTTAGGTCACCAGTTGCTTGGTTTAGCAAGTGGAGCGACAACGGTAAAAATGAAGTTCGGCCACCATGGTGCTAACCACCCAGTGAAAGATTTTGAACGAGACGTCGTTATGATAACCTCGCAAAATCATGGTTTTGCTGTCGATGAGGCTAATTTACCTACTAACCTTAAAGTGACCCATAAGTCTTTATTTGACAACTCTTTACAAGGTATCCATCGCACCGATAAACCTGCTTTTAGTTTTCAAGGCCATCCAGAAGCAAGTCCTGGCCCTCATGATGCAGCGCCGTTATTTGATCATTTCATCGATTTAATCCACGTTTTTAAAGAAACAAAATAGACTCACAAGACAAGAGAGAAAGAAAACCATGGCAAAAAGAACTGATTTAAAAAGTATCTTGATCTTAGGTGCGGGGCCAATCGTAATCGGTCAAGCTTGTGAGTTTGATTATTCAGGCGCACAAGCTTGTAAAGCATTACGTGAAGAAGGTTATCGAGTTATTCTAGTCAACTCTAACCCTGCTACTATCATGACTGATCCTGAAATGGCTGATGCCACTTACATTGAACCCATTCACTGGGAAGTTGTGCGTAAAATTATTGAAAAAGAACGTCCATGTGCAGTACTACCTACGATGGGTGGTCAAACCGCATTAAACTGCGCATTAGAGCTCGAAGCACAAGGTGTTTTAAAAGAGTTTAATGTTGAAATGATTGGTGCAACGGCTGACGCTATTGATAAGGCAGAAAATCGTGAACGCTTTGATAAAGCAATGAAAAACATTGGCTTAGAGTGTCCACGTGCTGAAATTGTCCATTCAATGGAAGAAGCAAAAGATACGGCAACACGTATTGGTTTCCCTTGTATTATCCGACCTTCATTTACCATGGGTGGAACCGGTGGTGGTATTGCTTATAACCAAGAAGAGTATGAAGAAATTTGTACTCGTGGTTTAGATTTATCACCTACGTCAGAATTATTGATTGATGAATCTTTAATTGGTTGGAAAGAATATGAGATGGAAGTAGTTCGTGACAAAAATGATAATTGTATCATTATTTGTTCAATCGAAAACTTTGATCCCATGGGAATTCATACTGGTGACTCAATTACTGTTGCTCCGGCACAAACCTTAACCGATAAAGAATACCAAATTATGCGTAATGCCTCCTTGGCGGTGTTGCGTGAAATTGGCGTAGAAACCGGTGGTTCAAACGTACAATTTGGTATTTGCCCAAATACCGGCCGTATGGTTATTATTGAAATGAACCCACGCGTATCTCGCTCATCAGCCCTTGCTTCAAAGGCAACAGGGTTCCCAATTGCTAAAATAGCAGCAAAATTAGCGGTGGGTTACACCTTAGATGAATTATCAAATGATATTACAGGTGGCAAAACACCCGCTTCATTTGAACCAACAATTGATTACGTTGTAACTAAGATCCCTCGCTTTAACTTTGAAAAATTTGCCGGTTCAGAAGACCGTCTAACCACACAAATGAAATCCGTTGGTGAAGTTATGGCTATTGGCCGTAACCAACAAGAATCAATGCAAAAAGCCTTGCGTGGCTTAGAAGTAGGTGTTAGTGGTTTTGATCCAATCGTTGATGTTACTCAGCCGGGCGCAAAAACTAAAATCATGCACGAATTACAAGAAGCTGGTGCAGATCGTATTTGGTATGTCGCTGATGCTTTCCGTCTTGGATTAACCATTGAAGATGTTTTTAGGGCTACTAAAATTGATCGCTGGTTCTTAGTACAAATTGAAGACATCATCAAAGAAGAAGCAAACGTTTCTGAAGGTGGCTTAAAAATATTAACACCAGAATATTTACGTAAACTTAAACGCAAAGGTTTTGCTGACTCTCGTTTAGCAGCTCTTATTGGTGTTAGTGAAGTTGAAGTGCGTAAAAAACGTCATGCAGCTGAAATTAACCCTGTGTACAAACGAGTAGATACCTGTGCTGCCGAATTTAGTTCAGATACTGCTTACATGTACTCAACTTATGATGAGGAATGCGAAGCTAGCCCAACTGATAATGACAAAATTATGATTTTAGGCGGCGGACCTAATCGTATTGGTCAAGGTATCGAGTTTGATTATTGCTGCGTTCATGCCGCATTAGCACTGCGAGAAGACGGTTATGAAACTATCATGGTTAACTGTAACCCTGAGACGGTTTCAACCGATTACGATACCTCAGATAGACTCTACTTTGAGTCAATCACTTTTGAAGATGTGCTAGAAATTGTTCGCATTGAGAAGCCAAAAGGCGTTATTGTTCAATACGGTGGCCAAACACCGCTTAAATTAGCACGAGCCCTAGAAGCAGCAGGTGTGCCAATTATTGGTACTTCTCCGGATGCTATTGACCGCGCAGAAGATAGAGAACGTTTTCAGCAAGCGGTTGACCGCTTAGGCTTATTACAACCTGAAAATGCAACGGTGACCTCACTCGATGAAGCGATGGCGAAAGCTGAGAGTATTGGTTTCCCTTTAGTTGTTCGTCCATCATACGTATTGGGTGGTCGTGCGATGGAAATCGTTTATGACTTAGAAGATTTACGTCGTTATATGACTGAAGCGGTTAGTGTATCAAACGATTCGCCAGTATTACTTGATCATTTCTTAGATGACGCCATTGAGGTTGATATTGATGTGATTTGTGACGGTACAGATGTTGTGGTTGGCGGTATTATGCAACATATTGAACAAGCTGGAGTTCACTCAGGTGACTCAGCCTGTTCATTACCTGCCTATAGCCTTAGCCAAGAAGTTCAAGATGTTATGCGCAAGCAAGTGACTGATTTAGCATTTGAACTAGGTGTCATTGGTTTAATGAATACGCAAATGGCAGTAAAAGATGGTAAAGTTTATTTAATTGAAGTGAACCCTCGTGCAGCACGCACTGTGCCATTTGTATCAAAAGCGACTTCTGTGCCACTAGCTAAAGTTGGGGCGCGGGTAATGGCAGGTAAATCACTAAAAGAACAAGGTATAGTTGAAGAGGTTATTCCTGAATACTTCTCTGTTAAAGAGGTGGTTATCCCTTTTAACAAGTTCCACGGCAGTGATCCTCTAGTTGGCCCTGAAATGCGCTCTACTGGTGAAGTGATGGGCGTTGGTGATACGTTTGAAGAAGCCTATGCTAAAGCAAATTTAGGTGCAGGTGTATCGGTTCCCAAAACGGGGCGTGCTTTAATCTCTGTGCGTGACAGTGATAAAAAACGTGTACTCGAACTAGCTAAAATTATGGTTGATTTAGGCTACGAGCTTGATGCTACTCATGGCACTGAAGTCATTCTTCGTGAGGCAGGGTTACCCGTTCGCCGTGTCAATAAAGTCCATGAGGGTCGACCACATATTCTTGATAGAATTAAGAATGAAGAATACAGCTATATCATAAATACAACTGAAGGCCGCAAGGCGATTGAAGATTCAAAGGTATTACGTGGTGGCGCTTTACGTTATAAAGTTGCTTATACCACAACGTTAAATGCTGCTTTTGCAACTTGCATGGCGCATGCCGCAGATGAGCGTGATACAGTAAGATCTGTTCAAGAGCTTCACAAACGCTGTAAATAAGATAAAATCAATTGCTCCCCTGCTTGTCGGGGGCGCTATCTCAAAGCTAGATTTCAATACGTTATATTGAAAAGCCAAGATTAATTTAAAGAGTTGTTATCAAACAACTCTTTTGTTTTATAAGAAGATTATTATGAGTCAATACCCAATGACAGTTCAGGGCGCTGATCGCTTGCGTGAAGAACTTAACCATTTAAAAACAGTCAAGCGACCAGAAATTGTTGCCTCGATTGCTGAAGCGCGTGAACACGGTGACTTAAAAGAGAATGCAGAATACCATGCAGCACGAGAGCAGCAAGGATTCTGTGAAGGCCGCATTCAAGACATTGAAGGTAAGTTAGGCAATGCTCAAATCATTGACGTAACAGCTATACCTAATCGTGGCAAAGTACTTTTTGGTACCACAGTTACGTTATTAAATATTGATACCGAAGCTGAAGTAACCTATCAAATTGTTGGTGATGATGAGGCTGATATTAAACAAAACCGTATCTCAGTTAACTCACCGATTGCTCGAGGTTTAATAGGCAAAGAAGTGGATAGTGAAATTGAGATCTCGACACCAGGCGGTCTAGTAGAATACGAAATTATTGCCGTTGAGCATATATAAGCACAGAAACATATAAGTTTCATCCTAGCAGACCTAGCGAATATATAAATTAAAACCTCAAACCTTGTTTGGGGTTTTTTTATGCCTGTAAAAAAAGTTAGCCAATATCATCACAATGTAGTGTGAAATAATTAACTTGCAATAATAAAAAATACACGCTATATTTTTTTGATATCAAAATGATATCAATATTTAGTAAGTAATAATATTTAAATGGAGTTCACATGAATGAGAAGAAAGGTTTTTCAATTAATGGTTATAGCGCTTTTATCGTCTTAGTCCTTGCCACACTTTTTGTATTTAGCCAACTAGTTGCGGCAAGTATTGATTTTCTTAGCGTTCTCGTCGTAGTAATAACATTATTAGCAGTACCTGGTTTTTTTATGGTGCAACCTAATCAAGCTAAAGTCATGACTTTTTTTGGTAGCTATGTTGGCACAGTAAAAGCTGGCGGCTTACGTTGGACTATTCCATTATTTATCAGAAAAAATATCTCACTAAGAATTCGTAACTTTGAATCAAATCAAATGAAGGTAAATGATAATCTTGGTAACCCTATTGAAATTGCAACTGTTGTAGTTTGGTCGGTTGCAGATACTGCAGAAGCTGTCTTTGAAGTCGATGACTACATTAACTTCGTTAACATTCAAAGTGAATCAGCACTGCGTAATATGGCGATTAGTTATCCTTACGATCAACACGAAGGCAACGAAGTTGCCTTGCGTAGTCACCCTCAGGAGGTCTCATTAGCTCTCAAAGGTGAAATACAACAACGTCTTGAGAAAGCTGGAGTCAGAGTACATGAGGCGCGTATCAGTCATTTAGCCTATGCACCGGAAATTGCTAATGCCATGCTGCAACGCCAACAAGCTTCAGCAATTATTTCTGCTAGAAGTAAAATTGTTGATGGTGCTGTTGGTATGGTTGAAATGGCATTAAAACAACTATCAGATAAAGATATTGTTGAACTTGATGAAGAGCGGAAAGCGACCATGGTGAGTAATCTATTGGTGGTGTTATGTAGCGACAAAAGTACGCAACCTGTTGTGAACACAGGTAGCCTTTATTAACGCTAGCATTAATTAGGAAACACTATGGCAGCGAAAAAGAGCTTTCCATTAAGAATTAATTCTGAGGTTTTATCAGCGATGCAGCGTTGGTCAGATGATGAACTTAGGAGTGTTAATGCTCAGATTGAATATGTACTAAGAAAAGCATTAGTGGAATCTGGTCGGGTTAAAATGACTCAAAAAGTTGTTACCACCCTCGAAGATAATGCAGCTAAAGATAGCGAACAGTAATTGGTACGATACAAATAAAAATGACAGCAATGTAGCTGTCATTTTTTGATGATTTATCGATAGTAAATTAGATTTTCGGGATTCTAATTTTTTTCTCTGGGCTTTCCCGATAGATGACTAATGTTTTACCGATGACTTGTACTTTAGTTGCCTTAGTTTCACGGCAAATTGCCTCAACAATTAAGCCTTTAGTTTCTCTGTCATCCGTTGGGATTTTCACCTTGATTAATTCATGATGATTTAAAGCGTAGTCAATCTCAGCTACGACTGCTTCCGTTAAACCATTACTACCCAGTAAAACTATAGGTTTTAGTGAGTGGGCAACACCTTTAAGGTATTGAATTTGTTTTTTGTTTAGGCTCATTACTCAATTTCGTTTTATGGGACAATATATTTATTTATTTTACCTTTAACTTAACCTGATTACCAAACCTATTAATATTTTTCCTATGGGTTTATAAATAGTCTGCTTAAAGATGCAGAATAATAGTAGAATAACTATAATCATAGTAGTGGCTTAATAGCGAGATAAAAATGAGCGTGACACGGAAAAATCCAGCCAATAAAAAACACAAAGCAAGCAGTCAGCGTTGGTTAGATGAACACTTCGATGACGAGTATGTAAAAAAAGCACAGCGTTTGGGTCTTCGTTCCCGAGCAGTGTTCAAATTGGAAGAAATTAATTTAAAAGATAAATTAATAAAGCCGGGTATGAAAGTAGTTGATTTAGGTGCTGCTCCGGGTGGTTGGTCTGAATATGCAGTGAAGGTAGTTGGTGAAAAAGGCCAAGTTGTTGCTTGTGATATTCTTCCAATGGATGCTATTGCCGGAGTAGATTTTCTGGAGGGAGATTTTAGAGAAGAAGCAGTGCTTGATGCTCTTTTAACCCGTATTAATGGTAAAAATATCGATGTGGTGATGTCAGACATGGCTGCTAATATGACGGGTAATGAAAGTGCAGACTCAGCGCGCAGTATGTATCTCGTAGAACTCGCACTTGATATGTGTCATCAGGTACTTAAGCCAAATGGTGCTTTTATTGTTAAGGTATTCCAAGGTGCAGGTTTTGAAGAGTACATGAAAGCCACCCGCGCCTTATTTAAATCAGTAAAAACACGTAAGCCAGAGTCATCTAGAGCTCGCTCTAGAGAGGTATATCTGGTGGCAACGGGCTTCAAAGGATAGTCCCAAAATGCCTAAAGTTGTAAGCAGTTGTTACACGCTACCAAAGTTAAATAGCGACAAGACTTGAATTGTAGTAAATTAGTCACCATACATTAAATATAATTGTATTATTATTTAAACAGTAAATATCACATGAGGTCATTAAGTTGAGCGATATGGCAAAAAATCTTATTTTATGGTTAGTTATTGCGGTTGTTTTAATGAGCGTATTTCAGAGTTTTACTCCAAATACTTCAGATAATCAACAAATTGATTACACCCGTTTTATTAAGGATGTACGACAGGGGCAGATCCGCGACGCAAACGTTGACCGAAATGGCGTAATTACTGGAGAAAAAAACAACGGTGAACCCTACAAAACCGTTATTCCAGGCGGCTATGATCGTGACTTAATTAACGATTTGGTTAAACAAGGTGTACGCGCTGAAGGAAAACTACCTGAAGAAACAAGCTTTTTAACGACAATTTTTGTATCTTGGTTCCCGTTCATCTTGTTAATTGGTGTATGGATATTTTTCATGCGTCAGATGCAAGGTGGCGGTGGTAAAGGTGCTATGTCTTTTGGTAAGTCAAAAGCTCGCCAATTAAGTGAAGAACAAATTAAAACCACTTTTGCTGACGTTGCAGGCTGCGATGAAGCTAAAGAAGATGTTGCTGAACTTGTAGATTACCTTAAAGAGCCCACTCGATTCCAAAAATTAGGTGGTCGTATTCCATCAGGTATTTTGCTTGTTGGTCAACCTGGTACAGGTAAAACTTTGCTAGCCAAAGCCATTGCCGGTGAAGCAAAAGTGCCATTTTTTACTATCTCAGGATCAGACTTTGTTGAAATGTTTGTCGGCGTAGGTGCATCGCGTGTTCGTGACATGTTTGAACAAGCAAAAAAAGCAGCTCCTTGTATTATTTTTATTGATGAAATTGATGCTGTTGGCCGTCAGCGTGGTGCAGGTATGGGTGGCGGTCATGATGAGCGTGAACAAACACTTAACCAAATGTTAGTCGAGATGGATGGTTTTGAAGGTAACGAAGGTGTCATTGTTATTGCCGCAACTAACCGTCCTGACGTATTGGATCCAGCATTATTACGCCCAGGTCGATTTGATCGCCAAGTAACTGTCGGTTTACCTGATATTCGTGGTCGTGAACAAATTCTTAAAGTGCACATGCGCAAAGTCCCTCTAGGTGATGATGTAAAAGCAGATGTGATTGCTCGCGGTACTCCAGGTTTTTCTGGTGCTGATTTAGCTAACCTAGTTAATGAAGCTGCTTTATGTGCAGCCCGTGCATCTAGTCGCCTTGTGGGTATGCTTGAATTTGATGCTGCCAAAGACAAAATAATGATGGGTTCAGAGCGAAAATCCATGGTTATGAGCGAATCCGAGAAAGAAATGACGGCATACCATGAAGCAGGCCATGCTATCATTGGTCGATTAGTTCCTGATCATGATCCTGTTTATAAAGTGAGTATTATTCCACGTGGAAGGGCACTTGGTGTCACGATGTACTTACCTGAGCAAGATCGCTTTAGTCATTCGAAACAACATCTTGAGAGCAATATATCTTCTCTATATGGCGGTAGAATTGCAGAAGAAGTTATTTATGGCAGTGACAAAGTTTCAACTGGCGCCTCTAATGATATTGAGAGAGCAACCAACATAGCTCGTAAAATGGTTACTCAATGGGGACTATCAGAGAAAATGGGGCCTATGTTGTTTGCAGAAGAAGAAGGTGAAGTTTTTCTTGGCCGAACTTCCTCAAAGTCATTACACATGTCCGATGGAACCGCTAAGCTTATCGATGAAGAAATTAAGGCGGTTGTTAATCGAAATTATCAACGTGCAGAGAACTTAATTAAAGACAACATGGATATTTTGCATGCCATGAAAGATTGCTTAATGAAGTATGAAACTATTGATGCATTACAAATTGATGATCTAATGGCTAGAACAACAGTGCGTCCACCTGCTGGTTGGGATGATAAAGGAAGCTCAAGTTCAAAACCTGACAACAACACTGATAGCAAGCAATCAAGTGCTTCTGAGAAGTCAGATACTACTGATAGTGCGACTCCGAATATTCAACCGGATACCAGCAATCCAAGTGGTGACTCCTCTGCAAGTTAGTATTGTTTATTAGTAAAAAAACCTCGGTATTCTTCTGGATAACGAGGTTTTTTAATATTTAATACTCGAATTTTAAGTCGGTAATAGCAACTTTTAGTAAATTACTTTATTCGTTTTAATGATACTGTAAAGTTAATAATCAAAGAGACCTCATGACAACAAAGATATTAACAGCTGTTGCGCATTCATCGCCATTAGTAATGGGGATACTAAATGTCACTCCTGATTCTTTCTCAGATGGTGGAAAATATGCTTCGTATAAATCTGCCTTGTATCAAGCTGAAAAAATGATTGAAGATGGTGCTGATATTATAGACATTGGTGGTGAGTCAACTCGACCCGGTGCTTCAGCCGTTTCTGAACAAGATGAAGTTGATCGTGTTATTCCACTTCTTCGCGCAATTAAAGAAAAGTTCGATGTTAACGTATCTATAGATACAAGCAAAGCTGAAGTGATGCGACAGGCCATTGAGCATGGCGCGGACATGATAAATGATGTGAGAGCACTGCAAAATGAGGGGTGCTTAGCTGTGTTGGCTGAATCTAACTTGCCTATATGTCTAATGCACATGCAGGGCCTCCCCAAAACAATGCAAAATAATCCAAGCTATGAAGACGTCATCAGCGATATTAAAAGATTCTTTATTGAACGTATAAATGCTTGTGAACAATATGGCATTGAACGAGCACGTTTAATTTTAGATCCTGGTTTTGGTTTTGGTAAAACATTAGAGCAAAATTACCAACTATTGGCGCAACTAGCGCAATTTAACGATCTTGGCTTACCCCTTTTATCAGGTACCTCTCGAAAATCAATGATAGGTGACTTGTTATCACGAAATGTTGATGATCGCCTTGCAGGTAGCTTAGCAACCGCTATAATAGCGGCCCAGCAAAAAGCGAACATTATTCGTGTGCACGATGTTAAAGAGACATTTGATGCACTTAAGATTTTAAAAATGACAGCGAACTATCAATCGAGTTGAGCCGATGATAAATAGCTATCAATATTGCATTAATTGATGATCTTCTTACCACACTATTAGGTAAGGCAAGAAGTCGTAATATGCGAGGAAATAATATGTCAGAGCGAAAGTATTTTGGAACCGACGGTATTCGAGGTTTAGTAGGACAATACCCCATTACACCTAATTTTGTTATGCAACTAGGTTATGCCGCAGGTAAAGTGCTAGCTGGCCAAGGCACCAAGAAAGTGCTCATTGGAAAAGATACTCGTATTTCAGGGTATATGCTCGAATCTGCATTAGAGGCTGGTTTTTCTGCAGCGGGCATTGATGTAGGTTTACTTGGGCCTATGCCTACACCTGGAATTGCTTATTTAACTAAAACGTTTAGAGCACAAGCAGGTATTGTTATTAGTGCATCGCACAACCCTTTTTATGATAATGGCATTAAGTTTTTCTCTCAATCTGGAGAGAAATTGCCCGATTTAGTTGAGTTAGCCATTGAAGAAGAGCTCGATAAAGAAATGAGTTGTGTTGAATCTGCGCAATTAGGTAAAGCAAGTCGGATAAATGATGCTGCTGGCAGATATATTGAATTTTGTAAAAGTAACTTCCCGAGTAAGTTATCCTTAAATGGTTTAACCATAGTAGTTGATTGTGCTAATGGCGCAACTTACCATATTGCCCCTAATGTTTTTCGTGAACTGGGTGCTTCAGTCATTGAATTAGGTACCAGCCCTAATGGTACAAACATTAATGATGGCTGTGGTGCTACTGACATGGCAGGGATCAGTAAAGCAGTTGTTGAACATAACGCTGACCTAGGAATTGCACTTGATGGTGATGGCGATCGACTTATGATGGTTGACCATACTGGTTATGTGATTGATGGCGATGAGATTATTTATATTATTGCCTGCAATGATTTACAAACAGGTAGAAAAAGTGGCGGTGTTGTTGGCACACTCATGAGTAACATGGGCTTAGAGTTAGCGTTACAAAATTTAGATATTGAATTTGTGCGAAGTAATGTGGGTGACCGTTATGTCATGCAGCTTTTAAAAGATAAAGGTTGGCAATTGGGAGCAGAAAACTCTGGTCATGTGATTAACCTAAACCATACTTCTACTGGAGACGGTATTATTGCTGCGTTAAATGTTCTTACTGCGGTTAGTAAACAGCAAAAGTCATTATTTGAATTACGGCAAGGTTTGACTATGCTCCCTCAACTTTTAGTTAACGTTCGTTTTTCAGGAGATAACGATCCGTTAGCGGATGCTGCCGTCCTTTCTACTGTTGATGAAGTTAATGAGGTATTAGCAGGCAGAGGTCGAGTCTTATTGCGTAAGTCTGGTACCGAACCACTTATAAGAGTCATGGTTGAAGGTCCAGACAAAGATGAAGTTGCATTATTAGCCAATAAAATAGCAGATGTCGTTAAACTGGTTAAATAAAATTGATTGATCTTATTTAGCACTAGCATTATAAAATCTTACCATTTTGAATAAATAAT
Organism: Colwellia sp.; assembly: GCA_042091395.1. GTDB lineage: Bacteria > Pseudomonadota > Gammaproteobacteria > Enterobacterales > Alteromonadaceae > Colwellia. The sequence continues at coordinate 20,748 of JBELHN010000031.1, forward strand.
TTTTTATATTGATTTGTTGGTACTCATAGTTTTGCGAAAGCCTTAAACACGTATAAAAAAACTACAACCAGTAAAAGATAGGCGTTAAGTACTTGTATCTTTTGCTGAGGTTAGTTAATATCTCGCGGCTTAATTTAAGTAATCGTTTATTTAGGTATTACCTGTAGTCATGAGATACAACCCTAAGCTAAGAGGTATATATGACCAGAAAAGCCATTGTAGCCGCTAATTGGAAAATGAACGGGGACATAGCTTTGGTAAACGCTATGGTTTCAAGTTTAAAAGATGTTAAACTTTTACCAGATGTTGAAGTTATTATTTGTCCTAGTTCGCTTCACTTAGCCTTACTTAGCAGCAAACTAGCAGAAGGTAATTTGAACAGTATTTTGAAAGTCGGCGCACAAAATGTGAATGAACATTCTGGCGGTGCTTACACTGGCGAAATATCTACTGCAATGTTGCAAGATTTGGCTATAAATTATGTGATACTTGGCCACTCTGAACGCAGAAGTCTTTATAATGAAACCTCTTCTTTAATTGCCAAAAAAGTAGAGGCCAGTTTAAACGCTGAAATTACACCGATTGTATGTATTGGTGAGAGTGAAGAGGAAAGAGCAGCGGGAAAAACGCAATCTGTTTTAGCTGCCCAGCTTAAGCCTGTTATTGAACAGGTTGGTATAAATAAATTTGTTGATGTTGTTATTGCTTATGAGCCGGTTTGGGCCATAGGAACAGGTAAAACAGCATCTAGTGCGATGGCACAAGAAACACATCAATTTATTCGTCATTATTTAGCTCAGCGAAATGAGTTAGTGGCGTCTAAGGTATCTATACTCTATGGTGGCAGCGTTAATGCAGCAAACTGTAAAGAATTATTCGCACAACCTGATATAGACGGTGGTCTAATTGGTGGTGCTAGTTTACAAGCAGAGCAGTTTAAAATCATTTGTACTGCAGCGAAAGGAAAATAAACATGTTGTATCAAGTATTAATTATCGCCTACGTTTTAATTGCTTTAGCACTTATTGGTTTAGTGTTAATTCAGCAAGGAAAGGGTGCTGATATGGGCGCTTCTTTTGGTGCTGGTTCGTCTGCTACCGTTTTTGGTTCAGGTGGCTCTGGTAACTTCCTTACTTCAGCAACAACTTACCTTGCTATAGCCTTTTTCGCTATTAGCCTGATTTTAGGTAATTTAACGGCTAACAGAACCAAGGCTGTTGATGAGTGGAACAATTTAGCTGTTCCTGAAGAGCAAGCTGTTGATTCAATTCCTTCAGAGAGTGTTGAAGCAACAACATTACCTGCAGTAATTAACAGTGATGTGCCTGCTTCAGATGAGTCATCGAAAAACACTGACGAGAGTAATATTCCAGATTAATTGAATGAGCTAATCATCCTCAGCATTAGCAAGAAAATGTAACAAAAATCATAGTTTAGTATTGCGCGGTTGTGGCGGAATTGGTAGACGCGCCAGCTTGAGGGGCTGGTGACTTAGGTCGTGGGGGTTCAAGTCCCCCCAACCGCACCACTAAACTAGATGTTTTTATTTAAAACCGATATCCTTGATATCGGTTTTTTGTATTTCATCATAAAATTTGAGTTAACTGTTGTTGCTATCCAATTTAATTAAAAAAACAAAAACTTCATTCATAATTTGTAATAGCTTGTGAACAAAACAAACTAAACTATTGTGCTTAATTACCTCAAGCTGATAAGGTATTGTTATTATTAACCATAAAAAATGAGTATGAAAAAAATTGAAAATGTCGCCATCGTTGGCGGAACACATGGAAACGAACTGGCGGGTATTTACTTAGTCAACCATTGGCTGAAAAATACCAACATAGTGACTAGGGATACCTTTGATACCTCGTTAACTTTAGCTAATCATAATGCGATTTTAATTAATAAACGTTATACAGACTGCGACTTAAATCGACAATTTTCCTCAGCATCTTTAGCGGATGCCTCACTCGCTAATTATGAGCAATCACGTGCTAAAGTTATAAATCAGTTACTTGGTCCTAAAGGTCAATCGAAAACTGATTTAGTCATTGATTTGCATAACACTACGTCAGCTATGGGGCCAACACTACTTATTCCTCAACGAGGCGAATTCTACGATTTAATGGCCATCTACCTAAGACAATATATGCCTGAAGTAATAGTATTTTTAGATGAAGATCATAAATCTAACGATGAGCATCACTTATTATGCACCATAGGTAAACATGGTGTCATTGTTGAAGTCGGCCCAGTCGCTCAGGGGGTTCTTAAGCATGAAGTGACTGAGCAAATGGCACAAATGACGCAGTTAATTTTAGACTTTGTTGATGGCTATAATACCGACACGTTACCCACACTTAATCATGAAACTGAAGCGTTTAGGTACCTTAAATCTTTAACCTTGCCCGTTGATGCAGAGGGCAATCGAAAGGCGATGGTGCATAAAAACATTGAAGGTAAAGATTTTAAAGCAGTTGAGCCAGGTACTGCCATTTTCAGAACGTTTGACGGCAAAGATATTAAGTATATTGGCACAGAAACGGTGTATCCTACATTTATCAATGAGGCTGCTTATTATGATAATAATTTGGCCATGAGTCTATGCGCTAAAACAACCATTAAAAACCCTCTTAGCTGACTTTATTAAGGTAATGTAAATTAATATCCTGAGTAATATTTGGCTTAATTAAAACTATTTTTAGTAAAGCAAAAAATCGCAAGTTGTTTTGTGTTAAAGCCTTCGCTATTGCTCAGCGTTAATCTGATTTTTTAGTTGCAATAGGTGACGTACCATTCAATTGCGCAAATCAATTCATCGAGATTGTGCTTGCTGTGTTTTGAGTGAGTCCCCATTTATTATAAAGCTGCTGCATTGTGCCATCATCAATAAGTTCAGGTAACCGTTTATCAAACTCAGCAACGAGTTTTTTACCTTTATCAGTTTTAGAAAAGCCCATGTATAAATTTTTAGCATAAAGTTGCTTGGTGCTAAAATTTAGCACATCTACATCCAACTCTTGCTGTAATTGTGCCATTTCATCGGCATCAGTAATGAAAAATTTAGCTCTCCCCTTTAGTAACATTAACATACCGTGTTTGCTATCGTTTACTTCTATTGGTGTAAAATCAACATCTATCATACTAGGATATTCATAGCTTCTTGGGTAAATTACGTGCTGGTTTTTTAATGAGCTTGGCCCTTGCCAATGAACCTCGTTATCAAACATCACCATGACTTTACTGTTATTAATCGGGTAATGAGGCGTTAACATATTATAACGCTGTGATTTATATAAGCTAAACATTGCATCGAATTTACTGTTAGCCACAAACACTTTAGCGCGTGCAAAAGGAACAATACTGTATAAAACTTTATAGCCAAGGGGTTGGTATATAGCTTTAGTTAAATCAAAGTAAAACCCTGAACCATCATGGTTTGTCCAACTTTTCCAACTTGGTGTAGCGATATTAATGACTTTTTCACTTGTTTGGCTTTGTGCAATTATTGGCATGCATTGAAAAATAAAGACGCAGATAATGACTTGTCTCGAGTAATACATAGCTTGTTTTAACGTGAACATTTTGTTTAATGGGCCATTAACTTTTATCAAGTAAATTAGCAGGTTTAAGAATAACCAGTGCACATGCTATTAATCCTATTACTGCAATATTAATGACTTGTTGATACTGTTCATCATTAAGTATAAGGGCTGCAACCATAGGGCCAGATGCAAGGCCCATTTTAGAGGCAAAACCGCCTAGCGCAGCAAACTGACCACTGTTATCAAACTCAGCACATATACCGAACAAGTAGGGCAATACAAAAGCCCAAGTAATGCCAATGATAATGTTGGTGAGTAAATAAATGACTTCGTTATTACTGAAATGTAATAACCAACTACAAAATGCTGTTAACAGAACAGCAATAATTAATGGTATTGTTCTGCCGTACTTTGTGCCGATCAAAATGACTAAGAATGCCCCTAATAAGGCAATCCAACTTGCATAAGCGAGAGCGTTACTCATAAATTCTACGGTTAAGCCATCAGCTTTACCAAGGCTTATCATGTAAGCAAATAAGCCCATATTTGCCGCCTGAAATAAGAAAATTCCCAACAGATTTAACGACAACATCACATGCGCTTTATTTGATTTTTTTAGTTGCTCAACTTCATTAGCCTGTCTTATTTGATTGTTATTGCTTGTCTTATTAACTGGGTATTCAGGCAAAAAAGGTAACATTATTAAGGTAATAATCGTAAACGCTATTAAAGCAATAAATAACGCAGTGGTACCATATTCAGGCACTAACCCAGGGAGTAACATGATGCCTAAACCACCCAGGCCCCATTGTATTAATAACAAATAACCGAAGGTTTTATCTGGCTCCGACGTTCTAGAGATTATACTGAAACCTATGCCTACTAATAGGCCACCAACCAAGCCATGCAGAGCTCTTATGGTTATCATCATGGTAGGTTCATTAATAAAAAGGCAGGCCGTATCAATAGCAATAAGCGCAATCAATAGGCTATAACACCAAGGTTGCCAACGAATATGTTTAATGAGCACTACAGCAGCGATGGCCCCTATAGCCGCACCATATAGATTAGCTGAACTGACAAAGCCAGCTTGCTGGCTGGAAAAGGCTAAACCTTCTTTTAAACCATTAACAACGGCTGGCATAATGTTAATATAAAAAATACCGGCAGTCGTTAAAAAAGCTAACAAAACTCGCGCGGTAATACTGTTAGGTAACACCTTCAGCTTATTGCAATATTGAAGTGCTAATGAATACATAAGTTAACTCTCTTAAATAGAAGAATGATATGGCCTAAGCTGAACAATTAGTCACAACAAATACCAGCTTGCTCAAGTAGTTTTTTTAGTGGTGTTAATTGCTTCTCGTATCGGCGCCATTTACCGTTAGACGTTTTATAAACTTTTTGTCGGACTTGTGAAGCACTTGCCGTGGTTGATGGAGAGTTATTGGCTTCAAAATTAATACATTGGTCTTGCCAATTAAGTTGACAGTAAGCTAATAGTTTTTGTGCTTCACCAGCAAGGTTATTGGTGACATCTTCATACGCAATGGTATGGATTACTCCGGGTAGAACTGCTTGCCAATGCTTCATCATGTTGTGATGTGCAATATAGTATTTACCTAGTTCCATTAAGTCGTAAGAAAACGGATAGCCCTCAGTAAATAATTGCTTGTAAATAGCGTAGCATGTATCTAAAGGGTGGCGAGTAACATGAATTATTTTAGCTTTGGGTAAGGCTTTGTGAATCAAACCAACATATAAGGAATTAAGCGGTAGCTTATCGACAAAGTAGTTGTGTTTTTCGGTTTCTGGGCGGGTACTATGCAAGTAATTCTTTCCTAACTGCTCAAAATCTAGTTGACTGGTGCGTTTAATAAGTGCCGCCTTTGTTGTTGGTGCAATTGGGTAATTTTTTTTAGTTTGCGCCATCATACATAAGGCAAAATTATTTAATTCACCAGCACTAAAAACCTCATCATGATTGCTAATAATTCGTTCTACTAAGGTTGAACCTGTTCGCGGTAAACCGAGAATAAAAATCGCTTGATTGTTAGTGGATGTAGACGCTGTGTTAGTGTTAATAAAAAATTTACCATTAAATGTTGTTGTGATCTGCTTTAACGTCGCTATGTCTTGTTCAACATTATATTGCATATGGCCTCGCCTTAGCGCTGCCCCCATATTCAGCTGTTTAAAACTTTCCTCATATGACTGACAATCTTCCAACTCCTTTGCCAGTGCATAATGAATCTGGCTTTGGCCCAAGGGGGTCTTAATACCTTTTTTTAAGCAGGCTCTTAACTGCTCTATGTGGTTTTTAGCTATTGTCTGCTTTGTTAAACTTGATCTTAATAGGTAAGCTTCATAATCAAATGGGTTTAATGAAATGGCATCGTTCAAATGTTTTTCACAGTCAATTAAATTCCCTTGATAACGTTCTATTGATGCCAAATTAAAATAGAGTTGCGCACTTTCCTTGGGGTATTTTTGACTATTAATAAGTTTTAAAGCTTGCTGATAGTAACTGCTTGCTTGTTGGTAATTAGCTAGTTTGGTAAACATAACAGCGAGATCAGTGCAACATTTGATATCGTTTACGCTATGGTTTTCTAGCGTTTTAGATAATAAGATTGCGCTGCTTTTATCTTGCATAGCTAACAATACATTGACTTTATGTAATGGCCATTCAAGATTTGTTGCTTGAATATGAATAGCCTTGTCAATTAAAGACAAAGCAAGATTAAATTGTTTTAATTGCAAAGCTAAAAAACTTGTTGCATACCAACCGTCTGGGTTGTCTGGATAAAGGTGGTTAAATTCTTGGCAAGATGCTTGGGCTAAGGGGACATTTCTTTGATTAATGCTAAGCCAAAGGTTATCGAGTGCTAATTCAATGTTATCTCGACGAATGTCTGGTGTTTTATTAGCTCTAATGTTCTTAAGCATAACTGACTCTGACGTTAATAATACTGCAGTTAACATAACGTGTCAGGTTAACTCTAGCAACAGTGTTAAAACTCATACACTGTTGCTAGTCTCTGACAAGGACGGTTTAAAACCTATAAGATGCAGATAAGCCAATGGTTCTTGGTTGACTAATATAATCTTTAGAGGAATTACCTAAAAAGTTTTCTGCTGGATCAGTGCCCATAGCACTTTCAGGAATAACACCGGTAACGCCATCTTCATTAAATATATTCTTAATATAAAGAGTGATGTCCCAATCATCGGTACTTATACGCGTGCTTGCTCCCCAAATGGAAAAAGCATCAATATCGGCTTGATATCTAGTTTCGCCTAGGGTGTTGACAGTATCAGATTGATAATAACCATTAACTTGTGATATCCAATACATATCGTTGTCCATGGTATGGGTATAATCCATTGAGACACTTAAGGTGTTTTCTGGCGTAGAGGGAAGTTGGGTCCCATCAGAAGCGACCATGTAAGTTGAATCTGCTGCGGAAACACCTGAAGGAGCATAAAAATCAGCGGTTAATTCCGCTTGCACATAGGCATAACCAATTACGTAATGTAAATCTTCAGTTAAATAACCTTGTAGCTCTAATTCAATACCAGAAGTTTGTGCTGATTCACCATTTGCCACCGCGAAAAAGCCCCAGAATGTTGAGGTGTTAAGTTGTGGATCTTGCCAGTCTATTAAGAAAGCTGATGCAGTATAACTGTGCGCGCCACCATCTAAGTAACCTTTTACACCGATTTCATAGTTGGTTACCGAGTCAGAATTGTATTGTTGCCATTCTGGTCTTTCTTCAAGAGAGCCATCAAGAGGCACAGCATTAGCACCACCACGACGATAACCTTCGGCATAGGTAGCATAAAGCATGGTGTCATCAGCAAGATCATAAGAGATATTACCTTTAAACAGCGTATCACTCTCTTCGGTTTCAAAGCTGGGCTCACCACTTAAAAATGGGAAAATGGGGAGGGCTAGTTCTGTGTTATTAGTAAAGCTATTATCAAAATAACGGGCGCCTAGCGTTGCTCGTAATTTATCTGAAAAATGATAAGTGAACTCACCAAATAGTGCGGTATCTTTGAAGTTCTGGTTTCGTTCATAATGAAAATCATTGTCGGTATAGACCATGCCAAAACCACCCATAGTATTCCACCAAGGAAATGCTGCAAAGGCCCACTCTTGATAGCCAGGCATGTAACTATCTTGAGTAGAAAGGGTATCTTGATCCATGTAGTAAGCACCAACAACCCAATCAATATTTGCTTTACGCTCATTTGAGACTAAGCGTAATTCTTGTACAAAAGCATCATCATCGTAACCACGGTTAGCCATGGCTAAAGGGCGAGGTGAACCATAATACAAATCAGCAAACCAGTTATTCTGTGCATAGAAACCGGTATTATCGCTAATCGAGTTACCTTCATGAGAATACTGAGAAGAGCTCGAGGTTAAGGTAGCAAAACCCAGGTTCCACTCGACTTCTAAGCTAGTTAGTGAAACATCACGATCTGATGGTTCAAGTAACACTGCGCCATTTTGGTAATCACCATATTCTTGCTCGGTACCGTCTACCCAGTTAGTGCCTCGTGTTACTTGACGGCGGCCACCAATTTCATCACTTTGAAACTGATGGGCGAGTAAAAATGATAAGTTACTGGTTGCTTCAAATAAAGCAGATACACGGCCGTAAGTAATATCAACAGTGTCAGCATCTTCAACACTTCTAAAGGTATTGCCACCTGTAGCGAGATCACCGTCACTGATGGGTGGGTTATAATTGCTTGACGGAATAAAGCCACCATTGGGATCAAAATTTGCTGCGGGTGATGAGCCCATCGGCGACATAGAATTGTCAGCGAGATTATAGACATTAACATAATCAACGATGCCATCATTATCGACTTTACCGACATTGGCGCGAATTGCGAAACTGTCTGATATGGGTAAATTAACCATAACATCAGTATTTAAATTAAAACCTTCTGAACCTTCTGTTTGACCAAAGTTGATACTTGCGCTGCCGTTAAACTCATCTGTTTCTGGTCTATTCATACGATATTTCACCGTACCAGAAAGTGAACCTGAACCGTATAAAGTCCCTTGAGGACCTCGTAATACTTCGACCATGCCAACATCTTTAAGGATGAAATTAGCAAATATAGGAGTGTCGTTTACGTAGGAGGCGACCGTAGGTACAGCGGATAGGGCAACATCACCATTAGAGCCACCATCAACATTAACACCACGAATAATAACACCATTTACAGCACCAGAGTTACGATAGCCCCTATCAACAACAGTAATACCTGCAACATTACGCATTAAGTCTGAGGAATCTATGATACCTGCACTTTCAAGTTCATCACCCGAAACCGCCGAAATATTGTAAGGCACTGATTGAATACTTTGAGCACGACGGTTAGCCGTTACCTCAATTTTTTCAATTTTACCTTTTTCAATAGTATCCGTTACTGTTTCGGCTGCAGTTGCATTCATGCTTGTAAATGGTACCAATAAGGCAGTACCAACAGCGCTTGCAATAACCGATTTTTTTAAAGTGAAAGTGTTCATTATAATCCTCATAGCTAGTAGTTTTTATTGTAGTGACCTGAGAGTAAACCAAAGCAACTTTTATTCTAGAACCAGTTTATGGCTTGGTTTAGGTCCAGTTTTTATTGTAAGTTGTTGGGGATGACTAATGGTCCCAATTGCTTTAATTGACTGTTACTCCTTTCTTTTTTTGTTTTAAATTCAAAGGTAATTGGATTATCTCTGAAGCTTTTTAATGGTTGCCCTAAGCCATGTAAACCTCGTTCGCGATTGCGGCGTACCAGATTAAAATCAATTTCAATAGGGATAATTTCTTTGTTAATACCAGCTTGATGGATGACACTGCCATCTGGCGCAACCATAATTGATTGGCCATTGCCATACTCACCTAATCCGTTAACTGATAAGACATAACATTGATTCATAGCCGCAGTCGCTTTAGCCATAGACAGTTCAATATTTCTATCGATGGTACCTGTTAAAGTAGGGTAAATAAGCACTTCAGCGCCAAGACAAGTGAGGTTTCTAGCAACTTCAGGAAACCATAGGTCATAACAGATAGCCACACCTATACGGCCTTGTGGAACATCAAAAACAACGAAGTCTTGCCCGCAAGCAATACCAGACTCGTAGGGTGAAAAAGGAAATATTTTACGGTAGCGTTTAATGATTTCGCCAGAATTATTGATCACAGAAGTTGTGTTGAAAATTTTATCACCACTTTTTTCATAATCTGATCCAGGAATAATCCAAAGGTTTAATTGTTTAGCTAATTGACAATAAAATTTTTCGGATTTGCTTGGCAGTTCACAAGCATATTTTTTCTGTGGGCCAAAATTACACAGCTCACTGAGAACAATCATATCTATCCAAGGGAAACGTTTTTTAGTTTTGGTGATTTCATCTCCAATGGTGGCTAAATTATCGCCACAAGGAAGTGAAAGTTGCATACCTGCAATTGAAAAATGACTCATTGAGTGACTCTCATTATTATTATTGATTAAATAAATATCTGATGACTGAGGTCACTTTACTGAGTTTATGGTTTTATATGTTAGTACCAGTTATTTGTTGGCTTTAGGTCCAGAAAGAGTGGGGCCATAAATGCACTATTTTGGCAGGGTTAGCGTTACACAAAAAATCTGAATAGCATCGCAGCTAATAATAATTACTACAGGATTATTGCTTAAAGTTATGTTTTTCTTGAAAATGTAAGTCGACGAACAAAACTGTAATTTTGATCAAACCATTTCATTTCCGAGTCATCTACTATAATGTAAAAACCTTTTACTTCACCATAACCCCATAATTGCCACTGACGATAATACATTCCGTCTTTAATCCACCACTGGCCAGTGTCGGTTTCAATATTTTTACCTCCTGTTTGGCCATGCATAGTGCCATCAGCTGAGAGTTCTATAGAACATGGCACGCCATAGACCATTTGACACTCAAGTGTGATCTCGGGTAAAAGTTGCTGTAAATGTTCATCAGTTAACAATGTTCCTTTGGCATTAGACAACTTTTCCTCATGCTCAGCCATTAATTGATGAATAAGATCGGCTAATTTACTCACCCCGAGTCTTATTTTATTGGTTGGAATACTCGTAACGCCCATACGGAAGCAATTTTCAGGGTAGGCACAATTAGCAAAATAGCGTTTCACGGGTTCAATCAATATGCCTATTTCAGCGGCTTTTTCACGAAGGTATTCGCCATCAAGTTGTTTTGGTCCAGTAATCCAGTATGCAGTGCCACCTTGGATAGGGCCAGTATTAATACTGTTAGGTAAGTATATATTTAACGCTTCGCGCAGCTCTAACCAGCGTTCAAAAAAAACTTTGTGTACTTGCATCATGAAAGCGTCGTAATAGCCAAGCGATAAAAAATAAGAAACCGCTCGTTGGTTAGACAGGGGGGGATTGCGCATTACCATTTTTCGGAGTTTTTTAAGTTCACTAATGATTTTACTATCAGCAACGACAAAAGCTATTTGCACACCTGAGGCTAAGACTTTTGACAAACAAGAGACATAAATCACCCGGTTATTGGCATCTAGGCTTCGCAAGGCTGGGTGTGGTTGCCCTAAAAAATTACTTTCAAATTCAAAGTCATCTTCAATAATTAAAAAATCATTGGCGTGTGCCTTACTCAGTAATTGCTGACGTCGCTCCATTGACATGGTAACACTGGTAGGGGTCTGATGGCTGGGCGTGGTATAAATAATGTCACAGTGATTTAGGTTTTCATCAACCACCACTCCTCTATTATCTATGTTCTGATAAATTAGGTTTGCTCCCTGTTGCATAAGAAGCTCACGCATTTCAGGGTAACCAGGCTCCTCCACAGCCACAGTAACACTGTCATCAACAAACAATTGGCTAATTAAGCTTAATGCTTGTTGTGAGCCAACCGTGATTAACACTTCCTCTCTTGAAGCTTGAATACCTCGCCGTGGTAAAATTTTACTTCTAATTTCATCTAGTAGCATGGGGTCATCTTGCAAGCCCTGCAAGTCTGACCATTGATAAATTTCATTTTTAGCATTGGCACGATTGTTAGCATCACGCCATTCTTTAATTGGGTACAGTGAAGAATCAAATTTGCCATCAATGAAGGGGTAACTGTATTTGCGCCAATTTGATGGGCATGAGGTTTCACTGGTTGTTAATAAGTTTTTTTTAAATTTGTATTTTTTATAGTTACTGGCATCAAGCTCCATATTATGTTTTTTAGAGAGGGTAGATGTTTTGGTTTGCGTTAATTGTGGTTTTAACCTGTTATGAAGTGAGCTTGATACATAACCTTCATTAATTTTATCATTAACATATATACCACTTCGCTCTTTTGAGAGTAAGTAACCTTCATCTATCAGTGTCTGATAAACAAGTACTATAGTATTTCTTGATACTTTGAGTTGCTTGGCAAGTTTGCGTGAAGAAGGTAATTTGCTGTTTGCCGGAAAAGAACCCACCAGAATACCTTCGACCATTTTAGAACGAATCTGGCTTTGTAAGCTTTCATCAGCGTGGTGATCTATGTGTATTAAGTGGTTTATCATAATAGTATTAAATACCTTTTTTAACAGATGTAAAAGAAAAACTTACGTCAAGCCGATGTTTGTACCCACATAATAAGTCAACTCAGTAATCGACTTAAAATAACCATAAAAAAGCCCACAACGTATGCGGGCTAATTAAGCTTGTTACTTTATTGTTAGTTACACACGTTATTTACTTTATTCAGTTCATTGAGGGTGGTAGTGAAACTATAATCAAAACCGTCACTGAAGAAATAGTAGGTCATGCCGTTAGGCAACATTTGTATACCGATACCGCCGTATCCTGACATATAGGGGATCCACGTTTCACTGTTACAATTTTGCATCACGGTAGAAGCACTAAGATCATAAGACCAAAAACCATTGTTGTAATTACTGGTGCTAACCGTTTGGGTAGGATCTGTCGGCAAACCTCGATCACTCGCTGTTTTTTGCAAAGCAGCATTCACCATGCTTAAATCAAGTATTTGTTCACCGTTAATCATGCCGCCATCGTTATTAAGCATGTTTGCTAGTTTAACAACATCATCACGGTGATAGAAAACACCGAGTGCGGCAACTGCTGCAGACTCAGTATCTCTAGTGCGAATAGATTCAGACATGGAAGGACTTAACTTTAAGGGGGAATAAACATCAGCAACTAACATATCAGTAAAATACTCGGTATTATTGCCTTCTTGAACCTGCAGGAAGTTGTTTACACCTCTGCCAACTAGGTAGGTATCAGATGAGTGGTAAACCCAAGTTTGTCCTGCCTCTTCCTTGTTGTCATAAAAATTACAAGAAATATCAACTTTACTATTGTGAGTATTACTGTATAGCCAGTTAACTGCATAATTAGTTTCATCAGCTTCGTAATTAGCAGAATCATAATTACCCGTGGCCATATCAAGTGCATCTTCAAGCGTTACATTAGCCCACTTGCTATTATTGGTACATTCAGCAACATTATTTCTAATAGAGGCATTTTTGGCTCCTGGGTATTTTTGCTCTAAACGCATTAAGCTGAGTGCACCAACCGTCGATTTCGCGGTAGAGTACGAAGGAATGGTCATAACATCACAAAATGGGTAAGTTCCATAGCGTGTTTCACAGCCACCAACATAGTGAACATTATTAAACACCACGCCAAATAATGACAAATCTTCAGCATCTTGCTCGCTAGCTATATTGTTAATGTTAACACCTGAGTTAGGGTAATCGCTAGCCAATGCACTGATGGCTTTTATTGGCATACGGTTGCTTACTTCGCTTTCATAGGCACTTTTAATACTAGCTGAACCTGAAATAGATTCGGGGTTATACTGGGCAGATAAGCGGCCATAGAGATTAAATTGATAATAAGCACAAGTCTCCGACGCTATTTGGTATTGTACATTGGAGATATCACCCTCGTCGTTAAATAAGAAAGTAAGTACGCCATTGTGGGTACAGTTTTGGTTATACTCGACTAGAGCAAAGGGAAGTGATGCACGGCTATAACCATTATCACTCGTTTCATCCCAAACTCTTCCCGGCTCTAAAATAAGATCCCACTGACCTAAAGCCGACGCTGATTCGATTAGCCCCCGTGTTTGCGGGATAAGATGAGTACCGTGCTGAACAAACTGATAATTAAAGTTAGGTAGCTGCTTTATGCCACTCAGTGTATCGTACAAATAGGGGTCGTATACTTCAGTCCAGCCTCGCTGCACACCATTAAACGCCAATGTGCCTTCAAAGTTATTACTGGGGTTTGCTGCGCCGTCAGGAATTGCGAAAGCACTAAAATTAACTAAGCTACCATTGCCGGCATTACCTGTTAGGTTAGTGTAGGTAATTGAATTACGGTTAACCGTGCCATTTCCGGTCAAGCAATCATATTGACACTCTATTTCATCTTCTTCGAGGCCATTGCCTTCAATGTTTACTGTAATACTTGGCTGATCACTATCGTTTGAAGCAATCACCAAAGCATCATTAAAATTGCCGACACTGCTAGGCGAAAAATTAACTGTCAGGTTGCAGCTATTTCCTGGTATTAATGCTGTATTAGCACAATTGTTATTAGTTACAGTAAATGGCAAAGATAACGCTGAAATGTTACCTATAGCTAGGTCAGCATCACCAATATTACTGATACTAAAGACTGATGTTGATGAAGTATTGACTGTTACGTTGCCAAAATTAGCGGTTCCCTGAACCGAAATTTCAGGAGAGCCAACCGGCTCATTATCGTCAAGAGTCCCTTCTACGGCGATGTTATCAAGGTAACAATAATCATTGTTACGATTACCTGCAGCTCTTACGCGCAAGCTAAAATTACTGTTGTTATCAATATTAGCTGGTGAACCATCATAGGAAAAAAAGCTTGAATTATCATCTCCATTACCAATGCTTAACAAGGTTGTCCAAGACGAACCGCCGTTGGTGGATGATTCTACATAACACCTATCGGTGCGCTCAAGGGAATAAGCGGCTAAATCTAAAGAAATTGCCACATCTTTATAACCCAGAGTCGAAATAGTGGTTTGTGCTGATAATGTCCGGTTTACACGTAACGAATAGTTACCATTGTATAAACTTGCGCTGGCATTACCATTACCGGAGGTTGACCAAGCATTAATGTTGCCATCTTGAAAGTCTGCAGTATAGAGAGTTTCAGCAGCGATAATTGTGCTGGAAGTACTAAGTAAACCTAGCACCATTAGCTTTCGTAACTTCATAATTTACCTTTTATTGCTATTGTTTTAGGAAACTACTTAATCATTGTTTACGGTATACATCCCTTTAAACAGGCAACAAGGCTATAAGTAGTGATATTTTTTTATTTAACATTGAATGCCCGCTTTAACACTGAGGATAAAGCCACAACATGCTATGTAATTTCACCTTAAGGAAGTTAAAACTTAGCAAAGCTAGGGTGATAAAACTGGAGCCAGAAGCGTTTGTTAAATAGGGCCAGTTAAGCTGAAATTTATGGCAGTTATCACTAAATAGTGGATGATGACTTTACGGCGGAGAATAAAAACTAGTAGGGCAAAGTCATTGATAAATGAGTGATTCGAAAAAGTCACTTCTGCGCAGCTTATCAACAAGCGGTAAAGCGGTAATTAACCCTAAAATGATGAGTTAAAGGGCTAATTTTATTGTGAATTGCTAATTAAAATCAATGTCTAGCCTTAGCCTCTTGAGCTAATATTATGGGCAGTTGTTGCTAATATTATTAAAAACATCAGAAATAGTTAATCCCATACCTATAGCGCCACTGTCGGTCATTTGAGTAATAATAACATCGGGTAGTATTACGCTGGTGTGGCCACCAAAGCCAGATAGCATAGGCACTTGAGTGAGCGGCCCACAGGCACTCATATCAGTGAAAGCTCCTGTGTGCAATCGCCAAAAACCGTTGTCGTAATTTAAAAAATCGGCATTAGCTGGTAAACCTTTTACGTCGCCACTGAGTACCTCATTGACCATAGTAGGATCAAGCAAACCACCACTAACACCATCATCACGGATATATTGTAGGACTCTGACAACATCATTTAGTGGGGTTGATAAACCATAACCAGCCCAGGCTTCATGGGTGTCACTAGTTCGTTGCGTACCTTTAATGTAATCGCTCAGGCCAATGGTTTGATACAGTGGTATTAAAATATCATTGAATGCCTCTTTATCATTGCCTAATTTACTTTGAACAAAGGCATTTGCCGCATACCCTATTAGCTCTGTGTCTGAGGTATGATAAACACTATAGGTGCCAGGAGATACTTGCTGCGGCCAGCCATTGCAAGCAAAGTCGACACGTCTTTCTCGGCTGGTAGATAAGAAATAGTTTGCTACGATTGACTCACTGCCCTCATCAACTTGAAATAACGATGATTGATAGTTACCAGTGGCCATATCGAGTGCTTGCTCGACCGTTACATTATTCCAACGGCTATCAGAACACTCAGCTACTAATGATTTTATCGGGGTACTTTTAAAACCGGGGTATTGTTTTTCTAACGCTGCAACTAATAGGAAAGCGTGAATCGTTTTAGTAAACGAATACAAACCTATGGTTTTTTCGGAGCAATAAGGGTGCTCACCATAACGGGTAGTGCAACCATCGATATAATTAGTGCCATCAACTAGCACACTAAAGCCATTTAGCTGATCTGCAGGGATATTATATGCATAGTTTGCTAAATTAACCCCCGGAAAGTCGACTGCTAATTCGCTAAGCGGTTTGGTGGGGATACGGGCAGCTTCTTCAATGTTTCTGGCATTAATCACGTCTGCTTTTGCAGTGATAGTATGATTATCATAGCTAGCCTCTAATGTGCCATAAAACTCAAAACCATAAAAAAGACAAGTTTCAGCGACGTTTTGAACTTGCACCTTTGAAATAGCTCCGTCACTTTTAAAGAGAAACGTAGCAAGGCCATTGGCCTCACAATTTTGATTCTTTTCCTTTATGGTATAGGGAAAAGCGGCACGAGAGTAGCCATTGTCATCCGTTTCATCCCATACCGCACCGACACCGGCACTAATAGACCATGCGCCATCACCAATAAAACCATGGCCTCTATCTACCGGAATTAAACGGCCATTGTCTTGGATAAATTCATAATTAAAATCTGGCCAAACATTATAGCCATCAGGAAGTTCATTACTGTCGCCATAATTTTGTGTAAAGCTAGGTTGGCCAGTGATAGTGAGTGTACCTTCAAAAATATTGGTGGCTGTGGTTCCATTATCGGGTAAATAGGCTAGTGATGAGAAGGTTTGATCATCTTCAGCTTGCAGATATTGGTAGCTTGCTTCAGAGCGGGAAGTATCTGGATCAGGTTGAGGATCAGGTGTTATTGGTAAGGGGGAGTCAGCGCCACCATCACTGCTGCCGCAGCCACTAGTGATAAGTAGAGTGAGTATTAATAAGCATAAATTTTTCATCATAACCTTAACCATTTAGATACATTTGCGTATCGATATGAACACACGATACCTTTAAACTTTATTTCATCATAAATCACCCGATAAACTGAGGTAGTGCCAGTTTTGTTTTGATAATGGTACCAGTCTACAAAGTGGTACTGTGATTAATTAACACGCAATTTTAATGCAACTGATAAACACTGATAAAAAATATTAGTAATTAGATCATTATCAGCCGTATATCGCCGTATAGCGGCAAACGTATTTGAATAGCCATACCGCTCGCTTAATATTGGTCTGAGCTTCTCGCTAAGCCCCCAATTTGTAACAATATGCTTGGGCAATATGCCTAAATAAGCGCCGGTTAACATCAGCGTAGCTCGGGCTTCTTGATGATGTGCTTTTGCGGCTTTATGCCAGTGTTGCATATCAGGGTGAGGCTCTCGCCCAAATAACAAGCGTGGCGATTCAACAAATGGGTAGTTCAGTAAATCTTTTGGTTCAATAGTTTCTTGCTTAAAAAGTGGATGACCTTTGGCGCAATAAACAAACATTTTCTCAGAAAATAATGGCAAGGACTCCAACTCATTATATTGCTGAGAGAGAACAGTGACACCAATATCAACTTTTTTATTTTGCACGGCACTGGTGACTTCATCTGAACTCATGGTACTTATTTTCACTTCTACATCAGGCGCTTGTTGATTAAAACTTTGCAGGGCATCTACTACACAAGAGCCATGCACACTGAGCATATGCTCAGCAAAAGCGATATGTAAAAAACCTGAAATACGTTGATGAGACTGGTTTATCGTTGCGCGAAATTGGTTTATTGCAGCCAATAATTCAGTGGTTGCATCATAGACGATTTGCCCATGTTCGGTTAATTTAAAGCCAGCTCTACCCCGCGTACACAACTTCATATTTAATCGAGTCTCTAAATCGGCTATATAGTTTGAAATAGTTGAATTAGCTAGGTTCAACGGAATTTGTGCAGCACTAACACCGCCATAATCAACAACAGACTTAAACACATTCAATAGTTTTAAATCGATGTCAGCAAGTTGCCTTGATAAGGCTGCCTTTTTCTTTCCCATGATGTACTCAATAATATGGATTTATTACATTTGTATATCCAAAGGTAAAGAAAGACAAGTCATTATATAAAAAATTATAAAGCCCTTTTATTATTTAATGAATTAAGAGCAACTTCGGAATTCAGTTATGAGCGCAATCATATATCCAACAACAAACTTGAAAATATCAAGCGATCTAATTATTGAAAAAGGTGACGGCGTTTATGTTTACGACAATAAGGGTAAACGCTACATAGAGGCTATGGCCGGTTTGTGGTGTTCTTCGCTTGGCTACAATAATCAGGAATTAATAGAAACAGCGTCAGAACAAATGGGCAAGCTGTCTTTCTCACATATGTTTGGCGGTAAAAGTCATCAAGTGGGTATAGATCTCGCTGACAAATTATCGGCTATGGTCCCCGTTAATAATGCAAAAATATTTTTTGGTAACTCCGGCAGCGATGCCAATGATACTCACATAAAATTATTACGTTACTATTTTAATGCGATTGGTAAACCCGAAAAATTTAAAATTATTGCCCGCAGACGCTCTTATCATGGGGTAACAATCGGCTCAGCCTCATTAACTGGTTTACCCGTGAACCATACACACTTTGACTTACCCTTTGATGCACTTGGCGTTCTGCGTACTGATGCACCGCATTATTATCGCGAAAGGTTATTGGGTGAATCCGAAGAGGAGTTTGTTAACAGGATCACCAATAATCTTGAGCAGCTCATTATTGAAGAGGGGCCAGAAACCATCGCTGCTTTTATCCTTGAGCCGATCACGGGTGCCAGTGGTGTGATCGTCCCACCCGAAGGTTATTATCAAAAGGTGCAAGCCCTGTTAAAGAAATACAATATTTTACTGTGGACAGACGAGGTTATTACTGCTTTTGGTCGAACAGGCCAAGATTTTGGCAGCACTACCATGGGCATTAAATCCCCGGATTTAATGACATTAGCCAAACAATTATCCGCTGCTTATTTTCCCATTAGTGCTTCGGTCATCAGTGGTGATATCTATCAAGAGTTGATTGAGCCGAGCAATCGAATTGGTGTGTTTGGGCATGGCTATACTTATTCAGGGCACCCAGTTGGTTGTGCCATAGCATTAAAAACCATTGAAATTTACCAACGAGATAATATATTTGCGCATGCTGCAGAAATGGGGCACTACCTTCATACTCAGTTGCATCGTCTCAATGATCATCCGTTGGTTGGTGAAGTGCGAGGTAAGGGCTTAATTGCAGCAGTAGAACTAGTGGCGAATAAAAGCTCTGGCCAGGCCTTTACTGATGCAGCGGTGGGTAACTTCGCTATGCAAGCTTGTCAACAACTTGGTATGATAGTGAGAACCATTGCGGGCTCTTCAGTGGCCTTGTGTCCTCCGTTAATTATTACTAAAGCGCAAATTGATGAAATAGTCTTTACGTTAGAAAAAGCTATTGATTCAACCTATATTTTTGCACAAAAAAATAATTATTTGGTGTAAGTATTACCTATGGAGAATGTACATCAAAAAATAGTTAATACTTACGATAATATCTTGAAAAAACATGAGAACTTTTTAACTTGTTATGAAGAATTGCACACACGACCTTTTCCACAAATTAATGGTCCGGTAAATATTTCAAGCATTGCCTTTAGCCATGAGAAAAGTGCACTTAATGAGCAGAATATTAGTGAAGAAATAGCGCATATTGCTCAACTTTGCCAAGCTAACCTAAGGCAATCGCCAGTATCAGGCTGTCGCCATTTCTACCAAGCCTTTGATGACTTTGAACTGCGCTGGGAGCGTCACCATGAATTTAGTAGTTATACCTTTTTAGTAAGGGCAAATAATCAGAATTCTTTTAACAGTCCTGCTATTCATCAAGTCTGTAAAACTTGGCTAGGAGAAATTACCGGTAAACTGATTTCAGCGGTTCACATTGAAGCGAAGACAGCGGCTAATTCGTGTGAAAACTCACAGGCTATTAAGCCTTACTTTGAATTTTGTCGATTAATGGGCTCGAAGCTTGGTCAACAAAAAATTTCCTTGTGGAGTGCCATGCAACTACATCAAGATAACTTTAATCGTATTTTATTAGTCAGTGACAATATTCATCAATATGAAAATGGTAGAGTTATCAGAGCATTACTTGAACTTGAAGCATACCGAAACTTAACCCTGATGGCATTACCCGTAGCTCAACAAGTAATAAGCCAGGTGAATGAAATTGAATTAGAATTAGCCTCGTTACTACAACATAAGAGTATTGCAGGACATAATGAAAAATACTTAGCGGTATTGTCAGCAATGACTGCAAAGTTAGCCAAAATTACTGTGAATACACAATATCGTTTCGATGCAAGTATTGCTTACTTTCAAATAGTTAACAGCAGGCTTTCTGAACTAAACGAAGAAAAAATAGATAATATACAAACACTATCGGCGTTTATTAAGCGCAGGTTATTACCGGCAATAAGAACAATAAAAGCAGCTAAACAACGTTTAGAAGATTTAGTTAATAGGGCAAACAGAGCAAGTGATTTTTTACGTACTCAAATTGATATGGCCATTGCGCAACAAAATCAAGCGTTGCTGACTTCGATGAATCAACGTTCTAAAATGCAGTTGACTATGCAACGAGCGGTAGAAGGCTTATCTGTTATTGTTGCCACATACTACTTATTGGCATTAACGCGCTATCTTCTTGAGGCAATTAATGGGGTTGTTAGCACGATTTTAATCCCCCAAGTTATTGCTTATTTGGTACCAATATACTTAGGGCTTGTTTGGTTATTTGGAAAACAGCTTAAAAAACATATTCAGAAAAGTTAAGTGGCCAACTGATGTAAATCAGTTAGTTTGATCAATATTAACGTCATACACGGTTAGGTATGGCCAATGGTGTAGTGATGAATAATATTAATCTTGTAGGCTCTGATAGTCATTAAACTGATAAAGGTTGTATGGTAATTAATATGCCATAGTAATCAGGTTTAACGCTTTACATCGTTATTAAATACGTTATCAAAAGCTGTCTTTAGCAAGTTAACTTTATTTGTTTCTCTTGGGTTTTTCTTATTCACTAACGATAATTTAAATTCATAATTGAGGGTGTCAGGTTTAATTATTCTTAACTCCCCATCGTTTAGTTCTTGTTGAATAAAGCCTTGTGGCATATAGCCAATATATTTTCCTGACAATATCATCGCTTTGCGCGTGTCGAACTGGTAAGCCCGAGCACTTAAGTTGAGTTTGTTCAGTTGCTCTCTTCCGGCAGCATCAATATCAATACCTGGGTGGATTGCTGGCACTTTTGCCAGTTGTTTTTCCGAAATATGTGTATCCAGTTCATGGAAGAGGGGGTGTTGTTTTCCACAACAAAGGTAAATGGTTTCATTAGATAAAGGTACATAACTTAAACCTTCTATCTGCTGGTAGCCGGGAAAAATACCCATGTGGGCTTTATCTTTAAGTAACGCTTTTTCAATGTTAGAGATTGACTCCCCATCTAATACAATATGCAAATTTGGTGAGTTAACGTTAATTTTATTAATGACCTCAGCAAGTTTTACTTGTTTGTTAGTGTCTAATTGATCGGCACATAAGATAACCAGCTCACCACTTAATTCTTTACTTAATGTGCCAACGAGTAACGAAAAATCATTTAAAGAATCAAACAGTGTAATAACAGCACGGTATACCGATTGGCCATCCTCTGTAAGCGAAAAACCGCCTCGCCCCCGCAAACACAACTTCAACTTCATACGTGTTTCTAAATTTGACATATGCACACTAATTGTTGAACGAGTAACACCTAGTGCATTTTCAGCGGCAGCAAAACCGCCATGTTCAACTACCGAAACAAAGATGCGCAACAAGCGTAAATCATATTCTGTTATGGGTTTAGGAATAATTGAAGGGATCATAAATGACTCTTATATTGTTGTATATACTTAAAACTTTAGGTTTAATGTTTTGTATTTAAGCCTAGTTTAAAGTGTTGTTCAATGAATGCAATAGCATAAATGAGGCTTCATCATGACAAGTACACAAACAGCTCCAACGCAAGCGTTAAACTTACAAGATAAAAGTTTATTGAAAACTTTTTCATATATTAATGGCAGTTGGCATACCAGTGAATCAAACATTGCAGTGACTAACCCAGCCACGGGGGACGAGATCGCTCAAGTGAGTGATGCGGGTATCGCTGAAACTGAGTTGGCAGTTATTGCGGCGAAAGATGCGTTGCCAATCTGGTCTACTAAATCAGCCAATGAGCGCTCTTCATTATTGCGGGCTTGGTTTTCATTAATGATGCAGCACCAAGAAGATTTAGGGCGAATTTTAACTGTCGAGCAGGGTAAACCTTTAGCAGAAGCAAAAGGTGAAATTGCTTACGGAGCATCATTTATTGAATGGTTTGCCGAAGAATGTAAACGGGTTTATGGTGATGTAATCCCCAGTACCTCAACCGCAACTAAAATTTTAGTGACCAAACAACCCGTTGGTGTTGTTGCTGCAATAACACCTTGGAATTTCCCTAATGCAATGATTGCTAGAAAAGCGGCCGCAGCATTAGCTGCTGGCTGTACATTCGTTTGCCGGCCAGCAACACAAACCCCACTTTCAGCATTAGCAATGGCTGAACTTGCTGAACGAGCAGGTATTCCTGCTGGGGTTTTTAATGTAGTGGTTGGAAAAGACGCTAAAGGCATGGGTAAAGTCCTCACTCAACACCCAGATATCGCTAAATTTACGTTTACGGGTTCAACCCCTGTGGGGAAGGCGTTAATCAGCCAATGTGCATCTAGTGTAAAAAAAGTATCAATGGAATTAGGGGGCAACGCACCTTTTATTGTGTTTGATGACGCTGACATTGATGCTGCTGTGCAAGGGGCCATGGTATCAAAATATCGTAACGCTGGACAAACCTGTGTTTGTACCAACCGAATATTTGTACATGAAGATGTTATTCAGTCTTTTACTGATAAATTTGCCAGTGCTGTTGCAAGTTTAACTTTAGGTAATGGTTTAAATGAAAAGGTTACCATAGGCCCTATGATCTCAGAACAGGCGGTAGAAGATGTAGATAAATTAGTAAAATCGTCAATAGGTGCGGGCGCCACCTTGTTACTGGGCGGTACTCGAGATCAAGCCGGTGAAAATTTTTATCAGCCTACTATTTTAACCGATGTCACGAATGATATGCCCATTGCCAGTAATGAAATATTTGGCCCTATTTCTCCTATTATCTCCTTTTCTAATGAAGAAGACGTTATTGCTATGGCAAATGATACTGAATACGGGTTAGCTGCTTATTTCTATTCTCGTGATATTGGTCGAATTTGGCGAGTAGCTGAGCAGCTTGAATATGGCATGGTAGGTATTAATGAAGGATTAATCTCTAACGCAGCAGCACCTTTTGGTGGCGTAAAGCAATCAGGAAATGGCCGAGAAGGCTCCAAATATGGGTTAGATGATTACCTAGAAATTAAATATTTATGCATGGGTGGTTTAAACAAGTAAATACTAAGTTAAACAATGACCTATTTAAGTAATAAAAGAGCAAATATTATGACAAACGAAACATTACAAGCAAGAAAAACCCAAGTTATTGCCAGAGGGCAAGGTAATACGTATCCAGTGTATATTGAGCATGCAAAAAATACAGAGTTGTGGGATGTTGAAGGCAAGCGTTATATTGATTTTGGCGCAGGTATTGCTGTGAACAATACTGGTCATAGTCACCCTGAAATTATAGCAGCCGTCAAATCACAACTTGATAAATTTAGTCATACCTGTGTCATGGTAAACCCCTACGAAGTAGCCGTTGAGTTAGCGGAAAAACTGGTTAGTATCGCGCCTGGCTCATCAGATAAAAAGGCTATTTTTGTGTCAACAGGTGCAGAGGCCGTTGAGAACTGTGTGAAAATTGCACGAGCTCATACTGGGCGTCGAGGAGTGATTGCATTTAACGGTGGTTTTCATGGGCGTACTAATTTAAGTATGGCTTTAACAGGAAAGATAACGCCCTATAAACATTTATTTGGGCCATTCCCAAGTGATATATTTCATGCATCGTTCCCAATGGCAAGTCACAACGTAAGTGTAAAGGATGCATTAAAATCTCTTGAAAACTTGTTTAAAGTTGATATTTCACCATCAGACGTCGCGGCCATAATTATTGAACCCATTCAAGGTGAAGGGGGATTTTACAGTGCTCCGCCAGAGTTTTTAAAGGCGTTACGCAACATTTGTGATGAACATGGCATTGTCCTCATTGCTGATGAAATTCAAACTGGCTTTGGCCGAACCGGTAAAATGTTTAATATTGAATATTCAGGTGTAGAGCCTGATTTGATGACTATGGCTAAAGGTATTGCCGGTGGTTTTCCTATTGCAGCGGTAGTTGGCAAAGCTAACATTATGGATGCGGCATTACCAGGAGGCTTAGGTGGCACTTACGGTGGTTCTCCAGTTGCTTGTGCTGCGGCTCTGGCCGTTTTAGATGTTATAGACAAAGAGAATCTACTACAACGTTCTAATGAAATTGGTGCCTTGTTTAATAAGCAGTTAATGAAATTACAAGGTCAATACCCTGAACTGATTTTAGAAGTCAGGCAACAAGGTGCTATGGTTGCTATAGAGCTTATCTGTAATGGCGATCCTGAACACGCTAATACCGATTTAACACAGAAAATTATTGCTAACTCAGCCAAATACGGCCTCGTTTTATTAGCCTGTGGTTTTTATGGCAATGTTATTCGTTTTTTACCGCCTTTAACTGCCAGTAACGAAATTATTGAAGAGGGCTTAGCGAAATTTACAGAGCTTTTTAGTCAATTAGTAAAATAACAGGTGCAATGGATTGAGTGGTTTAGGGTCGAGATAATGAATAATAACAACATACAAACTGAAACGAGTGGACAACAAATTCATGACAATACTAGTGATGAAGATCAGCAGATTGAAGTTGATAATTGCCCTCAAATAATTAATTCGCCGTTAGAGCTTTTAACGTTAGATCAGCAAGAGTATGGCTTTTTGAGAGGCTATAACTAATTTAATTAAGGTGACTAAAAACACAATGAGTAAACGCTTTACTCATTGTGTTTAAGTATCATTTTTAGTAATTATGTGAAGTAATTTTTACTTGTTCTGACACTTTTAATTATACTCTTAGTTAATAGTAAAGCTGATGAGGTCATTAAAGATACGCAACGGGAAGTCTCAAAATTTAGTGCTTATTGCACACCTTTCGCATTGAAAACACCCACCTAAAAATATTTGCTATATATTTTCTAATGCATAATTAATGTCGTATTACTGAGAAGTCTCAGTAATATCCAATCATCTACTTTTTTGTATAGTAGATTATTTTAAGCTATTGAAACTTAAAAATATTAATTCATTATTAATCAACATTGTGGAACGGATATTACTGAGAAGTCTAAGTAATATCCAATTATCTGCTTTTTTGTATAATAAATTCTTTTTAAGTTGTTGAAACTGTGTAATATTAATGAATTATTAATAAACATTGTGGAACAGACATTACTGAGAAGTCTCCATAATAAACTGTTATGTAACTAAGGAAGGTTTGGTGTTAATTAAACGAGCTATTTTCATATTCACATTGTTGATTAGTTTCAATTCATATACTTCAGATGAAATTTCAGCGGTAAAGCCTGATTTAACTATGGATAAGGAGCAGCAGAGAGCTTCTTTTATAGGAAAGTGGGAGTCTTCTCAACCAACTAAAGAAGGTGGAAAAAGGCATACCTTGATGACAAGGTTAGCAGATAGCCGCTATGTTGTTGAATTCAAAATATATGACTCAGAATCTCAGCTAAAAATTGAGCAAAAGGAATTCGGTTTTTGGGGCGTATCTGGTGGTATTTACTTCACTATGTATAGAGGCTCAATTGAAAATGATGAGTTTTTCCCAGTAGATCCAAATAATGCGTATTACTATGATGCTTATCAGATAACTCATATAGCAACGGACAAGCTTGTTTATAAAAGCTTATCTTCAGAAAATATATTTACTTATAATCGAGTTAAATAGTTACATAACAAGCAATTAAAGCGGGACTTTTTACAGTTTGCTCGGTTTCGCTTCGCTACACAATTTTAGCAAACTAATAAAAAGCCCCTTAATGTGGGCGTTAGGTGCCTAATGATAGATCGGCTTTTTAATCTGATATCAGTACTCTGCT
>JBELHN010000032.1:0-42971 GCA_042091395.1 Colwellia sp.
TAACCATTAACCATTAACCATTAACCATTAACCATTTGCTATAAAATTCACAGTACTAACTTTATAATGAGTAATATTACTTGCATGTTTTATCGCTATAAACAGCAATAAAATAAAGATAAAGCATGCTTTAGGTAGCTTATTTGAGCAGAGTTTTGGTTACGTGAGTAGTAATGTTGCGGTGCCTAAAAAGGCAAAAATACCCACTACATCTGTCACTGTGGTAATGATGACACTGCCTGCAAGTGCTGGGTCTATATTCATCTTCTTGAGCAGTAATGGAATACTCACCCCAGCTAAGCCTGCAGCTGTCATATTCATTAACATAGCAAAAGCAATTACTCCCCCTAACATGATATCTTGTTTCCACAGTGCAACCATACCCGCAATTAATGCTGCCCATATCAAACCATTTAAAAAGCCAATTGCAACTTCTTTTGAGAGCAACGCCCTTGCATTACTCTCACCTACGTGACCTAACGCCATACCACGAATCACTAAAGTTAAAGTTTGGTTGCCTGCAACTCCGCCCATGCTCGGTACTAAAGAGTTGAGTACCGCCAAAATAGCCAGTTGTTGAAAGATCCCTTCAAACATACTGGTAACAGCTACGGCTAGCAAAGCGGTAATAAGGTTAACGCCCAGCCATAATGAACGTTGTTTGGTACTTTTAATGACGGGTGCAAAAGTATCTGCTTCATCATCTAAACCAGCCATACTCATCATTGAATGTTCGGCATCTTCACGAATAATATCGATAACATCATCAATAGTGATTCGCCCTAGCAAGTGACCTTCCTCATCAATAACTGGAGCAGACACCCAGTCATGGCGCTCAAATAATTGCGCAACAGCTTGAACTTCCATATCTGCTTGTACCGCTTCAACATGATCGTTAATCAAACTAGAGACAATGATTTCAGTTTTGGCGGTGATGATTGCGGCCAGTGATACTGCGCCAATAAATTTATTATCACGATTGACTACATAAAATGAGTCGGTTGCGTCAGGTAATTCTCCTTTTAAACGCAAATACCTGAACACAACATCAACACTGACATCTGGCCGCAAGGTGATGGTATCGGTATTCATGATACCACCAGCGGTGTCTTCCTCGTAAGATAGTGCTGTTTCAACTCGGCTTCTATCTTGTGTGTCCATGGAGTTGAGGACTTCATTAAATATGCTATCAGGTAGAGTTCTTAATACTTCAGCGAGATCATCGACGTCCATACCTTCGGCGACAGCGGCTAATTTCTCTGGTCGCATGCTTTTCAGAATGCCAATGCGTACTTCTTCGTTTAACTCTTCGAGTACCTCACCATGGAATTCAGGGTCAATAAGTTGCCACAGAATTGGTCGGCTTTTGGTTGTTGATGACTCTAGAATTAAGGCAAGATCATAAGCGGGTAAATGTTGCAGTAGTTTACGAACGTAAACAAACATACCACTGCCAAGCGCTTCGTTAACTTGTTGCAGCCTATTTTGATTGTATTCTTGTTCAGAAGTATCTGGCATAGTGACTCTGCTTATTTAGTCTGTAGTGCAAAGTTCGCTTTAAATTGTCACCTGGGTAAGGTTAAAAATAAGGCTGATTTGTTCATTCAGTCTTGCGTTAACTGTGAACGGTTACAATAAAAGAAGTTTATCGTAAGTTAGTGGTATTATCAGCTTTTTTATACTGTAATAGGACTCAATTGCTCACTCCGCTTCATCAAATTTATCGGAAATGAGTTGACAAATTTCGACTAAAGCTAATTCTGCATCAACACCTTGTGCGCTAATGTTAACAACTTTACCTTGCCCACCAGCGAGAAGCATTAATGCCATTATGCTACTAGCATCGGCCTTTTTTTCTGCTAACTCAAGGGTAATAGTTGCAGAAAATTTTTGACTTAATTGCGCTAGCTTAGTGGCTGCTCGCGCATGTAAACCGAGTTTATTACATATTGTAACTTGTCTAGAAACAACTGACATATTTGGCCTGGCTTATTAAGTAGATTTGACGTCGATATCACGATGATGTGTTTGTATGTCATCACGGACTTTCATAAAATTTTTGGCAAGCATTTCTGCAATATACACTGAGCGATGTTTACCACCAGTACAGCCGATAGCTATGGTTACATAGCTACGGTTATTTCGCTCGAGGTGTGGTAACCAGGTCATCATAAAACTATTAATTTGCCAAATAAACTTGGTCACTATGGCTTGGCTGGCTAAAAAGTCTTCAACTTCTGTATCAATACCTGTTTTACCCTTGAGGGACTTTTCCCAAAAAGGGTTTGGTAAAAAACGTGCATCAAACACATAATCAGCATCTACAGGGATACCGTGTTTAAAACCAAATGATTGAAAAACCAGTACCATGGTACCCGTTTTTTTACCAAGGATACGCTCTCTCACTAAATCAGCAAGTTGGTGAGGTGTCAGTTGGCTAGTATTGATGTATAAATCGGCATTTGTAGAAATGGGTTCCAATAATGTCTTTTCTAAAGCAATAGCTTGATCAAGGGCCATATCTTGACGAATAAGAGGGTGCAAACGCCTTGTTTCACTGAAGCGCCTTATTAGATCATTATCATCAGCATCAAGAAAAAGTGTATTAACATCGACAGCTTTGGGTAGGTAAGCAATAATATCAGGGATGTCATGGGGGTCTTCTGGTAAATTACGCACATCTAAACTAACAGCTACCGTATCGTAGTCATTAATGACGGTGTGGGTTAATGCCGGCAGTAAATTGATGGGAATATTATCGACACAATAATAGCCTAAATCCTCTAAGACCCGAAGTGCTACCGACTTCCCCGATCCAGAGCGCCCACTGACAATAATTAATTTCATGACTTTCCAAGTTTTTTGTAATTTGGCTTATCTAGCTTGTTGGATTAAACTAAAAAGTACTTTAGAGTCGCTACACTTTCTTACTTGTTTACTCATTGATTTGTTACTAAAGAGCTTGGCAATACTTTGTAATGTATTTAAGTGTTCTTGACAGCTATTTTCGGGAACAAATAAGGCAATAAATATATCAACTTCTCTGTTGTCAATTGCGTCGAAGTCAATAGGTCGTTCAGTGGTAACTAATACCGCAACTGCCTTACTCGCATTAGATAATCTGCCATGAGGTATTGCGATACCATTACCAATACCAGTACTACCCATTTTTTCTCGCTCAACTAAACTGGCAAGAAGTTGATCTGTATCAATATCACCCACTTGACTTGAGGCCAGTTGACAAATGTTTTCTAAAATTCGTTTTTTACTATTAACCTTGAGACCACAACAAACTGAGTCTAGGGTTAAAATATCAGATAAATGCATAATTTTTTGGGTATTTAGTGGCAATTTTTTTAATGCTTTTTTGTTGTAATGCTTAGTTCAGAATGCAAATTTTAGTAGACCATAACATTTTTTGCGGTTCAGGTTAATTTTATGAAGCAGAAATAGCACAACAGCTAACAACTTATCGTTATGGCCAAGATTATAATATTATTTCACACCCTTGTTATCATCTGAGTTGATAAAAATATTAAGATCAGTTTAATCATTTTTATATTCACTCAGTAATTCATTGTGAATAGGCTATTGATAAGGTAACACACTCCACATAGGTATTTTTCATCGTAACTTATTAAGCTTAGTATTTTAATTTGCTGATTTGCCCATTTATTGATAAATAAAAATGACTTGATAAGTATTTACAACAAACTTTTACGTTGATTTGAAGGTGGTATAGACAATGATTCACGATACTTAGCAATGGTTCTTCTGGCTACTTTAATGCCTTGTTCAGCAAGTAAATCTGCCATTTTACTATCACTGAGCGGTTTAGCAGGCGTTTCTGCCAATATTAACTTTTTGATTAGGGAGCGTATTGCGGTAGAGGAACACTCCCCGCCATTTTCAGTACTGACATGACTCGAGAAAAAATACTTTAATTCAAAAATACCTCTTGGGGTGTGCATGTATTTTTGCGTTGTTACTCGAGATATTGTTGATTCATGCATGTCTACTGCTTCGGCAATATCATTTAATACCATAGGCCGCATTGCCTCTGCGCCATGCTCCAAGAAACCCTGTTGACGTTGCACAATACAGTTTGATACTTTCAATAAAGTATCGTTACGTGAATCTAAACTTTTAATAAACCACTTAGCTTCCTGCAAATTGGCGCGAATAAATTGACCGTCATCCGTAGATGACTTCATTGTTTTAGACATCGCTGCGTATTGTTGATTAATTGCTAATTTGGGGGCGGTATCTGAATTTAATTCAACGATCCAGCGCCCATTTTTTTTCTCTACCGAAACATCTGGAATAACATATTGATCGTCATTTTTGATAACTGCATCACCCGGCCTAGGATTTAGACTCTGTATTAAACGCATTACCTCCCGTAGTTGCTCCTCTTTTAACTTGGTTTTTCTCATTAACTGTCGATAATCACGATTACCAAGTAAATCAATATGCTCATTAATGATCAGTTTGCTTTCTTTTAAAAAGGGGGTGTCTGCGCTAAATTGATCTAATTGAATAAGTAAGCAGTCAGCTATTGAGCAAGCTGCTACGCCAATTGGGTCAAACATGTGAATTCTTTTAAGGACAGCCTGAACTTCATCAAGCTCTAAACCTTCGATACCGACACTGTGAAGAATATCCTCTGGGGTAACTGTAAGGTAACCAGCATCATCGACAGCCTCAATAATTGCCGTAGCAACAGCTTTATCAGTATCTGAAAAAGGGGTTAATTCCATTTGCCAAAAAAGATGATCTTGAATTGAATCAGAGGTTTCACCTTGGTAAGTAAAGTCGTCAGCGGGGGTACTGACGGCACCGGTATTTGATACACCAGCGCTGTAACTTTCTTCCCAAGTGGTATCTATATTTAGCTCTTCTGGAATGTCGTTTTTTTCCAAGGCATCAGAGGTATTCAATTCATCTATGCTTGCTTTAGGATCTTCACTACCATCTGTTGTAGAAAGCTCTTTTGATGCCTCAGGAAGAGTCGCTGAAAAAGCTTCCTCTAAATTATTTTGCTCGGTTTTACTGTCACTATGCAGCTTTTCTTCAATGTCTAACAAGGGGTTACTTTCTAAAATTTCTTGAATTTCTTGTTGTAATTCCAGCGTAGAGAGTTGCAATAGCTTAATCGCTTGTTGCAACTGCGGTGTCATAGTTAACTGTTGTCCAATACGGAGCTGTAATGAAGGTCGCATCGAGGTTATGTGATTTCCTGTTTAATATACTTACTAATTTAGTATTAGTATTATTTATTATTACCCAAATAGGGGTAACTATTAACGTTGTTTATTTTGCATTTACTATAGCGTGAATTGTTCGCCTAAGTATACATCTCTTACTTTTTGATTAGCTAATATTTGTTCTGCATCACCCTGTGCGATTATTTCACCATGGCTTACAATGTAGGCATGTTCACAAACATCTAGCGTTTCTCTTACATTATGATCAGTGATTAGTATACCAATACCACGGTTTTTTAAGTGTAAGATGATTTTTTTTATGTCGCCAACAGAAATAGGATCAACGCCTGCAAATGGTTCATCAAGGAGAATAAACTGCGGGTCTGCTGCTAATGCTCTAGCTATTTCAACCCTTCGACGTTCTCCCCCAGACAAACTCATACCTGTATTTTCTCTGATATGACAAATATGGAACTCTTCTAATAAATTTTCCAGTTTCTCTGTACGTTGGTCATGAGTTAAATCTTTACGGGTTTGCAATATAGCCATTATATTGTCAGTAACTGACAATTTCCTAAAGATAGAAGCTTCTTGCGGTAAATACCCTATACCACTCCGCGCTCTTTCATGCATCGGAGCAAGGGTTAAATCCTCGCCATTAAGTTTGATTGAACCGTTTTCGTTAGGTACCAAGCCTACAATCATATAAAATGAAGTGGTTTTTCCTGCTCCATTAGGCCCTAATAAACCAACAATTTCACCGGCATTAACTTGCAAACTCACATTTTTAACTACTTGTCGGCTTTTGTATGACTTAGACAAATTTTTTGCAATAAGGGTGTTTGTTGGTCGATTATTTTGCACTCTAGTTGTCACCTAGGTCACCTGTATCTTTACTTTGTGATGTACTTTTTTTAGCTTCCTTTTGCTTTTTTAGGGCGCTAGGTTGCAAAATAGTGGTAACGGATTGGTTTTCAGCGCTCTGCGCTTCAAGCTTTTCGTTAAGTATATTATAAGTTATCTCGTTACCGCTGACTTCACTGCCAGATTGTTTAACTAAGGCATTACCTGAAACATTAATAATAAATAAATCAGGTTTATAAGTAATTTCGTTAGCTTGCAGCTTGATAAAACTGCCGTCTTCTAACTGTTGTTCAAATACTGCAGGCTTTCCTTGCGCAAAATAGGTATCTTCTTTTTTACCTGTGTTGATATTTTCTTTGCTAAATACTTGTACTAAATCAGCTGAAATGCTGATAGAACCTTGCTTAATATTGACATTGTCCAAATAACTAGCAATTTTATTTTTAAGATCTGCAGACTGTCTTTTAGACTTAATAGTAATTTGTTGTGTTAGGTCATCTTTTGTTGCATTTGCATTAGCTACAAATATTAAGTTAAATATTACAACAAGCGTTGTAATGCTTGAATAACGTATATTAGGTATCATTATTTTTTTGATATATGGTACGTTCATGCTGGTTAAGGGTCATTTCTTTTGTGTTTAAGTTAATAGTTAGTTTAGAGCCTAGCATAGTAAAATTTTTGCCTTTTACGATAACCGCTCGCTCAGAACTTATGATGTTTGTTGTTAAATCTAATGCAATTTCTTTGCAGATAATTTCTTTAATTAAGCTATCTATTTCTGTCGATTTAATAACAACTTTATGTTTTAGTGCAACCAAGTTGTCTTTGTACAAGGTAGCTTCAGAAGCACTTATTTTCCATGGCTTACTTTTATTCGCAGGGTATAAGATATAATTTGGTGCTTCAAAATAACTCACGTTCAAATCAGCATAATGTTCCATTCGATCAGCGTTGATTGTATGAGATAAAAACCCTACGTCACTGTAAATATTACTTTGTAGTTTTTCTGCAACAAAATCTGGCCTTTGCCTTTCAGTATTAACAGCATCTTGCTCAACAGACTGACTTTGCCATTCAATGATGCCATAAAACAAGGCACTTAACAGCAATATAAATAGCGCCAGGCTATTTAATCTGTTCATACACTTGAACCTTTAGCTGTTAATAAAGTGCCTTGGTTTTGCATTATTAAATCACAAACTTCTCGCACAGCACCAAAGCCCCCCTTTGTAAACGTGATATAATCAGCTGACTTTAACACTAAGGGGTGACTGTCATGAACCGCAACACCAAGGCCAACCTTAACTATACAAGCTAAATCGGGCACATCATCACCAATATAAGCAACGTGTTCAAGGTTTAGGTTTAATTGTTCTGTAAGCTTTATCAAGGCTGGAAGTTTATCTTCTTGGCCTTGAATAATATGATTGATATTTAATGCTTTCATGCGAGAACTAACAATTGTTGAGTTTCTACCCGTAATGATTGCTACCTCAACACCACTTGCAATCAACGCTTTAATACCAAAGCCATCTTTAGTATGAAATGCCTTGAGTTCCTCTCCTGCATTACCCAAATATATTCTTCCATCGGAAAAAACACCGTCTACATCGCAAACTAACAGCTTTATCGACTCAGAGCTCTTAAGGACCCGCGTTGTAACATTACCATAAAGGGAATTCATTACAGCACTCCAGAATTTAATAAATTGTGAATATTTATAGCACCGACAGGACTTTGATTGTTGTCAACAATGATCAGGCCATTAATTTTTTTGTCTTCCATTATGTTTAGTGCTTGTGCAGCTAGCATATCACTTTTAGCGACACAGGGGTTTTTAGTCATAACGGTACTAATAATATCTGTGTGTATATCAATTCGATTATCTAAGACACGTCGAAGATCACCGTCTGTAAATAAACCGATGAGTTTTTGTTGGTTATTAATCACTGCTGTCATACCTAAGCCTTTAAGGGACATTTCAACTAAAGCCTCTTTAATTAAAGCTTGTTCATAAACCACAGGCACTCTATCGCCTTTGTGCATGATATCATCTATACGCAGCAATAACCGTTTACCTAAGCTCCCTCCTGGATGAGATAAAGCGAAATCATCTGCGGTGAAATCTCTTGCTTGCAGGAGTGCTACAGCTAATGCGTCACCCATAACTAAAGCAGCCGTTGTGCTTGAGGTTGGCGCTAACCCCAATGGACAAGCCTCTGTAGTCACTTTTGTGTGTATATGGGTATTAGCTAGTTTTGCTAGTGTTGAGTGTTGATTGCCTGTCATTGATATCAGCTTTACACCAAGTCGCTTGATAACTGGTGTGATTGCAAGTATTTCGTTCGTTTCACCGGAATTTGAGATAGCCAATACCACGTCATCGGCGGTTATCATTCCTAAATCTCCATGGCTTGCCTCTCCAGGGTGAACAAAAAATGCTGGTGTGCCTGTGCTTGCCAACGTTGCTGCTATCTTCCCCGCTATATGTCCTGACTTTCCCATACCTATGACAATAACGCGACCGTTGCAAGCGAACATAAACTGACAGGCAAGTTCAAATTGATCATCGATAAAATTAACCAGTTCAGCAATAGCCTTTTGCTCTATTTCGATGACATTTTTAGCGAGCTGTTTAAAGTTTTTATTCATCATTAATCCATCATTATATATTTTGTTTTTAGTATCATGCATGTTGATTAAAAAGTAGCACTTGATAGGCAATGAAACTTATAAGTAATATTAGCCCTTTTGTTCGAGTAATTCGAAAAGCACCTTGCTGTCGGCTAAAACACAAAATTAATAAAATGAGCGTCACTCCAAACATGTAGGGTGCATCCCTACTTGCTGCCAGAGGGTCAATACTTCCTGGTGAAATTAAGCCTGCTAATGGCAAAACCGCTAAAATATTAAAAATGTTGGAGCCGATTATATTGCCTAACGCTAAGTCATCTTCTTTTTTTATAATACTCATAATGCTGGCGGCAAGCTCAGGAAGGCTGGTGCCTATTGCGATAATCGTTAAACCAATAACCAAATCACTGAGGCCAAAAGCTTTGGCTATAAATACAGAAGCGCTAACTAAAAAATGAGCACTTAAAGGTAATATTATAATGCCAAGGGTTAACCAGAATAGAGAAGTTTTGACACTCGAGGCAGCTGCAACTTCTTGCTCTGCTTCAATGATTAGTGGATCGTCACTGGGTTTTGATTGAGTCTTTTTTAAGGTAATAACCAGTAAAATAGAGATGTAAGTAACAAAGCCTAACATTAGAAATACACCTTCAAAAAAGTTGAAGTGGTTATCGCTAAGTAACCAGTAACCCAGTGCCGTTACCATTAAAATAAGTGGTATTTCACGTTTGATTGTTTGTGATGAGACAGTTAGCGGTTTCAAAAGTGCAGTTAATCCTAAGACTAAGGCAATGTTTGTTATATTGGAGCCTATTGCATTGCCTATGGCTGTATTGGGGTTACCTTGCAAGGCTGCTGTTGCCGCCACCATCATTTCGGGTGCTGATGAGCCCATTGCAACAATGGTTAAGCCTATAATCATAGGCGAAATACCTAAATTTCTTGCCAGTGATGAAGCACCATAAACAAATTTATCAGCACTCCAAACTAAAGCAATCAGGGCAATCAGTAAAATAACAATTTGTGCTAGCATTATGGTCTCCAAGATAAGAGGCTAAATTGTCGCTAGTTTTAGACTAAAAAAAAAGTAAATATTGTTATCAAACTAAAAAAAATAGATTTTTGATTCACTTTTGAACAAATACTCACGATTTCTTACAAATTTATCAGGCTTGCGCTTACTTTAACGACGAATATTAATGAACATTTCTTGTTCCTAATGTAAAATCTGCGAATTGCATGGCTAACATATAATTTTCATTAAAAGGCAGTGACGTTCAATAATGACAACTCCAGCGATAGAAAACTTAGTTGAGATAGAGGGGTTGACCTTTAAGCGCGGTAGCCGTGTTATTTATGACGATATTAATTTATCTATACCGCGAGGAAAAGTAACGGCTATT
The DNA here is from genome assembly GCA_042091395.1 of Colwellia sp. Taxonomy (GTDB): domain Bacteria; phylum Pseudomonadota; class Gammaproteobacteria; order Enterobacterales; family Alteromonadaceae; genus Colwellia. Next base: position 10,112 of record JBELHN010000032.1, read on the forward strand.
ATGGGGCCAAGCGGCATTGGTAAAACAACTTTGTTGCGTTTAATTGGTGGGCAAATTAAACCTGAATCTGGAAGTATTCTTTTTAATGATCAGGATATCACGTCTTTATCGCGTGCAAAATTGTATTTAGCTCGACAAAAAATGAGTATGTTATTTCAAAGTGGCGCTTTATTTACCGATATGAATGTTTTCGACAATATAGCGTTTCCTATTCGTGAACATACTGCTTTAAGTGAAACGATTATTGAAAAAATAGTGTTGTTGAAACTTGAAGCTGTTGGTCTTAGGGGGGCAAGGAATTTGCAACCAAGTCAACTTTCAGGTGGCATGGCAAGGAGAGTCGCATTAGCTAGAGCTATAGCCCTCGATCCAGAGTTGATTTTGTATGATGAACCTTTTGCTGGGCAGGACCCTATTTCTATGGGCGTTATAGTTAAGTTAATACGTTCATTGAGTGATGCACTAGGTTTGACTTCTGTTGTTGTTTCTCATGACGTTCCAGAAGTAATGAGTATTGCTGATTACATTTATGTTGTTGCAGAAAAGAAAATTATTGGTCATGGAACCCCTGAACAAATTGTTCATCATAGTTCTCCCTTAGTTCAGCAATTTATTAAAGGTGAGGCAGACGGTGCAGTCCCCTTTCATTATGAAGCACCTGACTACAGTACTGAGTTAATAAAAGTTACATAGCAAAGTACCATTTAGATAATCACGATTAGAGAAAAAAGTTAGAGGCATAATATAGTGCGACAGCTACATTTTTTAGGAAAAAAGACAATAATGTTTGTCGCTGGCTTGGGCAGAGCCGTTATATTGTTAGTTTCTTCTCTGCTTCATATTCCCAATATTAAGAAAGGCACGCCTCTACTTATTCAGCAGCTATACAGTGTTGGTGTTCTATCACTTCTGATTATTGTTGTCTCTGGTACTTTTATTGGTATGGTTCTCGCTCTGCAAGGCTATACTATATTAGTAGGCTATGGAGCTGAAGCGAGTTTAGGTCCAATGGTTGCGTTATCTTTATTGCGAGAGTTAGGCCCTGTCGTCGCTGCGCTTTTATTTGCCGGAAGAGCCGGCTCAGCGCTCACAGCTGAGATTGGTTTAATGAAGGCTACAGAACAACTATCTAGTCTTGAAATGATGGCAATTGATCCGCTTAGAAGAGTCATTGCACCGAGGTTTTGGGCTGGATTTATTAGTTTGCCCTTACTAGCCGCCATTTTTTCGATGGTAGGTATACTTGGTGCACACGTAGTAGGGGTCGATTGGTTAGGTGTTGATGGTGGAACCTTTTGGTCAGTAATGCAAGATCAAGTCGATTTTAAAAATGATATTCTTAATGGTGTTATTAAAAGTATCGTTTTTGCCTTTGTTGTTATGTGGATTGCTGTTTATAAAGGCTATGATTGTGAACCCACATCTGAGGGGATAAGTCGAGCCACTACTTCAACAGTAGTTCAATCGTCGTTATTGGTGTTGTTTTTAGATTTTATTTTAACCGCATTGATGTTTGTTAAATAATTACAATGCTTGTTATAGCCCAACATATTGTTAAACATTTTATTACAAGGTAATGGTATCAGACATGGTGTCTAAAAAAATTGAATTGTTAGTAGGCTTATTTGTGGCTATTGGTTTGGCTGCTTTATTAGCCTTGTCTTTAAAAGTTGCTGATACTGGCATTGGTGGTGGCGGAGAAAGTTATCAGTTGTTTGCTAAATTTGATAACATTGGCGGTTTAAAAGTACGCTCTCCAATCAAAGTTGGTGGCGTCGTTGTTGGTCGTGTCAGTAATATATCTCTTGATATCGAGGATTATACCCCTATTGTGACCCTAGATATTTATACCCAATATAGCCAATTTACCGAAGCAACCTCGGTCGCTATTTTAACTGCTGGCCTTTTGGGTGAACAATATTTAGGCTTACAGCCTGGTTTTGTTGATGAATCCGTTGATATTTTACAACCCGGTGACTTTATTGAGGATACCAAACCGGCTTTGGTACTAGAAGAATTAATTGGTCAGTTTTTATTTAGTCAAGGTAGTGATGATGAATAATCTTTTAACGCTTAGAATCAGTCAATTTTTTAACACATCACATTCATGCTTTTTAATATGTATGATATTGATGGTTTTTAGCGCAAAAGCTGCAGTAGGTATGGATACTAGCAACCTTAACAATACGTCTCTAACCGTACCTGAAGCACAAAAAACGAAAGCATTGAGCGTTGTCGATCAAAGTAACCCTTATACTCTAGTCAAAAGCGCTGCAGCATCAACATTTAAACGTTTTGCAAATGAGCAGGCTGTTATAAAGGCAAACCCCAATGTGCTAAAAGACATCGTTAGAGAAGAGTTAATGCCTTATGTAAATTACAAATATTCGGCATTTAAAGTTATCGGTAAGCATTTAAAAAAGACTACCGACGAAGAACGACGCGCTTTTGTTCCGGTGTTTAAGGAGTATCTTATAACTTCCTATGCACAGGTATTTACTCTGTATGACAATCAAGAAGTGGAATTCGCACCCGAAAGACCTTTTGCTGGTAAAAGAATTGTTGCCGTTAATACTCGCATAATTATGCCAGCAGGAGAAAATATCGATGTTGCATTTAAGGTAAGACTTAATAAAAAAACTCAACAATGGCAAGCATTTGATATGATTGCGGAGGGTGTCAGCTTATTAGATTCAAAGCAAGCTGAATTAGGTAGTATCATTAGACAAAAAGGCTTACCTTATGTGACTGAGCTTTTAAAAAGTAAAACAAATCGAGATATCGTTTTTAAAAATATTGATGTGAATAAAGAGCTTGTTAATGATACTTTAAATCAGCAAGGTTAGCCGTGAGAAAACTTAATATTATTTTAAATCATGGTTCACTTTTAATTAGCGGTGAACTGAGTCGATTTACTGTTGATGAGCTTAGCGATGAGATGTTTTCTGATTGGTTTTCTCATAGCGCTATTGATGTCAATTTGCATGATTTATCTAAAGTAGATACCGCGGGATTAGCTTGGTTGTTATACATACTAGAACAGGCTAAAGGTTTTAACTGTCATTTGAGTTTTAGTCATATCCCCTTACAACTCGAAAAACAGATTGTTTTGAGCGGTATTAATGATTTTTTCCCAACCACGAATAGCTAGTGAGTATAAAAATAAATTTGGAGAGCAATGTTGGAAATAAATGAAATTGAGCAATTAGTCAGTAAGTTGATAAATGAAGCCCTTGAGTTAGATGAGCTTCACGTTTCTTTTGATGGCTCACAATGTAAAATAAATGCGGTGAGTGATGCTTTTGATGAATTAACCAGAGTCAAGCGCCAACAAGCAGTACTTAAGCCTTTGGCTGAAGTTATCAAAGATGGCACAGTTCACGCTATCACAGTTAAGACTTTTAACAAAAAGCAGTGGCAAAGAGACAAATTATTCAATAGTTAACTTGTTACTAAAGTGTATTTTTAATGCCTAGCTTTTTATTGCTGGGCATTTTTGTGTATACTAATCCGATAATTTTGTTCATTTATAGTAAGTAGTAGTTATTTTGGAAGCATTTAAAGTAATTGGTGGTAATCCACTGCAAGGTGATGTCGTTATTTCAGGGGCAAAAAATGCAGCACTCCCTATTTTAATGTCAGCACTTTTATCAAAAACACCTGTTGTATTTAGTAATGTTCCAAAACTAAATGATATTTTAACGACCGTAAAGTTATTAGGCCAGCTTGGTGCTCAATCAGAATGGCTCGATGATGATAGATTAGTGATTGATGCCAGCTCAATAGATACTTGTAGGGCTCCCTACGATTTAGTTAAAACCATGCGTGCTTCTATATTGGTGCTTGGTCCATTATTGGCTCGTATGGGCAATGCCGAAGTCTCATTACCTGGAGGCTGTGCTATTGGTGCAAGACCGGTTAATTTGCACATTCAAGGCTTAAAGTTAATGGGTGCAAATATTACCGTTGAGGATGGCTATATTGTTGCCAATAATCAAGGCCGCCTGAAAGGCGCAACGATTTTTATGGACGTTGTGAGTGTTACAGGCACTGAAAACTTGATGATGGCAGCAGCGTTGGCTGACGGCACTACTATTATAGAGAATGCTGCAAGAGAGCCTGAAATCGTAGATTTAGCCAATTGTCTGACTAGTATGGGCGCTAAAATAACGGGCGCAGGTACTGATACCCTTACCATAGAAGGGGTTAGCGAGCTGCGTGGTAAAGAATATTCAGTTATGCCTGACAGGATTGAAACAGGGACCTTCTTAGTTGCTGCAGCTGTTACTCAAGGTCATATCAAGTGCTTAAATACTGACCCTTCGGCATTGGAGGCTGTATTAAGTAAATTACAGGAAGCAGGTGCTAAAATTACCACAGGCAGTAACTGGATCGAACTTGAAATGGTGTCTCCTGCAAACGCTGTAAATATTAAAACTGCTCCGCACCCAGCGTTTCCTACCGACATGCAAGCTCAATTTATGACGTTAAATGTGTTGGCTGAGGGCACGGCAACCGTTATTGAAACTATTTTTGAAAACCGCTTCATGCATGTGCCAGAGTTGCAGCGTATGGGAGCGAATATTGAATTGGAAGGCAATACTGCGGTAGTTAAAGGGGTAAGTACTTTAAATGGTGCACAAGTCATGGCGACTGATTTACGTGCCTCAGCAAGCTTAGTGATTGCTGGTCTTGTGGCTAAATCTCCGACTCAAGTTGATAGGATTTATCATATTGATCGGGGTTATTTGTCTATTGAAAATAAGTTAAAGAAATTAGGCGCTGATATAACGCGTATTCAAGCCAAGTAATGTTAACTCGTTTGATACCAAGTGAGTTAATGACAGATTTATTCAAAACAGTACTCTCGAGTGCTGTTTTTTTATTTAATATTTATTGTCTAATTAAATTTTGCTTACTAGTAATACTTATTGGATTCGATGATTGAAGTCACTTTTGACGACTCGTTCACAATGCTGAGCAATAATTATTTTATAAAAAAAAAGCATTCCTTGCCGGAATGCTTTTTTCATCTGTTGCTTAGTTAAACTAAGCCACTGCAATTAAAGTGCAACGATGTTTTCAGCTTGAGGACCTTTTTGGCCATCAGTTACTGTGAATTCAACTTTTTGACCTTCAGCAAGAGTTTTAAAACCTTCACCAACGATAGCGTTGAAGTGAGCGAAAACATCAGGGCCGTTTTCTTGCTCAATGAAACCAAAACCTTTAGCTTCGTTAAACCATTTTACTGTACCAGTAGTAGTAGACATAAGTGTATCCTATAAATATTTAAGAGTAATTTCGCTGATAAATCTATTGATAAATAACAGCAGGTTTGCTGGAAAGAGTTGCTATTACTTATAAATCAGGACGTGTTACAGGACATCTTATCTAGGTAAGCATAAAATAACATCGAAATGGTGTACAAAAAAATAAACTAACTTCAAGCGCGTTGAATTATATAGACAGTCGTGCTTTTGTCAAGCTCTAACTTCTGTAAAGCATCTATAATGTAAGAGCTGGTAAACTCTTACATTAAATTAGGTCTATATTTTAAACTCTTGAACAGATTGTTGTAATTCTTCTGCTAACCGCGCAACTTCACTGCTTGAGGTGGCTGTTTGCTGAGATCCGGCAGTCGTTTGTTCTGCTATAGTGACGATAGACTCCAGGTTCTCACTGATTTCGTGGGCGACAACGCTTTGTTCTTCAGCTGCTGTTGCTATTTGTGAGCTTCTATCAAAAGCTTCATGAACAGCATGGGTGATTACTTCCAGTGCTTTGTCCGCTTCTTCACTTTGATTAACACATTCTGTGGCTTTAGACTTACCAGTGTCCATAACCGTAACGGCTTTTCCTGCACCGGTCTGTAATGCCTCAATCATGGTTTGAATTTCAGAGGTTGACTCTTGTGTTCTACTTGCTAATGTTCTGACTTCATCAGCAACAACAGCAAAACCTCTACCTTGCTCTCCAGCTCGAGCAGCCTCAATAGCCGCATTGAGGGCTAATAAGTTGGTTTGTTCGGCAATACCACGAATTACATCTAAAATGCCGCCTATTGAAGCACTGTCTTGCTGTAATTGATTGATAACTTGTGCAGCAGATTCTACCTCATCAGCTAACTGTTCAATAGTCTCTCTTCCGACTGCTGAAATCTTTTTAACTCGTTCAGCTTCATCATCAGCATGCTTAATTTCACCGAGTGCATCATTGGCACTAGATAGAACACTCTGAGAAGTGCTACTCATTTCTGTAGTCGCAGAGGCAGCTTGCTCAACTTGATTACGTTGCTCTTCAATCGCGGTTGTACTTTGGGCTGTAACTGCAGACGTCTGTTCTGCTGCGGCTGCAAGTTGGGCGGAGCGGTTAACAATACTTTCAATTAAGTTACGTAAACTGTCTATTAATGAATTACAGTTTTTAGATAACTGTGCAAACTCATCTTTGCCCGTTTCATCCAGCTTCATTGATAAATCACCAGAGGCAACAATGTTCAGCATCTTATTTACTCTATCTAGAGGCCGTGTGATCCCGACCAGTGTAATACGGGCAATTACTAGTGCGACCAAAATGGAAATAATCATGATAATCCAAGTCTGGGTACTGCCCCTACTTACTGAGTCACCTACCAACTTACTTGCGTCTATTGTTGTCAAATTGGCTAATTCAATTTGTTTATCTAGAACTTGATTGACTTGCTCAGCAATATTTTTTTCTTTTAATAACATGGCTGAGGCTTTTACGTTAGCCCTTAATTGTGTTGCTTTATTATCGAGGATACCACCATTTTCTGACAGTAAGTCTTTCATTTCTTTAAAGGCGAGGTCGACTTGTTGCGAGACTTCTTGAATACCATGATAGTTTAACTCAACGATGATATCTTCAACTGATAATTGAGAATCCTCAATGTTTCGAGTCAGTTCACTTTGAATAAGTTGGGCAGTAGTTTCATCTAAAATGTCACGATATTCGAAGGCCGAGGAAACAATCGAGTTAAACTGATTCTCGAGGTGTTCACTCAAGCTAATCGCACGTTGCAAATCAGTGTCGGCAAGATCATGATCAGCTAGATCAAGCAATATCATCACTGCGTCATCTGCTTTTTCTTCCAGTGAATCTACGTTATCTACTAACAGATCTTTTTGTTCAATACTTAACTTATTACTGTCGAACAGGTCAACACCAGCAGCATGGTAGGTAGAGTATAGTTGGCCAATTTGGGTTAAATTATTTAGTAATGCTTGTTCAGCAGAGACAACTTGTTTTAGTGAAGATAACTCTTCAGTGAACAATGTATCGATGCTTTGATATTCTTTAAGCTCTTTTGCCAATAAGGACAGGTCTTCCTGATAATAACCTTTAAGCGTCAAATTACTCATTTGGCTAAGTTGTAATGCAAGCTTGTTACTTGCCTTCAGTGTTGGTATGGCAAGTGTATTTTGTTTTTGAGTAGACTCACTTATAGTATCAAGATTAGACAAGGATATTGTACTAATTACTACCAGTAAAATTGATATGGTTGCAAAGCCACCGATAATTTTTTTAGCTACAGTAAGATTCATAGAGTACACCAAATTGTTAGGCTAGATGCCTAGTTAATACGATAATTTATTGTAATACATCAAACATAAATTGTATCGGCTCGACTTTGAAAATATTAAATTAATTTTGTTTAGCTATACGTTTTATGCAAACAAAACAGAGTATAAGTTTTATAAATACGCTACTGATAAAGAGATGCAATTATTTAAACTGTTTTACTGTGAAGTATTTTTTATCATGCCAACGCAGTAGGGTCAATTCATTACCCCAAACACACCCTGTATCAAGTGGGTAAATATTGCTATGTGAACATTTACCCATGAGTGAAGCCCAATGACCAAAAACCCATGGTACAGAATCAATGGTTTTAGATAGCATGTACCAAGGAAACAAGTTAGCTATCTTATTTTGTTGAGGTGATAATTTTTGCTGAAATTCTAGACTACCGTCAGCAAAACAATAGCGCATTCGAGTAAAAGCATTTATGGAAAATCTAAATTTATCAACGTCTGTTTTAGCAAGGTGCCAATTGTTCGGGTGTTCACCGTACATTTTTGACAACCACCATTTACGTTCATCACTTCTCAATTTGCTTTGAATCATGGTAGCTTGTGCTAGGGCATCAGTTAGGTGCCATTGCGGTGGTATACCAGCGTGACTCATGTAGGCAAAGGGTACTTTACTATTCGCTTTTGAAGATTTTCCATTCGGTATCGCTTGAATAAGAGGTTGTGAAGCTAACCAATCGATAAGCTCATTAATGTCATCAGCCTTTAATAATGAAGATAGCAAATCACAAGGTTTTGGCTTTTTTAGCCCTTCATAGACAGCCAATAAGTGTAAATCATGATTGCCTAATACTACTTTAGCGCTTGCACCTAATGATTTGATAAAGCGCAATGTCTCTAATGATTTGGGGCCACGAGCAACTAAATCGCCGGCTACATAAAGTGTATCAGAATCTTTTGTAAAGTTAACATTGGCTAACAAGCTGGTAAGCTCATCAAAACAGCCTTGAATGTCTCCTACCAAATAAATAGCCATAATTTCGAAAGCCTAAAACGTTAGTTGTCAGATAATGGGGTATTCGGCAATTTTTTATTTTTATCTTTACGCTTACTTGTTTTACTGCTGGTCAATAAAGGTGGGTTATCAACAATAAAGTTAGCAAGCTTTACGTACTCTTTTAAGCATAAATTCTCTGGTCGTAAATTAGGGTCAATCGCTAACTCGATTAATTGGGTTTCATTGATTAATTTTTTAAAGCTATTGCGGATTGTTTTTCTTCGCTGATTGAAGGCAGTTATGCAAACTGTATTTAATGCCGATATGTCCTTAACTGGATTATCAATGTTAGTGTGAGGAATTAGGCGAACAATTGCTGAATCTACTTTTGGAGCAGGCTTAAATGCCTCAGGCCCTATTTCCATGACGGGTATAACTTGACATTGATACTGTGTCATTATTGACAATCTACCATAGGTTTTAGAATTTGGACTAGCTGCCATTCTATCAACTACTTCTTTTTGCAACATAAAATGCATGTCTTTGACTGTATCCTTAAAGGTCAACAGATGAAAGATAAGTGGAGTTGAAATATTGTAGGGTAAATTACCAAAAATACGTAATGGGTTATCTTTGTTAGCTAATGTTGCAAAATCAAATGACAATGCATCTGTTTCATAAATAGTTAAATCTTTGGCTATAAAAGGGTGGTGACGCAATCTGTGGGCAAGATCTCTATCTAATTCAACCACTGAGATTTTTCCAGCACGCTCAATCACTGGCTCTGTTAAGGCACCTAACCCAGGCCCAATCTCAACAAGGTTTTCACCTTTATCAGGGTTTATTGCGTCAACAATATCACTAATCACAGACTCATTATGAAGAAAGTTCTGGCCAAAGCGTTTTTTGGCTTGATGGCCTAAATGTTTTTTGTCATTCATAGGTCTACTTCGTTATTTGTTTTGTGCCAAACTGATAGCACTTTTTAGCGCTTCAATAAAGCTGCCTGAGTCTGCTTTTGACGAACCTGCAAGTTCTAGGGCAGTACCATGATCTACAGAGGTTCTTATAAAAGGTAAACCTAGAGTGATATTAACCGATGAACCAAAGCCTTTATATTTAAGTACAGGTAAACCCTGATCATGATACATGGCAAGAATCGCATCAGCTTCAGCAAGGTATTTTTCTTGAAAAATGGTATCTGCAGGTAAAGGACCAATAATATCTATGCCTTCTGCTCGTAACTCAGCAAAGGTTGGCTCCATTACCTCTATTTCTTCTCGTCCTAAATGACCGTCTTCACCGGCATGAGGGTTGATACCACATGCATAAATTTTAGGCGATTTAATACCAAATTTGCAGCGTAAATCATTATGTAAAATGCGAGATACTTTTTGTAAGCGATCAGGGGTAATTGCCTTAGCAACATAAGCGAGGGGAATATGTGTTGTCACTAGTGCAACCCGTAAACCATGGGTTGCAAGCATCATTACCACATCAGAACAATTTGCTTGATTGGCAAAATACTCGGTATGCCCACTAAAGGCTATACCTGCTTTATTGATAAGCCCTTTGTGAACAGGACCGGTAACAATAGCGTCAAACTCTCCAGAAATGTTCATTTCACTGGCAAGCCTAAGGGTCTCTACTACATAAGCACCATTGGCGGTATTTAACGAACCAGGGATACAAGGTTCACTGAGTTCAACATCCACGATTGTTATAGTGCCAGCTTTTTGAGGCTTAGCAATCGTGTCCCGATCATAGTCTTTAAAGGTTAATGGTAAAGACAAGGCTTCAGCTCGTTGCCTTAATAACGCTTTAGAAGCAATAACCACCAATTCAGCAGGCCATGTCTGTTGTGCTATTGCTATCACTAAATCGGGACCAATACCTGCTGGTTCTCCAGGGGTAATTGCAATGCGTAAGGTCATTACTGGTCTTCCTGTTCAAAGATTTCAATGTAGGCTTCATCACGAATTTCTTTTAACCAACGGGCATTCTCCATGCCATATTTACGATTATGAAGAATTTGGTAAGCGCGATTTGAGTTCATTTGCGAGGTTGCATCAACCATGCGGCGATCTTCAAGTAAAATAATGTGCCAACCAAAAGATGAGCGAAAAGGCTTATGAAGTTCACCTACCTCTAAACTGGCAAGAGCATCTCTAAAGGCTGGATCATAGCTCTTTGGGTTAGCCCAACCTAGATCGCCTCCTCGAACTGATGTCGGGCCATCAGAGTACTGCTTTGCTAATTCTTCAAACGTTGCTTCGCCGGCATTAATTTTGTCTAAAAGCTCTTGTAATAGTTCTTGAGCTTTTAAATCACTGAGAATAATTGAAGGTTCAATGAGGATGTGTCTGGCTTTAGTTTCTTCAATTTCGACAACTTTCCTACCGCGAATATCTAAAATTTTTACAATACTATAACCTAAGCCGGTTCTAATAGGGCCAGCAATGGTTCCCTTAGGTTGCTCGTTAATTAACTCAGAGAATAGTGTCGGCATTTCGTTAACATTTTTCCAACCCAGATCGCCGCCTTGAAGTGCATTAGAATCACCTGAAGAGGTAATAGCAATTTCGGCAAAATCAGAGCCTGCATTTAAGAGCTCAACAACCTTGTTAGCTCTATTTCTTGCAGCAATTAAATCGTCTTGAGTAGGTTCTGCAGGAAATTCAATCAAAATATGACCGAGATGATATTCAGTGTTATTACTGCTTTGTTCTTTCATAACAGTCAGCAAATTAGCTATTTCTTGTTGTGACACAAAAATTCTGCGGCCAACACTGTTACGACTCACTTCACCTGATACTAATTCTTGACGGATTGTTTCTCTAAATTTTTCATAGCTGGTACCTTCATTGATAACCTTTTGACGAAATTCAGCCAAGCTAATTTTATCTTCAGTAGCCATATTGTTAATTGTTTGGTCAAGTTGGGCATCACTAATTTGAATGCCCATTCTTTGACCCATTTGGCCAAGTAAACTATCGTTAATTAACTTATCCATGACCTGAATACGAAGCGCCTTGTCTGAAGGTAATTTTTGATTATTAGCTTTTGCTTGCCGTTTGATATTTGTGATTAAATCATTAACTTCAGATTCAAGCACTACACCGCTATTGACAATTGCAGCGACACGGTCGAGTAATTGCTCTTCTGCTTGAGTTGTTGCTGTTAATGAAGACAGAAGGCCTATCGATATTACTACTAGTTTAATTATGTTTTTCATACGTGTTTCTTTTTGATAATAGATTCAAATAGTCAAATGTATGGCTTAATAGAATCATTAGTTGTGTAAATAAAAAGGTTGCTTATAACCAAATATGCTATTTTTGAACATTTCTTGCGTACCAATAGCTGATTGCTCACCATCTAACCCTTTAATGACCAATTTAATGTTAATACCACTGTCAAAGTCATCAGAAATATTTTGTGATGAGTCGTTAGTACTGAGGTTGGGGTTGATTTCACGGTAGGCAGCTACACGAAGAGCCCAACAACAACTTTCATATTGTACACCCAAGTACGATTCTAAGTTTCTGTCTTGTTGAAAGTCACGAGTTAGACGACCAACAAATGCCCAATTATTGTTGATGGCGACACTTGATAATAATGACATCTGCTCTAAACGGTCTCCCGAGACATTTCGTGTATATCTATGGTTCAATTGAATTAAGTTATAGCGATTAATCATATAATCTAAGTTAACTTGACCTTTATCAGTGAAATCCTCGATGGTATTGTATTGGATGTCAGCACTAACTTGCCACTGGTGGTTAAGGCGATAAAAAAAGTCGGCAGCAACTGAAGATTTCTTACTACTTAGGTCATTATTATCAGCTAACATGGTGTTATTAGCAAGCGTGCGATTGTCATCACCTAAATATTGAATTCTACCAAGACTGAGGCGAATTATTTCGAGGTTTTCTTTACTCAGGACACGACTCGTTAAACCCCAAGTGAATTGGTTGGCGCCTGAAATTCTATCTAAACCACTATAACTGGTATCTCGAAAAATTCCATGGAAATCGTCTTGCAAACTCACAGTATCATAAAAACCTATATTAGATTGATCTTTATCTGTGACAAAAAGATATTGTAATTGAGGTTCAAAGGTGTGCCGATAAGTGTTGTCAAAAAGGCGTAACTCTCTGTCAAAGTTGATACCACCATGTATCCTAACTTTAGGTAGAGTCCGATTGACTTTTTCATCTAACAGGCTGCCTACAGCAATGTTATTTTGTTGGTAATGTGTGTGCATCAAAGTGAATTCAGAATTCACAAACCATGCCGGTCTGACTATGGGCAGTGTAATCGCCGCCTCAATATGATATCTATTTGCTTCCGCTTTATCTATCTCAACACTTTTAAAACTTGAAACCTCAGAATATAGGGATAATTGACTAGATAAAAAACTTAATGGTTGGTGCGCAGAAAATTCAATTTGAGGTAATGTTTTGTAGCTAGATAAATTATTACCAAGAACTTCAAAATCTTGAAGCTTTAAAGTCGTTTGCCACTGTTTAGCAAAATATGATAACTCAGCCGTTTGATAGAGGTAGGCATCATTTGAGTTGTATTGTTTACTGCCAATATCGACTAAATAGCTGTCATCACTAATGGTGGTGTAATCAACAAAGGCACGAAAGCCATTTGCAAATGAACCAATATGCTTAAAACGAGCTAAATAGCGTGATTCATTATTAAGGTACTTATCATCACTGTTTAAGTACTCTAAATCAAACTGACCTGACTGCATGCCCACAAGGTACCTAAATTCGGTTTTAATCTGTGTACCACGTGATGACATAAACCTAGGTGTTATGGTTGCATCATAATTCTCAGCGATATTCCAATAAAAAGGTGCTGAAATTTCCAGTCCTGATTTTTTGGAACTTGTGAAATCAGGATATAAAAAACCACTCAATCGCTCATTTGATATGGGAAAATATATGTAAGGAATATAAAAAACAGGTACATCGAGAACTTTGAGTTTAGCATGATATGCTTCGCCAAAATCACCACTTGCTGCCAGGTTAATTTCTGAGGCTGAAATTTGCCAATCAGGATTTTTTTGAAGACAGGTAGAGTAGGTTGAATTAGTGAGCTTTAATATTCCTTTATCATTAATAGATAATATCTCAGCTTTTCCATGTCCGGGGTTACCATCAAGTTGATAGGATGCAAATTGCATTTGCGTTGAACGCTTTTCACCGTCTGCGCTTAGTTTGTCAGCAAATATATTAATTTCTTTGCCTTGATAATGGATATTCCCTATTGCCTCTATTTGCCGTTGAAGGCGATCAAAAGAAAGTTGGTCAGCCATTATTTTTTTATCTTTATCAATCATTATGACGTCACCACTAAAGAGGGCAATTTGGTCTCGCTCTATACTGGTGTTTTTCGACGACAGTTGGATGATATCGCTTGATGAAGTTGCCATATCAAAGGAGATCGCTTCGAATTCTGGCAAAGGGCAAAACATCATTTTTGTTGCAGGGATTTGTCCCTTAGAATCAGTGTTTGCCTGAATAGCTTCAGTTAAAATAAAAAATATGAAAACAACTATGAAGCTAAAAATACGAAAAAAAAGCATTTATTGTCCGAAAAGGTTAATATTTTAATTATTAATTTTATCTCAGGTAATCAGGTATTTTACCGTCTAATTGCGTTATGATATAGCTATTTTTTCAGTTGGACGCCTTTCTTTTTGAATAGTTCAGCTAGAAAGTAAAGATTATGATAAGGAATGAAGTAAAACATGCATATTTGGGGCAAGGTTTTAGGTTTTTTATTTGGTTTTATGTTAAGTAAACACTTATTTGGTGCTCTATTAGGTCTTTGGTTGGGCCACTTATTCGATAGAGGCCGCCAATTTAATTTCGATGGTAAAATTAGCGGTAAAGAAGACGAAGTCTCCAGGCAGGCGGCATTTTTTTACAGTACTTTTTCAGTTATGGGGCATGTTGCTAAAGCTAACGGTCAAGTGACTAGCCATGAAATTGCTTTCGCTTCGGCTTATATGGACAAGCTTGGATTAAGCAATGAATTGCGCCAACAAGCACAAGACGCTTTTAGGGAAGGAAAATCATCGAGCTTTCCATTACAAGAACGTCTGCTGAAATTTAAGTACTTAATGGGTAATCGCCATGACTTAATGCTAATGTTTTTAGAAATTCAAATTCAGGTGGCTTTTAGTGACGGAGAGCTTGATCAATCTGAGCGCAGCGTTTTGCACAGTATTGCCAACTTTTTAGGGTATTCGTCAGCAGATCTTAATAATTTATTAGAAATGATTATTGCGGGTGCTAATTTTCAGAGACAGCAAGCCGGTTATCGAGGCCACAACAAATCAATCACTCCACAACAACAACTCAACAATGCCTATAAAGTTCTGGGTGTTGACCAAGGAAGTTCGTTAGTCACTATTAAAAAAGCCTACAAAAAACTCATGTCACAACATCACCCGGATAAACTTATTGCTAAAGGTTTACCACCAGAAATGATGGAGAGTGCCAATGAAAAAGCGCAAGATATTCAAGCAGCCTATGATTTAATCTTAAAGGATATAAAAAATTAATAGTAATAAATTAGTGGTATTTTGTGAGTGTCTTTTTAAAGCAATTCATTAACGTGTATTGAGCTGATCATGATTCTAACTGGCTGGGATTATTAATAATTTTTCTTTTAGCGAATTGTATTCTCAATTAGTGTTAGCTAATCGAAGAGTTAGGCAGTTTGATGTTTAATATTAAGTGGATTACTTACTACTGACCAATAACTTTGAGCCATCCTGTAATTTGCTTAACTAACTCTTTGTCCGGGTAGTACCCTGCCGCTGTATTGTTTATTTGTCGTTGACGAAAATAAACTTTCTTTTCCTGTTGCGCAAATAATTTTCGTTGTTTCGCCTTAGCTAGCACGATTGCGTTATCGTATCTAAGGTAAAGATCTAATATAGGTAAATCACTTGCAGCAACATGGTGGGCAAACTGTTCGTTAATTTCATCAATAAGGTGAGGGCTACTTTTTCTGAAACTACTCAGCATTACCAGGGCGTCAGGTTGTTCAGTACTCTCTTTTTTATATAACTCCACTAGCATTGCCGCATTATTACCTTGGGCAACCACCACAACAGCTCCGGGAAATTGCTTGGCGGCATTCATTACGGCATTGAAAAGTGCAGACAGCTTATTTTTATAAATATTGATAATACGCTCATTATCTTTCGTTTGTTCGTCGCGGGTAAGTGCCTTGGAAGGGTAATTATTTGGTTGGCTCTCTGGTTGAATGGCTATAGTATTCCAACCTAAGGCAGGTAATTCATTTCGCAAGTAGTTCATTGCTTTTGGACTATTCGCTCCCTGTTGCCAATCCGGAAGTAAAATCATAACCCCTTTATTAACAGTAGCAGTCTGTTTTTTTATTAAAGTAATGTACTTTTCGGTGCCCACAAGTAAAGGATGGATTTCAGCAGTTGCATGATAGTGTTTTATATCTTGATGATACTGTTCTACTTGACTAACAGGCTCTGTGAATATAGTTTCTAATTCCAAACCTGTTGTTAAACTCTTTGCGGGGTTAACTTGTTCGATATTTGAGTTCTTTTGAGTTTGCTCTGATTCTATTTGACTTTCTTGTGCAAAGCTAAAACAAGGGTAAAGAGTGAAAATAACAATAGCAATAAATATATTATTGAAAGAATTGTGTTTAATTTGAGGGTACCAACGCATAGTTATCTCAATTGTTAACTTGATAGGCCTTTTGAAAAGTATTTTAAAAAATACGTGATGAGCTAGCAACAAGCTATTGATAATAGCTTGTTGCTAGCTTTTTTATTAAGTCTTAAGTCATATCGGCATAATAAAAAAACACTTGAAAAATAGTTTAATTAAAAGGGCAAGGTGCATGAAAGTTTAATGATTTTCCGCTCACTGGGTGCAATAAATTCAACGTTAGTGCATGTAATTGTAATCTATCACGCATGGTTAGTGCTGTTTCTGGTGCGTAAAGTTTATCACCTAAAATAGGGTGCCCCAATGAAAGCATGTGTACCCTGAGTTGATGAGACCGACCAGTAACTGGAGTCAACTCTATTAAGCTACTAGCTGCTTCATTTGCAGGCTCTTGACGGCTTAGCACTCTATAGTGGGTTAATGATTGCTTGCCATTTTCAAAGTCAACTTTTTGTTTGGGTCTATTGGGCCAATCACATATGAGCGGTAAATTAACATTGCCTTTATCGAGTTCAACTAGCCCTAAAACACGCGCAAGATAACATTTTTTAGTTTGTCGCTGCTCGAATTGACGACTTATAGAAACATGAGCTGATTTGTTTAATGCCATCACCATAACCCCTGAGGTCGCCATGTCGAGGCGGTGAACAATGGTTGCACTGGGTAATATTCGCTGTACACGAAGTTGTAAACAGTCTTGGTGTTCAGGTAATCGACCAGGCACACTCAATATACCGCTTGCTTTATTAAGGACGACTATGTCGTTATCTTGATAAATAATATCAAGATAGGGTGACATGGGCGGTACATATCTAAAATTTGGATTGGCACTCATTAGTTGGCTACTTTATTGTGTCGGGCTAACATGATGAAAAAGCTCCTTTATAAAAAAAGGTCGTAAACATAACTTTAGTGAGTAACAACTATCATGCGAATAGCCTCAAATGTTAACTGAGCTTTATCAATGTAGTGGGTTAATTCAAGTTGTTGTTGGCTAATAAAATCAATTTCTTGTTGGCGTACACTGGGATTGATGGTTTGGAGTGCAGTTAAACGAAGCTGTTCTGCCTTAAGCTTAGTTTGCATAGCAATAAGTGACTTTTCTTGAATACTTTTTATCTCTTTTTCACCATGAGCCTCTGCTTTAACTACTAAAGGACGTATTTGAGATTTAAGTGCTTTGGTTAACTGTAATGCCATTTGTTTTTTTACGGGTGTAAGTTGTTTATCAAGTATATCTTCACTTACTTTGGCAGCAAGGTTATTGCCGCTTTTATCAACCAATATACGAATGGGTGTGGTTGGCAAATAACGACCTAATTGCAAATGTGGTGGCGCCGTAGCTTCTACAGTAAAAATACACTCTAAGAAAAACGTCCCAACGGGTAACGCTGTATTTTTTAATAAACCAATACTGGCATTACCAATGTCATCGGTAAGGACTAAATCCATGACACCTCGAACCATAGGATGGTCCCAAGTTAATAACTGGTAATTTTCATTAATTAAGGCGATATCTCTGTTAAATGTCACCGTTGTGCCATCTTCGGGCAAACAAGGGAAGTTACTGTTGAGCATATGCTCACTCTGGTTAAGGGCAATAGCATTATCAGCTTTATCATCCTGTTGAACACCAAATACATCTAATACTTGGAACATAAATTGTGGCAGTTCAATTTTTTCATCACTTTGTTGAATTGCTTTAGTCAGCTCAATAGCGCGACCTTGTCCAGATGAGTTCAGTTCTAATAATTTATCTCGCCCTGACTCGAGTTCAGACTTAATAGCAAGGTGTTTTTGCCAGCTATCACTAATTAGTGACTCAGCGGCTTGGCTTTGTTGCTGCTCTGATAGGGCTAATGAGAGCAGTTGTTCACCAAAGTTTTCGTATAAAACTCTCCCAGTAATACAGGTTTTTTCAAAAGCCTGCATGCCGCGTTGGTACCAATCAAACAAAAGCTGTTGAGCAGAGTTAGTAAAGTAAGGAACATGTATTTGAATCACTTCTGTTTGTCCTATCCTATCTAACCGACCAATACGTTGTTCCAGTAAATCTGGATTTTGTGGTAAATCGAAAAGCACTAAGTGATGAGCAAATTGAAAGTTACGACCTTCACTACCAATTTCTGAGCATAATAAAAGTTGAGCGCTGTCTTCGTCTTGGGCGAAATATGCAGCCGCTTTATCGCGCTCAAAAATAGATAAACCCTCATGGAAGACTGCACTTCTAATCCCTTGTTTAATTCGCAATGCAACCTCTAAATCAATCGCCGTTTGGGCGTGCGCACAAATAACTAATATTTTCTCACGTTTGAGGGAGTTCAATAAATTAATGAGGTAATCAACTCGAGGGTCAAAATCGGTCCAACTTTTTGCTTGTTGCTCTAACCCATAAAGCATTTCAGGTGTAAAAATATACTTAGCTTGTTTGGATTTGGTTAATAACTGCTGAGAGTCGGTTAATACAAACTCATTGATAATAGTTTCATATTCGACTGGCATGCTTAGTTCAGCAGGAAGCACTTTTCGTGCAGGGAAACCTTTGATAGTATTACGTGAATTTCTAAAAAGAATACGCCCTGTGCCATGTCTATCCAGTAGCTGAGTTAGCAAATCATCTCTTATTTCTTTTGATAGTATGGGACTTGATTCTTTGAGCTGGCAAAGTTGAGTTTCAATGTTTGTCTCTTTTAATAGGTTGGTAAGTACTTGCTCCTGCGTAGGAGATAATTGTTTACCTTCTACTAATGTGTTTGCAGCATCGGCTACGCGGCTATAGTGTGTTTCCTCTTCAGTAAATTTATCATAATCATAAAATCGATCCGGATCGAGTAAACGCAATCGAGCAAAATGACTTTCATGGCCAAGTTGATCTGGTGTAGCAGTTAATAATAAAACGCCGGGTATCTTTTTAGCTAACTGCTCTATACACTGGTATTCAATACTTGGGTTATGTTGTTGCCAGTTAAGGTGATGTGCTTCATCAACAACCATTAAATCCCACTCTTCCTCAATCAGTGCTTGGTACCATGTCGAATGTTCAGTAATAAAACTAAGATTCACCAAGACTAATTGTTCTGAACTAAAAGGGTTTGCAGCTTTACCATCAACATAATTATCGCGGCTTGTTTCAATACAACGTTCATTATCAAAAATACTAAAACTTAAGTTAAAACGGCGAAGCATTTCTACCAACCATTGGTGCATAAGTGATTCAGGGACAATAATTAATACCCGTTTGGCTCGGCCAGTCACCAGTTGTTGATGAATAATTAAACCCGCTTCAATCGTTTTGCCTAAACCCACTTCATCAGCTAAAAGTACTCTGGGGGCAAAGCGGCTACCAACCTCATCGGCAATATAAAGCTGATGAGGGATTAGGCTAACACGGCCGCCGACTAAACCGTTGAGTGAAGACTGTTGTTGTTTATATTGGTGTTTAAGGCAGTCTTTTCGTAAGCGAAACCAATCTAGACGATCAACTTGGCTATTTAGCAGCCTATCATGGGGCTTATTGAACTTAATGAAGTGGTCTATCATTATTTCTTTCAATGAAGTGTGTTCTTGAGTATCTTGACGGATACCTTGGTAAGTAATAATTCCTTGATCCTCAGTATAAGAGGTTACTTTTAAAAGCCATCCCTCATGACTAGGAACAAGATCTCCATTATTAAATATTACTCGAGTAAGTGGCGCATTTTCTTTGGCATACTTGCGTGCTTCACCCGTTGCAGTAAAAATGACATTAACAAAACGGTTTTCAACCCCTGTCACCGTGCCTAAGCCCTGATCTGATTCACTGTCACTTATCCAACGTTGACCTACTTGAAATGGCATAAAACTCTGTCTCCATTGTAATTGCGTCATCTAAATTGACGGATTACACAAAATTAGGGCTAACAAAGGGCGCTATATTACCCCTTATAATAGACTGAATCATTAAAAAATTATGCTTGCTTAGAAAGAATTAAGGGATTATTGTGGATTATGCCAAGGTTATTAATATTATTTTAGGAGCACTTCACCTAACTAAGCATGAACATTGACTTTGCCGGCTTGTATTTTCTGATACCACTTGCCATGCCTATTAGTAATGCTTTACCCATTAGGCTGTGATGACTTAAATAATAACAATAAACTGGGGATCAACTATACTTTAATGAGTGTAGATTAAAGTATTGTTTTTTATATTTGTTTTGTCAGTGATTCACGGAGAATGCCCATGACCAAAGAGAATATGAATAGCGACAATGTATTATCTGAAAACTCAAAACTCTCACCACCACTTAATAACAGTAATAATCAACAAACTGTTTATGTTCTAGACACTAATATCCTTTTACACGAACCCTTTGCGTTTTTATCTTTTAAAGAACACGATGTCATTGTGCCTATGACTGTTCTCGAAGAACTAGACTCCATAAAAGATAGAAACAAGGATGTCAGCAGAGATGCTCGTGTTGCTATTCGAGCCCTTGAAGATACCCTCAGAGATGCCAACCCTGAACAGGTTTTAGCCGGTGTAAAGCTGCCACAAAAAAATGAACAACAGCCCAGTGGTTGTTTAGCCATTATTAACGATTATGCATTAACCGAGACCTCCAAGACACTTTCATTTAATGAAAATGACAATCGTATCATCAATGCGGCATTACACATTCAAAAGAAAATGCCGAAGAAAAAAATCGTCTTAGTAACAAAAGATATCAACATGCGCTTAAAAGCTAAAGGTGCTGGTTTAGCCCATGTTGAGGATTACCGCACTGATCAGCTAATTGATGATGTTCAATTTTTAACCAAGGGGTATCACAAACTGGACGGTGATTTTTGGCAGGGTGCTGAATTGCTTGATACTGAAACCGAAGGTCGTAATACAACACATTATGTTTCTAAGGCAACACTGCCTGTTACCTACATTAATGAGTACTTACTTGATGAAGGCAATACTTTTGCCGCTAAAGTTACCGGTTGGGATGATAATAAAGTCTCGATTTTGGACTTAGGCCATGATCGCCTCTTAGCAAAAAGTGCCTGGGGAATTCACCCTAAAAATATCTATCAAGGTATGGCCATGGATGCCTTGCTTGACCCAACAATCGATCTCGTTATTTTGACCGGCCCAGCTGGGTGCGGTAAAACTTTACTGGCGCTAGCTTCAGCCCTTGAACAAGTCATTGAAAGAGGTCTTTACGATAAAATTATCGTAACGCGAAGTACACCTGAAATAGCAGAATCTATAGGTTTTTTACCCGGTACAGAAGAAGAAAAAATGGCGCCTTGGCTGGCTGCCATTACTGATTCTTTAGAAGTCTTGCACAAGCAAGATGAAAGTATGCATGGCAGCTTAAATTACATCATGGACAAAGCTAACATTCAATTTAAATCAGTCAACTTTATGCGCGGGCGAAGCATACAAAATGCTTTGGTACTGCTTGATGAGTGTCAAAACTTAACAGCAGCACAACTAAAAACTATTATTACTCGCTGCGGTGAGGGTACTAAGTTAGTTTGCTCAGGGAATTTAGCACAAATAGACAGTAATTATTTAACTCCTGTAACTTCAGGGTTAACTTATATTGTTGAACGTTTTAAAAATTTCCCTGGCTCTACTACGGTTAATTTAAATGGTGTGGTCAGGAGTCGTTTAGCTTCCTTTGCAGAAGAAAATCTATAGAGAAAACAGCTTTCACTTTGAAAGGCTTATTTGTTTTTTTTGTTAGCACAGTATCTATCAATAAAATACTGTGCTGGCAACACCCTATATCGTTATCAGCTAAGCATTTTGCAATTGTATAACTCACTTATTATCTACCAAACTATTTTTGCGACAATTTATTGTTATCAAAAGCAGAGATATGAAAACACCCAGTTTAGCAACGAGCAACTATTAACTAGCAATACTTTAAAATAAGTTTGATGAGACAGAAATATACCGATACAAAAATATACCGATACAAAAGTAGCCATCAACATAAACTCATTACAGTATATTCTTTGTAATAATTATAACCTTGAGAAAAATCGTAAATAATTATTTAACTAGCAATGTTCAACCCCAAGATTTATTAAACATACCTGTGCCATACATAATAATTGCTTATAGTTAGCGCAATTACTAAAGCTGTTTTTGAACTTGATATTCAACTCCGCGATATACCTTTGTTATGGTTTCTGATGACTCTGTTTTCTTTTTATCTGTGTTGAGTTCTTTTGTTGCTTCCGTAGGTTTTGTTAATGTAGATAAGTCAGGATTTTTAGGTGCTAGAGTTAATTTATCTTGAGCTAATTTTGCCCTGTTAACCAATGATTCATCAACACTTTCTGTATTTAGGTAATGTACCTGAGAGGTTTGTACTGAAGTTTGAATAGAGTTTTGAATACAGGTTGGCATTAAAATATCATTCGCTTGCATTTTACGATCAAAACCTTCTACAACTTCTATCATCTCTGTTTTTGCTATATCAATAATTCCTTTTTGATGAGTCAATTTCGAACTCAATGTTTTAAACTTTCTTTCAATATTGTCAATTGCGTTTTTCACGTTATCATTGAGATTACAAGTAAGGTCTTTGTAATCTTGTATTTGTTGTTCAAATGCAGCAAGTGACTTAACACTTTGCTCAATACTGCTTTCTAAGGAAGTGAATTTAGACTCTATAGACCTTTTTTTAGCACGAAATTTGTCAGACGTCTCCTGAGGTATAAGAGGCGTTGGCGTTGTTGTTGGCATAATGTCGACAAATTCATTAATGCAGTTGGCAGGTTTCCACTGTTTAAAGGATGCATTCCAACCATATGCATCAGGATTATTCTTAAGGAAGGCTGAAGCTTCAGTAAAACTTAATGCTGAGGTAACTTTGCCATGACTAGAAAAAAACCATTTCTTCATTGTAAATACTCCTTCATATTAATTTTAAAATTTTTGTGTAGTTAAGACCAAATTCTTCAATAATTAGTTTTAATGACGTTCGCTAGGTTTTTTTGTAAAGAAGCATACTGATCAGCGATTGATTTAACGGTTACTTTTACTTGCTCTGATAAATTTTTGGTTGTGTCGTTATAAGTACCTATATCTGTGTCAATCTCATCGATGGAGTCTGCTGTAATTTTGATGGTTTTATCTATTCGTAATAAGGTGCTAAAAAGTTGTTGCTCTTCGCCTATTAAATAGCCGTATTTTGCCAAGGGAATATCAATGGGTGGTGGCGGTGGCGTTACAGATAAATCTAGTTCATCAATACAATTTACTGGCACCCAATGCGTGTATGAAGGATGCCAAGCATATAAGTTTGGCTTGTTCAAAATAAGTTCTTTTGACTCTTTCAAGCTTAAAGGACCATAAACTTCAACGTCATCATAAAAAAACCATTTTTTCATTATAAACACCACCTTGTTGAGGGTATTGAATGTAGGCAAAAAATATCAAAATAAAGCATACATTAACGTCAGTGAATTCGACTATTGCATCAAAAATACAGTTAAAAATTTTTAGACATGTATTGGAATCTTATACCTTGAGTTAGGTAGCACAGTAATTGCTGTTTAACTCGAAAGTTTTCTTACCCTTGCGCTTCTCCGAATGAGACTTTTATTGAGCTGGCTTGCCGGATAACTTTAAGCACGAACTAAGTATATCCACTGTTTTAAAATGAAATCTTATGCTTTAGCACTGCACTCTTCTTGACTAGAAAGTTAAATCAACTTGGCTAACATTTCACAAAGTTAATGTGTAAATCTTCGTTTAGATTACTTCTATAATTGCTACTTTATTATTGGTAGGTATGAACAATTAAAAACCATTTAGCGTAAAAGTATTCAAATAAAATAATATATATTCATATTATTTTGTCTGCTATTTGTAAATTAAGTGTTGATTATGCTCACTTTAAATCAATCACTTTATAAAAAGGTATACATATGTTTAGCAGCAATTAATAAGCCAACATTGTATAAATGGTATATATGCTCAGCAGAGAGGTTTTAGTGATTGTATTTTGTTAAATGAATTTTTTTGGTGCAAAGTTTGTCTATTCTTAGTGCAGTTTGCCCCTATTATCTTAATCTAACAGAGGGTTTATCGCTTATGTGATTATAAATCCGCTAGCAGTTCATACTTAAAATCCTAGATTTCAGCATACTCCTTCAGCAGATTTAGCTAATCAATTAATCATGATAGTATTAAGGCATTTTTAAAATATAATAGTAAATATAGAAATGTGTGTATCTCATTAATGCACTACTTTTGCTTGTTTAGAGTAGAAGACTGCTTTAACTTAACATTAGTTTCATATAAGGCGTTGAGGGTGAAATTGTAGTGTACTATCAAGCTGGCATAAATACCGTTTTTAGGCGTTATAACACCACTGTTGTGGTGGCTTTTATTGTTATTATACTTATCGCCTTTTCTGTTGCCTCACTACGCTATTTCAATCAAATTGCACAACATAAGCAACGGAGTTTGATTACTCTAAAACAGGAAGCTGATCAATTAAATACTATGCTTAAGCGCAGTGTTGAAGCGGTTATAGGTATTCAAGAGTTTGCCCAGTATATTTTAAAACATCCAGATGAATTAAATATTCCAATGCCTTCATTGTCTCAGCAAGGCGAAATGTTTTATTTAAATACTCCTGTGCATGATGTTATGCAGCAGGGGAAACGTCTAAGCAGCAATATTACCGGACTTGGTAATTTAAACGAATTCGACGAACTTAAAAAGCAAGAGATTGCTATGGCTAATGCCTTAACGCCTAGCTTTATTGCAGCACAAAGTATTATTGAAGAAGCCACCTGGTTTTACTACATTTCGTTTGATAATTTTGTCAATATTTATCCTTGGGTTGATCGTGAAATATGGCAATTTAGTAAACAAACGCTGACTAGTCCTCACCATAATAAGATGAAAAAGCTTAATGCAAAAACGAATAAAGTTGTATGGTCTCCCCCTTATATAGACGCCGCTGGTGGTGGGATGAATGCTTCGTTAGGTAAAGCTGTTTTTCATAAAGAAAAATTATTAGGTTCAGTGATTATTGATATTAATTTGTCTCGATTACATGCAAGCTTGGCTGAATTATCGAGTGGTGATCAGGGCCTTATTCTGTATAACCAAAACAATGATATTTTATTATCAAAGCGTTCGGGTAAGGAATCTCTTACCTATAGGGCCATATGGGAAGATATATTACCCCCCAAATTACAGGATTTAAATGCAACGTATTTAAACGGCATTGGTGATACTAAGCGAATTGGTGACTGGTTTGTTGAGAAACAAGTACTTAATGTTAATGGCTGGACATTACTCAAATATCAAAAATTTGATAATTTTACTGCGCCGCAGTACCGAGACTTTATTTTTGTATTTGCTATGTTGTTTATTGGCTTGTTAGCCTACTTGATGTTGATAAACACCATGACAAAGCGCACGTTTATAAAGCCTACTACCGAATTTATTAGGCACATTGAATATTGCTCAAAAGGTGATCCTGGCAAGGTGACTCCAGCAGCAGATTGGCTTTATTGGTTCCAAAAAGTAGAAGATATTTTTGCTGAAAATCAAAGCTTATTACTGCAATTAACAGAACAAAATGATGTTTTGGATACCCGAGTTGTTGAGAAAACAAAAGCTCTACAAGAAACCAGTGCTAAACATCAACGCGATTATGCGTTATTACGTTCGGTGATGAATGCTATCCCAGAATTAATTGTTTTTAATGATCCAAATGGGTTGCTAATTGGTTGTAATGAGGCCTTTGAGCGTCTCACCAAGCATTCTGTAACGCAGATGCTAGGTTATAAATCTGCGACTTTTATGCCTACCTCGCTTGCTGCAGAAGTTAATAGACTGAGTGAAATGAATGAGACTGCCTTGCCGCAACAAGCATTAATCAAAGCAGGTGATTACATCTATCAGGGTTTTTGTAATCAATTTTCGGATGAACGAGGAAACATTCTTGGATCTATTATTATCTTTCATGATGTTACCGTCCAGCAGGCTACTCAGTCAGCGCTTGAAAAAGCAAAAAACCAAGCAGAATACGCTAACCAAATTAAATTACAATTTTTAGCCAATATGAGTCATGAGGTTAGAACGCCAATTAATGCGATGCAAGGAATGATGAATTTACTCTCTCATACGGCGATGGACACACGACAAAATCATTACCTTTCAACCGCACAAAGTGCATCAAAAACTTTATTACACCTTGTTGATGAATTGTTGGATTTATCTAAAATAGAAGCCGGTAAAATGGTGGTAAATTATGAACCAATTAATCTCCCAACAATTATTGATAAAGCACTTAAGCTCAATCTAAGCAATGTTAATTATGATCAAGTTGAGGTTATAGTCGACATTGAAGCTAATGTTCCGAGTAACGTCAAAAGTGATGAAAAACGTTTAATACAGGTGTTATCTAATTTATTAAATAACGCCATTAAATTTACTGCTCAGGGCCAAATTAAATTGGTTGTCGAGTTACTTTCTGAAAATGAGTCGGCGAGTGATGTCCGTTTTAGTGTCAGTGATACTGGTATAGGCATTGCTGCTGATAAACAAAGCCAATTGTTCACTGCATTTACCCAAGCAGATGAGTCGATGACACGCAAATATGGGGGCTCTGGATTAGGCTTATCAATATGCCAGCAAATTATTAACCTCCTCGGCGGAGAAATTAATTTAGTCAGTTCTTTGGGGCAAGGCAGTGAACTGAGTTTTATTTTATCAATGCCTCATGTTGACTGTAAAACCCTTGAAAATGATAGCACCCAAAACACGACTCCTGCATTAGTTGCATCACCTCAATATTTGCATAATTCAGCGAGTCATAATGCACAGTCATCAATAGCTGGTGTCAATATTTACACGATTAATCAACAGCTCTCACCAAGCTTAAAACAAAATATTGCACAAATGCACTGGCCTCTATACGAAATAGACTCGCTTGATGAATTAGCTCATTTGAACATCTCGAATAATGCTGTTTTGCTAATCGATGAAAAGAATCTTATTTCATCTAGCACGACACAACCGCTCGCAGAGTTATTGAGTACTTTTCAATTGATTGCACTGTGTCAGCCAGCGCTAAAACCGTTACCTATTGAAACTTGTGAAAAATTAGATAACTTACCAATACCTTACTTATTAGTTGATAGCCCTTTATTTCGCTATGGACTCGATCAAATCGCTCAAAAATTATCGGAACAATTAATTACACAAAAAGTAGAAACTCACATTCACAAAAAACAATTACCATTGCATGTCAACAAAGTTAACTTGCCTGATAGGCAGCTCAACAATAACTTGCTTGGAATATCAGTACTGTTAGTTGAAGACAACTTGGTCAACCAGCTAGTGGCTAAAGAACTGCTGCTCAGTATGCAAGCTAAAGTTACTATTGCAAATAACGGTCAGCAAGCAATATCAATATTAGCCGAACAAGCGTTTGATGTAATATTAATGGATATTCAAATGCCCATTATGGATGGATTGACTGCGGCAAAGACTATTCGCGCGCAAAAACAGTACGAGAAGCTTCCGATTATTGCAATGACCGCCCATGCTAGAGAAGAAGATAAACGACAAAGTATTGCGGTAGGGATGAATTTACACGTTTCCAAGCCTGTCACAGTTAACGTATTACTTGATAGTATTAAACAGGTGTTAACGGTTTGAAGTTAACACTAACTTATGGTCACGTTAATATGACTATATTTAAGTTAAGTTTTTTGAGAATAGCTGCTCCAATTTCTTAATAGTTTTGTCTATTTTAGATAAATCAGTTGGCGCAATAAAAATAGTATCATCACCAGCAATCGTGCCGAGTACCCCGTCACTTTTACTTAAACTATCAAGTAACCTAGCAATAAGTTGTGCAGCGCCTGGGCTAGTTTGAATAATAATCATCACTTCGTTGTGTTCTATTTCTAACACCAATTGTTTTAGTGGGCTTTGTGCGGTTGGCACACCTAATTCAGCCGGCAAACAATAAACCATTTCTTGGCGAGCATTACGGGTTCTTACTGCCCCAAACTTACTGAGCATACGTGAGATCTTTGACTGACTTATATTATCAAAGCCACTGGTTTTTAGTGCGTCGACAATCTCTCCTTGAGAACCAAACTGTTCTTTTTTTAACAGATCTTTAAATGCTTGAACCAAGGCTTCTTGTTTTTGTAAAGCGCTCATCATACTTTATTAACCCTTCAATAAACTAACGTTGTGTTGGTAACTTTTATTAAAAATACTAAAATAGATCATCTAATTATTATACGGCAACTTAATGGCAAGTATAAGATTATAACGATTGTTTTTTAGTTGCTTATACTATATCTTTTGCACAGATAAAATTAACGTATTTACTCAAATAATATTTTAGCGAATAATCATTCATTGAATAAACTTTACATAGTTTCGGAGAAATAACATGAAAGTAGCTGTTTTAGGTGCCGCGGGCGGTATTGGTCAAGCATTATCACTTCTATTAAAAACGCAATTACCTGCAGGGTCTGAGTTATCATTATATGATGTTGCCCCAGTTGTTCCTGGCGTTGCTGTTGATTTATCACACATCCCAACAGCGGTTAAAGTAGAAGGTTTTGGCGCTGATTCATTAGCTGATGCCTTATCTGGTGCTGATATTGTTATTATCCCAGCCGGCATGCCACGCAAGCCTGGTATGGATCGTGCTGATTTATTTGCGGTTAACGCGGGCATTATTAAAACATTAGCAGAGGGCATTGTTGCGAGTTGTCCCAACGCCCTAGTGGGCGTTATTACTAACCCAGTTAACGGCACTGTACCTATTGTTGCTGAAGTTTTCAAAAAAGCGGGTACTTACGACAAAAACCGTGTTTTTGGTGTAACCACACTCGATGTTATCCGTAGTGAAGCATTTATTGCTGAACTTAAAGGTTTAGACGTTAGTGAAGTGAAAGTGCCGGTTATTGGAGGTCACTCTGGTACCACTATTTTACCTTTGCTTTCACAAGTTGAAGGCGTAACTTTCTCTGATGAAGAAGTTGCTAGCTTGACTCCTCGTATTCAAAATGCCGGTACTGAAGTGGTTAATGCTAAAGCGGGCGGCGGTTCGGCAACCTTATCGATGGGCGCGGCTGCTGCGCGTTTCTGTTTATCTTTAGTAAAAGGTTTACAAGGTGAAGACGTTGTTGATTATGCATACGTTGATGTTGCTGATGGCGATGCAGCTTATTTTGCTCACCCTGTGCGTTTGGGTAAAGGTGGCGTAAGTGAAATCTTATCATACGGCGAGTTGTCGGCGTTTGAAGAAAAAGCAAAAAATGATATGTTAGCGACTCTAAATAAAGACATTCAAGAGGGCGTTGACTTTATTAACGGCTAATCGTTAAGTATTTCGGTAATTAATTCAGAAATAAAAAAGGCACTATTTGTTAGTGCCTTTTTTATTGACTTCTTCCGGAATATTAAGTGCTTCTATTAGTAGCAATATGCGCTAGGGCAATTAAGGCTTGTTTATATGCAGAATCAGGCAGTATTGATAATGCTTTAATTGCCTTATCAGCCTCCATTTCTGCTTGTTTTTGACTGTAGCTAAGCGCACCAGTTTCTTGCAGTGCGTTAAGAATTAAAGCGAGGTTATCCATGCCGTTACCAAGCTCTATTGCTTCTTTAATGAGCGTTTTTTGTTGTTCATTGCCGTGTTGCATTGCATAGATTAATGGCAAGGTGGGTTTACCTTCGGCTAAGTCATCGCCGACATTTTTACCCATAGCTTGAGCATCGGCAGTGTAGTCCATGATGTCATCGACTAACTGAAACGCGGTACCCAAATATTTACCATAATCAGCCATGGCTTGTTGGGTTTTGTTATCTGTTTTAGCGATTACTGCAGCAAGACGCGTGGCGGCTTCAAATAATTTAGCAGTTTTACAATAGATAACCTGCATGTAATTTGCTTCAGTCGTACTTGCATCGTTGCAATTCATTAACTGCAGCACTTCACCTTCAGCAACAATATTGGTTGCATCAGAAAGAATATTCATGATCTCCATGTTGTTTAGCTTAGTCATCATTTGAAACGAGCGAGTGTATAGAAAATCTCCTACTAAGACGCTGGCACTATTACCAAACAGCGCGTTAGCTGTTTCTCGGCCGCGACGCATGTTTGATTCATCAACAACGTCATCATGCAGTAATGTTGCAGTATGAATGAACTCTATTATCGCAGCAATATCAATATGCTGGCTTCCTTGGTAACCTAAGGCATTTGCAGAAAGCACGGTTAACATGGGGCGCATGCGTTTGCCGCCACCGTTAACAATATAAATCCCGAGCTGATTAATTAGGGCGACATCTGATTGTAATTGATCGTAAATCAGATCATTAACCGCTGCCATATCATTGTGTGCTAATGCCTGAATTGCTTTACTATCTAATTTCTTGCTCATGCTACTTTTCTTAAGCTATTTGACTTTGTTCAATCAAACTTATATTAATAATCTAAACCGCAAAGTTTACACTAAATTCTTGGTAAAAGTAGCATTACAGTGGCTTTGTTTCATTGTTAGCTAAAAATTTTAATGAATGCACAATAAAGTTACGAAATGATCGTTTTACTACTTGCCCTTATAAACGAGTTCGCGTAGAATTCGCGCCCTATATTTTTAAAATTAGCGTCCAATATTTATAGTGGCGCAGTACGGAGTAGCTATGTACGCGGTATTCCAAAGCGGTGGCAAACAGCATCGTGTAACCGAAGGGCAAACAGTTCGTCTTGAAAAGCTTGAGCTTGAAGTAGGCGCAACAGTAGAATTTGATAATGTTTTAATGATCGCTAATGGCGATGATATCAACGTAGGTGCACCTTACGTTGCTGGTGGTAAAGTTGTTGCTGAGGTTGTTAACCAAGCTCGCGCTGATAAAGTTACCATTGTTAAGTTTAAACGTCGTAAGCATTCACGCAAGCAGGCTGGCCATCGTCAATGGTTCACTGAAGTGAAGATTACTGGTATTAACGGCTAATTAGGAGCATTCAACATGGCACATAAGAAAGCTGCAGGTAGTACACGAAACGGTCGCGATTCAGAAGCAAAACGCCTTGGTGTTAAACGCTTTGGTGGTGAATCAGTTTTAGCTGGTAACATTATTGTTCGTCAACGTGGCACACGCTTCCATGCTGGTGACAATATGGGTATTGGTAAAGACCATACTTTATTTGCTTTATCTGACGGTAAAGTTCAATTTGAAGTGAAAGGTCCTAAGAGTCGTAAGTTTGTTAGCATTGTTGCAGAATAAAATAATTACATACTCTCTAAAGAGCCTCGCTTCGTAGCGAGGTTTTTTTTTCACTTTTTTTAATTAACTTACACTTAATGAAGAATAAACTTTAGTCACTTAAAAATAGTTTATACTTGCATTAATTGAACAAGAAACACCATATTAGGGTTATTGAGATTCCATGAAATTTGTTGATGAAGTTGAGATCAGAGTTGAAGCGGGTGATGGCGGCAACGGCTGTGTCAGCTTCCGTAAAGAAAAATTTATTGAATACGGCGGCCCTAATGGCGGTGATGGCGGTGATGGCGGTGATGTATACCTTATTGCCGATGAGGGTTTAAACACTCTAATTGATTATCGTTTTGAACGTTTCCATCGAGCCAAGCGTGGTGAAAATGGTAAAAGCCAAAATTGTACCGGCAAGAGCTCTGATGATCTGGTACTTAAAGTGCCGGTCGGTACTCGCGCTGTCGATCAAGACACTGGTGAACAAATAGGCGATCTTACACACAAAGGCCAAAAGCTACTGGTTGCTAAAGGTGGTTGGCACGGCCTTGGAAACTTGCGTTTTAAGAGTAGTACTAATCGCACGCCCAAACAGAAAACTGATGGTACCCCCGGAGAAATACGAAATTTGAAGCTTGAGCTATTATTACTCGCTGATGTTGGTCTGCTAGGTTTACCTAATGCGGGTAAATCGACCCTTATTCGCAGTGTTTCAGCGGCAAAGCCTAAAGTTGCTGATTACCCTTTTACTACTCTTGTACCGAATCTTGGGGTTGTTCGACTTGATTCACAACGTAGTTTTGTGATTGCTGATATTCCAGGTATCATTGAAGGTGCTGCCGATGGTGCTGGTTTAGGTACACAGTTTTTAAAACACCTTGAGCGTTGCCGTATTCTCTTACATGTTATTGATATATTACCTATTGATGGTTCAGACCCTTTAGAAAATGCTAAAACTATCATTAGTGAGCTAGAGCAACACAATGAAACGTTAGCTGGAAAACCACGCTGGATTGTTTTTAATAAGCTTGATTTGGTGCTTGAAGACGAAGCACAAGCAATAACAGACAAAATCCTTAACGGCTTAAATTGGCAAGGAGAGGTTCATAGTATCTCAGCGTTTAATCGAGATGGCACACAAGAGTTGACTCGTAAAGTGATGGATTTTATTGAAACACTTCCTGAGGAAGCAGAGCCTGAGCCAATTGATGGTAAATCGGTTGAGTTCAAATGGGATACTTACCATGAAGAAACAATAGCGGCACATAGTTTCGACGACGACCTTGATGATGAAGATTGGAATGAA
>JBELHN010000033.1:0-9147 GCA_042091395.1 Colwellia sp.
TATCAGAGTATAGTCTTTAGGCTTCATTCAACTTATACTCTACAGCATGTTTTTAATGCCATACCATTACTAAAAGAGATGAATATTCATAGATGAAGTCGTTAACGTTGGATCCCGATTTTTCTCAAGAGGTTATTGACGAGCTTTATTGCCCTAAACCCAAATATGTGTCGATTGCGCTCGCACTTGCCGTGTTTTTGGGGCTCTTTGGCGGGCATAGATTCTATCTCGGTAAAACATTAACAGGTGCGCTAATGTTCTTGACCTTAGGAGGAGGCTTAGTGTGGTGGTTTGCCGATATGTATCGGATAAAGCGAATAGTCAAAGCGCACAATTGTCGTGAGAAAGAGCGCCAAGAGGCAGGGCTACCGCCATGGGATCTGGCTTTCTTACCGAGCAGGGAACACTTTATTATTGACGCCCCCCCGGCTTGGTTAAATAAACGAAGTTCAAAGAGCAGAGTGTTCGGTAGTTTTTTTTTATTGCTGCTGATAGGCTTCATTCTAGGGGTAATTTCGGGGCCAACTGACA
Organism: Colwellia sp.; assembly: GCA_042091395.1. GTDB lineage: Bacteria > Pseudomonadota > Gammaproteobacteria > Enterobacterales > Alteromonadaceae > Colwellia. The sequence goes on from JBELHN010000033.1 coordinate 532, forward strand.
CATATGAACCCACTATTATTCTCTGTGTTTTTATTCTAGCCTCTTTAACCACAGCACGATTGAGAGGAACGGCTAATATTCCAATCGTGGCAAGTCTGATGCGTTGGGTACATAAGCTAAGGCTTTATTACTACAGTGTTGACCCTGGCAATATTTGGTTACTAAGTATACGGCCCATATGCGGTATTTTTTATGCACCGTTCAATAAAAAAGCGAGAGCTGAAGTAGGTCTGTATTTTGAACTAGGCTTGATATTCTCTATCATTTTTGTGGCGTCGGATTTAATTGATATAGTGCAGCACGATTCAATTTTGACTGGTATCGTTGAGACATTCGTCGAGTTACTTCAAACCTTGATATTTACTTATTTATTTGTTGCTCCTATCGGCGCACTGCTAACAACACAGATTTTGCTATCTCGACGTGATTGGGTGATTTGGTTACTAAGCTTTGCATGTATTTATAGTGTTTATCTGGGTCTTCAAGTAACCGGTGGCATATAATACTCATTCACTATGGGCGAAAGCGCTTAGTCGCTGTTTGAGCATTTAATTAAGCTTTGTTTTTAGCAACCTATTGCTCACAATTGAGCTGTATTACTTTGAGTCACTTGCGTATAACATTCATTATTGGCTGTGATGGTTGGTAAGCCCTTTGCCGGTCGCTGCCCAATACAGGCCACCATAGAGGTGATCCAAAAATAGAGTACTGCTGTAGGTTGCACTCATATGGCCCAAACCGGTATAAAATGAGCGCCCACCATCATAATATTGATACCAAGCCACCGGGTGAAAGTCGCCCATCCCCTTGGCTTTTAATTTATGCCAGTCGGCATCAAGGCGATAGCTTGTTTCATCAACCGATAAAATATAGTGCAAGTTGGGGGAGTGCTCTTTGCTGTATTCATACCATTCATCGGTCCATAACAAGCTGTCAGCCATGTTGTTTATTCCCGGGAAATTACGATCAATGACTGACAATTTAGCGGTTTGTACATCGGGATGAGCAACAAAATTTCGACCGACTAATTGCATATACCATGGCCAATCATACTCAGTATCTGCTGCTGAATGGATACCCATAAAGCCCTTACCAGCTTGAATAAAGCGCTCCATAGCTTGCTGTTGTTTAGTATTTAATACATCACCGGTGGTCAATAAAAAAACAATAACATCAACATCTTGAAGATTTTTATCATTGATTTTATTGGCATCGTTATGCCAGGTTAACTCAAAGTGATGCAATGCCGATAACTTTTCAAAAGCCGCGATACCCGCATTGACTGAATCATGTTGCCAGCCTGCCATTTTAGTAAAAACTAGCACCTTAAATTGTTGCGCTTTTAAGGGTGGAAAATAAAGCATAGTAACAAGGCATAGTAAGGTAAGGAGTTTTACGGCGTTGTTTTTCATGTTTAGACACTAGTTAATCTTAGAAAAATATAAACTAGCATGTAACGCTAAAAACTGTCATGCGATTATTCTTGATGACTGATTTAATGTGGTAAAAATCATCGCTATTGACGCTTCCATAAAAATATTGCTTTGCTGCTTTAACCGCTTTGATTTTTTGCAAATGTGAAGGTATTTTATGAGTTTTATAGCTTTATTTTGTTATAACTTTGAAGTTAACGTTACTGAGTTTGTCTTAGTTTTTCTCTCAGCAACGTTAAGCCTATAAATTATATGATTACGGTTGCACGTTTAAACTCACACCTGAAAAACTGTTGTACGCGCGGATACCAATGTAAACGGTTTCTCCAGCATTCAATTGCACCGAACAAGTTTCATTGTTACCGTTTTTATAAGGGCGGCAAGTATAACTATTAGTCGTAGGCTGACCGGTTTTACTGGTATATAAGTCTGCATCGCCTGTGCCGCCATTAATACTTACCGTCACGGTTTCTGTTATTTGAGCGGTATAGCTGTATTGTAACCAATTAGACGTTGTGGCAGATAAGTTATTTTTTGGAAAATCACTGGTTGTTGCACTGGTGTTGGTTGCCAGCAGTGACACGCCGCTGTAGGCACTATAACCAATAATTTTAATATACACACGTCCAGCACTTGCTAATAAGACATCGCAGTTTTCATTGTTACCGCTGATGTAAGGACGACAATCATAGTCATTGATTGTGGGGATATCACCAGCTTTAACGTAAAGGTCAGCGTCGCCAGAGCCACCACTTATTGCAATATCAACACGGGTATTTTCTTGAGTTGTGTCAATGTAAAAGGTTTGTTCGTTATCTTTTGCACCGGCAATATTCGATACCGCAACACCTGAGATTAGGCCATCGTTATTACTCGCACTGACAGCAACTGTTGTCGACTCAGTGTTACTTGCACCGCCATTGTCTGTTACTGTTAAAGTGAGGGTGTAGTTACCATTGGCGTTATAAGTATGTTGCACTTGGGCGCCAACAGCAGTGTTGCCATCACCGAAGCTCCATTGGTAAGTAGAAATCTGGCCATCAGTATCTGTAGAGCCAGCACCACTAAAATCACAGGCCAACTCATTACAGCTTTTTGCAATAACTGCCACAGGGGGCTGGTTACTAACATTACTATTATCGCCAACGGGTATAGTATTTCCAAAAATACTGGCTACTTGAGGCCAAATTTTATCAATACGAACCCCTTGATTTTCACAACCACCAAAATGATGCAGTGCGATGACATTATTTGAGCTGCTAGCGAGCACAGGTGAGCCCGACGAGCCACCAATAGTGTCACAAAAATAGCCAGTATCAGTATTTACCCCTCGACCATTGGCAGATGCTTGATCTATTTGACATAATCCACCACTATTTTGGTCACTCTGAATAGATAACTCTTTGGGGTTTCCTGACCCATGCTGTGGAATATAGATGAGCTCACCTTGGGTAGGGCTTCTTACATCTAGTCCAAAATAGCCAAAGCCAGCTATGGCAGCAAAATTAGTTACCGTGAATAATGAGTAGTCAAGGTTATAATCGGTTTTTAACAGTGATTGCCCTGTGACTTTTACCACTGAATCAAGTGTAGTGCCATTACAAGAGGTATGTTGATAATTGAACCACACTTCGGTATTTTGCAACCTTGCTTCATTGTCTAGACAATGATTATTGGTAAATAAGTGATTTTCTGAACCCACACGCCAGGCTGTACACAAACCGCTGCCAGCCATAAGTAAACGGGCAACAGGACGTGTTCGTTCATATTCCACAGGGTTAGTTGCTGCCCAGCATTGCACATCTCGCCGTTCATTTATGCCACAGGTAGATTGGATGCTAATATCATTGCTAGGGCTGGCTTGATCTTGAACTGATAAGTTGTTGATGAGCTCATTATTACCCGCAGGTAAGTTAGTTTCAGTACCTGCTTTATAACTATCAATGACTAGTTCATGGGAAGATAACCAGTCAACGGTATTTGGCAATACAAGTTTTACGTTTGCTTGCTCGCCAAAAACAGACATCGCTGAAAACTGGTTAATACCATTTTCACCCGTTAAGGAGTTATAAGTTCTTGCCGTATTATTGTTGTTATCATAGCGATAACTTTCTGTGCCACTTTGGTTGGTGACCAGTACATAGGCACCATCTGGAATATTAAACACTTTAAAGTGAACTTTGATAAAATTAGCGCCCGCATTACCAACAGTAAATACTTGTTCCCTGTTATTGCCACTATTGTTTGAAGGTAATACCACTTGATTAGGGTTAAAGCTAATGTTGGTTGTAATATGCTCTGCAATAATTGTGGGGGTATTGTTTAAATTTTCGGTTGCTGTGGTCGCTAAGCTGTTGCAAAGCAATAAACATAATCCAAGTGCAGTAAATAAGTTTTTCATTTTCATTCCTTTCACATGTTTTGAGTTAATATTGATATTTTCTTTATCAATACTGGTTGAAAATCACACAAAAGTTAACTTTATATTAACATTATTATCTAATTTATTTTACATTTATTTGCGGCTGAATAACGTTTTAGTGTAAAGAAATCATAACTAGCCATTTTAACTTATTAATTTAATTAAGGTTAAATATATCTGGGACACAGCTGTTTTTAATTATTTAAATTGGGATGTGCAAATTTACTTTGCGTTAATGGGAAATTTTTTATTAGTAGTGCCTTAATTACTCATGTTTACAGTATTTTTATTACAAATGTCTTAAGGTAAGACACCTTGCCTAAACTTGAACGTCTAAAGTATCAAACTTGAACGTTATAAGTAATAAAGTGAGACTCTTTTTTAAGCAGCTGTTATATATTTATGAGTTGTATTGGTTTTTCAGAAAATTTTTTGTGTTGTGTTAAGGCTCAAACGAGCTATGTCAATAAATGTGAAAAGATACTAATTAAAAAACATTGGATTAAGTTACTTTTAATGATTGTAAAAAATTGTCTTCTTAGTACTTTTGTTTCAAATTAAAATTTTAAAGTTATAAAGTGTTTCTTTACAGGTAGTTAAGTTTTTTTGTATGTTAATGCGCTAAATAGTTAAATACATATTTAGCTTCTTGAATTAATAATGGAATTACCAAAAGGGACACAATATGCGAAATTACTTTACCATTCTGCTACTCATTTTATTATCAGTAGGTCTTTCAGGTTGTGCTACAACAGTTCAACCTCCTCTGGAAATCAGTAATAACTTCTGGCAAGAAAAAGACAAGACCATCGGTGTTATTATGTCTGAAATACCTGAACCAGAAACAACTATAGTAGGCGCTAGTTGTTTGCTTTGTTATGGTGTTGCATCTGCTGCAAACTCTTCTCTAGATAAACACTTAAAAACTGTACCTACTGAAGATGTGGCTATTTTAAAAGATAAAGTTGTTGAGCTTCTTACCAAACGAGGTATGAAAGTCAAAGTACTTGAAGAAAATATTGAAGTAAGGAAACTAGAAAAATTTAAAAGCAAAGCAGTTAATGTTGCTCAAAAAGACTTTAGTAGCTTTCAAACAACATCTTTAGATTACTTGTTGGTGATTGATGTTCATCAAGTAGGTGCTCACCGAACTTATGCCAGTTATGTGCCTACATCTGACCCACTTTCGGTATTCTCAGGCCTTGCTTACATCATCGATATTAAAACGAATAAGTATGCATGGTACTTTCCTTTCAATCATAAAAAACCAGCTGATCTTGAGTGGGATGAGCCTCCCTCATTTCCAGGCTTAACAAATTCTTTGTATGAAGTGATTACCCTTGGACACGATAGTATAACTGAGTCATTAGGGCAAAATACACCCAATTTACCCACTAATGCAGCTGTAATAGATACCCATAATGGTGCCTAATAACCTATCAAAAAGTACAATATTCATTGTACTTTTTTTAAAAAAATTAGTCGCTATTACAATTATGTTAGCTTTTTTTGGCTGTGCCTCACACAAGCCACATGGCTATGTAAAACTAATTGATAAGACACATCATTTACCAGTAAATGCAAAGCTTTTTGTAAAAGTACCTGAGGGTATAGCGACTTTTATTGGTAAGGCTGCTGATTATGATGAAACTGTAGGTTCAACAGTTTTCCTTTATCCAGCCGTTACACCAGTCGACTTTTTTGCATCTGTCATAGCACATGCTGCTGTTGTGGACTCCATGAAAAATAATTATAAAAATTCTATGCAGTCTGCAGCAGATAAAGTTATAGAGCCGTATCGAAAATATTCAGATAGTTTAAAAAATAAATACCTTATCGAACAGGTTAAAGAAATTGCATTATCAAGAGGTTTTAGCCTCGATAAATATGAGAATAGCCTAAGTGATGAAGATTTTATATTAGATATTACCCCTATTTTTTTACTTAATACAAAGGAAGATACACTGATATTGAGGAATCAGTTTTTAGTTTATAAAAAAAAATATCAACATAAGAAAGGAAATAAAAAGCCATTATTATTTCAAAATCAGATAGAGGTGCTTTCGAATATAAAGGACCAAGTTATTAATCAACAATATTGGTTAAATAACGAAGGTGAAAACCTAAAATCTGAGATGAACCATTTATTTTCAGAGTCATTAGAGTTAATAGCTGCAAGAATTAGTGATGGTGCTGAAAGTGATGAATTGACCTATAAAAATTATAGATACCATGATGGTGATGGAATTGTCTTTGAAAGAGCAGTTTTACTCAGTGAAAACTGTGAAAAAATAGTCTTTAAGACACTTCGAGGTTGGTTGAAATCTGTACCATCAAGAAGGGTTGTTAATATAGATCACTGTTTGACGCCATCAATTAATTAGTTGTGTAATAACAATACAAAACTTTTCGCCGGCTAAAGAAATGGAAGTAACGCGGGGGCATCATTTATATAACCTAAGCTTTTCAGTTTTAAATTATTTTTTAACACTTTAGTAGTGCCTTAATTACTCATGTTTACAGTATTTTTATTACAAATGTCTTAAGGTAAGACACCTTGCCTAAACTTGAACGTCTAAAGTATCAAACTTGAACGTTATAAGTAATAAAGTGAGACGATATTATTGTTAGAGATCGCCAATATAAAGCTACTAATTAATGGAATATTGGGATAATAAAATAATGATAAAATCACCCTTACTAGCCTTAGTGTTAATAAGCAGCGGATCCTTGCTAGTAGCCTGTCAGAAAAGTTCGAATTACAACATCGATAATACAAATATTACGGCGCAGAATATACTGCAGCAAATTAAAATTAACCAAGTGGGTTATCAAACTAATGGCCATAAAGTCGCCATAGTACCTAATGTTGAGAGTTCTGTGTTCAGTTTAATCGAGGTTATTTCTAATGAAGAGGTATTTAGCGGTAAATTATCTGACGTAAAGGTTTGGAAATTGGCAGGTGATGGTGAGTTTAAGCATGCTGACTTTTCAAATTTTAGTGAACAAGGTCGTTATAAAATTCGGGTTGCAGGTGTAAATGATTCAGCTAGTTTTGAAATTGGTGATGATGTTTATGAAGCACTTCACAAAAGTAGTCTTAAAGCATTTTATTATAATCGTGCCAGCATTTCGCTAACAGAAGATCTGGCGACCAAGTGGCAACGCCAAGCAGGTCACCTTGATAATAAAGTGTTAGTTCATCAATCGGCCGCGTCTAAGTATCGACCCGAAGGTACCGCAATTGCTTCAACCAAAGGGTGGTATGATGCGGGTGATTACGGCAAGTATATTGTTAATTCGGGTATTGCGACTTATACCTTACTTTCGTCTTATGAACATCACGCAACATTGTATAATACCCTAGATTTAAGTATCCCTGAATCGTCAGATGACATTCCAGATATTATTAATGAAATAAAGTGGAACCTAGATTGGATGGCAACCATGCAAGACAAGGATGGTAGTGTTTATCATAAACTTACCACCTTAGGATGGCCAGGTAAGGAAATGCCACATGAAGACACAAGGCAACGCTATGTTATTGGCAAATCTTCTGCTGCCGCTTATGATTTTGCTGCAACTATGGCGGTAGCAAGCCGCGTATTTACTCAATTTGAAGACCAGTACCCAGGCCAGGCTGAACAATGGTTATCAGCGGCGGTGCGTGCTTGGCAGTGGGCAGATAAAACCCCAGTATTACCATACAAACAGCCAAGTGATGTTACCAGTGGTGAGTACGGTGATGATAATGTCAGTGACGAACGAAAGTGGGCAGCAGCAGAGTTATTTTTAACTACGAAAGACCAAGCCTACCTTACAGCCTTTAACGCACAAACAGATAAAATTGATGTGCCCAGTTGGCAAAGTGTAGCAGGGCTCGGTTATCTCTCACTAAGTACTCATGGTGAATCACTTCTCGCAACAAAAGACTATCAACAAATTAAAAATCAAGTGATTGGCTTAGCTGATAAAATTGTTAACCAGTTGTCCAATTCACCTTATTTAGTGCCCATGACGGAAGCAGATTATGTGTGGGGAAGTAACTCGGTAGCGGCCAACAAAGCACTGATATTAAATACTGCTTTACAAATAACTGACGAGCAAAAATATAAATTAGCTATGGCCGATATCTTGTCTTATTTGTTAGGCAGAAACCCAACGGATTACTCGTTTGTAACTGGTTTTGGTTATAAACCACCTATGCATATTCATCACCGCCCCTCGGTAAGTGATAACATTGTGGAGCCCGTGCCTGGTTTATTAGCAGGAGGCCCTCAAAATGGACAACAAGACAACTGTGACTACCCAGCTGATTTACCAGCAACTTCCTATGTTGATGATTGGTGCAGTTATGCCTCTAATGAAATAGCGATTAATTGGAACGCTCCTCTGGTATATTTACTGGCTTCAGTAATTCAAGAGTAATGCCATAATGATGTGACTTTTGCTAGTCAATGAATATACTTGGCCATGAAATTCACTACAGGGAAACCCGCTAGTACTCTTGCTAACGGGTTTTTCGGCTAAGGTAACTGAGCATACAACTAACCTCACTACATGCCCGCCACATTGCAAGTATCACTTAAGAATAAAAAATTGAATTAGCAGGATGCCACACAGTAATGTGCAGCCTGAGCTGTTTCATTCATTGGTAAGCTGTTCCTTAAGCCGAAAAATGACATAAAACTAAAATTAACCATACACACCATAATATTGTTGTTTCCTCCTTAATACCTAATACCTAATACCTAATACCTA
>JBELHN010000033.1:9247-30339 GCA_042091395.1 Colwellia sp.
TAATACCTAATACCTAATACCTAATACCTAGAGCCTATAACCTAGAACATAAGCACTTTAAGCAAAGCACTCAACGGCTACAAACCTACAACACGTAAACTCAGACTATCTAGTACTATTGGCAATCAACAAATGCAGTGTAGAAATGAAACTCTAATATACTGTATACAATATATTAGAGTTGTAGTATATTGCCTTAGGTGATTTTTTGATCAGTTGCAAGAAGCGCAAGGCTAGCTGGCTTTGCCTCACTGTTAACAGTGAATGTAATCACCTAATACTAAAAATAAATACAATAACAAGTAGTGCAATTACTTTTATCAACATAGTGCTTAAAATGTTGATTTATTGCTGAAAACTATGTTTTTAACATGCCCTGGAGAGTTTCATGTCCTTGCAATATAAAACCATGTCATTAATGGCGTTGATGCTAACTGCATCGAGTACAGCGGTGCTAGCAGGAAAATTACCTAGCTCAACAACGATTAATCCTTTAACAATTAACCCACTTTCTGATGCAAGTCAGGTGTGTGGCACGGATGAAAACAAGCAAGATTGGAATGCGTTGCAGAAAGAAAATCAATTACAATTAAAAAAACGACTAACCCAATCCATGCGCAAGATGACGGCACCGCAAGTGTCATCTATGGCAGTGAATGGCAATGGGGTGCCAGGCCGATATTATATTCCAGTGGTTGTGCATGTATACGGTGATGAATACAACTGTACTGATGAGAACTCAGCTTGTTTAACAGAAAGTAAAATTATTGATGGCTTAAACAAAAGTAATGAAGATTTTTTAGGGACTAATACTGAAGATGGGCCGATTGCCCCTGAGTTTCAAGCAATTCGAGAAAACTTGAATATTGAATTTGTATTAGCTAAAAAAGATCCACAAGGTAACCCAACCAATGGCATTGTGAGGTATGGTGCCAAAGCTGGTTACGGGGACGGTGAAAAATTTAACGATCAAATCGCTGCCGATGCCTGGGATAACTTTAAATATATGAACTTATATTTAATGAGTGACCTTTATGATGATGGCACAACCAGTAGCTCAGGTGTTGCTTGGTATCCGCAAATGAGTATGTCGCAGGCAGGTTTGGCACGTGTTGTTTATAATGGTAACTTTTTGGGAACGAATACTGGCGAAAACTTTAGATCGGTATTAACTCACGAGTTTGGTCATTGGTTAAACTTACCTCATACCTTTGATGGTGATGTTTGCTCTATACATCAAGAAGCATTTTGTGATCTAACTGGCGATAATAACTGTGATACGCCACAAATGAGCAGCAGTATTTTACAAAATAATGCCCCTAATTGTTTAGGACAAAGCACTAACACTGAAAACTTTATGCATTATTCTGATAATTATGCCATGTATACTAAAGGGCAAGTTGAGCGAATGACTGCAGCATTGCACGGTGATGCCCGTTCAACGTTATGGACAAACAGTAACCTAATTGCTGTTGGCTTAGAAGAATATACATCCAACAGTCCACACATTTGGGATGGCTCAGGTTTAGATGCAGAACCCAGTGGTGAATTACTCAATCAATTTACTAATTTAAATGCAACTAAAGGTGAAACTACCACGTTTGAGGTGAATATACCGCAAGGTACCGGTGCTGCTGCAATATACTTAAAAGGCTTTAATCAAGATCCTGACTTGTATGTAAGTAAAGGTGTTGCGCCAACTAAAAATGGTGATACTTGGATCGCTGACTTTATCTCCTTTAAATCTGCTGGTACACCAGAATTAGTGACAATTTCATCGCCTTCTTCGAATCAACCATATTTTGTTACAGTAGATGCTTTTTCTGATTATTCTAATGCAACCTTAGATATATTATCGGTTGAAGATCCCAGCCTATGTAGTAGTTGTGAGCGTGTATTTCTCGCAGAAGAAACTAACTTATCAGCAACAGAAGGTGCTCCAGATAAAAGTTATCAATTTAACATACCTGACGATGCGACGAGAGTTGTTGCTGTGTTAGCAGGTGGATATCAGGGTGATCCTGATATGTATGTTAGTCGCAACTCAATACCCACTACAGAAGTAGCCGATTGCGCACCATTTAGTGCTCCGCGTTTAAGTGAGTACTGTGATTTGGGTGCAGGTGGTGGCGCGGTAAATGTGATTATTGATCCCTTTTTAGATTACAGTAATGCAACGTTTAGAGTGTATTACGAGCGTGATACTGGATCTAACGATGGTTTGCCAACAGCAGAAGCCAATGGCGCATACAATGGCACTATTGACGAAGTGATTAATTTTAGTAGCGCAGGCTCAGTAGATACCGACGGTATTATCGTCAATTATAACTGGGATTTTGGTGATGGAGGTGCAAGTGATGAAGCTAATCCCGCTTATGTGTATACAACAAGTGGTGTTTTCAGTGCAACGTTAACCGTTACCGATAATGATAATAATCAGGCAACTGATTCAAGTATCGTTAACATAAGTGCAATAAACGCAGCACCTGTTGCCCAAATCAATGGTCCTTTTGAAACCTTTGTGAATAATAACATTAACTTTTCAAGTGAGGGATCTTTTGACAGTGACGGTATCATTACAAATTACTTCTGGGACTTTGGTGACGGCAACACGAGTAGTGACATCAACCCAGACTATCGTTATAACACACCAGGAAATTATTCGGTGCAATTAACGGTAACGGATGATGATGGTGCTGTAAACTCGGTATCAAGCAGTGTCGTCATTAATCCTAATGTGATTGAATACTGTAGTATTTCTGGAAATACTGGATACGAATGGATTGCAAGTGTCTCTGCAGGTGGCATTACAAATAGCAGCAACAAAGAGGGTTATGCTGATTTTACTGATATTAATATCAACTTAACTTCCGGTAATAACCAAGTTGATTTAACGGCAGGTGGGAATTATTCAGAGTTTTGGGGAGTATGGATTGACCTTAACAATAATGGAGACTTTGAATCGGCAGAACAATTGCTCAGTGTGTCTGGCACTAATACGGTTACCGGTAATATTGCCATAGATAACAACCTAGTCGGTGCAACTGCGCGCATGCGTGTGGTAATGAAGTACGGCAGCGCCCCAACTTCTGCTTGTGGTGCAATTGGTGATGGTGAGGCTGAAGATTATCAAATTACCATTATTGATAGTGGCAATGCTGCGCCCATCGCTGAGGCAAATGGTGAGTATATTACTACCCTTGGTAACCCATTAACCTTCAATAGTAATGGATCCATTGATACGGATGGCGATATTGTTAGTTATCAGTGGGACTTTGGTAATGGCGAACAAAGCAGTAACGCTAACCCAACCTATGTTTACCCCGCAGCAGGTAACTATGTGGCTACGTTAACAGTGACTGACAATGATGGCGCTAGCCAAACTGACACAGCAAGTGTCACCATTGATTTGGCTAGCTTAGATTTTGATGATGCCTGTGCAACACAATCACCCATAAGTGGGGGAAATATAATCCCTGGACAGTCTATTTGTCTGAGCAACAATAATGTTATGTGGTTTAACATAGGAGACGTGTCATCGTATCAAACGATTGCTATTAAAACAGGTTATGGGCAAGGTAACCTCGACATACTGTATAAAAATGGGGGTTGGCCCAGCGACAGTAATTACGATGGCAAATCGTCAGGCAATGGTGAAACCACAACCTGTCTTTCAGTGGCTGCAGGCAATGACTATTGGTCTTATTTAAAAGTCACTGGCGGTGCTAGTAATGCTAGCATTGTTGTCGAATTTGACAGTGCTAGTTGTCAATAATATAAGAAAATTTTAATAACTATGCTCGCACCAAGGGCAGAGTAACTGAAAGGTTACTCTGCCCTTTTTTATTTTAGTTATGGCTAAAAAGTAACAGCATGGATTGCTGTCGTTGAGCACCCCACGATATGATACGGCAGGCATCATGTTTAGAACTGTAACTAATTGAAAAATAGTGCTTAGTTTGTTATTATTTGCAGGTTTTTTCACTGCGCTGCTATATAAACAGCAATCGTCAGGACTGTGTATGTTTGTAACCATTGTATTATCAATTAATCTCGCTATTTTTTGTACTGTCGCTTCGGCGCAAACACTGTTAGTTAATCAAGCTGAATTAGAATATGAAATTAAAGGCGATGGCCAAAATATCGTGTTTTTTGAAGCGGGTGCCATTTCAGGAATGTCAGGTTGGGACTCTATTTGGCAAAGCCTTCCAAAAAATATTACAGCAATAAGGTATTCAAGGAGAGGGGAAGGAAAGTCTTCAGCCTGTGTGGGTGATTTAACATCAACGGATTATGTGAGAGATGCTGAAGCATTGATAAATTTGCTTGAAATAAACACACCCGTTATTTATGTTTCACATTCTTATGGAGGTAAAATTGCGCGGGAATTCGCCAGTACAAACCCAAATAAAGTGTCTGCTATGTTATTGCTTGATCCAAGTAACCCAAGAGATGTTGATATTATTGATCAATTAGATCCTATCGGTGGAAAGGCATTGACTGAGAAAACAAAACAAACTGATATGAAAATGGCTCAAGAAAATAATTGGTGTTTAGTCAAGGATATTTGGAATAAAAAGCAGTTTTTGGGGTATGGAGATATAAACAATATACCAATAACCTTGATTGCCGGGGTTAAGAAATTTGAAAAGCCAGAGCGACTTTTTGACACAGATAAAGCGCGTGACCTGTGGGGTAAGTATCAAGTAGAGTGGGTGCTGGAATTTCCATAAGGAAAAGCTGTTATGGCTCGTAACAGCGGTCATTTTGTTCAAAACGATGAGCCAGAATTAGTGATTGCTGAACTAGAAAAACTTATTGTTAGAGCAAATAAAAGTTAACAAGGCAATTAGGCATAACAATTTCAAAATTGGCAGTTTAACGCATTTGAGCTCATCACATATTGTGTCTTGCTTAATGCATCATTTGATTACTGGGTGAATACTAAAACAAGGAGTTGTTTTGAATATATATTTTGCTATTTTTGACAAGGTTGAAGAGTTAGATTTAGTTGGTTCATGGGAGCTTATTGGCCTGTTGGCTGAAATGAAGCTTTGTAAACCGCCGAAGCTAATTTCTTTCAATACGATGAACCCTTCTGGTGAACATGGTATGCGCTTTAGCGCAGATATTCACTTTACTGAAGATGTTTTCCCCGATGTATTAATCGTGCCGGGAGGCAGTGGCGCTAGATTGGCCATGACAGATAGCCAAGTTATCCAATATTTACAAAAAGCTCATATCAAGTCCCATAGTATTTTATCCATTTGTACTGGCATGTACCTCATGCAAAAAGCAGGGTTATTCACCCATAAAAAAGCGACAACGCATTGGGCTTTTCTTGATGAATTAAGAAAAGATAATACGGTTGAGGTGGTCGAGGAACGCTTCATTAAAGATGGTAAGATATGGTCATCGGCAGGCGTGTCCGCCGGTATGGATATGACACTCGCCTTCATAGCTGATTATTTTGGTGAAACTGTCGCTGCTGAAATACAGTTAAATGCAGAATTTTATCCCTCTTCTAAAGTCTATGGCACTCCTAATTCTAAGCATAAGGTTGCTCAGTACATAAAAGACTTAACAAGGTAAGAAAGGGGTATGTTAAACCTTACCTGTAAACAACTAACCTGTGATATTTTGGCCATTGATAAAGCGCGAGTTTGGATGCCATTGTATATACATTTATTAACCAAAGAAGCGTCGCTTATTAGTAATCAAGAAAAGGCATTTTCTGCATTGAATTATATTGATGGTAACGTTAATTATTTATACACCCAGCTTAATTTTAAAGGCAGCTAAGCTATTATCAGCCAATAGTTGGCTGATATATTAAGAGGATTTAAGTTTATATGCATACTTTATTGTTATACCCAATGTTTGTAATGGTAGTGTTAACCTTTATTGTGGCTGGCATTGCGGTAAAAAATCGATTTGCGAGTATTAAAAATAAAACCGTTAGCGCGAAGTATTTTCGTTTAATGGCGGGGCAGCAAGTACCAGATAGCATTACTAAAACTACCCGAAATTTTAATAACCAATTTGAAGTGCCCACCCTGTTTTATGTGGTATGTACCTTATATATCTGTTTGTCAGTTAATAGTTTTGCTGCCTTACTTTTTGCTTGGTGTTTTGTTTGTTTTCGTATTATTCACGCTTATATTCACATCACTTACAATAATGTAGTACACCGTATGCTGACATTTTGGCTGTCATTGCTCTGTGTTTTGGCTCTTTGGGTAAATCTGTTGTTGCAAAATATTCCATAAATGACTCAAAGCTTAATATAACACTCTGTTTATTAGTTAATCTGAACGATGGTTCATTAATTTCATTATTAATTTCATAATCAATTGCAACGAATACAATAACCTAATCGTTGTGTGATGTTGCGCACCCCGAACTTAAGTTTTTTGAGTGTTTGTTAAGTATTTTTTATTGTCACCTCAGACTTTTCGTATGTTCATAACACTCATAATTAGTCTGTTATTTTTAACTCTGAGTAAAAAATATTTGACATACCAAGGTTGTCTAATTATTATGACATTGTGTCAAATATAGTAGACACTTATTAACAAGGAGTTAGATATGTCATTCGTTCATAAAAGTGTTTGGGTACAATGCCTGATCACACTCTTCATTGCCTATTATTACGGTAGTGAGTTTATACATCTATTTACTAGCAATCAGCTTAATGACGGCCACTTTCTATCGTTACTATTTTATACCAGTATGCAATTGATTATTTTGAATATTGCTATGCATGCAATAATCGCCGCTTTCAGTGACAAAGAAGACATAGAACAAGAAAGTGACGAACGTGATGTACTAATCAGTTTAAAAGGCGCTAATGTTGCTTACAACACCTTGAGTGTTTGGGTTGTTATGGTACTAATTCATTTATGGGCAAGTTCGTTAGAAAATGCACGCTACTATTTTGATACCTTAAGTGGTGAGTTTAATATATTAAATATGCTGCTGGTGGGCTTTATTCTTGCTGAGTTATTAAAATTTTCATATCAACTTTATTACTATCAAAAAGGTATGTAATTATGCCTAAGGTATTAACCAATAACATTCGTGTGTTGCGCTTTCATCATAATGAGATGACGCAACAAGCACTAGCCAATGAGGTTAATGTATCAAGGCAAACAGTTGTTGCCATAGAAAAAGGCAAATATTCTCCCTCGTTAGAAGTTGCTTTTAAAATTGCCGATGTGTTTGGTATATCAATTGCCGATGTCTTTAATTATGAGGCAGAATGATAGGATAATAAATTGATATAGTTAATTATTATCACTTGGGGAACAAGGTAGGCATCTGTTTGCCTGGGCACTAATGAACATAAAAAGGATGAACAATGTTAGCTGTGATATTAGAGTTTGATGTGATTGCCGGAATGGAAAGTCAATTTAGGCAAGCGTGGATTGAAACCACAGAGCTTATTTATCAAAATTTTGGTAGTTTAGGCTCTAGGTTGCATCAGGCAGACAATGGAGTGTTTATTGCCTATGCGCAATGGCCAAGCTTGAAGGTTTATGAAGATGACCATCAATGGCCTGAAACATTAATGACTAGTAGAGAAAAAATGGCGTCTTGCCTTAAAATAGGTAAACCTAAAGTGCTTCATAAATTAACACTCGATACTGACTTACTTGAAGCAGCTTGCTTCACTGCGAAGTAATGGTTGAATAACGCGTTACTACGGTCATTAACTCATTATTACCAATCTTGAAAAGTAATCGGTATTAATACTGCCATGGTTACCTTAGCCGAAACTTAATTGAGAGGATTATCTTGACTGTATTTACTACCCAAAGGCTATGTATTCGCCACATCACTTGTGAAGATGCCGAGGATTTATCCCAGGTATTGTCTGATCCTCATGTGATGAAATATTCTACCCAAGGTGTGCACAGCCAGATCCAAATTAGTGAATATATTGCTAATTGCCAAAGGCAATATGCATTAAATGGCTATGGTCATTGGGCTATTTATACTAGAGTTTCTGGTGAATTCATTGGTATTTGTGGCTTTAATAAACATCAAGTTGATGCAGAATCATTGATTCATATTAACTATCGTCTTGTTAAAAAGTATCAGGGCAATGGCTATGCCACTGAGACGACTGTAGGCTTATTAACCTTGGCTAAAAAGACATACCATTTTCAAGCGGTATTCGCCCTAATTGACCCAGAAAATAAGCCCTCGGTTAGGCTAGTCGCGCGAACAGGTTTTGAGTACCTTAAATCTACCGATTTTTATGGCTTTGCCATCGATGTTTACAAAGTCAGTTTGTAAAAAGTAGTATCACTCAGGAGTTAACAATAGTTGGGGTATTAATAAGGTTAGCGAAGTATTTCCTTACTCTAATTGACTCTGACTTCCTCGGCAAAGGTGTTAGTTTTTCATGTATTTAACTCATATAATTAGTTCCACACCCAGCGCAATTCCTAGCTGATTTCAATAATAGTGCTTTGCTTAGGTGGGGGGATAAGCCATTGTCGAGTCTTTAACACTATTTGGTTGGCAAGTGCGTCTAAATTCTGAAGGGGTGAGGCGAGTATATTTTTTAAAAAAGCGGTTAAAGGCTGATTTACTGTTAAAACCTGATTCTGCCAAAATGTCTAACATTGAACCGCTATAGTCATTATCAACTAACAATAACTTCGCATTTTCGACCCGATAGTAATTAATGAAATCAAAAAAATTCTTACCAAAATGTCTGTTAATTACTGCGGACAATTGCCTTACGGATAACCCTGCCTGCTCAGCAAATTGTTCAAGTGTAATACTCGGGTGTAAGTACAACTTATCTCTCAATATTAATTTTTCAACTAGTTTGACATGATCCGATGGAATTATGTCAGGTTCAGTGATTTCTTTATCAGATGTTTTACTTTTAATGCCACGGAATAAATTTGAATGTACCAAACTAAAGATCACGACAGTATTAATAAACACGAAAATGAAAAAATTACCGACAATACCAATAACGCTGGCAATTTGAATGTCATTGGCATACCAATTAAAAAAGTGTGCAGATAATTTGCAAAAACCGATGCCAATAAAGCCTATAATAATCATGCGTAACCATGAGTGGTCTATGTCACCTAAACTAGAAAAATTTTGTACGAGTGTTTTCTTGTATTGGTAAATAAGGCGTAATGAAAATACTGCGTAGCAGGTATGCATAATAAAGGTTGCTGATAAATGAATTTGAAAAAAAGTGTTATAAAACAAAAGTTGGTAATCGAATACCGCGTCTTGTTTTTGTTGGGCACTCAAACTTACTAAAGTTAAGGTCATTAGCAATGGAAAGAGTATCACAGGTATTGCATGTATCAGGTCACGACGAGTAAAGCTAAAGTCACTGTAGAGTCGAGATTGGGTATAAAAATATAGGGATGGGCCTGTTATATATACTGAAAATTTCAACACCAAGAAAAATTCAATAGACCTATCAGCAAACATCGTCTTTAACACGGTATTCCAATAAAGTAGTGTATCCAGGGCGGTTATTCCAATCGCCAATAAAAACACTGACAGTAATAAGTTACTTAGCCTAAATTGTGATTTAGAAAAAGGTAATAAAATAGCTAAAAGACTGCATTGAAATATAACTAATAACAGAGCTTGATCGGCAAAATTAAAAATATGAATTTGAAACATGAATACGTATCTCTCCTAGATATATGTTCGTATATATCAATAGAACAACTGCAAACACCACTTTTGCTCAAATGCTAACCGCTTAAGCTATCGGTGTTCTTTAATGCTTTCAAGTTGTTTTTATCTAAACTGAGAGTATCTTAGAAAATTTCCTTTGCAATTTATATAGGATTTTAATTTTAAGGTATTGAATTTAAATGATAAATAATATAATAATCTTTTGGAGTGGGCTTTTTTGAAAGGTAAATAAGTAACTTATAACAACTGTACCCACCACATAGGAATGGGTACAGTAATTAAAGTCGGTTGCTGTCTTTAATAGCTAAACGCTGCACTCCATACATTATCGCCGGGGCCTGGTGAGAAGACTTGTCCTACTTGCGGGTTATAGCTATAGAATCTGACATAAATATCATCACCTGTACTATAGTGACTGGCTTGATGAGTAAAAGTATAGGTGACACTACCATTGGCATTCGTCACCGATTGCCCCATTCCTGCGGCTAAGATATAAAAACTGTCAGAATTTTTTCTAACAAAAAGTTGGGCTTGCGACATAGCTTGTGAGTAGGTGGTTGTATAAATAACGTCGCCATTAGGTGCTTTTTTTATATAACCCGATGAGGGTATTTCGGGTTGATCGAGTAGTTGCAAGCTCAAGGTTGAGGCAATAACGGACTTCACGCCAGTATTATCAACTGCGACAATAGCTACAGAATGATTTGACAAGGGGGCACCAGAACCTGTGAAGCTATTCCCATTAACTATCTGCACATTACCATTAATGGTTAATTCGTAATGAGCAATACCGGCTTCATCACTTGCTGTCGCCCAAGTGAGTTGATAGCTATTATGTGAAATATTTTCAGCAGTAAGCTTGGTTACATTTGATGGCGGTGTCGGTTCAATTGTTGAACTGCCAACGGTATAAGCTTCACTCCATACATTGTCGCCAGGGCCAGGTGAAAATACTTGCCCTACTTGTGGGTTGTGGCTATAAAAACGAACATAAACTTGATCACCCGAACTATAGTAACTGGCAGGATGGATGAAAGTGTAAGTGAACGAGCCATCGCCATTGTCATTGGCTGCGCCCATACTAGAGGCAAGAATATAAAATCCGTCGTTATTCTTGCGCACAAATAACTGAGCATTGGACATTGCTTGCGGGTAGGTGACTGTATAAATCAAGTCGCCATTACTATTTTCACTAATATAATCAGATATTGGGCTAATATCAGCATCTAGTTGAAAGCTTGTTGTTGCTGCAATGAGAGATTTTTGACCTTCATTATCCACGGCAATTACAGCTGCATTATGGCTTGACGATGGTTCACCTCCTCCACGGTAAGTTAAGCCATTAACTTGATGTGTTTCACCATTAAGGGTTAACTCATAATAAGCAATACCTGACTCGTCAATTGCTGCACTCCAGTTAAGATCAAAACTAGTTTCAGTGATGTTGGTTGCACTAATGCTAGCAACGTCAGTAGGCGGTGTATTATCGTTACTGGCAAGTAATTGAAAGTCAGTGATGGCAGCAACAAGTGATTTAACACCGGTATTATTCACCGCAATAATCGTGACGCTATATTCAGATAAAGGTAAGCCGATGCCATTATAAGTTAAGCCATTTACGTGTTGTACAATACCATTGATGGTCAACTCATAATGAGCAACTCCTGACTTGTCATTAGCTGCAGGCCAGTTAAGGGTATAACTGGTATCGGTAATATTGCTTGCTGCAATGCTAGTCACATTTGTTGGTGGTTTTGTTCCTTGTGCTGTACAAGTGACCCCAGAACCATTGCCTGCACCCATAGAATGAGCGGCAACTTCAATACATTTTCCATCACTGAAATTCACGACAAGTTTTGCATTAGTCATGTTATACGCCGTATAAGTATTAACGCCATTCTTGGTAAATACCGCACCCATGGTATGGTTTACTGGCGTTATTGTCATATTAGCGGCACCGTAATCATCAAATGTTTTAATCCAATGATAGGTATGAGCTCGTGACTCGCCAAACTCAATACCTATGGCTGGGTCGATTTCTTCATTGCTATCTTTCCAGATATTAAGCGCCGCCTGAGGGTCGGCCATGGCTAAATACTCAGCGCGTAAGTCCTGCCACTGCTCTTCTACTTTGATTGTCGCTCCTTGTGATGAGCTACCGTCCCATGCCGCGAATGCAGACATCATTGCATCGTAGTTTGATTGCACAAAATCTGTATCGGTACCTAAGTATAATGACGCCCCAGTAATAGGTAACCAATTAATAGCATGAGTTTGTATCGGGTCTTCAGTCCACCAAGTACTGTGATCATAACGACCGCCCCAAACACGAGAAGCGTCGTTATTCGGGTAATTTACCGCTTGGCGATCTGCGTCTAAATCCCCATAAATGTTAAACCAGTAGGCATTAACCGCTGCAACTTCAGTGGTATATAAGTAAATACCTAAATCTCTAAGCTCAGTATTGGCTGTTGCTTCACCCCACATAATAATAGCAGCCCAAGCATTGAGTGACTCAGAAGAAGATTCACTGTTATTACCCCCTACTAAATCATAACCTGTACTCTCTGCGTAATTTGCATGACCTGAAGCCCAAGTATGTCCCTCGTATGGGTCAAAATTTCGTAGGAACGGGTAACGACTTTCTGAACGATCGCTACTGGCAATATCGTTAATTAATTCGTTAACCATAGCCCCCCAGTTACTTTGCTGTGCCCATTGCGGATCACGTAAAGCAACCTGCGCAGCAGCATAAATAAAGTAGCCGTAGTGAAAATGATGATCATTTAATTGTGAGTCTGAAAAGTAGCTCGCAGGATAGCCAATTAACGTGCCCCAGTTCTCGTTGTAATAAAAGTAGTTGTTTTCTACGGCGCCATTACTGTCATATTTATCGGCTTGGAACCAATACTCTAATTGACCTTTAAGTTCGTCTAACATAGTGGCAGTCATTTCTGTCACTTCGCTGTTATTATCATCTAACGTATCAGCAATACTTAACAAATTTGATAAACGCCCTAAATTTTTGCCCATCCAGTAGGTATCCCAACCTGAGTTAGACCCATCAACGCCAGGTTGAACAAACTTGGGAGTTAAATTCACACCATACCCATAATAATCACCTAAATGTTGGGTAAGGGTATCAACAGAGCTTTGCTCTTTTAGTGGTGGCATACTAGGCAATATGCCTGAATATTTTCGCGATGTGGTAAATGAGTTACCCACGGTTGTAGTCATTGTGCCGCGAATAGTTTGATATTGAAAGGGTAAAGTGCTGCCGTTAAATGCTCGCTGCTGATGCGGATATAAGGAAAAAATAGTGCCGTCTGGTTTACTCGGGTCTTTCTTTTCTGTTGTTACGGTGTAGGTTGTTATGACATCACTCGTTGCCGCTTGAAAGTTCCATTCAACACGCGTGTCGGTAATCACGTTGTAGGCATATTGTTCATATTCAGCCATATAGTTAAGGGCGTCTGCATCAGTGTTTGCGCTTGGTAACAAGGCGACAGTAAAATAGTTTTTGTCACTGGGTAATTGCACATTAATTTGGGTGGCAGCAATATTCCAGCTGGTGCCTTGTGCGGCATATAAACCGTAATAATTGTTTTTGTTTTCTACATTATCTCTTACTTTAATCAGTAAAGTTTTGCCTGTCGTATTCCCCACAACATGCATACTGGTGCCACGTTTGAGTATTACTTGCGGTTGCGCACCATCAAACTGATAGAAAGAGTATGGGCTACCGTGAGCAATTGTCGCTTTCATGCTGTTATTGCCATTTGCCATGACTATGTCGTATGCCCAATCTGAAATTTTGTCAGCACGAGCATCAGCAGGTGAAAAGGTTGAAGGTTTTATTACAAGATCAACATTGCCTTCGTGAACTCTTTTTACCGATCTTTCTCCCATATTATCGCCGTCAGGAGAAGACTCTAGTGGTGGATTAGAAATTTCAAAACCTTCACTAGTGGCTCGGTATGCAACAGGGTGAGCGTATAACGCCTCAGAATATTTATTAAAAACCACTGAACTTGCCCAATCATTGGTTTGGGTTTTATCTATGTTGTCTGTTTTATATATGGTTGCTTGCGGCAGTTGTGCGGTGCGCGGCATAGTTACCCAGTTATACATTCCCGAGCCTACAGGTTCTAAGCTAACACTGCCTAGCCCTTTAGGCTCAGTTTTCCATGGCACCGCATAGCTAACATTACTGGTCACTACTATTGTTATTGCCGATGATAATATCAGTGTTAATTTTCTAAAGGTTGGCCTTAAGGTTGGCTTGCTGTTATAAATATTTCGCTTTGTTTGCTTTGAATTGTTCATTTTGATCTTTTCCCATCAATTTATTTATTATTGAGTACAAAAACACACCGAAAATGTTCTTCAAAATAATAATTGCTAAGAGGTTATAGCATTAATTGTTGTGAACAAATTAGCCTTTATATTGCGCTTGATGTTTTGTTGTACTACTTACGAATACGCTGTTCGTGGAATCAAAATAAACCAGATAATTGCTCTTGTCGCCTCGCTTTACGATACTTACACAACATGGCACAGCAGGTAGGAAACCACTGTTTTTTGAACTTTAAGATAATGTTATTTAATGTTTTTTTAAATTGTGCCAGGTGCCACTTTATGTCTTTCCTACATAAATTTAAGAATAAACTTACGATTAAGACTAAAGCGAAACAACTATTTATACACTGACTCCTGTTTATTGAGCTTGTTTATGAATGCGACAAAGTAAGCAGGACTCGTCTTGGTTGATGAAGGGCATAGCGTTAAAAAAATTAAAGCAATGAATACTGGGGATAGGTCGCCGTGTTTATTAGTCATCATTATGGGGTATTATTTTTATGGGGAGTAACTAAAAGTGAGGCCTTCTTTAAATACCGATACAAGCAAGACAACAAACTCAGAAAACCTCGTCCCCAACAACAACCCCAAAAATCGACTCAAAAAGACAAGCTCCCATCATAAATACCGTTAAATAATGTTTTCTGTCTGCTTACTTCAGGATTTCTCTTTGGCTGCTTGACAATATTCAGCTATAACCACTTCTAGACGTTTCAATTCTCGCATAAGTAAGCTGCGGTTCATTTCGTTAAATAACCAACTTTTTGCGGCAATATGAAATTGCAAACTCATGACTGATAAAATACCCCAAAACAATTGTTCAGAGGGGGACTGCGTAAAAAAGCTATACACTGCATACACAAGCGCCAAAAAATTAATAGCAATAATGATATTGGCAACAATAAACCATGGCCGCATTGAGCCTTTTAAGCCAGCATTGAGTAGGCTTGTTAAGCCTTTATTTTCATTAGCCAAAATCCGATCAATCTCAGACGCTTCGTCCTCTAGTTGCTTGGTAATTTTGTCATCAATGTTCATTGTTATGTTCCTCCAGAGCATTTCTTAATGTTGTTCGAGCACGGTTAAGACGTGATTTAACTGTGCCAATGGGTACTTGTAATACGTCAGCTATTTGCGATAAACGCATTTCTTCAAGATAAAATAAATGTATAACTTGTTGATCAATTGCCGGCAGTATTTTCATACAAGCGCTTAGTTCTTGTTGTTGTGTATTTGTTTTTTCAGCCTTTTCAGTGTCGACCACTTCGTTAATGCATGATTCTTGTGAAAAAAGGCCTTGCTCTTTTTTTACTTGACGCATTAGATCATAGACAGACCATCGAACAGCTTTAAATAGCCAACTTTTAAAGGCAGCAGGTTCTTTAAGTTGATGTAAATTTTTAGCAAGCTTCAACCAGGCGTTTTGCATAGCCTCTTCAACAATGTGCGGATCATTGCACAGTTTATAGGCAAATCGGGTGGTTGCTGTTTGATAATGTCGACACAAAAACGTCAAAGCCTGGTTATTTCCTTGTTGCGCAGCCAATACCAGTAACTCTTCTTTGGCTTGATGCATAAACTCCCCTGAGCATTATTGTTGTTATGTACCTATCAAGACGCGTTGATTGAATAAAAGGTTCACGGTCAAGGCAAAGATTTTTTATTTAATTTTGTTGTTTAATTTTATAGGTCAATAACGTAACGCATTATTGTTTTATCCATGAGCTTTTCACTACACATTTCATTTAATAGCACTGATTAAAATTTAACTAAAAGTACAGGTTAACCTTGCCGAAAAAAAAATTCACTGTATGCTGAGCTTAAGAGGTCTGACCTTTGTATTTCCCCCTACGTTGAGAGCTTAGTATCATAATGCAGCAAGAATCACTTTACATCGACGGTGACGATTATCAACTTCACCTTCGCCATATTTCGAAGAATCCAGCGGGTGTGCCAATATTAATGATCCATGGTTCAATAGAAAATGGCCTCATTTTTTATACAGAAAAAGGCAAAGGTTTGGCGTGTTACTTGGCAGAGCACGGCTATGATGTGTATGTGGCTGACTTACGTGGTCGCGGAAAAAGCAGCCCGAGTATCAATGCAAACAGTGATTTTGGTCAATCTGAATTGATTACTGAAGACCTACCATTAATGATTGATTTTATAAGTAATAAAACTAATCAGGCCATGCACCTTGTAGCGCATTCATGGGGTGGAGTGTTAGTGGCAAGTTGTTTAGCACGTTTCCCACAATATGTAAGTAAAGTCCTCAGTAATACCTGTTTTGGTAGTAAACGGGTGATCACTGTAAAAAGTATCGAAAAATTTTTTAAAATGGATCTGGTTTGGGCATTAGTGTCAGTTAAATTAGCTAACAAGCATGGTTTTTTAGATGCTAAAAAATACCGTATAGGCTCCGACAATGAAACCAAGAAGTCGTTACAACAAAGTATTGCCTGGGTAACACCCGGTGATTGGGTAGATCCCCATGATGGCTTTGACTACCAACAAGCCGCTACTCAACTGACTTGGCCGCCGTCTTGGCATCTTACCGGTATTAACGACAAGGTATTGGGCCATCCTCAAGATGTTAAACGATTTATTGCTGAATCGGCCAATTCACAAGCAAAATTTAGCTTGCTGGCCAAACAACACGGCAATGCGCTTGATTATGACCATATAAATATTTTGACGCATCCACAGGCAGTGAACGACCATTTTCCACAATTAGTGCAATGGTTACAATCCATCGACAAATATATACTTAAAAACACATAAAATCATTAGCTTGAAACAAAAATGGCGGTAAC
This sequence comes from Colwellia sp., assembly GCA_042091395.1. Classification (GTDB taxonomy): domain Bacteria; phylum Pseudomonadota; class Gammaproteobacteria; order Enterobacterales; family Alteromonadaceae; genus Colwellia. The sequence goes on from JBELHN010000033.1 coordinate 26,110, forward strand.
CTAGTAAGGGTTACCGGCATCAACTTTTCAAAAATATAAGCTGTTTATAAAGGTTATATTATTGACAACTACGAACAAATCGCCAGGTGTTATCGCTACCAGGAATGCTGTTGGTGTACCAATTAGCAGCATAAATATTACCTTGGTAAGACATTAGATCATCTGCTTCGTTATGATTGAAGTCTCCCCCTGCCCAATCCTTACTTGTCCAATTGGGGTAAGCATTAACACCGTCACAACTCGATGTTGATACTTCACAACCGTTATCATCAACTGCGGTATTGGCAGCAGTATTAGGGCAATTATCAAGGTTATCTATGACACCATCATTATCAGTGTCTGAAGTGTTGTCGTTGTTATCACCATCACCATCATTATCACTATCGCCATCATCCGTAATAGGTTCGTCAGCTGGCGTTAGTGCAAACCAATTTAAGTTCCAGTTACTGGCATTTGCGGTAACCGTTAAGGGTTGATTACCTGCCGTTAAAAAGACAGTTTGCGATACCGTTTGCCAGTTTTGCCAACCCCCTGTATTGGGGATTGATTGTGCCGCAAAACTGCTATTTCCTTGTTGGAGCGTTAAGCTTGCAGTTGCTGTACTAGCGATACGATAAGCAACATTATAATAGCCTGAGGCGGTAATATTAGTCTCGTAGGTGAGTGAATCGTTATTATCAATCCAGCCAACATTTTGGCCACCACCCTGATCAGTAGTGGCTTCTAACTGAATGCCATTCATGCTGACAAAATCTTCGGCTTCAATCTTGATGTCTGTTGGTATAACAGAGGTAGCTGCCCACTTAATGGTGGCAGCAGAACGTGCTGGAATCGTATAATTGACAAAACTGTCTTGCCAATTAATGCCAGTATTAATCGCGGTATTGGCAGCATTATACATTAATACCACGGTTGATTCATCTGGGTTAGTAAAGGCAACATGATGTAAGTCACCACTTATTTGACCTGAATCAATGCGCACGGCACCCGCTTGTAGGGCAGAAGATAATTGCGAAATAATATAGTAAGAAACATTGCGGTTGATATTATTGCCTTGTTCAATGGTGATTGCCCCTAAACAAACGACACAGCCAACCGATGTGGTGGGTGGCGAGGTTACTAAATTCCACTCCAGTACAGCTTTTGAGCCATTGCGTATTGAACCTATTACTACGTTTTCTAGGTGCCATGACAAGTCTTGGTCAAACGCATTAATGAGTTCAGCATCAGTGTCTCCTTCAGGGATACCAGTATATTGCTCTGTTAAATACACACTTTTGCCTGTTGCTGCGGCTACTGTGCCCATGGCACTGATATCTCCCGCGTATAAGTGAAACGCTGAGCCTTCAACATACTGGCTCTGTGCTACTTCTATGGGGAAAGTAATGTTATCCAAGTTATGATCGAACCCTAAAATTTTGACGGCGCTTTGCGATGAACTAGCCAATAACGGTCCAAGATGATCATTGATAAATTGGTACTGCTGACTAGCTGTCATAACCATACTCGGCTCGTTGTGATCATTTTCTGGTTCGTTTTGTACGGTAATTCCCCAAATATCTAAGTTTAATGCCGACATAGCTTGTAAATATTGTAAGAAATATTGGGCATAATCATCATAGTTTTCAGGTTTCAGTTCTCCACCGACCCAGGCATTATTAGTTTTCATCCAGCGTGGGGCTGTCCAGGGGGTACCTAGTATTTTGATATCAGGATTAATCGCCCGAATTTTTTGTAAAATAGGGACTAAGGTCTGTAAATCTAGCCCTGCTATACTAAAACTGTTCGGCGTTGATACTTGGGTAAAGGTAAACGATTCCCAAGTACCGGCACTTTGATCGTTATCAACCATACGAACCAAGCCATCGTCATCAATCTGTAGGCGGTCATGATTACCAAAACCTTTTAGCGGTAATGACAAAAAGTAGCGACCATCGCCTTCACCTGGGCTCAAGGCAAATTTTTCCCAAGTGCCGTCCGAGGTAACACTGCTTAAATCAGCCATGTTAGTGTCGTTAGTGCGTAATCTTGGGGTATCGCCACCAGCGGCACGCTGAATATACCAATAACCCTCACCCGCAGGGATAAATTGCCACTCAAAATCAGCTCCTGAAGGCGAGTTATCTGCGGTATAAGGCTGTTCGCTGTCAACTGATGCACCGAGACGTAATCCTTGGGCGGGGTTATCAATATAATATGTGCTATTCGCTTGTGGGGTGAAATTATTGTCGCTGGTGTTGGCTTCGTTATAAGTATATAACGAGGTGCTTAAATCTGATGCGCCAATACTAACACGCACCATGGAAATGCCATTGCCATTATCGACACTAAACAATTCGTTCAAAAGAGCGTCTTGCTGATCACTAGGCAGTTGTGCAAGAGCAGCCGTGCTGGCCTCTGTTAGGGCAAAACCAAGTCCATCTATAGTTTGGTAAGTTTGTGCTGAATCAATGGTGATTGCCTGTGGCTGATTACTCGTCCCGTCAATAAAGCTAAGATTATTCTGTTGGCTTAACAGTGCCTCAGTATTACCCTGAGTAACCACAACAGAGGCTTCATTGGCTTGTGCTGTGGTTATGAGTAGTGCTGATAATAAGGGAATAATCGCGTAATTTCGTTTAGAAGGGTTGTTAGTTTTTGTTAAATAGGGCAGATAAAACATCAAATTTATCCTCTTGTTATAGTAGTTATATGCTTAATGTTTATTTAATACTTGCTAGCATTTTGTGAGTTTGAGACACTTATGCTTTGTCATAATGACTATTATGGCGACTACTATAGTTATTTATCAGTCGTAGAAACTCGTCCAAGCTTAGGAGTTTTCTCAAGTTAATACGTTTGAATTGCTAACCAGTACCTTTTCTATAAATTTAGGTAGTTGAATTTATTAGTTATTGTAATAAAAAAATAATTAAGCCTTACCTAGGCTAAATTAATGCAATTTTTGTCATTAAAGCGTGTTAGATGACATTTTTTTACTTTATAGGAAGCAATTATGTGCCTAAAAAGGTTTAGAACGTTCACGATGGTAGGCTCTTTAATGCCCATAACGGCATTTACCTTGTTTGGTTTTTCTTGTTCGCTTACACAAGCCGATATATATTACTCAGCGAAAGTTGCTGGCCCAGTCATTAATATTCATGCCATTAATGAACAAGGACAATTGACAAAAATCACCAATAATAAACGCTGGCGAGATGTTGAGCACGATGTGGCCAGTAATGGTTTAATCAGCTTTGCTTCTAATAGAAAAGTCAGTGCCGTAAATGACAGATCTCGTCGCCAAGAAAATTATCAAATATTTGTTAAAAATCAAAAGACCGATGAGTTGCGACAAATAAGCCAGCAATATAAGCAAGCACGACAACCAAAATTTTCACCACTTGCTGATAAATTGGCATTTATTGTCCTTGAAGGGCAACAGCAAAGCCTTGTTTTGTATGATTTAGCAACAAAAAATCAAACAGTTTTAGCATCGGCCAAGCGTATTTTTAACTTTGCATGGTCGCCCGATAATCAGCACATTGCTTTCAGTAGCCAGCATCATAAATTTGCGTCCTTAGCTATGATTAACAGCACCAATTTAACTACGCAAACTATCGTTAAGGCTGAAATTAATCAAAACGAATCGCCAAAAGCTATACCTCAAAATACGCAACAAACTAAGCAAGAAACTATACCAACAACCACTCAACGTAGCCCACAAACAGTACAGCCATTGAAGCAAGTAAACATACAACCAGTTGAACAACAACTATTTGTTGCACCAACATGGTCGCCAGATGGCAACCGTATTGCCTATATTAGTCACCCGTTAACAAAGCAAAGAAACAGAGCATTAAAGGTTTACCAGTTAGCTGAGCAAAAAATACAGCGTATTTCAGCCGATAATATTCAAGTGCAAGAACCTATAACTTGGTCAAGTAATAGCGACAGTTTATTGTATTCGGCTTTGGTGAATTACCAACAATACTACGATGAAAGCACCCATAAAAAGGTGTACTTAGGTGGTATGCATATATTTAACAGTGATTTGCTTGGCAACACTACGCAACTCACACAAGGAGATCACTTATTTAAGCAACCCATATTTTCTCCCGATGAAAAACACATTGCCTATTTCTATGCCGATAAATTGAACGCCCGGACTTTACAACTGAATACTATGTTGGCCGATGGCAGTAAACAACAAATATTGCGGCAGGGTGTTGCTAAAAATGCCGTGCTGCA
>JBELHN010000033.1:30439-32506 GCA_042091395.1 Colwellia sp.
ATGGCAGTAAACAACAAATATTGCGGCAGGGTGTTGCTAAAAATGCCGTGCTGCAATGGCAGTAGTTATCTCTTTAGTTATTGCGTTAGAGTTTTTGCTACGCCTTGTTTCGATAGTTTGTAGTGACTTTAGTATTGTTGGTTATCATTATTTAATGAGGGTTTTGTGGTTGTGAATAGAGGTTAATAGCTTTTGCTAGGTATGTGCAAAACAAAAAAAGGGCCAGAAACTACTGGCCCGAAAAAACGTTATTAACGGGGAATTAATAACGAACTTGTAAAGACTTATCGCCTCCTTCATTTAGTGTGATTTTCATGGCTGCTGTGGTCGCGCTAATACTTTTGAAGTAACCACTTACTACCTCTGATGTATTATTATATTCAACGGTAACATTAAACGAACCACCCGTATTTTCAAAAAATACAGTTTGCGTGGTGTCAGCAAATTCCACATAAATGGGGCCACAACGTAAATCAACCAGCGCTTTAACATTACTGTTGGCAACAAATAAAGGTTCGTTTGGGTCTAAACCTTCACAGTCTGATGGTGCTGCTGGAGGCGGTGGTGGTGGCCCAGCAGGCTCGTTTGCTGCAGGGTAAGCATTTTCAACCAGCAATTGAAAGGCTTCTGGGAACCAGCGTCCAGCGTGGGGAGCATTGTCCATAGCCCCTGTGGTAACATTAGGGTTATCGCGACTTGGGGCAATTGGGTCACACATTGGATCATGTCTTTTGGCTAAATCATTAGGGTCAATAGCAAAGTTAGGATCACTAATACCATCTGATTCGCCTTGTGGTTTAACCCAGACAAAGGCATCAATACCTTCATAGGGGTTTGGCCAAGGTTTAAAGCCAACGCCGCCTGGTTGGTTACACCAATTACCACGGTGATTTCGGCGATCAATTCTTGATTCGTTAACATATTCGTTAATATCGGTTGATGTACTCGCTGCCGCTGGTCTATTTGATCCACCCCAGCCATTTCGAGCGGTGTCTATTAACATACCAATAGTTCCAGGTGCGCCCTGAGCAATCATCGCTTCACGCCAATCTTGAACGAAATCCTTTTCTTCAAAATAGCTATTCCAACCGTAAAAGTCAGCAGAGCGGATTGGCATACCACCAATGGTTAAGGTTGGATCTGGTAAGTAGGGTTCTTCTACTGGGGTGTAGTTAGCCGAGTTTGAAACAAAACCGGCAACACTATCCCAACCTGCATCAGTGTTTTCGATCACTTCAGCAATGAGGGTCACAGCTTGTGCGAAATTATCACTCCAACCTAACCAGCCAGAATGAGCGATATCAACATAAGAATACACGTTAGGTATGTTAGAAAATGCATTTAACGCATGTGTAATACCGTCGCGATAACCACCAGGGCCATTGGCTTCAGCGCAATCTTCATAATTTAAATTGGTGATCAAATTAGGCAGTGAATCCACTTCAATAATGGTGACTATGCGCAAATCCTTATAAGCGGGATCAGCAAGAATTGCCGCATAGGGGGCAATATATTCTTCTTGATAGCGAACAAAGTCGCCATCGGCAATACGTAATTCACCACTTGAAGCGAGGGCAGCACAATCACGGTTTGGCAAGTCATATACCACCACCATGATTAAATCAACACCTTGTAAAACTGCGTTGTCTAAATGGTCTCGTAAGCCCATACCGTCTCCATCTTCTGGGCCAGCAATAGCACCAATCCGATCCATCCATACAGCGGTATTGTAATTGGCAATAGCTTCACCACCCGGTTCGGCAGCCGCTTTCGCAGACCAAATTGGGTCAATATAATAATTACCACCAACCCAAGGGTTATCATAACCTGCACCTTTGCCAACGGTACCAGTGTCTCTACAGCCGAAGGTATCAACTACAGCTCCTGCTGGGGTATTGGGGCACTGGTCAATGTCATCATTCACACCATCTAAATCTGTGTCGATATCAGGGTCGATAGTAAGAGCACAACCTACTGCATCTACGTCAGTTTCTGGAGGAGTATTAGGGCATTGGTCAATGTCATCATTCACACCATCTAAATCTGTGTCGATATCAGGGTCGATAG
>JBELHN010000033.1:32606-42494 GCA_042091395.1 Colwellia sp.
AGGAGTATTAGGGCATTGGTCAATGTCATCATTCACACCATCTAAATCTGTGTCGGTTTCAGGGTCGATAGTAAGAGCACAACCTACTGCATCTACGTCAGTTTCTGGAGGGGTATTGGGGCACTGGTCAATGTCATCATTTATGCCGTCATTATCAGTATCTAAATCAATCGGTAAAGCACAACCTAGCGAGTCTACTTCACTGCCTTCTGGCGTATTGGGGCATTGATCAACATCATCATTTATGCCGTCATTATCAGTATCAAGTGCTAGGCCATTATCACAAACTGCACCATTAACTTGTATACTAGGAGCAGCTGCACCAATAATACTTTTATCACCCTGAATGCCAAAAACAACACTTTGACCTGGATAAATTGTACTGTTCCAGGAGAGGTTGCTGGCGGTGTAGGGGTTATTGCCTGAGACAACCGCATTCCAAGTGCTAGTACTCACAGCATTGTCATATGACCAATTCACTTGCCAGCCTTCAATGGCAGTATCACCATCATTGGTTATCTGTATTTCAGCGACAAAGCCTCTGTCCCATTCGTTTTGAATGACATGCTGACATTGGGCAGCGTTAGCTAGTGACGAATATGAACTGATAATACCCAAACCAGCAATGGCTATTACCTTAGGTAAAAATTGTTTTTTGCTGTTCATTTGAAACTTTCCTTATCTAATGTTTTTTAATTATTGTTTTTTAATTATTTTTTAATAAGGCGTTTCAACATTAACCAACCCCGCCTAAGGTTAGTTATACATCGTGTAAAGATAACGTTGTTCACTATCCGCTTGCACAAACGATCAAAAAGGCATGTACAGAGGTGCGTAAAAATACGCCATAGGTTAACCGTGGTTTTTTAACTATCCTTTGAAAATATTGTCGGCATGCATGGGCTGGCATTAGCATGCATTAGTGAGAAACAGTAAATAGCCTATGATAAGTAGACTATTTACCATCACTTTTAGACGTTATTGAGCACTACAAACAGGTGCTTGAAATTCACCTGATTTTTCACCCTGCAAGCCAATACTGGTACTTTGTCCGGGAGCTAACTGACCGTTGTAAGGCATGTTTGTTACCGTAACGTTTTGCCCAGATTGGGCATATTGACCACTCCAACCATTGACAAAATTGGTATTGTTGGCAAAGTTGAGGGCGATTGACCATGTACTAATTGACGTTGAACCCATGTTGGTAATGGTAATGTCGTTAATAACAAAGCCAGCGTTCCAGGTATCCGTTCTGCCAATTTCGCAACCTAGCACCGAGTCAGTTGTGGCTGGCTCTACTGTTAAGGTTATTTCGTCGGTTACAGCGAGTGCCTGGTTATTCGCATCCAATGCTGTAACCCGTAAACTATAATCACCGGCAGAACTTGGTGCTGTTAATAAAGCTTGTGTGCCAATGACTTGCCCACTTTGATCGCCCAACTGATATGCAAAACCGCTTGCCTCTTGCAAATCAATCACTATGCTTAATTCACTGCCTGCGGTTACAGTACTTGCTGAGATTGGTTGAACAATATCGATACTCGGTTGGTTAATCACCTCAGCTACTGCGATAAGCGTGACACTGGCAGAGGCCGAGAGTTCTTGTCCTTGCGCATTAACGGCTTTTAAGACGACAGTAAAATTACCCTCAGTGTTAGGCACTGTTATGCTCGCAGTTGACGATGAGCCAGTGCTAATAAGTTGATTATTGACGTAAACATTAACACTGCTAGCCTGAACTAAATCGTAAGCAAAGGTTATTGTTGACCCCAGATTTACTTCACTACCTGATTGCGGAGATTGAATAGTGACCCCAGGTTCAACTGGGTTCGTACTGCCATAATGTTCACTTAAACTGATACCTGTGGCACTGCTACCAAGGGGGATTTGATGATCTAAGCCAATGAACTTACCAGCGTTGTTTTTCCATAAGGTGGGTTCAAGAATCGCATATTTTTCTTCATCCCAAGTAACCCAGCTATTATCAAGTAAGCCACCAGTATCACCAGAGTTTGGATTAATACACCAAAAGGTATGGTGTAAACCATATTCTAAAATAAGCTCTTGCATGGCGATCATCCACTTTTCGTTATCGCCTCCATCCATAAATCCACCCCATTCACCAATTAGTAATGGTGATATGTTGTCTTCATGAATAAACATCCAGTTGTCTTTCCAAACGTCTTGGTACAGTGTGTCTTTATTGAAGCCCGGATAAAACCAAGGTTGTTGAAAAACTAAAGGACCATAATCATGAGGAGAATACATAAACTGGCTTTGGCGATCACCCAAATCAATAGGGTAATCTTTAACAGGGCGTAAATTACCACCCCACCAATTATTGTGAAAGTCGTTATCGCTAGTTCCATCCCAGCTCACGCCATCTTTGGGGTAAGATTCAATACCTTCACACATGATCAACATATTGGGGTTGATATCTAAAATACGATTAGCAGCGGTTTCACAGGCATATTTCCAATTATTTACATCGGTAGAGTTATCCCATTTAGCAAACTCATTATCAGCCCAAGGTTTACCATGAGGTTCATTTTCTAAGTCAAAAGCGATAATGGTATCGTCATTTTTATAACGTTCGGTGACCCATTCCCACGTAGAATAAAATACTTCATCGGTGAACTCACCTTTATACCACATGGGATAAATGTGACCCATGTTATCGGCATCAGCGCCGTGTACATCGAGTAATATTTTTAAACCCGCATTGCGTGAGGCATTTACTAAGGCATCAAATACCTCCAAGGTTGATGCGCCATCTAAATTGGGGTTTGTGTAAGTATTTATTTGCGCTACGGTGCTGACACCATTTTGCCATTCATGCAACAGCTCGGTTGAAATTGGCACGCGTAAAAGGTTAATACCGCGGGCGGCAATAGCATCGATTGTGTTTTCTAAGTTAACAGACCACAAACCGTGTAACACTCGCTCTGAGGTGTTAAAGCCAAACCAATTTGCTCCTGTTAACCAGACTTTATTACCCTGAGCATCGAGTATTTGATTGCCTTCAACATGCAACCAGTCATCATTGGGTAGGCTATTAGCCATACCCACATTCCAGAGTGAGGTTGATAGTGCTAGGGTTAATGAGAGTAGCAGTTTTTTTGGTTTATAGTGTGTGGCTTTGTTTATTTTCAATAAGGCGCTGTTGTTTTTAACGTCAAATATAGTCATTTTGTATCTTCCCTTTGATCTTTTTAGTCTTATTATTTTTTATGTTCACACTTAACGGATTTGGTTAAAGAGTAAGCGAATGACTTTAGTCAAAAGTTTAGGTAATGCGTCTCAACTTAGGTTATTTTCTTGAACAAGACGTAATAGTAAGCGTTCAACGTTTTGTAATTTATTGAAAGATATAAATTTAATTTTATGTAAAAAAATTAAAATAATTTAGTGAATTAAATGTTAATAAGGTATGACTTTGTACAAGCTTGAACGTTTTAGTTTAATGTCTATTAAGTTTACCCCTAATCCATAGCCACTTTAGCTATAAGGCAGCAAAACTTAAGTATAAAAAACATGGTTTGCTCATGCGTTATGCGAATATGAGGTTAGGGTTTGCATGCAAGCTCAGCACGGTATCACTGTTGTTAGAAGGCTCAATTAAGTTTGGGGAGCCTGTAAACTGTGCGTTAATTTACGTAAGCCTTTCCCTTTATTTGTGAGTTTCCAAGCAATATAAAGGTCTTGTGTGGGGAGGGAGTCAGTTGTCATTACTTGCGCTAATTGATTAGCCTTTATATAGGGATCTGCCATATACCCAGGTAAATAACCTATGCCAATACCAGATAATATTGCAGCAATTTTATGATTGAGATTACTCACATAAAAGCGCTGACTACCTTCAATAACATTAATAGACCAAGGAATTTCATTTTTAGCGGAGTCGTGCACTACCACATGACGATAATGACTCAACTCTTGGGCTGTTAAACTTGAATTGATTTGAGCAAGTGGGTGCGAGTTACTCACCACTAATATACTGGCTAAGCTCTGCATTTTAACGGCACGTATGCCTTTTTGCAAAGGAATAGGCGCTGGTGCACCAATGACTAAATCGACTCTGTCTTCAATGAGCGCCTCCCACGTACCGTTCATTACCTCTTCTTGTACATCAATTTCAATACTCTGGTGTTCAGCTAAAAAGCATGACAGCTTGTTATAAACAGCACTCAGATCAACGATGGCATCGCAGGCTATACGAATTTTTGGCTCCCAACCATTGGCAATAGTTTGGGTTTGTTCAGACAAGCTATTTACGGCTTGTAACAGCTTTCTACCCTCTGTTAATAAGTGCTTTCCAGCGGGTGTTAAAATAGCGCGCCGACCTTGTCGAATAAATAGCGTTACTTCTAGTTGTTCTTCAAGTTTTTGTACTACATAAGACAGTGCCGAGGGGACTTTATTTAACTGTTCTGCGGCTGCCGCATAACTGCCGCGATATTCAATGGCGTCGAGTACCATTAACGCTTCAATACTTATCGCTGGTGTATTCATCAATAATCGCCTGTATAAGTAATAAATGAGAGGTTATGTAATTGTTTGTTCAAATATATTGAACAAATAAAACAAATATTATGGGTTATTCACCATGCATACAAGGTTTACTATAGCAGCATTGTTAATTACTGCTTTTAATAAAGCTATTAACTGATATTTACTAATCAAAAACGATAAATCAATTTTACGACAACAAGGTTAATTATTATGTTCAACAAAAAAACACTGAAAATTATCACTAAATCTGAACAATTATTTGCATCACTACCACTAAGGTTCGTTGCTGGGATAATTTTTACTGCCCATGGCGCACAAAAGTTGTTTGCTTGGTTTGGTGGATATGGCTTAGATGCTACTGGGCAGTGGATGGAATCAATTGGGCTTGTGCCCGGGTATCCCTTGGCAGTCATGGCAGGCAGTGCTGAATTTGTTGGTGGCATATTCCTGATAGTTGGCTTGCTTACACGGCCAACCAGCGCTGTTTTAGCCATTACCATGCTGGTTGCTATGTTCAGTGTTCACATTGATAACGGCTTATTTACGAGTAATAACGGCTACGAGTTTTCATTAGCCTTGCTGGCTATCTCTGTGTCATTGCTGTTAAGCGGTGCAGGAAAATTGTCGCTAGATAACCTGATTACCAGACGGTTGAGCTGATCACTTCAACGTTTAAACAACGTATAAGTCATTCATCAAGGTAATTAAAAACATACAAAAAAATAAACATAGCATTAATAGTAAGAGGTTAGTAGCACATGACATCCGTAAAAAACAATTGGCGTAGCAGTATTAAAAATGGTGAGTATCAGCGTAAAGCCTCGCAATTTAGGCACTGGATAACGGCTGATGGTAGTCCAGGAATTTCCGGCGAAGGCGGTTTTAAAGCAGAGGCAGATCGCTATCATTTATATGTATCATTGGCGTGCCCATGGGCACATCGTACTTTGGTGTTTAGGCAATTGAAAAGCTTAGACAAGTTAATTACGGTGAGTGTTGTTCACCCAGACATGCATGATAAGGGCTGGAGCTTTAGCCACGATGAAGAATCAGCGCAGCTTTATGGTACCACAGGTGACGATTTATATGGCGATAGCCACATTCGCAATAAATATCTTGCGCAAGACCCCAACTACAGCGGCGTAAATAGTGTGCCTATATTATGGGATAAAAAAAATAAACGGATTGTTAACAACGAGTCATCAGAAATTATAAGAATGTTTAATTCAGCATTCAATGATATTACTGGTAATACAGACGATTTTTATCCACAAGCCTTGCGTGAAGATATTGATAAAGTAAATGAATTTGTTTATCACAACATTAATAACGGTGTTTATAAAACCGGTTTTGCTACCACACAAGAGGCGTACGACCGCCATGTTAACAATGTATTTTCAGCCCTAGAAACCCTTGAAAATACTCTGTCAACGCAGCGTTATTTAACAGGGAATATCATTACCGAAGCCGACTGGCGTTTATGGGTTACTTTAGTGCGATTTGATTCGGTGTACCACACTCATTTTAAGTGTAATTTAAAACTGATTGAGCAATATCATAATATCTATCACTTTATGTTAGATCTTTATCAACAACCTAAAATTGCAAAGACCGTGAATGAAGCGCACATAAAACGGCATTATTATGCCAGTCATTTGGCCATTAACCCACATGGCATTGTCCCTATTAGTCATCAACAAGATTGGACTAAAGCGCACTTCAGAGATGAAAAATTTAGCTAAGAAAATACTTAGTCAAAATAAAGAGCTAAAACGAAGGAGTTTTTATGCTGACACATTACCCCTATAAAAGCTTAGGTCACGCTGATCACGGTTGGCTTAAATCAAAACATCACTTTAGTTTTGCGCGCTATTATAATCCAGCTCGCATGGGCTTTGGCAAGTTGCGGGTCATTAATGATGACTGGGTTGCAGCAGGTACTGGATTTCCGGCACACCCTCACAGTAACATGGAAATTATCAGTGTTATTCGCTCGGGAGCAATTTCCCATCAAGACAGTACGGGTAATAAAGGGATTACTAAAGCAGGTGAGGTGCAGGTAATGAGCGCTGGTACCGGCATTATTCATTCAGAATATAACCGTAGCCACGAGCCTTTAACCTTTTATCAAATTTGGCTTGAGACCAATAAAAATAATATTGCCCCAAGGTGGGAAAGTAAAAAATTCCCGACACAACCGCAAGCTTCATTGACCTTGTTAGCCTCAGGTTATGATGAAGATAAAGGCACTGCACTTTATGTAAATCAACAGGTGCGTATTTTTGGTGGGCAACTCGCACAAGGCATGGTCATTGAACAATCTATTAAAGACCAAGCCTATATTTTGGCGTCTGCAGGTAGTTTTATTGTTGCCACCAGTGTCAATTCAAGCGCGGAGACCAATACAGAAAACGTTACTATGCATAAGGGTGACGGTTTAGAAGTCAGGCAATGTGGCACTATTGAAGTGAGAGCATCAACAGCATGTGAAATTATTATTATTGATACCGTTTGATAATTATACTGTTATTTAATGAGGGAAGTTAAAGCAGTAAAGACCTTACTGATTTGGGTTAGCCTATTATTTTAGCAATGCTGCTGTGCTTTTGCTGTGATATTAATCAAGTGAAAAATGCACCTGTTGATAATCATGTAAACATACTACTTAGCGATGTCAGCATATACGCTTACCTTACAGCTGAATAGTTTATGTTTTAGTCAAGGTGTACTGGTTACTAATATGTTAGTAACCAGTAACCTGCACCCCAGCACCCCAATCCCAGTAGCCATCTCCACTCAACTCTGTGCTTATCACTGCTCAATATCAAAACTCAGTATAAGCTCAATAAAGGCTTGTAGCTTAGTTAACTGTTTGCGTATTTATTATCGAAAAGTCGTGCCTGTAAACTAAGCTAAACTGTTTAAGGTAATAATTTTGTGACTTTGTTATCTGCTAATAGCCATTTGATCAAAGTCATGGTAATGTTTTTTTAACAAGATCATTGCTAGTATTTAAATTCTTTCGATGAAATAGGTACAGCAATTAATTATAGAAATATTTCATTTGCAAGCTGTGTGTAAGTCAAGGCCTAAATTATTTAACATTATTAACACTGCAGGAAGTCTATGTTTACTTATCTAAATGGTTCTATTATGCGTCAACTGGTTGCTGCTATTTCAGGTGCAGTGGCGTTATTACTCATTATCACTTCATTTATTTTTTTAACTAAGTTAAGTGACGACAACCGCCAGCAAATTACTCGGGCCATTGAAGATATTGTAAAATTACAGTCGGCCGAAGTGCGTGGTTTCTTTGAAGCAAAGGGCCAAGTTGTGCACAGTGTATTTGCTAATCCGCAAGTAATAGATTGGTTTACTGAGTATAATGAGCGCCTGTCTGACATTGATGATAATAAACAATATCAGCAGGTTACTGAATATTTTAAGTATTTTTCTACTCAAGACAAAGCAATAAAAAGTGTGTTTTTTGGTAGTGGTAATACTTACGAGTATTTTGATTTAAATGGCAGATACACCAATGCTGAGTATTTCACTAATAAACGACCTTGGTGGCAATTTGGCATAGACCAAGGCCAAATGTACGTTACTGACCCTGCGGTAGATAATAATGATGGCACAGTATCGGCTACAGTAACTGGCCCTTATTATTTACCTAATGGCAAACTCTTGGGTATTGGTGGTATTGACATTTTAATCACTACTATCGGAAAAGATTTATTATCTAACATTAAATATCAAGGCGAGGGGCAAGCCTTTTTAATGACAGATAGCGGTAAGTTAGTATTCTTTCCTGGCTTTAATAACAGTTTTAAAGCCGGCGATTTAATGCAAGATATTGATACAAAGTTTGTTAATGCCAGTGGTTTTAGAGCACTACAAGGGCAAATTTTAACGAGTTCACAAGGCAAAGCCAGTGTTGAATGGCAAGGTGAAGAATACCAAGTAGCATTTAATCAAGTTAGCAGTGATTACCCTAAAATGCGCTGGAAGTTAGGTTTTATGGTGCCGCAGAAGCTTATTAATGAGCCGGTAACAGCGGCATTTTGGTCATCAAGCTTCATTGTACTGGTTATTATTGCCCTTATTTCTGTTGTAGTGTATGCGATGATTTTACCCTTAACCAGACGGCTATCAAGGTTAAAACGAACCATGCACGATATTGCTGAAGGTGAAGGCGATTTAACCAAGCGAATAGACCCTATAAAAACTGATGAAATTGGCCAGCTAATTACAGAATTCAATACCTTTATTGACAAAATTCAATCCTTGGTAAAAGAAACGGTGGTGATCACAGGTGAGGTAGGCGAGTCTACCAAGGCCGCTTCAGTGATCAGCAAACAAGCGATCCACATTATAGAGGAGCAAAAACAAGAAATAGATATGGTTGCCACCTCTGCTAATGAATTAGCGCAAAGTAGTAATGAAATATCTAATAACGCGAATGCCTCACAGGAGCTAGCCAGCAGTGCCGAAACACAAGTTGCCGAAGGGGCAACAGTGGTTAACCAAGCAACAGCAGATATTAATAAATTGGCCACCAATGTGAGTGCTGCGGCTGTTGTTGTAAATAAACTTAAGGAAGACAGTCAGAGTATTGGTGAGGTGTTAAATGTTATTCGTGGCATTGCCGAACAAACCAACTTGTTAGCATTAAATGCCGCTATTGAGGCAGCTAGGGCAGGTGAACAAGGTCGTGGCTTTGCTGTGGTAGCAGACGAAGTAAGAACACTGGCGTCTCGTACGCAAGACTCAACCACTAGCATTGAAAAAATTATTGATGAATTACAACACTCAGCATTAAAAGCGGTTAATGTTATGCAAAGTAGTAGCACGGAAGCACAATCAAGTGTTGCCTTAACTGAGCAAGTTCAAGGGGTATTAACAGCTATAACAGGGGTTATTACCGATATTCAAAGCCAAACTCAAGAAATTGCCTTAGCCGTAACACAGCAATCGAGTGTTGCTGGTGAAGTCTCTAAAAATATTGAAAACGTCAGAGTGTTAACTGAAGAAACTGTTCATGGCGCCTCGGAAATGAATGACGGCCTTCAAAGCTTGCAAGAGAATTCAGAAAACCTAACCAGTGTTGTTAGCCAATTTAAAGTGTAAGTATTACACTCAAGAACAAGCTACTTGGTATTGTTGAAAGCAGTGTTTTGCCTCGCAGAACACTGCTTTTTTTAGGGCATTAATCGCAGCAATTAACAGTGTAGTTTAGCCTTTGAAATTATCTTGCAGTGAAAACAAACACTATATTTGGCTAATATGCATACTGAATACAGACTCGAGTTTGCTTTAGGAACCACTATTAAAGGGCAAAACGTTAGCTAATTTGAATAAGCTTTTCTCTTGCTT
>JBELHN010000034.1:0-26357 GCA_042091395.1 Colwellia sp.
CCGCACCGGAGTTTCTGACACCAAAACGATCACCGGCTTGACCATCAACAAATAATTCGCCGCCGGTTGCCCCGAATAAGGCAAAGTTACCAATCAACACATTACCCATTGCTTCAGTGGCACCACCGCCTGAGTTTTTGACAATAAGACGGCCGCCACTAATCCCTTTACCGACGCCATCATTACAAGTGCCGCTATGACACATGGTTACGCCAGAGTTGTTAAAGGCACCATAACTTTGGCCGGCAGAGCTATAGGTGTTAATGGTAATACTGTTTGCAGCAAGCACTTTTCTGCCATTACTTAAGACATTAATTGCCGGGTGCTGTGCAACCTGTTCAGCAGTTAATTGATAATTTAGTAAGCGTTCGATATCAATTGAGAATTGACCACCGGTAGTTTTATCACAATTGTTAAGTACTGGACCTTCTACCACTAATGGTTGGTTTGATTGCGGCTTTTCAATAAAATCAGCAATCACCTGTTTAATAAAATTATCATCACGGCTGAAATTTGCTTCCAAATAGACAGGTTTTTTGATGGTAACTTCATCAACATTAACTAATAAGGCTGAAACATCTAATTGTCCAACCATGGCTGGGTGATCAAGCAAATATAATAATTCACTGCGACCACGAATATCGCGTAGGCTTTGATAGCCTAAATCCGCTAATATCTCACGCACTTCATGACTTAAATTAATAAAGTATTGCGCTAGCGCACGTGGATCACCCTGATAAAGTTCAGGGTTAGTGGTTAAACCGGCAGGGCATTTAATATTACAATTTTTTGCCATTACACATTTGAGCATCATCAGTGCTGTGGTACCAAACTCAAAGGAGTCACCACCTAAAATGGCGGATTTAACAACATCTAAGCCGGTTTGATGCGCATTTGAGCAGCGTAGTGTGATTTTGTCACGCAAACCATTAGCAGCCAGTGCTTGGTGAACTTCAGCAATACCTATCACCGCAGCGCGGCCAGTATTTTTAAGGCTAGTTACCTGCGCCGCACCAGTACCACCGGTATTACCGGCAATATTGATAACGTCAGCACCAGCTTTTGCAACACCCACTGCAATGGTACCAACACCTTCACTTGATACTAACTTCACCACAACTCTTGCTCGCGCGGCTTTTGCGTCATGAATAAGTTGCCCTAAATCTTCAATAGAGTAGGTGTCATGATGTGGTGGCGGTGATACCAATTCAACACCCGGTGTACCGCCACGAGCAGAGGCTATTTCAACGGTAACTTTGGCAGAAGGTAGTTGTCCACCTTCACCAGGTTTAGCCCCTTGTGCTATTTTTATTTCAATTTCTTCAAGTTTAGGATCGGCTAAATAACCAGTCCATACCCCGAAGCGACCTGAGGCAAATTGTTTGATTTTACTGGCTTTAACGCTATTGTAGCGGCTTGAATTTTCACCACCTTCACCTGAGTTACTCATTGCACCAGCAATGTTAGTACCTTGAGCAACCGCTTCATGGGCACGAGATACTAAGGCACCATGGCTCATGGCACCCGAGGCAAAACTTGCGGTGATCTCATGGGCAGGTTGTACTGAGTCAAGTGCTATTGGTTCTGGGGTTGGGGTGAGTTTATTAATCCAAACTAACGCTTCTTTTTGGCATTGAATAATTATGCCTGAATCATCCATGTCAACCAATAAGGCTTGACCGCTAAATTGTTGCTCAATACTGGTAAATAGTGCCTGATGACGAGCATGACTTGGAGATGTCAGTAGCAATTTAAAGACATTATCGCTAAGTTTCTCTAGGCTGATACCTTGCACAGGAAAATGTGCCGAGCCAGCTAAGGATACTTGTGCAAACTGTTGAGTAAAATCATCAGCACTGTGACAGTTTTTCAGTATTAAAGGCGTAGCTAATACGTCACGTAACTCCGCTGGTCTTGTGTTTCGTTCTGCGTGCAGCACTTCACTAAATTGACGGTAAGCGTCGGTCATCTTAAATTTATCAATTTGACCAGGCGTAAGTGCTTCGTAGCCTAACGTTCTGTAACCTTCATCTTCAGGGATTAGCGTCGATTCACTTTCGTCAATGTCGTTTATGTCATCAACATAGCTGATTGGCTCCTCAGTCATGTTAATGTATTCACGTACAGCAGTGTTACCAAAGCTATGGCCGGCACCATCAGCGCGCTCTTTAAATAAACCAAGCACAGGAATTTCGTTTTCGCTTTGAATATCGAATACTTTTTTGTGCCAGTTTGCAGCACTTTTTGCTATATCGCTAAAGCGGGCTCCACCCAAGGGAGAATGAATATTAGGGAATAATGCTTTTAACACTTCATCTTCAGTATCGATAAAGTTTGATTCAAAGAACTCACCGCCAATATAGCTCTCTGCAGTACATAAACCAAATTTCCCCATGGTTTTCATCAGCGCTTTTTCTACCGCTTTCTGAAATAACTTCAGCGCTTGTTCAACTTGTTCACCGTTTTGATAAATTTCTTGGGCACGAGAATAAACAGATAATGGACAGACAGCAGAAGCACCAAAACCTAATAAGCAGGCAATGTCATGGGTACTTGCCGCTTGACCTGTTTGATAAATTAAACTGGTATTAAAACGTAAACCTTTCTGAATTAGGCGTTGATTGGCAGCGGCAATTACTAACATGGCTGGCAGAGCCGCTGCATCATGAGCAACATTAAGATCACTTAAGACAATTAAATCGGTATTATTACTCGCCAGTTGTTCTACTTGGTCAGCTAGTTGCGCCAAAGCATTGTTAATATTTTGCTGATTTTGTTGATTGTCATCATGATCGGCGGTAAATAAAGTATCTAGCGTAACAACAGTTAATTTCGATTGGTTAAAAATCTGCTGTAGCTGTTGAGGTTGTAAAATGGGCGAATTAATAACAATTTGGTTGCTTTTTTTAGTATCTGTTTCAGCAGCTGACATATTGGGTTTGGGGCCCAATGCAACACGCAGCGTCATACCATCAACTTCACGAATACTGTCTAGCGGCGGATTAGTCACTTGTGCAAATCGTTGGCTAAAATAGCGTGACATGCCGCCTTCATCTTTTGCTAACGCGTTAGGTGCAAGGCCATAGCCCATAGCTGATATCTTTTCCATGCCGCTTTGCAGCATAGGGTCTAACATAAACTTAAAACTTTCTTGGTTAAGACTATAAGCAACATGGCGTGCAGGAATGCTCAAGGTTGACTGATAATTAACCGCTGATAATGACACTGCCGGCAAATCGTCAATATGAACACGTGCTTGCTCAAGCAGTTGTTGGTAATCTTTTTCTGCCGCTAGGCGTTCTAATATTTCACCGGTGTAGGATATTTTCTTACTGGTATGATCAAACACAATCATACCACCGGCTTCAATTCTACCCCGATGAATAACGTCTTCCGCAGGAAAATCTATTTGTCCCGCCTCACTCATTACTGCTAAATAGTCGTTAGTTTCGACACTGCGTAATGGTCGGAGACCGAGCCTATCTAATCTAGCGCCAACTTTTACACCGTCACCAAAAATAAAAGCAGCAGGACCATCATTTTTTTCTTCATATAAGGAAAAATATTCCAGCATATTCCGCACAGGCTGACTAAGAGCGCTATCATTTTCCCAAGCTGGCGGCATCATGGCCAATGCGGCAACATCTATTGCTAAATTATCTTCACAAATACGGCGAGTCATGGTTTGGTCGAGTCGAGCTGAGTCTGATTGTCCTTTTGGAAACACCAATTTTTTGTTTTGAATACGGGCAATAGCATCTTCACTTAAGCGATTTTTTCTATCTGTATTAAGTTCACCATTGTGTGCCATACGATGAAATGGTTGCGCAAACATAGGATTTGGCGCTGTATTCGTTGAAAAACGCGTATGAAAAAATAGCGTGTGAATACTATGGTCTTGATCAGTAAGATCGGAAAAGTAGGGGACAACTTCCCAACTGTTCAATCGGCCTTTTAATACTTGAGTGCGACTACTCATCGATAAAGGATACAAGCCATAAAGTTCAGGTTGAGTATAGGCTGGGTACTCTATTGCAGATAATGCCTCATTAATCACTAATTCAAATTGTACTTGCGAGCTAACAGATTTTGGACGTTTAAAGACAATTTGTTTAATCGCTAGCTGTGCCTGTTGACTAACATCATTAAGCGCACTTTTATCAACGGGCACATCACGCCAAACTGATACTTCAAAATCGAATTGTTTGAATATATTACTGATGATTGCTTCTGCAGCTTGATGTTGGCCTTTATCAATTGGCAAAAAGAAATTAGCTACACCAAATTCGCCGAGGTTTAAGGCTGGATTATGGGTGATTTTACGAAAAAAACGTAACGATAAGTCGATATTAACACCGGCACCATCACCAATACCTTCTGCACTCATTCCTCCGCGATGTGGGATCATGCAAAGGGCTTGGTGAGCGTGAACAAGTAAATCATGACTTTGTTTACTGTGTTTGTTGGTAATAAAGCCTACACCACAGCTAGAAAATTCTTGATTTTTATCAAATAAATAACGTGTCATCAATAAATAGTTCCGAAATTGCGCATCTTGCATATTGTTAAACAGCAGAGAAGAATAAACGTAGATAAATAATAATGCAAATATATGTAATTATTATTCGGCAAGGCTGCAGCGGTTATAATTTTAAGACTTTTACATTAATCTTTATTTTGGCCTTATTTACTTTTAATTTCAATAAGCCAAAAGAATAGTTTATAAAGATATAATCTTTATTTTTTAAATGCTTAATACAATTATTGAGCATTATTGCATACAACCATTAGTAATTTAATTAAAATAGTTACCAGTAAATAATGAATAATATTATGTAGTTAGAATAAAGACTCTATATGAATAAATATATCACTTTGCGTAAGGGTAAACTAAGCTTTTGGTACTAAGAAAATACAATAAATTAAAATTTTATAATTATTCAGTTTTTATTGCTTTTTATACATGTTATCAAATATAAAAATTAAAATAAAAGTATGTCTCTTCTATGCATATAACAAAAAAGTCTTGCGCACATCTAGATCAGCTAAAGTTTTACAGTTTGCGGTATTGAGGATAAATTAATGGATTTTACAGGGTGATATTGTAGATAAAATAAAAATAGTCACTTTTATAATAACTCGTTGGCAATACGCTTTAATAAAAAGGTTTCACGTTCCACAGATAATCCTTTTTTACTGCTTTGTGCTATCGTTTTTTCGTTATGAGCAATAGCTTGGTGGATGTTAACCCAGGTAGGTGACATGCCATTATTAATCTCATGAGGCTCAAGCGAAGGTTTATCTAAAACATCATCAATAACACATGTATAGCAATATGACTTGATGTGAACTATGGCAAACCCTGGTTTATGCCAAGGTCTAAATTCTTCATATAGGCCAAAAGGTTTAATATGTTTAACGTTACGAGCACCCGTTTCTTCTTTTAATTCTCTAGTTAAGGCATCGTGGTGTGTTTCTTCAGCTTCTATGCCACCACCAGGGAGGCTATAGTCCTGATAACGTTTGGTGTAAAGTAATAGAATATTTTTATCTTTGACAATAATTGCTCTGGTCGCTAGCCGGATAAATGTATTTTCAGAACGTTTTTTAATAGAGCTGTGTGTCGTAGACTTGAGTAGGCGCATGATTCAGGTAATCGTTCTGATTTGTTAGTTCGATGGTGGCTTATTTTCCATGTAATTAATATTACGTAGAGGTTAACCGACAAAAGCCTGCCGGTGCAGGCTTTAAACATCAGTGAAGTAAAAACATGTTTTTATTGTGGGGGTTACTCTTCAAGAAATTCGATTTTATTGGGATTTAGCAATGTTGGTAAACGATTAAATTGCATCGTATTGCTTTCTGTATTGATCACATCAATACCAGGTGCTTCGGGGTTTGCGACACTTACCCATAAGAAGCTTGCAGCGTCCACGCCAATAAAGTTGATTGCTTCAGTACCTGACTCATTGACATTAGCATTGATTATTTCACCTGTGCTTGGGTTGAATTCGTATAGAGTACTAATCGATGTGAAATCTGGGAATTGTTCAGTGGTGTAAAAATAGCCCTTCTCATCAGATACAATTGCACTTGATGTAATATAATTGTTAGCGTTATTTTCGATATGGCTGGCGTTTAATACTTCGGTCAATGTGTAATCATTAACGTTAATAGTTTCTATGCGACTTAATGTTAAGTTTAAGTCGCCGTAATAATTACTAGCACTCGTTACAAAGACATGTTCACCGTGAGCGACTAAGCTATTTTGTAAAGGGTTAACGCCTTCCAAAGGAATACCTTTAACAGTGTCTTCGCTGCTGCTGTTCGTCTCTATTTCTTGATCTGTCTCAGTATCAAATACGGCAATATATGCAGAGCCTGGCACAAAATTGTCATCTTGGCGCTGCATGGCAATAAATAGTTTATTGTCCTTTATTACTGCAGCTGCTGGGTTAGCTGTACCTTGCGTGTTATTTTCATTATCGTAACTGCTCAAGTCTAGCTCACCAATTTTGAATGATTCACTGCTGGTTGCTTGCGGGTTAACAATCCATACTTTACTTGAGCCGTAGCGGATTAAATAGGCTTTGCTGTCATTTAAAGAAACGAGTGTATAAGGGTTACTGCTTTGTTCTTGATCTACATCTTGGGTTGAATATTCCCAAACCAGTGTGTCTCTATTTTCAGCAACATCGGCATTATATTTAGCGATAGTATCAATAAAAAATTGACCAATATGGAACACCGCCTGTTTATAACTACTTATTGTATAGCCTTGGAAAGCACCTTTGATGTAATAACCGGATTCAACTTGCTGTGCTGAAGTATCAATGTACACAACCTCAGAAATAGAAAAATCGGGTGCATCGGTTTGTACTACGGCTAATGCGGTAGGCTCCAAGACATCACCGATAGCAACACTTACTGCAATACTGCTGCTAAGTTGACCCTTGCCGTCGTCTGTTGCAGTGATGGTCAGACTGTAAAGCACCCCTTCACTTGCCTCAAAGTCAGGGGCTAGCTTAAAACTTAATAAACCTGCGGGTGACAAGGTAAAAAGTTCACTGTCATTACCGCTTAATGATAACGTAATGCCGTCATTATCAGGATCGGTGGCTGTATATTGACCAACCTCAAGGGTATTTTCAGCCACTACGGGTTGTAAATCACCACTAATAGTTGGTGCGTTATTATCATCGGAATTACAGCCAGAAAGTAGTGCTGTACCTAACAACAAACTGAGTGGTAACAGTTTTGATTTAAACGGAGTTAACATTTATATATCCTCTATTGAAAATTTTAAGTGTATGCTTCGACCTTGAGCCGGTCGGTTAGCGAGATCTTGGTATGCCTGATTAAAAAGATTGGCGCAGTTGAAATTAATGCGGTAGTTGTTTAATTGCCATTGCACTGATAAATCGGTTACCCGTTTATTGGATACTGACGAAATATTAGGGCGGTCAAAATAAAGCCCTTTATCAAGCTGGCTGTTGATTTTGATTTGCCAACGATTGTTAAACTTATAATCTAAAGAAGCACTGTATTGTTGGTGGTAAATACCGGGCAATTTTTTATTATCAAACGCTACAAAAGCCGAATTAGTCTTACTATCAAGTAAATTTACTTGCACTGACATTGATAACGCGTTGGTTATTTGGCTGCTTAATTGCCACTCCAAGCCTTTAATTTTTGCACTGTTAACATTTCTATAGCCACCTGTACCACTCGAATTAAATACGGCAACAATGGCATTGTCCATTGCTTGATGGTAAATCGCCATGGTACTACTTAGCGCGATACTCGCTAACGTTTCTTTATAATGTAATGATGCAGAATATGTTTCAGCCTCCTCGGGTAATAAATTACTGTTACCTTTGAAGCTGCCTCGGTCACCAAATAATTCAAACATGGTGGGTGTTCTTACGCCATCACTCCAATTCAGGGCACTTTGTATGGTTTTGGTGTTATAGCTAAGACCAAACTCCTGCGTGTTATAGGCGTTATTGGTTACTTTTTTACTGTTGTTAGGTTGATTTAATGAGGTGTTACTATTGTCTTCGCTTAAGCGATTAAATAAAACATAACTGGCCAGTGGTAATGATTGACTGGACCAAGACAAACGCCCACCCAAATTAAATTGTTGTTGTGTTGCTTTTAAATCACAAGCACTAATACCGTTACATTGTTGAGTCTCACCGTTAACTTCACTGATTGAACTGAACGTTTCATTGCTAATATCTAAATAAGGACTGAAGGTAATACTGGGCAAAGTAAAGCTTGGTTTTATACTGATATGATGCTTTTGTGTTGCATATTTTGAACGGCTTTGTTTAGTCTCGAAAAAACGATCTTGGTAATCTTCATCGGTATGCTCTCCGTAAAACTCAGTACTTAGGGTATCAAGGTAATCAATATTGCTGATCCAGTTGTGTTCTAAGCTATACCTGAGTTTATCAGAGGAAATCGAGGACTTGTTGTTTGGCGAATTTGTTCGATAGCTAGCGAGATCCTTTTCTTGGCTATTGTATGAGATATTTGAGCGTAATTGATGTTGGCCTAGTTGAGCACTGTCGTTAATAAATAATGATAACTTATTAAAACCATTATTTAGCAATGGCTCAGTGGCAGGGGTATTGGGATCATTGAGTGGCGAAGGCACCAAGTACTCATAATCGTTATCACTGGCCAAATAAGTAGCGCCCAGTGCTAAGCTGTGGTCGTTAAATGCGGTGTTTTGCATTAACGCCAGTTCTTGATAACCAAAAGAGCCTAAGGAAAGTGCTATTTTATTGGTGTCTTCAGCAGGATTAAAGGTGTTAATTCTGATAACACCGCCAATAGGTGTAGCACCTGTACCTAACGCTTGGCTTTTACTGATTTCTATCGTTTCAATTTGCTCTGTGGGAATTTGGTTCAGATCAAAACCACCAAATTGCCCATCATTAATTAATTGGCCATCAATATAAAATTGTACCTGTTTGGCGCTAGAGCCGCGAATAGAGATAGAAACAGGGTTACCAACACCACTGATCTTCCTGATTTGAATACCGTTCACTTGGCTAAGAATATCGGATAAATTTTGAGCGCTATGAATAAACTCTTCTCGGCGGATGACTTGGTAGTTATGACGAGCAAATTCGTGGCTATTAACAACCTTAATCACTTCAATACTGTCGTTATTTTGCTGGGTGTTAACTGGCAATTCTTGTGCACTGAGTGTCTTACCTAACAGTATATTGCAAACAGCAAATAGCACTATCGATAGTGATACTTTACAACAAAGTAAATCGATAAGGTGGGTGCTTCTACATTGTTTGCCTGTGGTTATCATTTGCTTCACACGTCGACTTTATAGGCTATGTCGCTAGCTAGTAATTGATTACGGGTATTATCAATTGCTTGGCATAATTCTTCGAGAGCATTTAAACTTCTAATGGTCATGCGATGCATAGCATCAGCATTAGGTTGAATGATGTGCTTATTAGCAACAGCAGGAATCATCGGCCAATCTTGCCAGTTAAACCCTTCTCGTTGTTTTTGATTACTTGATACTGGCTGAATAATGACTTGCACTGAGGCTGACAGAACTTGTTCAATATTAATTTGAGGGTAGGGTGTCGATGCCTGTTTAAAAGGGTTACTGACTTGGCAAATCGTTAAAAATTGCTGAGGCCAACTGTCCTTAGCAACGGTAGTGAGTGGCCTTGACCAAAGCTCATAAAAACCTAAGATTTTGCTTTTGAGTTGATAAGTTTTTTTAATGTCAGCTAAGTTTTTTTCAAAAGCTTTAGCGACTTTTTCTCCCTTTATTCGGTGTCCAGCGAGTACAGAAAATTTACGCAATTCAAGGGCAATATCTTCAAAGGTATCGGGTTGCGAGTAAACAATAGTGAAACCAAGTTGAGCTAACCTGGCGAGATCATCACTGGGGCTGCCACCTTTCCAGGCAATAATAAGATCTGGTTGTAACTCTATAACTCGCTCTATTTGTATGCGAGCATGGTTACCTATCCTAGCAATATTTTTAGCATTTTCTGGATAATCAGCATAGGAGGTTGTACCAATAATTTGCTCACCAGCGCCAATATCATAAAGCATTTCAACAATATGTGGCGAAAGGGCTATAATACTAGGCTTTTTAGGTGTTAATGTTTGTGCCAGCGAAGTTATGCTTATTAACGCTAGTGTAAAAATTAAGTAAGTTGGTTTCATATAGTCTGTACTGTTAAATGACAAATGCAGTGAAAAAAAAGATATAAAAATTACGTACTGAAAAGTGCGTCAACACCTAGCTATTACCAGTCAATACCCTTTTGCGCTTTTATGCCATTATCAAAGGCATGCTTGATTGATTGCACCTCACTGACGGTATCAGCTAAGTCGATAATTGCTTTATGACAGGCGCGCCCGGTAATAATAACATGCTGGTGTTTAGGTCGGCTCGTTATCACCTCAATCACTTCATCTAAATCAAGGTACTTATAGGAGAGCATGTAGGTCATCTCATCAAGTAAAACAAGATCAATATTGGTATCTTTAAGTAACGTTTTACACTTTATCCAAACGGCTTTAGCCGCAGCAATGTCTTTTTCTTTGTCTTGGGTATTCCACGTAAAACCTGTACCCATGACACTGAATGTAACCCCGGCATTTTCGAGCAATTGTCGTTCACCACATGCCCAAGTGCCTTTAATAAATTGAGCAACAGCGGCATTAAGACCATGACCAACGGCACGCGCAACGGTACCAAAACCGGAAGTACTCTTACCCTTACCATTTCCGGTAATAACAATAAGTAAGCCTTTTTCATCGGTAGCATCGTCAATACGAGAATCGACCTTTGCTTTTAGCTTTTGCATTCTCGCTTTGTGTTTATTAGCTAGGTCGGTATCAGTTATCTTTTTATCAGTCATTAGATTATCTCTACTGCTTTTATAAGTTAGGGTTAAATATTTAGACTATTACGCGTGAGCGATACAGAATAAATAAAAAAAATAGGCTGCCCAATGCGGAAGTAATAATACCAATGGGGATTTCTGCGTGTGGCAGAGATGATCGCGCAATCACATCAACCCAAATTAAAAATATTGCACCGATAAGTCCACTACCAAGTATGAGTTTAAGGCTAGTTACGCCAATGAGGTGCCTGACAATATGGGGTATCATCAAACCAACAAAACCAATACCACCACAATAAGCAACAATCGTGGCAGTTAATGCGGCGCATAGCCCGAGCATTAATAAGCGAAGTTTATCAACATTTACCCCTAAACTACTGGCACTATCATCGCCGAGTAAGAGTGCGTCAATTTGTCTATGAAGGGCAATAACGCTGATAATAACCACAGCAAGTACAAAGGCAATGACATAAAAATTAAGCATCTCTACGCGTGCTAGGCTTCCCATAAGCCAAAAAATGACCCGATTCGTCGCAAAAGGCTCACCAAAATACAAGATAAATTGCGTAATAGCCGCTAGCATGAATGAGACTGCAACACCGGCGAGTAGAAGTTGCTCCATCCGCTGTAATATTTTTGCTATGAACACGACAATCAGTATTGAAAATAAAGCCCCTAAAAAAGCTGCTAGCGGCAGCGCGACAGTTAAGCTATCTGCCAGAGCAATACTCGCAATCGTTGCACCTAGACCTGCTCCTGAAACAATACCAAAAAGGTAAGGGTCAGCTAGCGGATTTCTGGTGGAGTTTTGTAATATAGCACCAGCAATAGCTAGACCCATGCCAGCCACTAGTGCCACTAACACCCTTGGAATACGCACTTGCCAAAGTACAGTGTTCGTGATGGTGTTATCGCATGAGCCCACTAAACAATTTATCAATTCCGAACTATTAATACTGGCTGGACCAAAGGTTATGGCAGTGATAACAGACAATAACGTTAAAATACTCAGTGCTGTAAAAGTAACGGCTAGCTTAGTCATGAGTAACCACCACAGCTTGTTTACAAAAAGGTTCTTGCTCAGGTAAATAAAAAGTCACTTGTGTTGCACCATTGACAGGGTCGATGTTCTGTTGGCAAGGCAGGCTAAAGACTTCTTGCAATCGAGAAGGGGTAAGAACCTCAGTTGGTGAGCCGTCGGCAAGCAGTTTACCATGATCTAGCAAAAGTAAACGTTGGCAATATAAACTGGCTAAATTGAGATCATGAACGGTCATTATCACCGTAAGGTTAAGTTGTTTTACCAGTTGAAGCACTTGATGCTGATAATATACATCCAAGTGAGTTGTTGGCTCATCAAGAATTAAAACTTGGCTTGATTGAACTATAGAGCGAGCAATTAATACGCGTTGTTGTTCACCGCCCGAAAGCTCACTAAATTTGTGATTAATGGCATGCTTCAGCCCTACTTTGCCTAAGGCTAATATTATTTGTGCTTTGTCACGGTCGTTGTCAAAAGCAAATAGTGATTTATGGGGTAAAAGCCCCATTTTCATGACATCGTTGACTGAGAGTGCAAAAATCATCTCATTTTTTTGCATAACAACCGCAAAGTGTTTAGCTATTTGCTTGCTTGAATAGGAGGTTAAGTTACGTTTATTTAAGTAAACACTGCCACGTAAATTTTTATCATTAAGTATATTGTTTTGATTGGTCAAACAGCGAAGTAGTGATGTTTTTCCAGCACCATTTGGGCCAATAACACCTATTATTTCGCCTTTGCAAACCTCAAAACTAATATTATTAAGGATGTATTTATTTTCTATCTGCCAGCTTAACTGGGAGACATTGATCAGTGTAGACATAAATAAATAGCGTGTTTTCCCGCACGGTTATAAGCGTATGCTTAGTGAGCTAGCTATCTGACTTTGAATCAGGGCTTGGTGTTAGCAAAATACCGATTCATTCACAGTTGCGGGTACAGTGATGGACTTTAACCATCTTCGGTAACTCAAAAGCTGAAAGCCTTAATGTATCTTGATTTGTTATATTTTGCAATTTTTTAGAGGTTTAGATGGCTAAATAAAATTAAAGTCTAAGCCCTGTGAGAAAAAGTCGACTATTTCGTCGTTTGTCAGTTAGCGCTTTAGAATTTCTGTGGGATCCTCAGCACAAGTTTTTCTCTCTTAATGTTGCAGCTTTCATCGCCGTCGCTTGTATCGTTGAAAAGTTATGATTAAGTCTAAAAAGCAATGTAAATGAAAATAGTTTTCACTTATAAAATATATACTTAGTAACAATTTTATAAGGTTTTTACTAGATAAAAATGTAACTCTAGACTAACTTTAATTTACTGTTCAATCAAATCAATCCTAGGAGTACATCATGCAAGGTAATCCAAAAATCATAGCAAGCTTAAATAGCCTGTTACACAATGAATTAGCAGCGATAGATCAATATTTTATTCACTCTCGAATGTATGAGGATTGGGGCTTAGATAAACTTTGTAAACAACTCGATCATGAGATGCAGGAAGAAATAACTCACGCAGACGCAATTATTAAACGTATTTTGTTTTTAGAGGGAACCCCTAATTTAAAAGACAGAAGAGATTTGCTTATTGGTAATGATGTTCCCAGTATGCTTAAAAATGATTTAGTACTTGAAATGGAAGTTGTAACAGCTCTAAAAGAAAGTATTGCCTTGTGTGAAAGTGAGGGTGATTACCAAAGTCGTGAAATGCTTGAGAAGCTATTATTTGATACAGAGGAAGATCATGTTTATTGGTTAGAAAAACAATTAGGCCTGATTGATAAAATTGGCTTACAAAATTATATCCAATCGTATATGGGTCAACATTTAGCTGATTAAGGAGAGTTGTTATGCAAGGTAATAAAAACATTTTAGCGCTGCTTAATGGCGCTTTAGCCGTTGAACTTGTCGCAATTAATCAATATTTCTTACATGCTCGAATGTATAAAAACTGGGGCTTAGAAAAACTTAACAAAGCTGACTATAAGATTTCTATTGAAAAAATGAAACATGCCGATTCACTTATCGAACGTATTTTGTTTCTTGAGGGTTTACCAAATCTACAAGATTTGGGTCGGTTGTTTATAGGAGAGCATACCGCAGAGATGATGCAATCTAACATGGATTTAGAGTATGTATCACGTAAATCATTACAATCTTTGATTGCTGAAAGTGAAAAAGTTAAAGATTATATTAGTCGTGATTTGGCGGAGGATTTACTCGAAAATGTTGAGCAACAAATAGATTGGATAGAGTCGCAACAACATATCATAGCGCACGCGGGGATTGAAAATTATTTACAGTCAATGATGGAGTAAATAATTTAATTATATTAGATTTTAAAATTAAGCTACTTGAAGTTGTGGTTCAGCGATTTTAAGTAGTTTTGTGTTCAGTACACGTTTTGCACATTGGCAACATTTACCGCACTGTGAACCAACCCCTAACTCACTATGAAGTTCTTTCATGGTTTCTGCGCCATTGTCTACAGCAGCTTCAATTTGGGTATCAGTAACACCGTTGCAAATACAAACGTACATAAAACTCTAAACTCTCAAAAAGTAATTATTAACTTGCTTAATATTATAGTGTTAATGATAACAATTATCAATAACATTGTTATTCAGTAATATTAATGAGTTAGCGTTTTTGTACAATTTAATAACAAATTTCCGAGGTGAAGTTTGCTTGCACGTATTTTTAAAGAGCTATTTATCTTTATTTACAGCAGTCATTCAAAGGCTATAGCAGTTTTTTTTAAAAGTTAAATAATAGGGATGAAATTTATCATAACCTTTATTCAATCAGTGAGTTTGTGATTCAGTTAGTATTCCCAGATCTCATTTTGCTATCAAGTGCAGGTTTAACAAAATAAACTTATAAGGTTTTACCATGAGGTAATACCGCATTTGAAAAAATAATGCCGGCGACAAGTGACATAAAAATTAAAAAAGTTTGGGAGCCAAGATCTGGAACATTCACCATGTTTTGCCCTGATACTGCGCTATTTAGGCCTATATATACTTTCGAACCCGGCACCAAAACAACCAAGCCTAGCAATCTAACAATACTCGACGGTAAGTTCATTATCCGAGAAAATAAATTGCTATAAAGACCTAATGCAAAGGCTCCAACAAAAGCGCCTAAGGCAATACCTAGGTAGCTACTTGCCCATACACTCACTCCAAACGCTAAATAGCCAGCAATCATGCCCCAAGGTGCGTCTTTTAATCTCACTTTAAAAAGAATAACCAAGCTTGCAGATAAGGTAGTTACCGCTACCCATGACGTCCAAACAGGCATAGTATCTGGGTGAACAAAGGGCACTTGCCCCCATAATAAATTACCCAAAGCCATGCCTAATACCGCACCAAAATAAAGTTTAAATAACACCATGATACTGTCCATAATTCGGGCAGTCCCCGACATTAAGTGACGTGCAGCAAGCTCTGATAAGCCAACGGTTAAAGACAGACCAGGAATAAATACAATAATACTAGAAAGAATCACCATAGGGATATTGATACTTGGGTCAATAATTGAGATCGCGGAGGCCAATAATGATGCGGTGATGGCTGAAATTGGTTCAAGTAAGTCAGACATTCGACGTGACCTTTCTGCCCACAGAACAAACATACAACTCACCCAACCTAAAATGGTTGCCCAAAATACATCATGCCAACTGGTATTCATTAACATGGCAAAGGCCCCACTTGAGGCACCAAAAGCGAGAAATGATAATAAAGTACCGTAGGGAGCGGGTTTGTTTTTGACTTCTGCTAGACGATCTATGGCTTCTTCGAGGGTACGTTGGCCGCTAATTAATTCATCGACTAACTCGTCAATTCTAGCGAGAGAACCAAGATCTATGTCGCCAGGGCTAACCCTGACTAGGTGGTTATATTGCTGATCATCTTCATCATCAGATAAAATAAAGGTCAAGGCTGTTGGTGTTATAATAAAAGAGGCACGAATATCTAAAAACCTTGCGATAGATAATAAACTATCCTCAAGACGATATGCAGTAGAGCCAAGCTTATGTAAAGCTTTGCCTAACTTAATAATAAAACGACGTTTTTGATAAAAATTATCGGTTTTTTGCATAACGGTACTACATGATAAATTGTACACTTGTGTATGGTAATTGATTTTGTTTAAACTGGGTATCTAAAACTATGTTAAAGAGAAAAAAATGACCCTAATTATTATACTTGCTTGTGTGTTTTTTGTTGTGTTTTTAATGGTGGTTTTAGGTGAAAGGTTTGCCAAACCCATGAGTGAAAAACAACAAAAAACGTACAGTAAAATCATTCCAATATTGGTTTTTGTCTTATTAATTGCCGCTATTATAAAAGCCATGCTATAAAGCGCTTTATTTTTTTCCTACTCCTCAGGTAAAATAAACTTTTTAAAATAAAGTGAATAACGGCAATGTTGCGCATTCCTCAACCAGATTTAAAAAATAAAGTGTCAACCGAAGAGTGGCAAGTAAGAGTTGACCTAGCCGCTTGTTATCGCTTGCTGCATCTTCACGGTTGGGATGATCTCATTCACTCTCACGTAACGGCACGCATTCCCGGCACAGAACACCTATTGATTAATGCGTTTGGTTTAGCTTTTGAAGAAATAACGGCTTCAAATTTAGTTAAAATAGATATCGACGGTAATATCATCGATAAAGATTGCCCCTTTAAAATTAATCCAGCAGGCTTAACTATTCACAGCGCAATTCATGAAGCTAGACATGAAGAGGCCTGTGTGTTGCACCTTCATACTAATGCAACAGTAGCCGTCGCCAGTGTTGAGGAAGGCTTGTTACCTTTAAGCCAATATTCGATGTTTGCATTAGCCTCGATGAGTTATCATGATTATGAAGGGTTGGCCGTGAATGACGCTGAAAAAATTCGATTAAAAGCTGATTTAGCTGACAAAAATTTTATGTTGCTTCGTAATCATGGCGCAATAACCCTAGGTAAAACCATTGGTGATGCGTTTATGCACATGTATGATTTAACGCGTGCTTGTGAAATACAGTTGCAAATTAAGGCATCTGGCATGACACCTATTTATACCCCACAAAGTATTATTGACGGTATTAAAGCTCAAGCAACGATTGTTCACTCAGGTGAAACAGGTGGTCAAAAAGCTTGGCCAGCTATGCTGCGCCGTGTTTATCGAAGTGACCCAAGTTTTGCTCAGTAACTAGGGTAATCCAGTAACCCAAAACGCTTAGGTTAATTAATAGGGTTATTAATTAGCTCATTTTGGTCTTTTTACTTTGCAGTTAATACCATTAATCTTTGCATCATACGCTGTTTTATGTACCCATATTATAACGGTTAACAATACATACTGCGATAAAGCATTGTAAGCTTTGCTTAAACTCTCCTGACAATAATTGAGAAATTTATGAAAATTACCCATGTTGAAGTGTTTGATATCCATTGCCCAAAACGAACGGCGTGGAACCCTGTGTTCGTGCGTATTTATACCGATGAGGGCATTACCGGTGTTGGTGAAGCTGGTTTAGCTTACGACTGGGGGCACAGTGCAGCGGCAGCCATGATCAAAGAAATTAGTGAAGCGGTACTCATTGGCTTCAACCCCTTTAATACTGAATTATTGTGGTCACGCATGTTACGTGAGAGCTTCTGGGGCTTAGGTGGCGGTCCCGTTCTTTATTCAGCAATGAGTGCTATTGATACGGCTTTATGGGACATAAAAGGTAAAGCTCTTGGTGTACCGGTTTATCAATTGCTCGGGGGTAAAGTTAATGACAAATTACGTACCTATGCCAGCCAATTACAGTTTGATTGGGACAGTGAAATTAATAAATTAATAGAGCCTGAGCAGTATGCCGAAGCCGCATTAAAAGCCATAGCACAGGGCTATGATGCCGTAAAAGTTGATCCCATCGTTTATAGCGCCGATGGTAGTTCTTCTTTTGATCGCACTAAGCTGTTTACTAAACCACAAATGCGCCTGTTTGGTAATAGATTACGCGCTATTCGTGATGCTGTGGGTGATGATGTTGATATTATTTTTGAATCACATTCCTTAATGGGAGCAGCGTCGGCTATTCAAATGGGGCGTGTAGTTGAAGAGGTTGGCTGTATGATGTACGAAGAGCCTGTGAATTATTTAAACCCTGCAGTGCATAAAAAAGTGTCTGATAATGTCAATGTACCTATTGCCGGTGGTGAGCGTTTATATCACCGTTGGGATGTAAGACCTTATTTTGAAGATCAAAGTATAGATGTGTTACAACCCGATGTGGGTTTGTGTGGAGGTTTCACTGAAGCCAAGAAAGTGTGTGATTATGCCGACGTATACGACATACGTGTTCAAGCTCATGTTTGTGGTGGGCCAGTGGCAACCGCAGCCTCTTTGCATTTAGAAACCGCCATTCCTAATTTTTTAATTCATGAGCATCACACTTATGCGATTAAAGACTGGAACCGCGAACTGTGCTTGCAAGATCCACAACCGGTGAACGGTTTTTTTGAAGTCACTGAGGTGCCTGGAATTGGCATTGAACTCAATGATGCCGTTGTGAAGAAATCACCTCATGTGGTAATTAAGTAAAAGCCCTGTAAAGCATTTACATCACTTACCAAGATAAGTAGAAAAACATCAAGGTTAAGGTTTTATTTATACTCCTGCCATTCATTAAGCGTTAAAGTTGATAAATACGCAGAGCATTATCATGCAGTAATGCATTTTTTTGCTCTGTACTGCTATGTTTTATGATGGGCGATGCGATTACGTCTTGCCAGTATTGACGGTAGGTTTTATTACTCAGTAAGCACAAAGGAAAATTACTCGCTAGCATTACCCGGCTGATTGAAAATACCTTGATGCAATCAGCCACAACCTCTGTAAACCACGGCATTTGATAATCTCTGGCAACCATTTCTGCCCCCGAACACTTAACAAACACGTTGTCAAAGTTAGCTAAGGCGGCCATATTTTTTTGCCACTGTCGCCCAGCTGTTCCTCTAAGAGCCAAAGGCGGAAAACCTGCATGATTTATAATAAAGCGTAACTGCTGATATTGACTCAGGGTTTTAAGTAACATGGGCATAATGTCATTGGCGTATTTACCGGCGAGGGGCAGCTGTAATTCAAAGATAAAGCCTGAAAGGTCGTTAATGCTTGCTAAATTTAGTTGACTATTTTGCGCGGTTAAAATTGGTAAAGCTTGCTCATCAAGTAGGTGCCTCACGCCAATTAAGCTTGGATATTGCTGCAACCTTGTTAATGTTTGCTTAAACAATTTGGGCTCATCTAATAAATTTACGGAGGCGATGGTTCTACTTTTTAACGTTAGCGGGTTCTTCTTGATTAACGCCTGCAAAAATTGAAGTTCTCGCCATGGTTTAACGTTGTCATAACCAGCCTCGATGTGCACAAAACCTGCTAGCTCAAAACCTTCATTAGAAGAGGTGTTCTTCAGCTCAGTAGGTAAGGATGTAAAATCAATATCAGTAAGCGAGAAGTCACGTTGAAGTCTGTGTTTATCTGGCCAAAAAGGTGGATTAGCAGAATCTAACCAGTGATAATTACCTTGATTGCGTTTAAAAAAATGTAAGTGTGGATCAATGATACGGAGCGACATAGTAATTAACCCATAAATTTATGACATTTTGTTTAGGCAGCACAGAGCCGACGTTGCCTTGTTTTTTCATTGTTTAACAGTAGTTAGTCAACAGCATCACTGGCAGTAATAATTAATCATTAAGCCCAGTTAAATTTTAGCGAGGGCCAACTTGCCGCAACTAATATACTTTACTCTGACTATTGTGCGGTATAACCACCATCGATGACTTGTAGGCTGCCAGTAATAAACTTTGCTTTGTCAGACGCTAAAAATAAAACCAATTCAGCGACTTCTTCGGGCTGACCAAGTCGTTGTAAGGGTTGTAAATTGGCCTCTTGTTGGTGCACCTCAGTTGGATCAGCCCCCGACTTGGTACAATATTGAGCAATAGCCTGATGATACAAGGGGGTTTCAATGGTACCTGGACACACTGCATTGGCGCGAATATTAAAGTTAGCGTAATCAAGAGCGGTGGTTTTAGCCATTGAAGCTAATGCACTTTTACTTAAATTGTAAGCAAAAGAATTAGGCTTAGCGATTAAAGCTTGATCAGATGACATGACAATAATGGCGCCATCTCTATTTTTTTTCATTGACGGCAATACTGCACTGATAGCGGCATAAGCGCCTTTAACATTCAGGTTAAATACGCGATCAAGTTCAGCTTCATTGGTTTGCTCGATTGTTGCAGATAAATGAACACCAGCGTTTGAAACCAATACATTAATAGTGTGTTGCTCCGCTATCGTTGCAATAACTTGCCGCACTTGTGTAACGTTACTGACATCACAATGACAAAATTCGCCAATGGCTGAAGCCATAATATCAAGATTAAAGACGCGATAATTATTATCAACAAACAGTTTGGCAATACTTAAGCCAATACCTGAGCTACCACCTGTTATTACACACACTCTTTCCATTAACATAATTCTCATTGTGATTTATTGAGATGATAACTCATAAACTTTATAAAGTTCTAGAGCCTTTTAATTTTATGTAGCAACACACAACGACTTGCTTGTATAGTTTGACAATTAATCAGTATATAATAGCCAAAATTTGTTAAGTAGGGTCATTATATGAAAGCGTGCGGCGTAGAGATTAAGAGTAATGAGGCAATTATTTGCATCATGTCAAAAGAAAACAACCTGTATGACATCCCTCATACTCGCGTACAAAAAATTAGCCTTGATAATGCTGGTGATGCTGAGCAAATGAAAAAGTTTCAATTTACCTTTGCTAAACTCATGGAAGATTACCAAGTGACCCATGTGCAAATAAAAGGTAGAGCACTTAAAGGCAAGTTTTCAGGTGGTCCTATTGGTTTTAAAATTGAGGCTGCTATTCAATTAATTGATGCGTTGGAAGTTGAAGTACTTGCCAGTACTTTTATCAAAAAAGAATTAGCAAGAAGTCAGATCGATATAGATTTTCGTGATACCGGTTTAAAGCAATTTCAAGAACAAGCCTTTACGACTGTATTTGCTTATTTAGAATCACAAAACAACAATTACAGTGACTAGTGTATTCATTACCTCAGTGCTAATACAGAACTTATACATAGCAATATAGTATTAGTGGTAAGCAAACACTGAATTGTTATTTAGCTACAGTTATCATGATGGCTGTTCAGTTACTGCATCACTCTCTTTAAAAAATTAGATTGATTAATGAGTTATATGTGTAAAGTAAAATTGATGCGCCAAGTTATGAGCTAGAGTTAACTTTTAGAGTTAATGGCTAAAGTTAATGGCTAAAGTTAATGTTTAAAGTTAATGGTCAGTTTGCCTATTCAGCGCTGAGAGTCAGGTTAAGACCAGGAGTTAATGTTAGCCAGCTGAATAACAATGATTGTTTTGTTTTTTAAAAAGCTTAGTGAGTTAATCACTAAGCTTTTTTTATTATATATAGGCCTGAAAGTTTACAAAAAAGTTATGAAAACAGTATCTAGTACGGGATTCTTAGCGCTAATACTTCAACTTATTTTTATTAAAAACAATAAATTAACTTTTTTAAGCGCATATCTTTTATTTCCATAAAAAAACGTTGTCATCATATGTG
This sequence comes from Colwellia sp., assembly GCA_042091395.1. Classification (GTDB taxonomy): domain Bacteria; phylum Pseudomonadota; class Gammaproteobacteria; order Enterobacterales; family Alteromonadaceae; genus Colwellia. Next base: position 21,598 of record JBELHN010000034.1, read on the forward strand.
CAAGATATATTGGTTTTTTACTATGTAAAAAAAGTGAATAACATGATTTAATTAATGCACTCCCTACTGGTCAGACCTCGATTCAGTAGGTGATCCAAATTATAAAAATTAAACATCGGAGTATGTCATGCCAGAGTATAAAGCCCCCATAAGAGATATTAAATTTGTAATGCAAGAGTTACTTGACTGTGATCAACATTATCAAGATTTAGGTTATGAAGATGCTAGTTTAGATATGGTTGACGCTATTATTAGCGAGGCAGCAAAATTTACAGAACAGGTTATTGCTCCCATTAATCAAAGTGGGGATGCTCAAGGTTGTACATGGAAAAATGGTGAGGTCATTACCCCCGATGGTTTTAAAGAAGCCTATCAACAATATGTTGAAGGTGGATGGCCAACACTCGCACAAAATTTAGAATTTGGTGGTCAAGGCTTACCGCATTCTCTCAACACCTCTATCAATGAATTATTTTCTAGTGCCAATCATAGCTTTGCCATGTACCCGGGTTTAAGTCATGGCGCACTGGCGACTATCGAAGCCCATGGCAGTAAACAACAGCAACAGCAGTTTATGCCCAAACTTGTTGAAGGCAGTTGGACAGGAACTATGTGCTTAACCGAACCACATTGTGGTACTGATTTAGGCATGCTAAGAACAAAGGCAGAGCTTAATGAAGACGGCAGTTATGCATTAACAGGTACAAAAATATTTATTTCTGCCGGTGAACATGACTTGTCTGAAAATATTGTGCATATTGTTATTGCTAGAATTCCAGGATCACCCCCAGGAAATAAGGGAATATCACTGTTTATTGTACCTAAATTTAATGTCACTGAGGCAGGAGAGAAAAGTGATCGTAATGCCGTTAATTGTGGCTCCATTGAGCATAAAATGGGCATTAATGCTAATGCAACTTGTGTTATCAATTTTGATGGTGCTAAAGGCTATTTAATCGGGGAGGTTAACCGTGGATTAAATTGCATGTTTACTTTCATGAATGCGGCACGACTTGGTGTTGCTATTGAAGGTGTGGCTGCTGCCGAAGCATCTTTTCAAGGGGCATTAGCTTATGCTAGAGATCGCTTACAAATGCGTTCTTTATCTGGCCCTAAAAACCCTGATGGACCTGCAGATCCAATCATCGTTCATCCTGATGTTCGCCGTATGCTGTTAACTCAAAAATCAATTGCTGAGGGCGGCAGAGCACTAACCGCTTATTTGTCACAACTGGTTGATATTGGTCATGCCAGCACATGTGACATAAAGAAAGAAAATGCTGAACAACAGCTAGCCCTATTAACGCCTATTGCCAAAGCTTTTTTAACTGAGCTGGGTTTAGAGTGTACCAGTCATGGTGTTCAAGTGTTTGGTGGACATGGCTATATCAAAGAATGGGGTATGGAGCAACTGATGCGTGACACCAAAATTAGTTGTATTTATGAGGGCACAACAGGTATTCAGGCATTAGATTTATTAGCGAGAAAAATACTGGGCTCTAAAGGTCAAATTCTAAAGGCATTTGCTAGTGATATCAGTAAATTTTGCCTAGAAAATAGTAAAGATATTGCTATGTTAGAGTTCATTCAACCGATGATGAGTTTTGGTGCTGATTGGCAAGAAATGACTGAACTAATAGGTCAAAAAGCCATGAAAAACCCCGATGAAATTGGCGCTGCTTCCGTTGATTACTTAATGTATTCTGGTTATTTAACGCTTGCCTACTTTTGGGCTAAGATGGCTAGAGTTGCACAACAAAAACTGGCTGAGGGCTCATCTGAGCAAGCCTTTTATCAAGCAAAAATAACCACAGCGCGTTTCTATTTCCAACGTATACTGCCGCGTGCTGCAGGTCATGCAGCCTGTGTTAAAAACGGTGCAGAATCGATGATGGCATTGGCTGAGGATGAATTTTGTTTCTAACTTGCTAGCTTAGCGTTAAGTAAAGCGATAAGCTAACTGTTGCAGTTCAGTGACCTTGGTTTTTACTCAATAGGGTAAATACCTTTATTGAATTGAATTGAATGGAATTGAATTGAGTTGAGTTGAGGTTATCTCGTGTAGTTTGTGTTAACTATTGTGGTGTGTAACTGCTTTGTGGTTATATAGACTTTTATTAGAAACGCTTATTGATTGATGTCGATAAGCGTTTTTTTTGCTTGGTATATTTTTGCTGGGAATTGCACACAATAGCGAGCAGTTCATACTTTTTAAAAACTACTTACAGTTTTATCACGCAGGTTATTATCTCAAACTTGAATTCGATGTAAAACTTTAACAAGTAAACCCCAGTTCACCCACCTTAACGATTGAATAATAAATTTTACGCATAAAAAAACCGACTTAAGTCGGTTTTTTTCTAAACTTTACTAAACCAGAAGAGTGGTAAAGCTTATTTCATCATAGTTAACGCAGCAATTTAAAGTGCTTTAATTGCAGCGTTTAAACGGCTCTTACTACGAGCTGCTTTGTTTTTATGAATAAGGCCTTTACTTGCGTAACGGTCTAGAATAGGTGTTGCAGCAGCAAATTCCTTCGTTGCTACTTCTTTGTCACCAGCTTCAATAGCTGATAGTACTTTTTTTAGTAAAGTACGCATCATTGAGCGACGACTTGCATTATGTTGACGGCGCTTTTCAGATTGTCCTGCGCGTTTCTTAGCTTGCTTTGAGTTAGCCAAGGTGATCTCCTAAAAGATTGATTATAAGCTTAAATTTAAGGCGACGAAATATGCCTTTTTTTTAGCTGCTTGTCAAATATTTTAATTGTTTTATTTGCTGATTCAGCTTAATAAAGCAATTAAAAAAAATAAGATGCTGATTAAGGGCAATATTACCTGCCATTAAAACAAAACTTGTTGTGAACAGATTAAGTATACATTGTTTAAATGGTTAAAATCATCACATAATAGAGATTATTTACGTGAATACTGTATTGGTTGCTTTTTAGTTGTATTGTTTGCGTGTTTTTTGAACAGCTAGGGTATTGGATAAGGGATTTTTTTTGAGTAACAAATTAATTAAATCTGGTGTCATTGTTAGCGCCATGACCTTAATATCAAGAGTGCTTGGATTAATTCGAGATGTGGTGATTGCCAACATCATGGGAGCAGGTTTAATGGCAGATGTGTTTTTATTTGCTAATAAAATCCCTAATTTTTTGCGCAGGATATTTGCTGAAGGTGCATTTGCACAGGCCTTTGTACCAGTTTTAAGTGAATATCAGGTCAAAGATGAGCAAGAGGCTGAGCAGCAAAGTAGTGAAAACAAACAACAACAAACAAGGATGCTCATTGCACAAGTATCAGGTACTTTGGGAGTGATTGTTACCGGAGTCACCTTATTTGGCATGCTAGCATCCCCTTTGATCGTGATGCTGTTTGGTTTTGGCTGGTTCGTTGATTGGTATCAAGGGCAAGCAGGAGGAGAAAAATTTACGTTAGCCAGTAACTTGTTAGCGATCACATTTCCTTACCTCTGGTTTATTAGTTTAACGGCGCTATCGGGCGCCATTTTAAACACCTTAGGGCGCTTTGCTGTTGCGGCATTTACGCCTGTACTGCTCAACGTCGCGATTATTGTGATGGCTATCTATGGTGGCGCTTATACTGAAAGTCCAGCGCATGCTCTTGCTTGGGGCGTTTTTTTAGGTGGCTTAATTCAGTTTTTATTTCAGTTACCATTTCTCTATCGAGCTGGAATGTTAGTCAAGCCCAAGTGGTCTTGGCACAGTCCAGGGGTTAGTAAAATTCGAACCCTAATTGTGCCAGCATTATTTGGCGTTTCTGTTACTCAAATTAATTTGTTGTTTGATACTTTAATCGCGAGTTTTTTAATAACGGGCTCTATTAGCTGGCTATATTACGCTGATCGTTTGTTAGAATTTCCTCTGGGGTTATTTGGTATTGGTATTGCCACTGTCGTCTTGCCAAGCCTTGCAAAATTACATAACAAAAATGACCCTTTAGCATTTAAATCTACCCTTGATTGGGGAATTAAAGTGGTGAGCGTATTTGGTTGGCCGGCGCTCGCCGGCTTAATGGTGTTGGCACAACCCATTATTATGGTGTTATTTATGCGTGGTGAGTTTAACGCCGAGGAAGTTGTTCGCGTATCTATGGCATTATTTGCCTATTTATCAGGGCTGTTAAGTTTTATGTTCATTAAAATTTTAGCGCCCGGCTATTATGCCCGTCAAGATACCAAAACGCCGGTAAAAATAGGCATTAAAGCCATGGTAGCTAATATGGCTTTTAATTTGATGTTAGCGCCTTTTTTAGGCTATGTAGGTTTAGCGTTAGCAACCAGTTTGTCGGCAACACTCAATGCTTGGTTGCTGTATCGAGGTTTAAAAGCCCAAGGTATTTACGCCTTATCTACTAATACGCTCATATTTATTAGTAAACTAGTTGTAAGTGCCGTGGTGATGGCAGGAATTGTTTATACGCTCTCTGGTGATTTTGCCACATGGTTAACCCTAAGCTTTAGTGCTCAGGTACAACAACTTGGCTTGTGTATTATCGTCGGTGGGCTAAGTTATGTGACGATGCTTTTTTTACTTGGCATAAGATTAGCCGATTTGAGGGTCTAATTATTTGATCATCAAGGCTAGCTAATACGCTGATATTTCATGTTTTTCATTTTTTTAGCTACTTAAAAGATTTTTTATTAAAGCCATGGGCTAACAAGTGAAGTGGGGTAATTGTCATTTTTAACGTATTTTTCTGCGATTAAAGACTCGAAAACAGTCAATCTCAAGC
>JBELHN010000034.1:26457-33824 GCA_042091395.1 Colwellia sp.
TCATTTTTAACGTATTTTTCTGCGATTAAAGACTCGAAAACAGTCAATCTCAAGCTTGCTTGTTGATTCGTTATTTTAGTGACTCACATTGATGATAAAAAATAAGCCAAATAAACGACCTCAACTACTGATTATTAATGCTCACTGGTATATAATTCGTCGATTTAATTTTATCCGGTTATCAATCTAGGTATTGGTTGCTGATTTTTATCGTTATTTAGTACGACTGAGTACCATAGTGAAGGGCAGAATAGTTACTAATGCAGTTAGTTCGCGGTATACATAACATAAGACCACAGGATCATGGCTGTGTACTTACTATTGGTAATTTTGATGGTGTGCATTTAGGGCATCAGCAAGTCATAAAAGCCTTAGTCAGTAAAGCCAAAGCCTTAAATTGTGTGGCAGCTGTGTTAGTTTTTGAGCCCCAACCACAAGAGTTATTTTCACCGAATACTGCTCCTGCTCGTTTATGTCGACTTAGAGATAAATATAATTTACTGGCGCAATTAGGGGTGCAACGACTTATTTGTGTTAATTTTACCATTAAGTTTTCTCAACAAAGTGCGCACTATTTTATCGAACACTTATTGGTTGAAAAATTAGGTATTAAGCATCTTATTGTTGGCGATGATTTTCATTTTGGTAAAAATAGACAAGGCAACTTTCCCATGCTCTGTCAGGCTGGGCAAAAGCTAGGTTTTGCTGTTTCAGATACAGCAAGTTACAAAATGGCCGATTGCCGAATAAGCTCTACGGCAATTCGACAGGCATTAGAGCATGATGATCTGGCCAGTGCTAAACAAATGCTAGGGCGCGAGTATTCTATCATTGGCCGAGTTTTTCATGGTGACAAGCGTGGCCGTCAGTTAGGGTTTCCGACCGCTAACGTGCTACTGAAAAGGCGAGTTTCACCACTAAGTGGTGTTTTTGCGGTGATGGTAAATACCAGTACGGGGCAATTTAAAGGCGTCGCCAATGTAGGGGCTAGGCCAACAGTTGCTGGCGTAAGGCAACAATTAGAAGTACATTTGTTTGACTTTGATCAGGGCTTATATGGCCAGTGTATTGAAGTTATTATTAAGAAAAAATTACGGCCTGTTATAAAGTTTGATAGTCTCGAGGCGCTTACTACACAAATCAAAGTTGACAGTGAACAAGCAAAACAAGCATTAGCCTAATTTTTATTAGCATAACACCGAAAAATATTTTTATATCATTAATAAACAGTTATAAACCTGGTTGATCAAAATAGCATTTTGTTAAAGGTATCAACCAATACCAACGGACAGTGATTTACATGAGTGATTACAAGCAGACCTTAAATTTACCCGCCACTTCTTTCGCAATGAAAGGAAATATGGCTAACCGTGAACCTAATATGCTCAAAGAATGGGCAGCTAAGGATCTTTATGGCAAAATTCGTGAAGCCAAAAAAGGTAAAAAATCATTTATTTTGCATGACGGTCCTCCGTACGCTAATGGCAATATTCATTTAGGTCATGCAGTAAATAAAATCTTAAAAGATATTATTGTAAAATCAAAAAACCTGTCTGATTTTAATTCACCGTTTGTTCCTGGCTGGGATTGCCATGGCTTACCCATTGAGTTAATGGTAGAGAAAAAGGTAGGTAAACCTGGTCATAAAATCAGTGCCGCAGATTTTCGCAAAAAGTGTCGTGAGTATGCCGCAAAACAAGTGAATGGCCAACGTGAAGATTTTAAGCGTTTAGGCATATTTGCTGACTGGGAAAATCCTTACCTGACTATGGATTATGACACTGAAGCCAACATTATCCGTTCTTTAGGTAAAATTGCAGAAAATGGTCATTTACACCAAGGCTTCAAACCGGTGCACTGGTGCACCGACTGTGGCTCTTCTCTAGCTGAAGCCGAAGTAGAATATAAAGATAAACAATCACCTGCTATTGACGTACTTTTTTCAATTAAAGACGACAGTATTGCCGATAAATTCTCTCATCCTGAAGGCCATATCGGTGAAGGTGAAATCGGTGTGGTTATTTGGACAACCACCCCGTGGACATTACCTGCTAACCGCGCAATATCAGTTCACCCTGAGGTTGAGTACACACTCGTTCAATGTGATGAAGAAGGGAAAAAGCAGCGCCTGATTATTGCCTCTGATTTGGTAAGTACTTGTATGGACCGTTTTGGTTTTGATAAATACCATGCATTAGGCTTTTGTAAAGGCAGTGAGTTAGAATTGGTGCAATGTCAGCATCCATTTTATGATTTTTCAGTGCCTGTTATTTTAGGTGAACATGTCACTACAGATTCAGGTACGGGCTGTGTGCATACTGCACCTGGCCATGGTGTTGATGATTTTGTGGTTGGCAAAAACTACGATTTAGAAGTGGCTAATCCGGTGGGTGCCAATGGCGTGTATCTTGAAGATACGCCATTACTTGCGGGTCAGCATGTGTTTAAGGCCAATGCAAGTGTTGTTGAAATATTGTCATCACAGGGTAAGCTAATTCATCATCATGCCTTTGAGCATTCTTACCCGCATTGCTGGCGTCACAAAACCCCCCTTATTTTTCGTGCTACCCCGCAATGGTTCATTAGTATGGACAACAAAGGCCTGCGTCAAGCCTCCTTAAACGAAATTGAAAAAACCCAATGGATCCCAGATTGGGGGCAGCGCCGTATTGAATCTATGGTAGAAGGTCGACCCGATTGGTGTATTTCTCGGCAAAGAACCTGGGGCGTTCCTATGGCGCTGTTTATTCATCAAGATACCGGTGCACTTCACCCCCGCAGTATCGAACTGATTGAAGAAATTGCCTTGCGTGTTGAAAAAGAGGGTATCCAAGCTTGGTTTGATTTAGAGCCAAGTGAGCTTATTGGTGACGATGCCAACGAATATATTAAAGTGCCCGATACACTCGATGTGTGGTTTGATTCAGGTACCACCCATCACTCGGTTGTCAATGCCCGTGAAGAGTTTGATGGTATTGCTGACTTATACCTTGAAGGCTCAGACCAACACCGTGGTTGGTTTATGTCGTCAATGATTTCATCAGTAGCAATGACCAATAAAGCACCTTATAAGCAAGTACTTACTCATGGTTTTACAGTTGATGTTAAAGGCCATAAAATGTCAAAATCATTGGGTAATGTCGTGACGCCAGCGAGTATAACCAACAACTTGGGGGCAGATATTTTACGCTTGTGGACAGCGTCGGTGAATTACACGCAAGAGATCACCGTCTCTGATGAGATATTTAAACGCCAAGCCGATGCTTATCGCCGTATTCGCAACACTTCTCGCTTCTTGTTGTCTAATTTATCAGGTTTTGAGCCCAGCAAAAACACAGTGGCCCTTGAAGACATGGTAGCACTAGATCGTTGGGTTGTAGATCAAGCAGCACGCTTACAAGAAGACATTATTGCTGCTTATGATGAATACGAGTTCCACGTGGTTGTGCATAAACTGATGAACTTTTGTACTAACGAGCTTGGTGGCTTTTACCTAGATATTATTAAAGACAGACAATACACCGCTAAAAGTGATTCAAATGCCCGTCGCTCATGTCAAACAGCCATGTACTTAATTGCTGAAGCAATGACTGCTTGGATGGCACCTATTTTGTCATTTACCGCACAAGAAATATGGCAAGCTTTGCCCGCACCAGCAGAAGGTGAGCGAGATGAGTTTGTTTTCACGGGGGTATGGTTTAACGGTTTAACTAAATTATCACCAAGTAATCACAGCACTGAAGAGCTTAGTTCAGCATTTTGGTCAGAATTACTGACGGTTCGTAGTGAAGTTAACCGCGCTTTAGAGCAAGCGAGAAAAGAGAAAGTGGTGGGTAAAGCACTGGAAGCACAAGTGACATTATACGCTACAAGTGATCTTGCTAATAAACTGACCACGTTGGGTGAAGAGCTAAGGTTTGTATTAATCACTTCAAAAGCTTCTGTAGAAACCGTCACCAACGCCCCTGAACATGCTCAGAGTACAGAAATTGAAGGCTTATGGCTCAGTGTAGCACCTGCAGAAGGTGTTAAGTGTGAGCGTTGTTGGCACGTAACTACTGATATTGGAGACAGTGATGCACACCCTAGCATTTGTGGCCGTTGTATTACCAATATAGACGGTGATGGAGAGGTAAGAAAGTTTGCTTAAGCAGGCTTCACTTGCAAATAGTCATTAAGATTCAACCACAAAAATAGGCTAACATATCAGCTATTACGACAAACTTAACTTAATTGCTAATAACGCTAATTAAGTCAACCGTAATAGCTGTTTTTCTATGAGACAATATAACGTGAAACATTTACTTAATAACACAGGCTTACGTTGGTTATGGTTAACAGTCATTTTTTTAATTATTGACCAAATCACCAAGCAGTGGGTAGCCAACACCTTTGACTATCGAGAAACGTTAGCGGTGTTACCATTTTTTAATATTACGTATGTTCATAACCCTGGCGCGGCTTTTAGTTTTTTAGCTGACCAAGGCGGCTGGCAACGTTGGTTTTTTACAGCAATTGCTGCTATTGCTAGTATTGTGTTTGTTATTTGGATGGCAAAAACCCCAAAACAACAAGCTTTATTAAGTATTGCTCTGGCATTTATATTAAGTGGCGCTATGGGTAACTTAATAGACCGAGTATTGTTCGGTTATGTTATCGATTTTCTTGACTTTCATTGGCAAGGCTCTCATTTTGCAGCGTTTAATATTGCTGATTCAGCCATATTTATAGGCGCCGCTTTAATGATTATTGAGTCCTTCACTCAACAAAATAACCAACAGAGTAGCCTTAAAAACAATCAAGAATAAACGATTATAAAAAAAAGGTACCAACAAAAGATCATGAAGCCAAAGTTTTAACTAAATTACAGGTGAAGATTACCATTGTTTAACTGAGCCCAGAAGAGAGTGAGTTGGCACAGCATAGTAATAAACGAGTTTTTGCCACGATAGATTAAGAAGAGAGTTAATTGGCATAACAGAGTAAGCAGAGTAAGCAAAGTAAGCAGAGTAAGCAGAGACCGACAAAGCTAATTAATAATTTGGCAAGGAGGGGGGTAAGAAGCAAGCGTTGAAAAGTTGATCTTGTTACTTTCAGTTTGCGTAATTTAATACAGCTTAGTCTAGTACTTTGGTAAGTTAAACCATGAACGTATTCATCAACTAATTGACTAAAAAACATTCAATTAAGCAGCTGAGCTTAAATTGCTTAGCCCTGGATTACTTAGCCAGGGATTACTTAGCTAGGGATTACTTAGTGAAAGTTAGTTTACGCCATCACGTTTATTTAATGTTTATATTACTAACTAAAAATACCAACTTAAAATACTAACTTGAAAGATTAACTTAAAGACCATCTTATAAAATTAACTTAAAAAATTAGCCAAAAAAAATCGCTGAAATAGTTCACAGCAAATCATCATTTTTTAAAACCGCATACCCAAATCAAATAAGGTAATTGCTCCTCATGTCCGACACAAAACACACACACATCAAAAGTGACTCCAGTATACTCGTTCACATTACCATGAAATTAAGCGATGGCTCTGCTGCAGACAGTACCAAAGTAAACAATAAACCCGCTAAAATAATTATGGGTGACAGTAGTATTTCGCCAGCTTTTGAAGCGAAAATTATTGGTATGCAAAAGGGAGAAAGTAGAGAGTTTACCCTAGAAGCAAAAGATGCTTTTGGTGAAACAAACCCTGATAATATTCATTACATGGATGCCAGTAAATTTAGCGCAGACGTCCCTGCTAAAGTGGGTAATATTATTACGTTTACGCAACCTGGTGGTGAACTACCAGGCATGATTAAAGAGGTCAACGGTAGTTCAGTGACTATAGACTTTAACCACCCACTTGCTGGGCAAACCATCACGTTTGTGATTGACTTAGTTGACATACTTTAACTTATAAAGTGGTATTTAAGACTTAATGAATAGGTATATTTTGTGAATTATTTAGCTATTGACGCTTCAACTGAAGCCTGCTCAGTTGCCTTACAGGTGAACGACCAAATTTATTCGCGCTATGAACTTTGCCCACAATCGCACAGTTTACGTTTACTGCCAATGATTGATGCCGTGTTAGCGGAATCTAATGTAACGTTATCAACGCTAAACGGTTTGATTTTTGGTCAAGGCCCAGGCAGTTTTACTGGGGTCAGAATCGGTGTTGGTGTGGCGCAAGGCTTAGCATTTGCAGCTGACTTGCCAGTTGTTGGTGTGTCTAGCTTACAGGCAATGGCACAACAAGCTTATAGTGATTACGGGGAAAAGCAGGTGATAGCGGCTATCGATGCGCGTATGGCCGAGGTTTACAACGGTTTCTTTCAACTCGACGAACACAACATAATGCAAGCCCAACAAGCAGAAGCGGTTACTCCACCTGCTAAATTAGGCGAGCTGTTGGCTGCTGTTATTGATAAACCAAGCTATGCAGTTGGTTCTGGCTGGGATGCTTACCCTGAAGCACTGGCTGAATTAAAGCGAAATGCTAATAGCCCAACTATTTTATTTCCAAGTGCTACAGCCATGTTAGATGTTGGCGCCCATAAATTTTCATTAGGGCTAGGCGTTAGTGCCGAGCATGCACAACCTGTGTATGTTAGAGATACTGTATCGTGGAAAAAACTCCCTGGTAAAACTTAATCACCGCTTCTGGAAATACCTATATGACCGATAATAACGATGTAGCAAGCTCTAGTTTTTGGCAAAAATACCAATTATATTTTTTATTACTAGCAGCCATTGTTGTCAGGCAAATACCTATTGTGTCATTGCCATTAAACTGGCTTGAAAGTTATTTTCATGAAATGAGTCATGGCATTGCGGCGCTGGTGACAGGAGGGCAAATTATCAGCATTCAATTATTTGCTAATGGTGCAGGCTTATGTACTACCCAAGGTGGGATAAGCTTCATTATTAGTTTTTTTGGTTATGCTGGTGCTACTTTGTGGGGGTGGTTAGTTTTTACTATTGCTAATAGTCATCAACGCACAGCACAAATATTTTCGGCTGTTATGCTGTGTTTGTTAGTCTTGTCTATGTTATTTTTTGTTAGAGATCTATTAACAATTATCATCGTGTCTAGTTTGGCGTTAATGTTTTTTATCACCATCAAATTGCGACGTTTATATTATGTGCAACTCTTGGTTAAGTTTTTTGGTTTAAGCATTCTTCTTAACAGCTTATTAAGCCCTACTTATTTATTCGATGGCCGCTCACTGGGGGACGGCGCTGCATTGGCGGAAATGACCCTAGTCCCCGAATTTATTTGGGTGCTCATATGGTGTGTTTTCGCGATAATGGCATTTTATCAATTAATGAGAGCCAATAAAAAATACAGCACTTAATTGCTAGTAAAG
>JBELHN010000034.1:33924-39437 GCA_042091395.1 Colwellia sp.
TACATAACTAAATTACTAAGTTGCTTAACCGAGTAAATAACTAAGTACCTTAACTAAGCAGCTTAACTAGGTAAGTAAACGCATGCCACCTCCCATAAACTCTCATCGTTATCAATTAGATCATATTTGCTTAACAGCGTTGACCTGCGGTGATGAATCAAAAAAGCCATTGTTATGCTTACATGGTTATTTAGATAACGCCGCTAGTTTTTTACCTTTAATGCAAGTGCCGGACATTTTAGAAGAGTATTACATTATTGCCCTCGAGTGGCCAGGGCATGGGTACTCTGATCACAGACCTCAAGGTGCGCATTACCATTTTTTGGATTATGTTAGCGATCTGCTAGCCTTATTTACGCAATATGATTGGCCAGCTATTGATATTGTCGCTCACTCTATGGGCGCTATGGTGGCCAGTGCTTTTGCCGCGGCTTTTCCTGAAAAAGTTAAATCACTCACTCTACTCGATGCGTTTGGCTTTATCACTGCCCCTGAAGCGAATACGACAGCGCAGTTAAGAAATGGATTATTAAGCCGAATTAAGCCGCCACAGGCGAGAAGAGCCTTTACCGAACAAGCCGCTATTAAAGCAAGAATGTTGGCTTCTGATTTAACGATGTCTGATGCCAGTATGCTGATAAAACGCGCAATTATTACAACAACTGATAAATATGATGGAACAAGTTGTGATAAGGTCTATAGTAAATTATACCATTGGCGCTCAGATTCACGATTACGAACCTTATCGCCCTATCGTTTAAGTAGCAAACAAGCACAACAACTATTTACTGATATCAAATGCCCTATGCAATTAATTTATGGTGATAAAGGCATGAATATGGTTACCGAGGGCTTAACATTATTCGCTGCAAATGAACATAACTTAACCATTGCCAAACTTAGCGCAGGGCATCATGTTCATATGGAAAAAGCGGCGGAATGTGCAAAGTTTATAAAGCAATTTCTCAGTAAAATTAAAACAAGCGTTTAAATTTGTGGCGTAATACGCAAAAAACTGATAAAACATGCATATTAAAATAAGTGTTACCCGAACAAAAAACAATTATTAACAATATTCATCTCGAATTACCTACTGAGGAAGGCCATTGTGGAAAAAATTTGGTTAGAAAAAAGTTACCCTAGTGACGTGCCGTTTGAAATTGATGCAGATAAATACCCATCTATTGTGGCAATGTTTACTAAATATTCTAGTCAGTTTAGTGACAAAACCGCCTTTATTAACATGGGTGCCTCAATCACCTATGCTGAACTATCCTCACAAGCAACCGCATTTGCAGCGTATTTACAAAAAGATTTAGGCTTAAAAAAAGGTGACAAATTTGCCATTATGGTACCAAATTGTTTGCAGTACCCTATTGCCTTATTTGGTGCTTTACTTGCAGGCTTAACAGTCGTTAATGTTAACCCCTTGTATACCGCAAGAGAGCTAGAGCACCAACTAAAAGACTCGCAAACAAAAGCCATGTTAATTATTGAAAACTTTGCGCAAACCCTAGAGCAAGTTATTGACAATACTGGCGTTGAAAAAGTCATTATGACGTCACTGGGCGATCGCCTTGGCTTAGTTAAAGGTACTATGGTTAATTGCGTAGTCAAATACGTGAAAAAAATGGTACCGCCGTTTACATTAGCCAACACGACACGATTTAATGCAGCGTTATCAAAAGGGCAAAACCTTAGCCTCGATACGGTAGATTTGGTAGGTGATGACCTCGCCTTTTTGCAATATACAGGCGGTACTACAGGTTTATCAAAGGGGGCTATGTTAACGCATCGCAACATGGTTGCTAATCTGCAACAAGCCAAAAGTGCGATTAAACCCATGTTAGAAGAGGGTAAAGAGCTTATTGTTACGGCATTACCGCTTTATCATATTTTTGCGTTAACAGCTAACTGCCTGACCTTCTTCACTTTAGGCGGTACTAACTTATTAATTACCAATCCCCGTGACATGCCAAATTTTGTTAAAGAATTAACGAAATACCCATTCACTGCTATTACCGGTGTTAACACCCTGTTTAATGGTTTACTAAATACCCCAGGATTTGAATCAATCGATTTTAGCACGCTGAAAATGTCATTGGGTGGTGGTATGGCGGTGCAAAGACCGGTTGCAGAAAAATGGCAACAAGTTACCGGCACGCGCTTACTGGAAGGTTACGGACTCACTGAATGTGCGCCACTCGTTACCATCAGTCCCTACAACGCATCAGCTTACGATGGCAGCATTGGCTTACCGGCGCCTTCAACTGATGTTAAAATTGTCCGTGAAGATGGCACAGATGCTGATATAGGTGAATCGGGTGAAATGTGGGTTAAAGGCCCACAAGTCATGCGCGGTTACTACAACTGTCCTGAGGCAACCGCTGAAGTGCTTTCTGATGGCTGGTTTGCCACCGGTGATATTGCCATGATGGATGACAAAGGTTTTTTCACCATTGTCGATCGTAAAAAAGATATGATTATTGTTTCAGGCTTTAATGTGTACCCCAACGAAGTTGAAGAAGTACTGGCAATGCACGACGGCGTGTTAGAGGCTGCAGCCATTGGTGTACCCCATGAAGTATCAGGTGAAATTGTTAAAGTTTTTGTAGTTAAAAAATCAGACGAGTTAACAGAAGAAGCCTTAATCAACCACTGTCGTGACAACTTAACGAATTACAAAGTGCCGAAACTGGTTGAGTTTCGTCAAGAACTTCCGAAAACCAATGTCGGTAAAATACTACGCCGCGAGTTGCGGTAAACGACTCGCTAATACTATTCGCTTTCTTAGGCTAGCTATTAATTATCTGGATAAACAATAGCTAGCTGTTTATAATTCGTTTTAGAATTATTGATAATGTTAGCTATAACCCACCTCATATGCGCCGACTGATTAGCACGCTTTTACCAAACTTTTTACTGCTTAAACTAAAATCTTTTTTTCGATCTTTCCATACTAGTATTCAACCTTTCTTTGCAAAAAAGCCTTTTTTAGCGCGATTATACTTTGCTTTTTTTAATTCAGCGTACCAAAGAGAGCAATTTTCTATGTTGCAAGGGATGCTATCTTATAAGCAGCGAGTACAATCATCTTCAGTACAGTCAAACCCTTTATTGAGGCGCAATATTCATCGCTTAGAGAAAGGTCTAATTATGAGGCCATTAAGGGATATCTTTGCTTTAGAGTATATCGAAGAAACTCAAAAATCTTATATCTTAGCTTATCAATCGTCCGAGCATTGCTGTGAAGAACTCAGTTGGGCAAAATCAGTATTAGCAAAATATTATAACACTGTAGCGCTTAAACAAAGTCGTTTGCTGATGCGTTTGGCAAACGAATTTCAGCAATTACACCTTGCAAGCACTGACAAAAATAAACAATCGAATAAAATACCCTATTTACATAACGAGTTACCAGCCTCGACATTAACATTTGATGAATTTTCACAATTTGTTACCTTGCGTCGCTCAACACGCTGGTTTAACCAAAGGCCAGTATGTAGAAGCAAAATTAAGCAAGCGGTAACTATTGCTTCGCAAGCACCAAGTGCCTGTAATCGCCAGCCATATGAATTTTATGTTGTTGATCAGCAACCATTATTATCACGGGTGGCAAAACTTGCTATTGGAGGGGGCGGTTTTGCTAGCAATATACCTTGTATCATTGCCGTTATTGGTGACTATTCTTGTTACGAGCATGAAAGGGATCGGCATGTTATATATATTGATGCCAGCCTTGCGGCAATGCAATTTATGCAAGCATTACCAACGTTAGGCTTAGCCTCATGCCCAATGAATTGGCCAGAGTTAAAAGTGGTTGATGCTAAAATTTCATCGTTATTAACATTGCCAGCATTTAAAAAAACAATCATGTTAATCGCTGTTGGTGAGCCGGAAATAGAGGGAGGGATCCCATACTCTCAGAAAAAAAGTGCCGAAAATCTTACACACTTTGTTGATTCATAATAAAAGGAAATCACTTGTTAAATATAGAAATTAAAGGCGTCCAATTTTCCAATAAAGGTGCTGAATTAATGTTAGTCGCCATCCTTGAACAGTTAGATATTATGTTAGGTGATTACCAGATAACACTTTCACCTGGAACGTTTCTCCCCTATCAACAAAGGGCTCGCTTAGGTGCTTGGCAAAAATTAAGCTTACGCCGAGGTAGTTTTGATTTTACGGGTGCTTTTGCAAAGTTACCCAATAAAATACTTAATCTGTTAAAACGCTATGGTATCGTTACTGAAAAAGATATCGATGTTATTTTAGATGCCAGCGGTTTTGCCTATGGAGAGCAGTGGGGGCTAAAGTCACTCAAACATACTGCCAAAGAAATTAAACGATTTAAACAGCAAGGTAAAAAATATATTTTCCTCCCACAAGCATTAGGCCCATTTAAAAGTACTCAAGTGCGAAATTTAGCCAGTAAAGTCTTTGCCAGCGCAGACTTAGTTTTTCCTCGAGATGAAGAGTCTTATCGAGCAACCATTGAGGTGTTAACTGAATTACTACCTAAGGTAAAGTCACATCACGTAAAACAAGCCCCTGATTTTACGTGTTTAGTTGAGCCACAACCCGCTAAATTAGAGCTTAATGGCTCATCTTTACACAAAACAGTGTGTATCATCCCCAATAACAAAATGGTCTCGAAATTTCATCATAGTAAAGCCAGCGATGATAAATTTACCTACATTAGTTTTTTAGTGCAGACAGCTAACTATTATCAGCAACTGGGTTGGAAAGTGGTATTACTCAACCATGAAGGAACACAAGATCAACTCATGTGTCAAGAAATTGCTAAACGGATATCAGATGACAATTCAGGCGACAATAGACAAGTGCTTATTAAGAGTAATTTATCTGCTGTGGGTATAAAAGCTTTTCTAGGCAGCGTAGACGCCGTTATTTCTAGTCGTTTTCATGGCTGTGTTAGCGCGTTAACGCAAGGAGTGCCTTGCTTAGCAACGAGTTGGAGCCATAAATACCAGATGTTATTTGAAGAGTATGGACTAGACGATAATGTACTTGATTTTAAAATGTCCAACACAGAATTAGTGCAGGCACTAGAAACTTTTACGCAGCAGTTACCCATGCAAAAACAACAGTGTTTTGAACATGCTAAACATGTAAAAGAGGCATCAAGACACATGTGGAAACAAGTTTTTTTAACTGTTAATAGCGAGCTTATCGACAAGTCTAGGGGGAGTTGATAAACTCCTACGATCAATACTTGTGTAAATATATTTGCTGGGTCAATTTGAGTTCGTTTACTCTTAATTATCCCAAGTTATTTTTATTTTCTTGAGTGCAAATGAATACAGTTAACAGGATTTAAAATGAAAAAGAATAAAGGTTTCAGCTTAATGGAACTTATGATAGTACTTATCATCTTAGGGTTGCTTGGCTCGCTTGTTGCGCCTAAGCTTTTTTCAAAAGTAAGCTCGTCTAAAAAGAAAACAGCAATTGCTCAAATGCAAATGTTTGAAACCGCCATTGATACTTACCGA
>JBELHN010000035.1:0-37366 GCA_042091395.1 Colwellia sp.
AATAATTGAATCAATTAGTTAAAAAATAACCCTAAACTGGTCGATGTGTGAAAGGAGGAATTATTCCTCCTTTCTTGTAGAAAGAAGGAATAATCTTTACTTGTATATAAAAACAGTTTTTTTCTATTTTTTTAAGACTTTTTTAGTAACTTAAAAATTATTATTATAATTATTAGTAATAATATTGATTTTATTATTACGTTTAAATTTAAATTCTTAATTTCAGTTGTTTTGTATAGCAATAACAATGATAAGAATTATATTCAGCTTTAAATAAATACCTCCTTTTTAGAGTTAATACTCAACTTTGATTTTTAACAATGCTATAATGTTGCACAAGACACCAAAATTATATGTTGGGACATTTTATGCGTTTTCTTTCTCGTCGTTTGGTTATGCCTAATGATTTAAATTATGCAAATTCTCTGTTTGGCGGCAGGGCACTTGAGTGGATTGACGAAGAGGCCGCTATTTATGCTATTTGTCAGTTAGAAAGCAATTGCCTTGTCACTAAACACATTGGTGAAATTAGCTTTGAATCAGCGGCAATGCAGGGTGATGTTGTTGAGTTTGGTTTAGCCACTAAAAAAGTGGGTCGCACGTCAATTACTGTTACTTGTTTAGTGCGAAACAAAGCAACCAAAAAAACCATTTGTTTAGCAGACGATATCGTTTTTGTAAAAGTTGATGCTAAGTCTCGCTTACCTATTCCTCATGGTAAAACAATTGAGGTATTAGAAAGACAAACCAAAATAGAAATTGATACCTTAAGTAGCTAGTATATTCGCACTATTGCTATGTATTTCAGTTAGAAATACACTAGTGTTACTATTTATTTATCGTCTTGAAATATTATGTCCTCTGATCGTTTTGGTACCAGTGCTAACTACAAACAACAAGAAAAAGGTTACCGTGACCGCGCATTAAAACTTTACCCATGGGTGTGCGGCAGGTGTGCTCGCGCTTTTGAATATTCAAATTTAAGAGAGTTAACGGTACATCATATTGACCATGATCATACCAATAACCCTAATGATGGCAGTAATTGGGAATTACTGTGTATATATTGTCATGATAATGAGCATGCTAAATACACTGACCATGCCAATTACCAAACAGAAGTTAAAGCTGGTGATACCAACCAAGATACCGCAACTTACAACCCCTTTGCTGACTTAAAGTCAATGTTAAAAAAATAGCCAAAACCTGATGAATAAAAATTAGCTAGCGTTACACAAATCTAGCTAGTTTTTATTCACCATTTTCTGGGCTTTCTTCTTGTAAATATTGCTGATAACCATTAACGCCAAAAAAACGAATAGACTTGTTTTTTTGTACTTTTTTGGCAATAAGTAAGTCGCCACAATAGATTTTCACCACATGTTTGTCGCCATTACGGTCATTTTCATAACTGTGAAGGTCATTCAGCCTTAAATTATCAAATTCTGTTTTCATAATAAGCTTCACGCAATATTCCTTCAATTTAGTAAAGAGTCGGTAACCACATCATTTGTTGCCACTTGAAGTAATAATATTATGCTTAAACTAGGTTTTACTTAGGAAAAAGCATGGTGAAACTTAACCTCAAGCCTACACCCTCTGGGCCATTGTCAGTACTTTTTAACCAATACCTAACACCCACACCAAGGCTAAAAAGTTGATCACCAATTTTTATCATTTGTGAAACGTTAGCATTAACAGGAATTGCCCACTGTTTAGACTTCCAATCATAAGTTGATTCAGTATTTAAACTAAAGGTTGTTGCCGTTTTGGTATTGTACGCTAAAAAAGGTTGTAAAAAAGTTGCACTGATATCAGCTCTATCGCTTGGTCCACCAACAGAAACAATGTGGTTAGCTAAACCACCGTAGGTCCATGGGCCATCTTGTTTCAGGGCAACAGCAGTTGGGCCCAAGCCAAACTTATCAGCACTTAACTTTGTATCAGAGCCCGTGGGTAATAATACTACTGGGCCCGCCCCCCAAATCCAGCCAGAGCTGGTTGGCGCCTTAGGTGAAAAGAATAAACTTTGAACTACATCGCCAATCCCTGTTTGGCTCTGCCCTTGAGTAAAGATATCTTGCTGATCAATCACAGGTAAAATGGTGCGTGATATGAGGTTCCAATTCTCACTAATAGAGAATGGAATGACAGGTTGTATATTTAAGGTTGAGCGACTGCCGCGATCGTCTGTGCCAATGTCACTGTCGTAGTTGTATTGCATTGGTAAACTTATTAGGGCGGCAATGGGGTTACTAAGTTTTTTGGCTAACGCTGCTTTTTGTTCAGCTTCTGTTGGCTCTGCAAAAACCAGTTGTGAGCAACCTAATGAAGCCAATAATACCATGGCGATAGTGCTCTTAATGGCGTTTTTTTTTGTCGCCTGTGTTTCGCATGAATGAACACATGATGAAAATAAGCTTGTCATAGTTATCTCCTTTCACTATTAAATTTGCTGTTAAACATTAGTATAGACTTAGTCTGTTGTGTTAATTGCTTTTTCTGCCAAAGTTTTTTTATGATAAAGCATAAATACTCCATAAAGGATAACAATGAACGGCATACTCGTGACTACTACCCAATGCCAACCCGCGGTAAATAAAACCCAGCCAGCAAGCAACGACGCGGCAGCCTGAAAGCCAAACAGAATAAAATCATTAGTCGCTTGTACCTTGTGGCGTTCATTGTTTTTATAACTTTGTGGTAATAGTGAAGTACCCGTTAAAAATAAAAAATTCCAACCAATGCCTAATAAAATAAGTGCCCACCAATAGTGCATGACTTCATGCCCTGAAAGAGCAATAAACGCAACGACCGTATAGATAAATATGCCTATTAGCATCAAACCTTTAAGGGTTAACTTTTTTACTAACCAAGGCGTTAATAGAGATGGTAAGTACATGGCGGCAATATGGCTTTGAATCACCCATTTGGTCTCGTTCAAGCTATGCCCTTGCATATGATGCATGCTAATTGGTGTTGCAGTCATTAAGTAACTCATCAATGCAAAGCCAATAGTAGCTGTTAAAATAGCAATCATAAAAATGGGTTGCTTAGCAATTTCTCCAAGTGGTCGTGTTTCCCCTTCTAACTTGGTATTGACAATAGTTGGATTTTTAAAGGCCATCATAATCATCATAGCGACCATAATGAGTGATGCTAAAAGCAAAAAAGAGCCCGCATAACCAAAAGGTGAAGTTAACCAATCTTTTCCAGTTACGGCAACTTCTGGGCCTAAAAATGCGGCGAAAACACCACTAAGCATCAATATAGAGAGAATTTTTGGGGTATCATCGCTGTGTAAACTGCTTTCAATTGCTGCAAAGCGCAATTGCTGGGTAAAGGCCCCACCAATACCAAACAATAAACTCGCAAGGCAAAACAGTGAAAAAAGTGCAATTTTTGCAGCTATAATGGCAAAAAATGCCGCAACTAATGAACAACATAAACCACTAAATACCGCCACTTTTCGGCCTTTGTTTTTTGCCAACATTGCGGCAGGAATAGAGCCAGCAGCAACCCCCAAAATCATTAATGTTAACGGCAGGGTCGCTAGCGAAGGATCATCTGCCATTTTACTCGATAAAATACCACCAATAAAAACAATGATAGGAGAAGCCGACATAACTAATGGCTGAGCAACGAACAATAACCAAATATTTAAAGGCAAATTAAAAAAGCGTGCTAGTACAACAGCAGTGGTTATTAAGAGTAAGAGAGTAATCAAAATATTAATGAGCATAAGTAACGGTAAATACTTTCCTAGTAAATAACTTAAAGTTGAAGAGATAAACACAATATTTATTAAAAAAATATCGTAGTAGCTTATTAACAAGCCTTATAAATATGATTGAGTGGCTAGTTCAGCTTATCCCGATGGCATTGCCAAAATAGCTTTGATATCGATGCTTTCATTATAACGCACCATACTTTGCTGTTTGCTTTGTCTGGCTAAAACAGCCATTCTGTCAGACAATTCATTACCTTCTATGTTGGCATGACCTTTAACATGGCGAATGCTGATTTGCCGTTGAATTTTTTGATAAAGGGCAAAACATTGTTGTACTAATTCTAAATTTTTAATAGTTTCACCTTTACCACGAGTCCAGCCTTTCGCTTGCCAGCCTTTCGCCCATTTAGTGATGCAATCAATAGAATACTTAGAGTCAGATAAAATACACAGCGAGGCATTAGCCTCTTTATTAATAAAATGCTCAGCAAGTTGAAAAGCCGATAATAAACCATTTAACTCTGCGGTATTGTTGGTGCCATTAGCTTGATAAAGCCCATAATACAAAGAGGTGACTGTACCGTATTCATAAACTGCTAGACCAGTGCCAGATTTCCCAGGGTTTGGTGAACACGCGCCGTCACAATATATTTCAATATCAGCTTTTATTGGTGGGGTACTTATAGCCTTGCTTGATAATTTTCGTGTTCGCGTTGAGTTATTATTACTCTTTGCAACATGATTAATGCTTGAATTGCTGCCTTTTTTTAATAAAGCGCGTTGCGTTAATGCTTTAGTATAGGTTGAAGCAAAGGCTTGTTCGGCCTTTGTTTTAGATTCAAAGCCCATGTATTGCGCATCAGACCTACCAGCGGTATGTTGTTGTACTTCAGGCCAGGTGGAAAAAATACCTGTTTTAGCACCTTTCCAAATTACATAAAATTTTTTACTCATAATTACTTCGCTAAGTTTTAATCGTTCATGTCATAGTAGCCTATAACGTTACTATTTAGCATTATCATCAATAAGTTAATGCTAGGCTAGTAAAAAGCATTATTTAATATGAATAAGGTTTTATTAAGCGATTAAACCACTAAAACGAGCAATTTCCTGCAAGTTAACCAGCCATTGCCAAGTCATTAGTTGTTAATCCTATATACACGTAGACAAATGCCTAGCCACGTATGCTAAAAGCTTGTTAAAATTAATTATTATTAAACCACTTACTGTAGAGTCGTTATGGCAATTAACTGGTTTCCAGGCCACATGCACAAAGCACAAAAAGAAATTAAAGAGATTTTACCGCAAATTGATGTGGTCATTGAAGTGTGTGACGCACGTTTACCTTTTAGCAGTGAAAACCCAATGATAACGGAAATTAGAGGCGATAAACCACTAATCAAAATACTCAATAAAAGTGATTTGGCCGATCCTGCAACAACAACACTGTGGTTAGATTATCTTGAATCACAGCACAACGTAAAAGCCATAGCATTAACAACCGATAATCCGTCGGTTGCCAAGACAATACCGCAGCTAATCCGTAAATTAGTTCCTAATAAAAATGAGGACGGCAAGCAACTTAACGCGGTTATTATGGGGATTCCCAACGTAGGTAAGTCAACGTTAATTAATACCTTGGTGGGTAAAACAAAAGCAAAAGTGGGTAACGAACCTGCGGTCACTAAAGGCCAGCAACGTATTCGTCTTGAAGAAGGGCTTTACCTCTTTGACACCCCAGGTATGTTGTGGCCGAAAATTGCTAATGAAAATTCTGGGTATCGATTAGCCGTATCTGGTGCTGTTAAAGATACCGCCTTTGACCATGATGATATTGCTTATTTTGCCGCAGAATATTTACTAAGTGCATACCCCAAGCGTTTAACAGAACGTTATAAATTAACAGAATTGCCCAATCATGAAGAAGAGCTCATTGAGGCCATTGGCCGCAAGCGAAGCTGCGTTAAAAGTGGAGGGCGGGTCGATTTGCATAAAGCGTCTGTTATTTTAATTAATGAAATACGTGATAAAACATTAGGGCCTATTTCCTTTGAAGTGCCAGAAATGATCAGCGCTGAAAATGCGCACTTTGCCGCACTAGAAGAAAAGCGCATTGCTGCCCGTGAAGCAAAAAAGTTAGCTCGCGGTCGAGGTCGAAAAAATAAGCGTTAATATTAAATATTAGCTATAGCGAATTATTTTACTTCTCTGAAATTAAGGCACTAATTATGAAAGAAACACCATTTTTGTTACACCCGCAATTGGCTCAAGACACTGTTGAATTGGCTGATTTCCCTCTATGTAAATTATTATTGTGTAATGACAGTGCATACCCTTGGTTTATTCTGGTACCAAAAGTGGCAAATACGAGTGAAATATTTCAACTAGAATGGCAACAGCAGCAGCAACTCCTTAATGAATCAAGCTTACTAAGTGAGTTACTGATGCAAGTATTTGCCGGTGACAAAATGAATGTAGCGGCTCTGGGTAATATGGTAGAGCAACTGCACGTTCATCACGTAGTTCGTTTTAAAACAGATGATCAGTGGCCCAAACCTATTTGGGGCCAACAAGCGGCCAAGCCCTATTCAGAGGCAGAAATAACTTTACTAAGAGAAAAGCTTCTGCCACAGCTGGCCGTTATATTTTCTGATTAATGTGATTTGTGAGCCAACCTTAAGCCACGTTTGAAGCGGCTGCGGTATTATCGTAAGCAGGGGCAATTTCCAGTGCTGCCTTGGATGTCATTTTGTCAGTAATGTAAGTTAATGCCTGGTTTAAATCAGCTAGTATATCGTCAACATTTTCAAGCCCAACTGAAATACGTATAAGGCTGTCACTTATTCCTGCATCGTTGCGCTCTTCAGGTGTGTAAGGCGAATGTGTCATTGAGGCTGGGTGTTGAATGAGTGATTCTGCATCACCGAGGCTCACTGCAATTGAGAAGAGCTTCATCGCATTAATAAACTCAGCACCACCGGCAAGGTCAGTATTTAGCTCAAAGGCAATTACACCACCTGCTGCTTTCATTTGTTTACCAATGAAAGCATAGCCCGAGTGGTTTGCTAAGCCAGGGTAATAGACATCTGACACCATAGGGTGCTCTGCTAAAAACTTGGCAACTGTTAATGCATTCTGGCAATGGCGCTCCATTCTTATGGGTAATGTTTTAAGGCCGCGCATAATTAGCCATGCATCATGTGGACTTATGGTTGCCCCAATGTCTTTTAACGTAGTCATTTTTATCTCTTCTATCATGGCAAAGCTGCCACAAACAATGCCTGCCACGACATCACCATGACCATTCAGGTATTTAGTCGCACTGTGAACAACGATGTCGGCGCCAAATTTTGCTGGTTGTTGCAGTACTGGCGTTAAAAAGGTGTTATCAACGATTGATAATAAGTTGTTAGCTTTGGCAATGGCGCATATTTTGGCTAAATCTAACACGACTAAATTAGGGTTGATGGGGGTCTCTAAAAAAATTAATTTGGTATTATCTTTTATCGCTGCTTTTATATTGTCTGGCTCAGTCATGTCAACAAAGGTGACTTCAATTGCGAATTTTTTTAACATATGGCTCATCAA
The DNA here is from genome assembly GCA_042091395.1 of Colwellia sp. GTDB lineage: Bacteria > Pseudomonadota > Gammaproteobacteria > Enterobacterales > Alteromonadaceae > Colwellia. Next base: position 7,319 of record JBELHN010000035.1, read on the forward strand.
CGCAAAGGAGCAACCGTAAACGGCTTTTGATGAAATTAAATGATCGCCAGCCTTTAAATTAGTCATCAGCGCAGCAGATACTGCCGCCATTCCCGTTGCTGTTGCGGCTGCATCATCCATTTGTTCCATAGCCGCAACCCGTTGCTCTAACTGTCGAGTTGTTGGGTTCCCTAGACGCGTATAAATATATCCTTCACTTTCACCAGCAAACCTGTCACCACCTTGCTGCGCATTGTCAAATATAAAAGTCGAGGTTTGGTATAAAGGCGTCGCCAGTGAGCCAAATTGTGTATCGTTAATTCTTCCAGCGTGAATTGCATTGGTTTCTATATTTTTACTCTTAAAGTGCGTCATAGTTGCTTCCGTGATGTAAAGTATTTGCATTAATTTGTGATAAATTTTGTTTTTATAGTTTGTTTTATCGCTAAAATTTCGGTGAGTTTGGTTAACGTTATAGTTTTTAAAGCAATTTTACTGCCATAAAATTAATTGTTTATTATCAGTTATTTAGATTTTTTAAATGGTTTTAGGTGTTGATTTGTAATTTTTTTATTACAAAGTATGAAGAAAGCCTAGTAGAGCTAGTGTTCAGCATGAAAAGTTAATAGGCAGCCGTTTAAAATAATTTAATAATAAATAAATAAATAAAGCAGCTACAAGGCTTATTTTATAGAGTACTGGTGATACTCCTCTATTTTTATTGATGGTAATAGTAAACTTTAAACTGTACTAAATTTATTACTTGTGTAATATTTGTATTACATTGCTTGTGAGTGTCGTTATGCGTATTGTTATTGAATCAACAGATAGAATTGGTATTTCTCAAGAAATTTTAGCCGTTTTTGCTAGCCAAGCTTGGAATTTAAAAGCGGTCGAGATTACCAGTTGTTTTACTTACCTTGAAGTTGACTACCAAGACTTAACTCTGTTTGATATTAAACAGAGACTACGAGATATTGATGGGTTAATAACGGTTAGGGAAATTAATTTACTACCTAATGAACAACGAGCAAGTCACCTGCAAGCCTTGCTAGATAAAATACCAGAGCCAATTTTTGATCTTGATCATCACGGCCATATTTTAGCCATGAATAAGGCCAGCCATGATCTTTTATCTGCAACTGAACAGGCCAAAAGTAGCAATTGCGTTGCTAACGCAGTCGAAACCGCTAAAACATTCATTGGTAAACCTATTGAGCAATTTATCACGCAACTAAAGCCAACAGACTTCAATCATAATACCAATGATACTTTAACAATGAACTCAAGCCAAGGTGCAAGTATGGGTGCCGTTAGCCGTGCCATTAGTATAGAGGGCAAAGCTTATATTCTCGATACAAGCCCTGTAATAACTCAAGGCGTAAGCACTGAAGTTAGCTCTCAGCAAAACCATGTTCAAAAGCAACCAGCACAGCAAGTAGTCAATAATTTAAGTAACACAATGCAGCTATCTGGCTCGGTATTATTGTTGCGCTCAATGCATACCTTAGGTCGGCAAATATCTTTGTTGCAGAGTCATCAAGAACACAGTTTTGAAAATATTGTTGGTGAATCAAAAAGCATGCGTTTAATAAAAGCCCAAGGGCAACGTTTTGCAGCATTAGACTTACCCGTACTTATCAGTGGTGAAACAGGCACGGGTAAAGAACTTATAGCAAGAGCGTTGCACGAGTCTAGTGGCAGATCGAAAGCACCTTTCTTAGCCCTTAATTGCTCAGCTTTACCAGAACACCTATTAGAAAGTGAACTCTTTGGTTACGCAAGTGGCGCATTTACAGGTGCTCAAAAAGGCGGTAAACCGGGGTTAATTGAATTAGCCGAAGGTGGGTGTTTATTCTTAGATGAAATTGCTGAAATGTCGCCTTATTTACAAGCAAAATTATTACGTTTTTTACAGGATTTACATTATCGTCGCGTGGGAGGAACCAAGGAACTTAAAGCCAATGTTCGTATTATCAGTGCTAGTCATCAAAACCTTGTAAAACTTATTCAGGAAAAGACATTTAGAGAAGACCTCTATTATCGTCTCAATGTACTGAGTATTGAATTACCGCCGCTTAGGGAGCGCGACAAAGATATAAGTTTATTAGCTCAATTGTTTGTCGAAAATGCTGTTAAACAAGTCAACACTAATCAACTGGTAAAAGCATCCAAACCTAAACTCACTGATAAGGCGCTTAAGCTATTACAGGCGTTTTCATGGCCAGGTAACATCAGGCAATTACAGAGTGTACTTTTTAGTGTAGTTGCCTTGAATAATGGTAATGTCATTAATGATGAATCGATAAGGCAGGTACTGAAAAAGTATGGCAGTAGTGAATTCAGTCAAGCTACATACTTTGCTCAACAAAACACCGTCGATAAGCAAGCTAATTGTATAGCGGAAAACAATAATAATCAGACTATGTTCATTACGCAAACCCAAGATTGGGCAAGTGCGCAAGCAGCATTTGAAAAAACGTTACTGCAACATTTTTACCCTCAGTTCCCAACAACACGAAAATTAGCTGAACGATTAAAGGTATCACATAACAAAATAGCTATGAAATTGAGGCAACACCAATTTAAGTGATTCCAGTTTTTTTTCTGTTTTGAATAACTCAGGTATTCAACAAATAGATGATTGATGTCGGCTTTAGGAATGGGAATTACAAAGTGCATAATTATCTTAATTTAAATACGTAAGTAAAAAATAGGTTAACTCATGATAAAATGATATTTTCTATTTAACCTTGAAGCCTCGGTTTTTGCCCGTCATACTAGGTAAAACTTCTTTTTATGAGTTATTAAGTGTCTATAACGCCCAACACTAAAACACCTTTACTGAATGAGCTTAGTAGCCTAAAGCGTCAGGATGAGAAGCAGTTAAAACACTTTTATATTGCGCAAGAACAGTCAATTTACTTACTAAGTCATAAAGATGCCACTAAGTTGAAACAGTGGGTGGCGTTGTGTCAACAGCAACTAAAGAGTTTAGGCTTTAAGCAGGTGTCGTTATTAGGTAAGGGCGCCTATGGCTTTGTTTTTTCGGCGATTAAATATTCTATAGACCAGGCTAAAACACATCATGTTGTCTTTAAATTTTCTCGCATTAACTTACCGCAACATGTTCAAGACCGATTAGCCGAAGAAGCCGACATACAAGGCCAATTAAATCACCCACAAATTCCACGAGTTATTGAGTACCAAAAAATAAAGCGGCAGTCTATTTTACAAATGGACCGAGCCCCAGGTATTGATTTAGAAAAGCTTTCTCTTAATGTTGGGCCATTAGCTCCTGAGCTTGTAGTTAATATTGCTCTGCAGTTAGCTGATATTCTATTGTATTTGCGTGATGTTAATAATCATCAACAAGTCAAGCCTATCGTACATGGTGATATTAAACCCTCTAATTTGGTTTACGATGAAACCACCGGCAGAGTACAACTGATTGATTGGGGCTCTTCCGTGACTGCGCAACTTGATTGCAATCAACAAAGTACCAGTATTAATGTGATGGAGTTAATGAGCAGTGATTTACAGCAAAGTAATGCTAGATTAGGAGACGTTTATTTTATTGGCCCAGAACAACTGAATGGTGGTTTATCCTCACCACGCTTTGATGAGCAGGGTCTAGCAGCTACTTTATATGCCTTGGCTTCTGGTCAATCTTGTCGTTATGGGGTAAACGTTATACCGGTAAATTCACTGGGTTTGCCTAAGCTATTGGCTGATATTTTAACCGGCATGTTAAGTAGCGATGAAGTCGAGCGCAGTCGAGCAGGCGATTACTTTTTTTCTAACCTGCATTATTTACAAAATTTGGTACTTGCTGAGTTACCAACACAAGTCAACATATCGGCACTCATTCCGGTGTGGATTAAGTCACAACCTGAGCCTATTGATACCGTGGTTTACGGCTCAAGAAAATCTTTTTTACGGGAGCAAACTAATCAAGATAACTTAGCTGCTATCGATGATGCGCAGTTAGATAAATATTATAAAAACTACCTCATGGGTATGGGAGATAATGAAAAAGCCTTTATCGCGGCCTTAAGCCGTTTAGGTAACTTTCCTGTTGTAGGAGGCATTGCAATTCGTTGGGCGAAAGAAGGGGTTTATATAGATTCGAATTTAAATCTCTTTGACCAGTCATTGCAAACTTCATTTACCAGTGCTGTCAATAACATTATTACTCTTGCCCAAGGCATTTTTAGAATAGGGGTATTTAAAAGTTGTTTATTTAATGCACGAAACACCCTGCACGTGGAGCGCGATAATGACAGCAAACCCTTTGTTGCCTCATCACATCAAGCTATTGCTTATGAGGTGAGTGATGTGCCTGATGTTGATGATATTACGCGTTTGCACTCTTACTTTGAAGACGGTAAAGATCCCGATGAATACCTTTATTTACCAGAGCCGTTAATGGCTGTGTTGGCTGAATTAAACCTGATTCATCATACTGGTTGTATTATTTTTGAGGTGTTACCAAAGCATTTGAAAATTCATAGTTACTTGATGTTACTAAACCATGATAAAGAAAAAGAATTTGCCGCTTGTTTAGCGAAGTTATTAACGCTATTACCTAGTATTGATGGCGTTGGTATCTCTGGTTTTATGAAGCTGCCATACAAGGATACGCGATTCTTTGAACACATTAGTAATTTGCCAGATAAGTTTTATCCTAAGAACCCTAAGGTGATGAGCCCTCAATAAAACCTTGAATAAATGGATAATTAAATGCTTATGCTTTTTAAATGTTCATTTACCACTAAACAGCTAAAATTAATAGACGATGAAATTAATACAGTGGAAATGAAATGATTGGATTATGTTAGCTATGAACGTGTAAAAGTTAATCACAATGTCTCAATGTGCTGCTACGTAACTGATAAATACCATCAAACCTATCAATATCAGCTTAACGCCAATACCTGCTGCGAGTCGCTAATACCTAATATCACCAACAAAAGCCACTCATTTAGGGGCATGAAAGCAATAAAAAACCCACGAAAACGTGGGTTTTTTGAAGTAAATGAGGTAGAAAAAGTTATTTCACTTCTTCACCTGCAGCTTGCTTATCGGCATGGTAACTTGAACGAACAAGAGGGCCACAAGCAGCGTGAGCAAAGCCCATCTTTTTAGCTTCACGTTCAAACATAGCAAAATCGTCTGGATGGACGTAACGCTCAACCGCCAAGTGGTCTTTACTCGGCTGTAAATATTGACCTATAGTGAGCATAGAAACACCGTGGTTACGAAGATCTTGCATTACTTCAAGAATTTCTTCGTTAGTTTCACCTAAGCCAACCATTAAACCTGATTTAGTCGCAACATCAGGATTTGCTTCACCAAAGCGTTTTAGTAAATCGAGAGACCATTGGTAATTAGCCCCAGGACGAACTTTTGTGTAGAGGCGAGGCGCAGTTTCCATATTATGGTTAAATACATGTGGTGGGTTTTGATTAAGAATGTCGAGGGCTCTATCCATTCGCCCACGAAAATCAGGCACTAAAATTTCGACTTTAGTATTAGGTGCTTGTTCACCTATTTCTCTTACGCAATCCGCAAATTGTTGTGCACCACCGTCTCGCAAGTCATCACGATCAACAGAAGTAATAACAACATATTTTAAGCCCATATCTTTTAAACTATTAGCTAACTTTTTAGGCTCTTCAGTATTGGGGGGGAGCGGACGACCATGGCCAACATCGCAAAAAGGACAACGGCGTGTACATAGGTCACCCAGTATCATAAAGGTTGCAGTGCCGTGGTTAAAACACTCCGATAGGTTAGGGCACGAGGCTTCTTCACACACAGAGTGTAGATTGTTCTTGCGTAAATTAGCTTTAATCGAATCAATACGTTCACTGGAGCGTGGTAATTTAATACGTAACCAATTTGGTTTACGCAGCATAGTTGCTTTAGTAGAGCTAACCACTTTAATAGGGATATGCGCTAACTTGTCTGCATCACGAAACTTTTCGCCAGCAACACGGTTGGCTGTTTTGCTTTCTGGGGGTAATTGACTAGTCATGTTTGCTGTGATTCTCGCTTGGTAAACCTGTTTGATAACTAATATTACTAGCTTCAAGTAATTTGATTAAATGTTTAACTAACGTATTAGCCACGCTAGTTGTATCTGTTGGGCCTTGTAGATCGGCTGTTTGTACCATTTCTAAGTCTGCATAACCGCAAGGGTTGATGCGTAAAAAAGGTGATAAGTCCATATTAACATTAATAGCTAAACCATGAAATGAACACCCCTTGCGAACACGAAGACCTAATGAGGCAATTTTCTTTTCGTCAACATATACCCCTGGGGCATCCGCTTTTGCGTAGGCATTGATATCAAATTCGCCTAAAGCTGAGACTAAGCTATTTTCAATGAGAGTAACTAAGTGTCGTACGCCAAGCTTTTTGCGCCGTAAATTAATCATAAAGTAAATGACTTGTTGACCAGGTCCGTGATAGGTTACTTGGCCGCCACGGTCAACCTTGACTACTTCAATATCCCCCGGAACTAATATATGCTCTGCTTTACCTGCCTGCCCCTGAGTAAAAACTGGTGGGTGTTCTACTAGCCATAACTCATCAGCAATGGTGTTATCACGGTTATCTGTAAATTGCTTCATGGCATGCCAAACTTGGCTGTAATCCATGGTGCCTAATTGCCTGATAACTAAACTCTCGGCAACGGTAATATTGTTTGGCTCTGTGTGGGCTGTTGCATGCACTAGGTTAACCTCTATTATTGTGTTAGCAAATACATCTTGCAATGGTTAAGGTGTTATAAAACGTACCTTACCTGTTCAATAGCTGTTAATGTTTTATAGATTGTTTCAATATGCTCTTTACTGGTAACTGTTACTGCAATTGATACAGAGTGATAATTTCCTTTCGAGCTGGGCTTAATTTTAGGTACATAATCACCTGGAGTGTGTTTTTGTAGCTCTGCAATAATCAAATCAGGTAATTCGTCGCAGGCAACACCCATCACTTTAAAGTTTAATACTGTGGGAAACTCTAATAATTCGTCAAACTTGGTTTTCATTGTTACTTACTTCTATTTCGCAGGAACATCTTTGGGTATTATTTTATCATTAAATAATCAGTGCTGATATTATTTTGTTGATATCTCTTATGCTAAAACAAAAAAGCCTCATTAAAGAGGCTTTAAGTTGTGTCATTAAAGTAGCAATTAGTTCACAAATTGTAATTTAACATAATCAACTAAACGACTAAATAAACTGCCTTCATTAACCTCTTCTAGAGTGACGAGAGGGTATTGTGCTATGTCACTTCCATCTAACTGTAAAAATAATGTACCAACCAGGCTACCTTTTGCTAAAGGCGCTTTTAGGGTTTGATTTAGCTCAATGTTAGCATTTAATTTGTCTCGTTGACCTCGTGGTATGGTGATAGGTGTATCCGTAACAACCCCTAAGTTGACATTCTCTTTGTCACCCATCCAAATACGATTAGCGGTAAATTTTTCACCCGCCTTATAAGGTGTGATGGTTTCAAAAAAGCGAAAACCATAGTTTAATAATTTCTTACTTTCAACTTTTCGAGCTCGCTCACTTTCAGTGCCCATTACAACGGTTACTAAACGCATATCGCCTTTTGTAGCAGAGGTCACTAAACTATAACCTGCGTTAGAGGTATGGCCTGTTTTCATGCCGTCGACATTGAGGCTTTTATCCCAAAGTAAACTATTACGGTTATGTTGTTTAATGTTGTTATAAGTAAACGATTTTTGCTTGTAAATCGCGTACTCTTCAGGTACGTCTCTAATAAGAGCAATAGCTAACGTTGCCATGTCCCTCGGTGTTGTCATATGTGAGGTACTGTCTAAGCCATGACTATTTTCAAAAAAACTACTCGACATGCCCAGCTGCTCTGCATGGGCATTCATTAAATCTGCAAAGGCACTTTCACTTCCAGCAATGTGTTCAGCCATGGCAACACAGGCATCGTTGCCTGATGCAACAATAATCCCTTGGTTTAATAAGTTAACAGACACTTCAGTGCCCACCTCAATAAACATTTTGGAAGAGTCAGGGAAGTTTTTAGCCCAGGCATTTTCACTGATCATAACTTTGTCAGAGTTACTAATATTACCGTTTTCAAGCTCTTTACCAATAATATAACTGGTCATTATTTTGGTTAAACTTGCTGGCGCTAATTGCGTATCAGCATTACCTTCTGCGATGACTTTACCCGTTGTAAAATCAATTAAAATAAAGCCTTTAGCATTAATCTTAGGGGCCTCAGGAATAATAGTAATAGCTTGCGTTAAAGGTGAAAGAACAAAGCTAGCACTCAACAGTGCACTATTAATGATTTTTATTAATGAAGTTTTAAACGAATTTTTGATTTGGGTCATGGTTTTTAAGTTATGAATTTAATTGTGAAAATAAGCACTACTATTGCAAGAAAGTATACCATTTATAAACAGCTTAGCCATGCTAAAAAGGTGGATTTAGCAGTTAATTAAGGTGTGAAATCAACAAATAATGTAACAACTAGTATCGATAAGATATTAGTTAAGCCCTAGCTCAACATTAATGTTCAGCGGTTACTTTTAGGGAATGCGTTAGGGTAGCCATTGTTTTTTAACGAGGCGAGTAACTTGTTTAGACTCGTTATATCGGCAATAGGACCAATTTGTATGCGGTATATCCCTTGGTGCAAATAGTAATGACAGGCTTGTTTGTATTTTATTGTTAATTGTTTCGTGGTATTTTCGGCGAGTGTTTTTTTACTGGTTGCAAAGACTTGAATATAAGGGGTTTCTAGTGTTTTTGTTGGCGTTGATGTCGGTTTCTGTTTACTCGGCATCGCAGCATCAGTAAGCTCTGTTGTTGATGTTACAATTGTTGGTTGCTTTACCGTTGCTTTTTGGCGTTTAGCCTGAGCTATTTCGCTATCAAAATCTGTTATGGCACTGATTTTTACCTGCGCTGTGCCTTGTTTAAGCATGTCTAATTTGTAAGCCGCGCTGTAAGATAAGTCAATAATTCTTGATTGATGGAAAGGGCCTCTGTCGTTAACTCGAACTACAACAGATTTTTCATTAGCAAGGTTTGTCACTTTAAGGTATGTCGGTAGGGGAAGATTTTTATGCGCAGCACTCATCGCGTACATATCATAAATTTCCCCATTAGAAGTTAAATGGCCATGGAACTTATTACCATACCAAGAGGCTTGCCCTGTTTGTTCAAAATTTTTGGCTGAATCTAATACCTGATACGATTTGCCAAACACTTGGTAATCTTTATTACCACCACGGCTTTTGACCTCAGCTCTCGGTATCGCATCTTTTAATTCAGCTTGATTAGGAAAACGCGACGGAATACTGTCATGTTTATGTTGGTAACGACCATTGCTACAAGCGCTCAGAACCAAAATAAGGCTAAGCAGACTCAATAAAGGGAACGTTTTTTTGTTTATGTTAACACTTGGCATAAGCTGTTCATTGTTTCCTTTTAATGACTTATCGACAAATAGAATAAGTATTGACGATATCAGTTTCTACTCATATTACACATGAAAACGTCTATGTGTGCTTATAGCCATTAATATGCCAAATCCTAGCATTAAAGTCACCATGGATGTTCCACCGTAACTAACGAGAGGTAAAGGCACTCCGACAACAGGTAACAAACCAGATACCATCCCAATATTAACAAACACATACACAAAAAATGTTAACGTTAAGCTACCGGCCAGTAACTTGGTAAAAGCATGTTGAGCATTCACGGCAATCCAAAGGCCACGCATTATTACAAATAAATAAACGCTCAGTAATACTGCAACGCCAATCAAACCAAACTCTTCACTAAATACTGAAAAAATAAAGTCGGTGTGCCGTTCAGGTAAAAATTCTAATTGTGATTGAGTACCTTGCAGCCAGCCTTTACCTTCAATACCACCAGAGCCAATGGCTATTTTAGATTGAATAATATGGTAGCCCGAACCCAGAGGATCTTGCTCTGGATTTAAAAAAGTCATAACCCGCTGTTTTTGATAGGGCTTCATGAGAAACATCCACAAAATAGGCACAAAAGCAGAGGCTAAACCGAAACAAACCGAAATCAAACGCCAACTAGCACCCGCTAAAAAAATTACAAATATACCAGAGCTGGCGATAAGTAACGAAGTACCTAGGTCTGGTTGTTTGGCAATTAATAAGGTTGGGATAAGTACTAAAATAAAGGCTAATAATACCGTTTTAAGTCTTACAGGAAGGTTGTCTTGACTAACAAACCAAGCGATCATAATGGGTACTATCAGTTTCATGATTTCTGAAGGTTGAAATTTTATAAAGCCTAAATCTAACCAACGTTGAGCGCCTTTCCCCACATGACCAAATAATAGAACGGCAACTAACATAAGAATACCCAAAATAAAAACAGGTACAGCCCATTTGCGATAAACTAGGGGTGGAATTTGGGCAACAATGAACATACCAACGAGAGCAACACCAATACTTCTTGCTTTTCGATAAACGACACCAGTTTCCTGGCCACCAGCACTGTAAACTAAAAAAAGTCCAAGCCCCAATAATAAAACAATGCCAATTAACAAGGGTAAGTCGAGGTGAATTCGCTGCCAAAAACTAATGCTTGACTGCTGGTCATGTCCTGTACTGCGCATTAATTAGACTCTTCTTGTGTTTTAGCTATAGTCGTTGACAAGTTAGTAATGTGTTGAGTGTTTGTACTTGCAATAACTCTGTTGCCAAAATATTGATCCATAATCTGTCTTGCAACGGGCGCTGCATTGGTGGCGCCCCCTCCTTTAGCAACGTTTTCTATGGCAACGGCAACCACTATTTCAGGCTTCTCGTAAGGAGCAAATGCAATAAACATAGCGTTATCACGTTGATTTTCTGAGGTAGTCTCTGCATCATATTCTTCGCCTTGCTTGCGCCGTGCTACTTGCGCAGAGCCGGTTTTACCTGCCGCATCATAAGTACTACCTTCAAAGGCCTTGTAGGCAGTTGCACCAAATTTTTGTACTGTATTGTGCATTGCTTTTAATACAATGTCCCAATTTTTCCGATCTTTTAATATTAGGGGAGGTTGAGGCTCGTATGTTAATGGGGTAATTTGGTGGTAAGTTTTACCGCTTTCTTCAATAACTAACTCGCTTTGCTCTTTTAATAAATGAGGCACTTTACGTTCACCGCGATTAACGAGTGTTGTTAGCGCCTGTGTCAATTGCAACGGTGTCACTGTCCAGTAACTTTGGCCTATGCCAACAGATAATGTTTCCCCAGTATACCAAGGTTTGTTATAGCGCTCTCTTTTCCATTCGACACTTGGCATAATGGCCTTACTTTCTTCAAAAATATCAATACCGGTATAGTCACCAAAACCAAATTTTTCCATCATGGTATTTATTTTTGTAATACCTAATTTAAAAGCAAGATCATAAAAATAAATATTACAAGATTGCTCAATCGCTTTGGTTAAATTAACTTTACCATGTCCCCAAGGTTTCCAATCACGATATTTATTAGGTAGGCCTTTTAATTGATACCAACCAGGATCATTAATTTCAGTGTTGGCAGTAATAATTTTCTCTTCAAGCCCTGTTAATGCTAGAAAAGGTTTAACCGTTGATGCTGGCGGGTAGCCTTGTCCTTGAACACTTCGATTGATAAAGGGCGAGTCTTTTGAATCAAGGAGTTTTTTATACTCTTTAGTGCTAATGCCGTGTACAAATAAATTACCATCGTAACTGGGGTTAGAATACATGGCTAAAACTTCGCCGCTACGAGGATCCATAGCGACTACTGAGCCACGTTTTCCTGATAAAGCCCGTTTAGCAATCATCTGTAACTCAATATCCAAGGTGAGTATCAGATCTTTGCCGGGCAGGGGAGGCGTGTAGTCTAGTGTTCGAATAACCCGCCCTTGATTATTAATTTCAACTTCTTGGTGGCCGATACTCCCGTGCAGTATATCTTCGTAATAGCGTTCAACGCCTAAACGGCCAATACTGTGAGTAGCGGCATAATTTTCGGACTTGTTAGCTTGTTCGAGTTTAGCGACATCTTTTTTATTAATTCTGGCCACATAACCCAGATTATGAGTGGTTAATTCAGCAAAAGGGTAGTGACGCTTCAAGCGAGCATTAACAAAAATGCCAGGGAATTTATGCTGGTTAACAGAAAATAAGGCAACTTGTTGCTGACTCAAGCGCGAATGCAACTCGACGGGTTTAAAGCGACGTTTTCGCTTCATTGATTTAAAAAATTTGCTTTTTCTGTCATCGCTTATGTTCAATAACCTACTAACAGCATCAATACTAGCGTTTATATCATCCACATTTTCTGGGATCACTTCTAAACTGAACACAGGCTTGTTTTCAGCAAGTAACACCCCATTCCTGTCATAAATGAGGCCACGGTTAGGCGCAACGGGGAGCAGTTTTATACGATTAGAATTTGAACGAGTTTGATATTTTTCGAAGGATTCAACTTGTAATGTAAACACATTGCCTAACAGTAATAAAAGTACTAGCAGAACCAAAATAAAGGCAATAAAAGTTCTGCGGGCGAATAAGTTTGCCTCTGCTGAGTGATTTCTTATGGTAACGCGACGTGGTGCCATTAGCGCACACTATTGCTGGGGATATGAAAAAACAAAATGAGGCTTATCGTTATCATTAATAACATCATTCTCGGTGATAAGGGTGGTTAGTGTTAACACTCCAAGCACGATAGAGGCTCTCGGCAATCATTATTCTTACCATGGGGTGAGGCAAAGTTAATGTTGACAACGACCACTTTTGTTCTGCAGCTTGAATACAGCTAGGCGCTAAACCCTCAGGGCCACCAACCAGCAGGGCAACATCGCGCCCGTCAAGTTGCCAATTTTGCAATTGTTTAGCAAGCTTTGGTGTTGTCCAAGCTTGGCCCTCAACCTCTAAGGTGACAATACGGCTGCCTTTAGGGATAGCAGCAAGTAAGAGCTCACCTTCTTTAGCTAAAATTCGGTTTATATCGGCGTTCTTACCACGTTTTCCCGCCGGTATTTCAACAAGGTTAAAACTTAAATCACGAGGGAATCGGCGGCTATACTCAGCAAACCCTTGGCTAACCCAGTTAGGCATTTTGCTACCAACAGCATACAAAGTAAGTTTCATAAGGTATTAAAATTCTATGGTATTTACCTGTTAATCATCTTTGCGTTGTGACACCAGATTAATAGGTAATCTTTTATTAAGTTTACTACTCGTTTATTAGCTCAACAATACAGCATAATCATAAATTACTAAAGCTAAGCCAGGTAATTTCAATGTTTTCTTCTGGCTATGTTATTCAGCCCATAGTTGTTCAAGGTTATATTTATCACGTTGTTCATCTGTCATTACGTGAACGATGATATTACCCAAGTCAACGAGTGCCCACTCACCAATATCATTGCCTTCCATTCCCCGCGGTTGAATTCCTTCAGCACGACACTCCATTGCCACTGATTGCGCAATTGATTTTACGTGGCGGTTAGAGTTACCTGAACAAATTAGCATGTAATCAGCAAAACTGGCTTTATCGCTAATATCAAGTGCAATAATGTCTCGACCTTTCATGTCTTCAATTTTTTCGGTAACAAATGTTTTAAGTTGTGCTGTTTGCAAGGGACTATTCCTATCGTTAATCGTAATTTTTAGGCACTCTTGAGCGAGTAACCTCAAATAATAGTGCAATATTAACACTTTTTACGACTTGGGTTAACGATAAAGCTTATTTTTATGAATAAATTCTAGGATTTCGATTTGAAGCTGTTGCTGGCAATCTTTTTGTTGCTTCAACCGCTGCCGTATTTCTGTGGATGATATGTCTACTAATTTGGGTTGGGTGAAATATATCTTACCTGCGAGGGATTTTTTTAATTTATCTAATTTTGTTTCTTGGTGTTTGTTAACTAAGGCCATGACATTAGGTTTCAACTGCTCTACATCGTAATTTGGTCGAGTATTAACGACCACATGACATAAGGTCAGTATCTCTTGGTAACCATGCCAGCGATCAAAATTGATGAGAGAATCCATGCCAATAATTAAATAAAGGGTTTTTGTTGGATAGCTGAGTTTAAGCTCTCTTAACGTATCGAGGGTAAAAGAATGTCCAGCACGAACTAATTCACGTTCATCTAGAGTGAATAAACTGTTTTGCTGGCATACTAGATCCACCATGCTGCTGCGTTGCTTGGCACTGGCATTAGGTGCTAGGGCTTTACTCGTTTTGTGAGGGGAAATATAGGCAGGTATTAACAGAATTTCTGATAAGCCTAATTCATTAGCAACATGGGTAGCTAACTGCGTGTGACCTAGGTGAATAGGATCAAAACTACCACCAAAAACACCTATATTTGTCTGCAATGTATTAACGTCTTGTTGGCTTTCACTCATTGTTAGTCAGTTAGTCAGTTGTATTACTTTGTTATAGGTTATCGTAATTAAGAGGGAATGCTGCCGTTTTCTCACCGTGGTATAGGGTCACACATAAATCCGCTAATAAAATGAAAATATTAAACTCACTATTGGTTTTACTCAATAAATCAATATCTACAATCCGGCTTATGGCAAGTTTGATATTGCTTTGTGTAATGTGTGTTAAGGCATATTGATATAACGGCTTGCGTTTATCCCATATGCGGTATTTTTTAAAAACATCTGCCATTGTATGTCCCTGTGAAAGCTCACTTAACATGTTATATATTTGATGTATTTCTTTGTGAAAAACCCAAATAAGTTGAGCGGGTGCGGTGCCTTCTTGCTGAAGCTGATTAAGCATAGTGATACATTTAGCGCAATCGCCCTGAAGTAATGAGTCTATCACTTGGAAGGGATTAAATTTAGCTTGTTTGAGTATCACTTGCTCTGCTTGGTCAAGCGATATATGTTGCGTGCCATACAATAATGCTAACTTATTGAGCTCTTGACTCAATGCCAATAAGTTACCTTCAAACAACTCAATAAGCATGGTCTGTAAATCAGGTGCCAGGTTAAGCTGCTCATTTCTTGCTTGGTTTTTCAACCAAGATGGCATGGCTTTAACATCAATATCATAGAGTGGTAGGTAACAACCGAGCTGATTAAAATTTTTAAACCATTTTCTATTAGCGCTTGCAGCGTCGAGTTTTGCACCGTGAAAAATAAAGATGACATCTCTTGGTGTCTGAGGGTTTTTATAATCTTCAATTAATCGCTCAGAAAGAGCCAGTAAAGCTTTATTACCTGTATCTCCCACTTTTATTGAAGTGAGCTCTACTTCTATAATCCGTTGACTAGCAAAAAGGCTGAGTGATTGGTATTCATCTAGGAGTTGTTGCCAATCAAAACTCGCTTCAGTGCTAAAGCGAATTAGTTCAGAAAAACCGTGGTTTTTAGCATGATTTTTAATGACAGTTAAACTGTTATTTTTTTGCCAAGGCTCATCACCAAAAACTAACCAACTTGGTTTAAAACCTTGCCTTAGGGTATTTTCAAGTTGGTTGTGGTAAATTTTCATGCTCTGTTTGACTTACCTTAGGCGATAAACGTCATAGTGAAACGACATAATATTTTTAGCGCTGAATTCTAGCAAGATCACGTAAAATCTTGTCTGCGGCTGAGACCCTCATTTCACTTAAAAGTAATGATAATTCACGACTCTTTGCAAGGGCAAGATTTGGATCGTCCTGATAGTCTCGATATAACTCAAAAGTAAATAGCTCAGGATCCTCTCCATCAAATCTTACGTGATATTGCACTGAGTAAATCAGTTCATACTCTGCCACTTGACCACTCGCAAAAAGTGACAAGGTTCTTCTATCTAAATTGTCAGATAATATACGTAGTTCAGGAGTATTTGCTTTTGCTTGTTTTAATACCGTAATTTGATTACGCGTTAAGTTCAAGGAAACTAGCCGAGTTAATTCACCGTGAACGTCTGTAGAGCTCAAATAAAGTGTTTTTAATTCATCATCAAGTAAATAGTTACCACGCAGTTGAAAACCACAAGCGGTTAATAAGCTCATGGTCATCAGTGTGATGATTATCTTTTTAATAATTAGGTGCAATACTCTGGCCTCAATAATATTGTTTGATTAACGATTTATTTTAGTTAGCAACAATATTAAGTAGCTTACCTGGTATGTAAATCACTTTGCGAATTGTTTTACCGTCAGTAAATTTTAATACCGCCTCGTTAGATAGACCCAGTGTTTCAACCTCTTCTTTAGTCGCTTGTGCTGCGACTGTTATTTTAGCGCGAAGTTTACCATTGACTTGCACTATAATGAGTTTTTCATCTTCAATCAGTGCTGATTGATCGACTTCAGGCCACTGAACATCTTCAACATTAATATTGCTTCCACCAACGGCCTGCCATAAATGATGGCACAAATGCGGTGTAATAGGTGTTAGCATCAAAATAACCGCTCGTAATGCCTCTTGCATGACAGATTTATCTTCATCGCTGGTCAATGCAGCTTTACTTAAATGATTCATTAACTCCATAATGGCAGCAATAGCGGTATTAAATGTATTACGACGGCCTATGTCATCGGTCACTTTAGCAATGGTTTTATGGAGTTCTCGGCGTAATGCTTTATGACTACTAGATAAGTTCAAACTGCTAATCTCAGCTATTGAATTGTCTTTGGTTGCCTCTGTAAATTCATTAGCTAGTTTATAAACACGTTTAACAAAACGGTGAGCACCTTCAACACCGGCATCTGACCATTCTAATGTTTGCTCTGGTGGAGAGGTAAACATGATAAATAGGCGAACTGTATCAGCACCGTATTTTTCAATAACTTGTTGCGGGTCAATGCCATTATTTTTTGACTTTGACATTTTACTCATGCCCGCCGACAAAACCGGTTGGCCGTCCAGTTTGCTAACAGAGGCAGTTACTTGGCCTTTTTCATTTCGCTCAACAGTAACGTCACTCGGCGCGATCCATTCTTGCGCTCCATTATCAGCTTCGCGGTAGAAAGTATCAGCTAATACCATGCCCTGACAAAGTAATTTTTTAAAGGGTTCATCACAATCAACCAAACCAACATCGCGAAGTAGCTTATGAAAAAATCGAGAGTAAAGTAAATGTAATATGGCATGTTCAATGCCACCAATATATTGATCTACTGGTAACCAATAATTGGCTTTTTTGGGATCCAGCATCTGTGTGTCGTCATTGGGAGAGCAATAGCGAGCATAATACCAAGACGACTCCATAAAGGTATCGAACGTATCAGTTTCACGCAGCGCTGCTTGGCCATTGTATGAAGTCTTTGCCCATTCTGGATCATCTTTAATGGGCGATGTTGTCCCATTCATCACTACATCTTCTGGTAGCTCAACAGGAAGGTCGCCCTCAGCAACAGGCACTGATTCACCATTGGCAAGATTAATCATTGGAATAGGGGTGCCCCAATAACGTTGCCTAGATACTCCCCAATCACGCAGGCGATAATTAGTGGTTACTTTGCCTTTGTTTTCATGAATTAACTTGTCGCTAATGGCTTTAAAAGCTTGCTCGAAGTCCAAACCATCGAACTCACCAGAGTTGATTAACAATGACTTTTCGGTAATAGCGGCTTGGCTAATATCGTCATTTTCTTGGCCCGCAACCACTTGTTTAATGGTTAATCCATACTTAACCGCAAATTCATAATCTCGTTGATCATGGCCAGGTACTGACATGACGGCGCCTGAGCCATAATCCATAAGAACAAAGTTTGCCGCCCATACAGGGACTAACTCACCTGAAATAGGATGAATGGCTTTAAGACCCGTATCAACCCCTTTTTTCTCCATGGCAGCCATGTCGGCTTCGGTGGTTTTACTGTTTTTACATTCTTCAATAAAAGCGGCTAATTCAGTATTATTTTTAGCAGCGGCAATAGCCAGTGGGTGTTGCGCAGCAAGTGCTACATAAGTTACACCCATAATGGTGTCTGGGCGAGTGGTATAAATATCGAAGCTTTGCTCAGATTCAGCCAAATTAAAAGTCATCTCAACGCCTTGTGAGCGACCTATCCAATTACGCTGCATTGTTTTTACTTGCTCAGGCCAATCAGTTAACTGGTCTAAGTCGTTAAGTAACTCCTCTGCATAAGCAGTTATTTTAATAAACCACTGCGGTATTTCTTTACGTTCTACTAGGGCGCCTGAACGCCAGCCTCGACCATCAATGACTTGCTCATTAGCCAGAACAGTTTGGTCTACAGGATCCCAATTAACAGTGGCATTTTTTTTGTAAACCAGGCCTTTTTCATAAAGCTTGGTAAAAAACCATTGTTCCCAACGATAATAATCTTTTTTGCAGGTCGCTAATTCACGACTCCAGTCATAACCAAAACCCAAAGATTGTAACTGGTTTCGCATGTAATCAATATTTTTATAGGTCCAATTACCTGGTGCCGTATTATTTTTGATGGCCGCATTTTCTGCAGGTAAACCAAAAGCGTCCCAACCCATAGGTTGCATTACATTTTTACCTTGCATGCGTTGGTAGCGCGAAATAACGTCCCCTAAACTATAATTACGAACATGCCCCATGTGTAACCGACCACTTGGGTAAGGGAACATGGCTAGACAATAAAACTTTTCTTTATCAGGGTTTTCGATCGCTTTAAAAGTGTTGTTATCAGTCCAAAATTTTTGAACTGACGCTTCAATCGCTTGGGGATTATAAATGGCTTCCATTAAGGTTTTCTCGAATGCTTTGTAGGTGATATTGACTTGACTACCGTGCAAAAAAACGCACTGAATTTTGCTAAATCAACCGTAAATTATCGCAGTAGAATACCTTATCTAGCGGGGTAACGACAAGCATATATTTTAACTTTTCCTATACTTAACAAGATATGATTAAAGGAGCATGTTTATGTTAAATCAAAATGATTATTTTACTGAAATATACCATAGGTTAAATGATTGGTTAGTGACGTTAAAAGCCCAGCAAAAACCTGCGATTAACCATTTCATCAGGCAAGCAAGGCAGCTTGCTATTGCCGCTGAAGTTATGTCAGAGGAAAAAATTCAGCAATTTATTGACAACTTAAAATATGATTTACATGATTTTTATCAATTAAATAAAAAACAAGCGAACAGTTCTGTCTACTTAGGGCTATTAAATGAAGCACTGTGGGATAACCTCGCTAAATTAACCGATAAATCACAAGTTGAATGGGCAGAATTAATAGATGACTTTGATCATGATGGCATATACGAACAGGGTGATTTAATTGGTTTTGGTGAACTGCAATGTGAACAATGTGATGAAATCATAACAATTATGCATGTCAGTAAGGTGACAGAGTGTGTGAAGTGTGGCGCAAATCAGTTTTTTAGATTACCTCTTAAGCCATAAAGTAAGGGTACTTCTGGTAAGTTTTTGGTGAATAATTGCACGTAATGTTAGGTTTGCTTTCGATAATATTGCGTTCAACTTGTTCCTAGATATGTTAGCGAGTAGACTAGATTACCTAAACAAAAGTGACTGTTTTTGAGGTTATTTATTTTGTTTTTTGACCATTGATTTTTTTGCAAGGATTTATATGACCAAAGCCGCCAGCTTTCCGAACAACGAGACGCTACTTACCGTTAACGACCTTACGTCCCCTTTATCAGCCTCCTTATTTGCCCCAAATGACACCTCAAAAAAACCAAATCCGCAAGGTTTTGTTGGCCATGAACGTGCCAAAGAGGCACTTGAATTCGGTCTTTCTATGCCTGCAGTAGGTTTTAATGTATTCGCACTAGGTGAGCATGGCACTGGGCGGCAAACGCTAATTAAACAATTATTAAATTCGCTTGCTCGCTCTAAAAGTTCTCCTGATGAGTGGTGTTACATTAACAACTTTGATGAAAGTCATATCCCCTTAACACTCTCATTGAAGCCTGGTGATGGCAAAAAACTTTTGGCTAGTATGAACAAGTTTATTGATGTGTTGCTTAGCCTGTTTCCAGAAGTATTTGATAACCCAGGTTATCAACGCCAAAAAGCAGCCATTGATAGGGAATTTAATAAAAAATATGACCAAGCGATTGGCATTGTTGAAGAAATTGCATTAAAAGACAATGTGTTTTTGTACGAAGAAAACGGCGAAGTTGGTTTTTCTCCTCTAGTTGATGGTAAACCACTAAATGACAAAGAGTTTGCAAACTTAAATGAAACTGACAGATCGACGTTTTATCAACTATTAAGTGAATTGGAAGTGGTACTTGCTGAGCAGTTATTAGAACTACCTGCATGGAAACGGTTGTCCTCTGATCAACTCAGAACACTAAAAAGCGATACCGCTGAGCAAGCCATTAAGCCGTATCTAGAAGAACTACAAAAAGAGTTCCACAACAATAAAGGGGTTCTAGCCTACCTTAATAAAGTCGACAATCATGTGGTTGATGCAGTATTAGAAATTTTAGTTACTGATTCAGACGATACCCCAACTGACAGAGAATTACGAAAATTATTGGTTGAACGATTTTTGCCACATTTGTTGGTGCCTCGTGATGAAACTCATGGTGCGCCGATTATTTATGAACAAAATCCGACTTACCAAAATCTTTTTGGGCATGTAGATTTTGCCAGTTTTCAAGGCAGTAGTTATACCAGTTATCGCCTGATAAGGCCCGGCGCACTTCACAAAGCCAATGGCGGTTACCTCTTATTAGATGCAGATAAATTGTTGAGTCAGCCGATGGTTTGGTCGCGTTTAAAGCTGGCATTAAAAACGCAACAAATAACCATAGAAAACCCGTATTCAGAATACAGCCAACCAACAGGTTACAGTCTTCAACCTGAAAAAATTCCTTTACAGGTCAAAGTGGTATTACTGGGTGATGCAGAAATTTACTATACATTACAAGATTATGACCAAGAGTTTACCGAGTTATTTAGGGTGCTTGCAGACTTTGACCGTCACTTAGATAAAACCGACAGTAATCTCATTGCTTTTGGTTATCTGATCAGACAAAGAGCAGCAAAATATAATTACCCAGAAGTCAGTAATGAAGCACTTCTGCAACTGGTCCGCTACGCACTGAGGCGTGGCGAACACAAAAATAAAGTGTCAGCCAATATTGTTCAAGTTAACGACCTACTTGATGAAGCAAACTATTGCTGGCAACAACAGGGCAGCTCAGGACTTTTGTTAGCAGAGCATGTTGCCCTAGCACAGTCGGCTAAAAATCGCCGTGTAGGTCGACTCAGTGAGACCTGGCTTAGTGAAATTAAAGAGCAACAAGTACTTATCAACACTGACGGTGAGTTCATTGGAAAAGTCAATGGTTTAACAGTGCTTGAAATTGGTGACAGTGTCTTTGGTACCCCAGCTAGAATTACCGCGACTGTTTACGCTGGTAGTGAGGGGGTAACAGATATTGAGCGTGAGGTGGACTTAGGAAAGTCAATTCATTCAAAAGGGGTCTTAATTCTCACCGGTTATTTAGGCCACAAGTATGGTCAAAACTTCCCTGTTAATATCTCTGCGAACATTGCTATTGAACAATCATATGGCCATATTGATGGCGATAGTGCTTCAATGGCGGAACTGTGTGTATTAATCTCAGCCATTACTTCTCTACCCATAAATCAAGGTTTAGCTATTACTGGTTCAATTAATCAGCATGGTGAAGTCCAGTCTGTGGGTGGTGCTAATGAAAAAATAGAAGGCTTTTTTCGTTTATGCCAAGATAAAGGCTTAACCGGAAAACAAGGAGTCATCATTCCTAAAACAAATGTGATTAATCTCATGCTCAATGATGAAGTCATTGAGGCTGTTGAACAAGGTAAGTTTGCCATTCATGCTGTTGAAACCATTGATCAAGCCCTAGAGTTGTTAATGGAAGTGCCAGCAGGCACCCTAAATAAAACAGGGAGATACCCACGTAAATCAATTCATAGCTTAGCGTTGGCCAAATTAGAATATTTTTCTGACGTGCTCAACGGCGCAGAGGAATAATCTCTTACATACATTACTTCAGGGATTACTTTTACACTGCGGTATTTGTTCCTTGATAGAAGAAACTTGCAATTGTGGAATACGAATACATTCAACATTTGAACACTAGGTTAAGCAGGAAAGTGCGCATTAAATAATATAATTCTTGTTAAAGTGTGCAATCTCTGTATAATGCGCGCCTCGATAGCCGAGAGACTTACTTTGAAGAGCTCGGTTAGCTTATTAGACAGCTTACTTGTACCACGTATAATGGATGTATAAGTATATCGAGATGAGTGGGGTGTTACCGCCCAATAGACTTGCCCAGTTAATTCGTATCTAGAATTAGCAAGAAATATAACGTTAGTTGAACGTTATGCGCCTAAGTCTTCCTGGTGGTTTCCTCGTATATTTACGCAGGTTAAGACTTAGCAATTTAATAAATGCTAGCCAATGTCAGCTAATTAGCCCTGAGCTAATATTAGCGGCTTGATTGTGGCTTATTTTTATTAATTTCTCCAAGTAATGCGCCTGCCTTGAGAAGATGATATTTTATTTATGACTGCACAAACAACTGAAGCCGTAGCGTTTGACTCATTAGGTTTACCTGAAAACCTACTTTCTGCTGTTCTTTCTATTGGCTTTAGCTCAGCTACCGATATTCAAGCGCAAACCATTCCACATTTACTCGAAGGCAAAGATGTCCTAGGTGAAGCTCAAACAGGTACCGGTAAAACGGCTGCATTTGGTTTACCTGCGCTAGCAAAGATTGATACCGCCATTAAAAAGCCACAATTGATGGTATTGGCCCCAACCCGTGAATTAGCGATGCAGGTTGCAGAGGCAATTGAATCATTTGGTAAACATATGAAGGGTTTACGTGTTGCAACCCTTTATGGTGGTCAATCATATGGACCACAATTTCAACAATTAGAGCGTGGTGCGCAAGTAGTTGTTGGCACTCCTGGTCGTCTTATGGATCACTTACGTCGTAAGAGTTTAAAACTGGCTGATTTACGCGTCTGTGTTTTAGATGAAGCAGATGAAATGCTCAATATGGGCTTTTTGGAAGATATTCAGTGGATATTAGATCACTTACCTAAAACGACACAAATGTGTTTGTTCTCGGCAACTATGCCTCCAGCGATTAGAAAAATCGCAAACCGTTTCTTAAAAGATCCTGAGCACATTAAAATTGCTGCGGTTAAAAAAGCTAAAGCCAACATTGCTCAATATGCATGGAAAGTGAGTGGTATCACAAAAATGACCGCTCTAGAAAGAATCGCTGAAATTGTCGACTACGATGCCATGATCATCTTCGTACGTACCCGCAATGATACCATTGATGTTGCTGAAAAGTTAGAACGTGCCGGTTACCCAGCATTAGCGTTAAATGGTGACATGAACCAAGCGCAACGTGAACGTTGTATTGATCAAATGAAATCAGGTAAATCCTCTATACTGGTTGCTACAGACGTTGTAGCCCGTGGTTTAGATATTCCTCGTATATCACTGGTTGTCAATTATGATTTACCAGGCGATAACGAAGCTTATGTTCACCGTATTGGTCGTACAGGCCGTGCTGGTCGTGAGGGAACAGCCATATCATTTGTCCGCCCTCGTGAAATGTACTCGTTACGTCACTACGAACGTTTAACTTCGGGTAAAGTAGAAAGTTATGAATTACCCAATATAAAGGAGATTGGTCAGAAGCGTATCGCTCGCGCCCAGCAAGAAATTAGTGATGTTATTAGCAGCAAAGATTTGACAAGCATGCGTGAAATAATTGAAGCAATGGCAACTGAATCAGAATTGTCAGTGCTTGAATTAGCTGCTGCGTTGTTATACCAAAAGCAACTAAAACAACCTTTACAACCCAAAGAAGATCCTAAACCACGTCGCGATTCTCGTGAACGCAACGACCGAGGTGATCGTAATAATCGGGGTGAACGCAATAATCGTCGAGATGCGCGTGGTGATAATCGTGGTAATCGTGAAGACAGACCACGTAAGGCTAAAGTTGCCCGTAATGATATCGATTGGCAAACCTACCGTTTAGAGGTGGGTAAAGAACATGGTGCACGTCCAGGTGATATTGTAGGGGCGATTGCTAATGAAATATCACTTGATAGTAGCTATATAGGTGCCATTAATTTGCATGACAAACACAGTTTTGTGCAATTACCAAAAGGTATTCCTGCTGATTTGTTTAAGCAGTTAAAAGGTGTACGTGTTCGCCGTCAACCTTTGGCCATAAGTACTTCAGATGAGGCCGTTGTTAGTCAACAGCGACAACCACGTCGTCGTAGTGAAAAAACGTCACGTCATAATTAAACAGTAATAAACATTACTCTTTATTAACAATAAAAGCGCCTTTTGGCGCTTTTATTGTTAATAAAGGTTCTAATTTTTGTTGAGATAAAATTTTACAATAAAAAAATTAATTTATTACCTAAGTGATCTTGTTTGCTGATCACTTTATCTATTACTATAGTGGCCGTTAAAAACATAATCACTTAATGGTACTGAAATCTCTCAATCAATGTCTTCCTTGTCAATTACAAGCAATGCAAACCATAGTCACGAATTAACTGTGCGTGTTTACTATGAAGATACCGATGCCGGAGGTATTGTTTATCATGCTAACTACCTGAAATTTTTTGAGCGTGCACGTACCGAATGGCTCAGAGAGCTCGGCTTTAAACAAACATTTTTTTTACAACAACAGGTTGGTTTCGTGGTCAGAAAAGTTGAAATGGATAATTTTGCTTCGGCCACACTTGATGAGACGCTTTTAATCACTTCATCTATCGTCTCATTAAAGCGAGCCAGCTTGGTCTTTAAACAACAAATAACCAATCAACATCAAACCATTTTATGTACAGCAATGGTCCGTGTAGCCTGTGTAAACTTCAGTCTGCATAAGCCTTGTGCTATACCGGAAACCATTTTAGGAGCGTTTAAACGTGTCAGCTGAAATATCTTTTTTTCATCTCTTTTTAGAAGCAAGTATACTTGTACAACTTGTTATGCTTACTTTGTTAACGTTTTCGGTTGTATGCTGGGCCATGATATTTCAACGCAGAAAAGTTATTAATACTGCTGGTCAAGAATTACAGGAATTTGAAGATAAGTTTTGGAGTGGCGCAGATTTAAGTAAACTCTATAGTGAAACCACAGCGAAAACTCAGGTTCAAGGTATTGAAAGTTTATTTTTGGCAGGTTTTAAAGAATTTGCTCGATTAAGAAAAAGTCAAATAAATAACCCTCAAGCCATTGTGGATGGAACACATCGTGCGATGCGTGTAGCTCTTTCTCGGGAAGTCGATAATTTAGAAATGCACTTACCGTTTATGGCGACTGTTGGCTCAATTAGCCCGTATATCGGCTTGTTCGGCACGGTATGGGGTATTATGAATTCCTTTATCGCTATAGGTGCCGTTAAACAAGCAACGTTACAAATGGTTGCCCCCGGTATTGCCGAAGCACTCATTGCAACCGCTATGGGCTTATTTGCTGCTATTCCTGCGGTTATGGCGTTTAACCGTTTCAGTCATAAAGTAGAGAAACTAGAAAACAGTTATGGCAATTTTATGGATGAGTTCTCCAGTATATTGCAGCGTCAATCAGCAACAGAGCTAACAAACAAGTAGGTTATAGCTATGTATCAAAGAGTCAGACGCCGTAAAGTAGCAGAAATCAATGTTGTGCCTTACATTGACGTTATGCTGGTGTTGCTAATTATTTTTATGGTGACCGCGCCACTTATTACCCAAGGTGTTAAAGTTGATCTACCACAAGCTGCGGCAGAGCCATTAGACGCAGAGAGTAAAACGCCTCTTGTAGCGAGTGTTGATGCGCAAGGCTTTTATTATTTGACCGTAGGGGATAATGATAAAGAGCCTATGTCTGCCGAAGAGGTTGCCGTGTTAGTTAAAGCACATTTAGCAATAGAGCCAGATACTCCAGTTGTTGTAAATGGTGATGGTGCTGTTTCATATGACGCCGTTATCCAGCTAATGGTTATGTTACAAACGGTAGCGGGTGTTCCCTCTGTTGGTTTAATGACAGATGCGGTGGAGGAATAAAGTGAGTCAACCGCTTAACGTAGGCTTTTTACCGAAAGTTTCCTTTACAAAGGCATTGTTATTTAGTGCCACTTTGCATGGTTTACTATTACTAGGGTTATTATTGGGTGATTTTTCATCTTTACCTAAACCTAGCCCAACGACCAAACAGGCAGTAAACCCGATTAAAGCCGTAGTGGTTGATAAAGCGAGGTATGAGCAAGCGATTAATAAAATAAAGCAACAAAAAGCAGCTCAGCAGAGTGCTGAAAAAAAGCGTATTAAAACCGCAGAAAAACGTGCATTAGAAGCTAAAAAGCGTCGTGCCAGAGAAGAAGCTCGTATCAAAAAGCTTGAAGCGCAACGCAAAAAGAAAGAACAAGAAAAAATTATTGCTGACAAAGCAGCTCAATCAGCTAAAACTAAAGCGGCACAAGCTGAAAAAGTGCGTAAACAAAAAGAACAAGAAAAACAAGTTGCAGAAGAAGCTGCAGCTATGGCAAGGTCAAAACGATTAAAAGCTGAAGCCGCTGCTAAAGAGGCGGAAGCAATACGCTTAGAAAAAATTGCTGAACAAAAACGACAAGAAATAGCCAAAAAAGAGCAGGCAATTCAGGACGCAATGCTTGCTGAGCAAATGGCTACTGAAATGGCGAGTCGCAACCAAGCCAGACAACAACAAGTGATGTCTGAAATTGATCGATATTCAGCGTTAATAACGCAGAGTATAAATCAACGTATGATTAAAGATAAAAGTACAATGCTTGATAAGTCATGCCGATTAACAATTACATTAGTGCCTTCAGGATTTGTGATTGATGTTGAAGTAAATAGCGGTGATAAGGTAGTGTGTGATGCGGCCTCGATTGCCATAAAAAAAGCAGGTACTTTGCCGGTGTCTCAAGACCCTGATGTGTTTAAAGAAATGCGAACCATAGCAGTAAACGTTATACCTCAGTTTTAACCGATAAATATTCTGGCTTGGGTGTGCCATGACAATAGCTTTTGCTATTAAGTCTAAACGAAACTAATGATTAATAAGGATAGAAAGAAAACACATGAAAGCATTATCAAAGTTTTTTTCAGCTGCGATCATATTAATATCGTCAATAACAGCGCATGCTGCTTTAGAAATTGTTATTACTGGCGGTGTTGATAGTGCAAGACCTATTGCCGTCGTTCCATTTCAATGGACAGGAACTGGCGAAAAGCCAGAATCTCTTGCTAAAGTCATCAGTGACGACTTATTGCGAAGTGGCAAGTTTAGCCCAGTATCATCAGATAAGTTTCCTCAAGCGACTCCCGATGCCAAGACCCTTGATTACACTGCATGGGCAAACCTTGGGGTTGAAGCCGTTGTTGTGGGGCAAATTGCCGAAATTTCTCCAAGTCGATATAAAGTTAATTATCAGTTAATTGATGTCATTCGAGGTCAAGTGACTGGGGGCGAGACTTCAATGCTCAGCAATGGTCAATTAGTCGACACCAATGATCATATTTTAGCGCAAAGTGGTGCTAATATTCAGCTCAATCAAGCACGTCGGTATGCGCATAGTATTAGCAACGTTGTTTATGAAAAATTAACGGGTACAAAAGGCGCGTTTCTCAGTAAAATTGCCTATGTTATTGTGAGAGATGAGGGTGAATATCCTTTTCAGTTGGCGTTTGCTGACTACGACGGTTTTAATGAGCATGTTTTATTAAGTTCGAAAGAGCCATTAATGTCACCTTCATGGCGAGCTAATGGTGAACAATTAGCCTACGTATCGTTTGAAAATCGTCAAGCGCAAATTCATACCATTGATTTGTATTCCGGTGAAAGAAAGCTAATAAGTGCATTTCAAGGCATTAATAGTGCCCCTAAATTTTCACCAGATGGGCAAAGTATGGCTATGGTTTTATCAAAAGATGGTAACCCAGACCTGTATGTTATGGAACTAGCCACTAAAAAATTGCAACGTATTACTCGTAATAGAGCGATAGACACTGAACCAAGTTGGACCCCTGATGGTAAATCGTTAATATTTAGTTCAGAACGGGGTGGAAAACCTCAGCTATATCGCGTAGATTTATCGAGTGGCAAAGTTAGACGTCTCACTTTTGATGGTGAAATGAACTTGGGTGGCTCCGTGACTCCAGATGGCAAACAATTGATTATGGTAAACAGAACCTCTGGCAATTATCGGTTAGCTAAGCAAGAATTAGCTTCTGGGCAGTTTCAAGTGTTAACCGAAACTCGGTTGGATGAATCACCGAGCTTATCGCCTGACGGTGGAATGATCATTTACAGTACCTTGCACAATAATAGACAAGTGCTAGGTTTGGTCTCGGTTGACGGTCGCTTCAAAGCGAGATTGCCAGCCCTTGATGGACAAGTAAAGGCACCTGCTTGGTCACCTTTTTTATAAAAACAAAGATACACCTTATTTTAATTTTACTTTATAACCTGACATGAAAGGACAACGAAAAATGCGCTTCAACAATATCGTAAAAAGCTTAGCTATTGCTTTACCTCTGACTGTTTTATCAGCTTGTAGTTCAACAGATGAGCAAAGCCAAATCGATTCTAATGCTGAAATAGCTCAAAATGCAGAAGCTGCTCGTTTAGCAGAAGAAGAGCAGGTAAAAGTAAATGCGGCAAAACGTGCAGCCGAAATTGAAGAACAACAACGCCAAGAGCTTGAAAAGTTACGTTCAGAGCATATTATTTATTTTGATTTTGATATGTCAAATGTCAGTGCTCAACATTCAGCTGTTTTAGACGCACATGCGGCATTTTTATCTGAAAATTCTGATGTGAAAGTGCTTATTGAAGGTCATGCAGATGAACGTGGTACGCCAGAATACAATATTGCCCTAGGCGAGCGTCGAGCTAAATCAGTGGTGACTTATTTAGAGACTATGGGGGTTTCTGCAAGCCAACTGTCAATAGTAAGTTATGGCGAAGAAAAACCGATGATCAAAGACAGAAGTGAAGATGCGTTTGCTAAAAACCGTCGTGCTGTTTTAGTTTACTAAGCATTTTTGCTTCAAAAAGCAGGTAACTGAATGAAACTAAAAACAGTTTTATTTGGCATGATAGCTACAACTAGCCTTGTAAATTCGCTAGCTGTAGCTAAAGCGCCAGTAGTTGATATTAACGCTAACACGATTGACTCTGCTGCTTTAGCAAAGCAACTGTCGACTTTGTCTCGTAAACTCGATTCTCGTAACAAAGCACAAATTAATATTCAACGCCAATTAACACAATTACAAGATGAAGTGAATGAACTTCGTGGTGTAACTGAGCTCCATACTCACCAGCTAGGGCAGGTTTTAGAGCGTCAACGTGAACTTTACAAAGAAATTGATAGACGCGTTAATGAAGTCCTAGAATCGAGTAGTAAATTAGCGGTTGTTGACGCAAAAAATGTTACGCAAGTGACAAACACAAGCAGTTATAGTGGTAATTTAACTGAAAATGAAGCCTATGATCGTGCTCTTAACCTAGTATTAAAAGATAAAAGTTATCAGCAGGCTATTGTTGAGTTTAGAGCATTCAACAAAAACTTCCCTAAGTCCACTTATGCTGCTAATGCCCACTATTGGCTAGGGCAATTATTGTTTAATCAAGGAGAGCTTGTTGAAGCAAATAATGAGTTTTTAATCATTGCTAACGATTACCAAAACTCTAGCAAGCGCCCTGATGCGCTGTTAAAAATTGCTATGATTGCTCAAAAACAAAACGATACTGACAAGGCGATTAAACAGTATCAATTATTGTTAACCGAGTATCCTGATTCTTCAGCAGCAACACTCGCAAAACCAAGATTAGATACCTTGTCTAAAAAATAATTTGCACTTGCAGCTAACATTAAATGCTAACAAAACTTGGGTTTTGATTAGAATTTATGCTGTTAGACAATAATATCTAAAAAAAAGCAGTTTATTGTTGCACTAAAAAAAATTATGAGTATTATATGCCCCGCGTTGAAGCACTGATTCAATGCGTCGGCGGCCGTTAGCTCAGTTGGTAGAGCAGTTGGCTTTTAACCAATTTGTCGAAGGTT
>JBELHN010000036.1:0-1241 GCA_042091395.1 Colwellia sp.
AAAAAGTTAATATCCTACCAAGCTCGTGATGGCCTCAATATTGAAGGTTACTTAACAACCCCTAAAAATGCTAGTCAGAATAAATTACCTGCCATTATTTTACCTCATGGCGGGCCAATGGCTAGAGATTACAAAGGCTTTGACTATTGGGCTGAACTATTTGCCAATCGTGGCTATGTAGTCTTTCAACCAAACTTTAGGGGCTCATCGGGTTATGGTTATGATTTTGAAATGGCCGCGATTAAAGGCTGGGGCAAAGCCATGCAAGATGACCTAGAAGATGCTGCAAAGTGGCTACAACAACATGCTAATGTTGACAGTAAAAAAATGTGTATTGCTGGTGCCAGTTATGGTGGCTACGCTGCACTCATGGCAGCAGTAAAGCATGGTGAGACCTTTCAATGTGCGGCCAGCTTTGCTGGGGTTTCAGACATTGAACTCATTGTCTCTAAAGCGCGTTACTTTACCAATAAAGAAATCGTTAGAAAACAATTTGGCGAAGACAGTGACCAATTAGAAGCAGTTTCACCGGTAAATTTTGCTAAAAATATCAATATTCCCATCCTACTTATTCATGGTACCGATGACAAAATTGTGCCTATTGAACACAGCAGAGATATGGCTGATGAATTAAAAGATTATGATAAAGACGTGAAATACTTGGAAATTGAAGGCGCTAATCACCATTTAAGCGTGCAAAAACATCGTATAGATACATTAGAGGCGATGGTTACATTTTTTAATAAACATTTAAAAAGTTAACTAATCAGAATTAAATTGCTCAAATAACGATAATAAAAAAGTCAGTAATCACGCTTACATTAATAAGCATAATCACCGACTTTTTTGGTGGTTTTTAACAACTGGATTTTCTAACTAATAAACGTTAGTTTTTATCACTTATTAAATTGTGGTTATTCGGCTTCTGGACGCATATGCGGGAATAAAATAACATCTTTAATCGTTGGTGAGTCAGTAAATAGCATGACTAAGCGATCTATCCCAATACCCTCACCAGCTGTTGGTGGTAAACCGTATTCCAAAGCATTAATATAGTCGGCATCATAATGCATAGCTTCGTCATCGCCAGCATCTTTTTCTGCTACTTGCTTTTGGAAACGCTCAGCTTGATCCTCTGCATCGTTAAGTTCAGAGAAACCATTGGCTAACTCGCGGCCACCGACAAAGAACTCAAACCTGTCAGTGATAAATGGGTTTTCATCGTTACGACGCGCAAGTGG
>JBELHN010000036.1:1341-29640 GCA_042091395.1 Colwellia sp.
TATTGTAAAATAGCATCAACCATAGAAAGACGCGCAAATGGCTTACCAAAATCATAGAATTTTTCTTCAACTACTTCGCCATCACTGTTTTTAACGGTATTACGAATAACACTTGTACCCATTACCTCTTGTGAAAGCGTACGTAACATTTCTTCGGTAGTATTCATTAAGTCATGGTAATCAGCATAAGCTTGGTAGAATTCAATCATGGTGAACTCTGGATTATGGCGTGTTGAAATCCCCTCGTTTCGGAAACTACGGTTAATTTCAAATACACGATCAAAACCACCAACCACTAAACGTTTTAGATTAAGCTCAGGGGCAATACGAAGGTACATATCAAGATCAAAAGTATTATGGTGGGTCATAAAAGGTTTAGCTGTTGCACCACCCGGGATGATTTGCAACATAGGCGTTTCAACTTCCATAAAATCACGTTGCGTTAAAAAGTTACGAATACCGGCAACAATTTTGGAGCGAATTTTAAAGGTATTACGGGTTTCTTCATTAATAATCAAGTCAACATAACGCTGGCGATACTTGGTTTCTTGATCTGATAAACCATGAAATTTTTCAGGTAACGGGCGAAGTGATTTAGTTAACAGCGAGTATTCTGCCATATCAACATACAGGTCACCTTTGCCTGATTTATGCAAAATGCCTTTAATACCGACAATATCGCCAATATCCAATGAACCCCATTTAGCACGTATTTCTTTTTGTACCGTTTTTTCGGCATAACCTTGGATTCTACCTGACGAGTCTTGAATCACTAAAAATGGACCACGTTTAGCCATAACACGACCGGCAATCGCATAAGTCACTTGTAACTGTTCAAGCTCTTCTTTGGTTTTTTCACCGTGCTCCGCTTGAATGTCAGCGGCTAAATGTTCACGATTAAAATCATTAGGGAAACCATTAGCTGAACAATTAGCGCGAATTTTTTCCAGCTTTACACGGCGTTCAGCAATCAGTTTATTTTCATCTTGTGCTACTGGCGTATTATTGGCTTTATCTGTCATGTTAAGTTCTCAAAGTTATCTGCAATTTTTCAAAGGTGATTACTGCTAATTAGCAATATATCAATTTATTTCTTTATCTTTTCTATAAACCAGATTTTAAACTGGCTTCTAGAAATTTATCTAAATCACCGTCTAAAACAGCTTGTGTATTCCTGTTTTCTACGCCGGTTCTTAAATCTTTAATACGACTATCATCTAACACGTATGAGCGAATTTGGCTGCCCCAACCAATATCAGATTTGCCATCTTCTAACTCTTGCTTGCCTTCATTTTGCTTTTGCATTTCCATTTCATACAATTTGGCTTTTAATAACTTCATTGCTGTAGCACGATTTTTATGCTGTGAACGATCAGCTTGGCAAGCAACAACGGCGCCTGTAGGAACATGAGTTAACCTAATCGCTGAATCGGTCTTGTTAACATGCTGACCTCCAGCACCTGATGCACGAAAGGTGTCTACTCTTAAATCTGCAGGGTTAATATCAATTTCTATATTGTCGTCAATTTCGGGATAGATAAATGCTGAAGCAAATGAAGTGTGACGACGACCTGAAGAGTCAAAAGGCGATTTTCGCACTAACCGATGCACACCCGTTTCGGTGCGCAACCACCCAAACGCAAACTCACCGGTATATTTGATGGTACAGCCTTTTATACCTGCAACATCGCCAGCAGTAACCTCAATAGCTTCGGTTTTAAAACCATGCGCTTCCCCCCAGCGTAAATACATCCGCATTAACATTTCAGCCCAATCTTGAGCTTCAGTACCACCCGAGCCTGACTGAATATCCAAATAGCAGTTATTGGCATCTTGTTCACCACAAAACATTCGGCGAAACTCTAATTTAGCCAATACCGAATCTAATGTCTCTGCTTCTCGCTCAGCCTCATCAAAAGTCTCTTGATCTTCTTCTTCAACAGCTAGCTCAACTAGTTCCTCAATATCGTCGCAACCCGTTTCAAGTTCAACAATGGTATTCACCACTTCTTCAAGGGCACTGCGCTCTTTGCCGAGTGCTTGCGCCCGCTCAGGTTCATTCCAAATTTCAGGTAACTCTAACTCGCGACTGACTTCAACTAAACGCTCGGCTTTAATATCGTAGTCAAAGGTACCCCCTAAGCATAGATGCACGCTCACGGATTTCTTTTACTTTACTTGTAATTGGGTTTGTTTCGAACATAAGTCTTCAAAATACAATTAAATAGGGAGTTTGCTAAGCGCACTCAGCAAAAGGAAAATAGTCGCGCATTGTAACGTAATTACTGCGTTAAATAAATGCTAAAGCATCCGGCTTTTTAGTTTTAATACTGTTTTGATATACTTTTAATGGCGTGAATTTTGATAAATTTAAGGCGCTCAACGGGGCTTGTTGAATCGTAAGAATAGCGCCGACGCTAAACCAGCAGAGGCAAATATCATACACATCACCATAATTTGATAGCGCGCTGCAATAAAAGGTGAAACACCCGAGAGAATTTGTCCAGTCATCATACCCGGTAAAGAGACTATGCCCACAGCAAATAAAGCATTTATATTTGGGATCATGGATGTTTGAAAGGCGGTATTGCGGGCAATTTCATAAGGTTGATTTCGCTGCCTTTCAGCAAAAAAGCGCTCTGCCGATAAGCTGACGCTATTCATGGCATTAGCAAATATCATACCTGCAAGTGGTAATATAGTTTTAGCGTCATACCAAGGAGATACCTGAAGTACCCCCTGTGTTACAGTCAATAATACAATAAAACTACTCACAAAAATGGCTAAAAAGCCAAGAGCAAACAATTTAAAACTGACCACATCAAGATTATTGAGTGCTATCCAGCTTGATACTAATACCATCACCATCAATAACAAACCAATAATCCAAACACTGTCACTCGCAAAAATATAACTCAAAAAATAGCCAACCAACAAGAGTTGCACTAGCATTCGGATCAAAGCATGCATGATACGCTTGGTCGGTAATGACCAATAAAAGAAAATAATAAAGACCAACGCAACTGGCAGCAGAGCGATAGCTAACTTAACGAGTGAAATATTGGCAAGATTTGCTTCCATCAAAGTTTTCTTTGTAAAATTTTAGTAAAATAAAAATAAATATGTTGAATAATAACTCTGCTATGCCCTAGCTTGAATGTCTTCAACCATTAACTGAACGGTTTGTTTACCTCTAAACTCGTTGATATCTAACCGATAAGCCAGTGCGACTTCTGCAACGTTATGATTAGGCCACAAACTGAGATCAACATTAAAAGCGATTGCATCAAAGTTGTATTGACCTGATTTAGTCTCTTTTTGTAGCACTAACTTTAAGTGTTTTTCACCAACAATACGCTGTTGTATCAACGTAAAAACACCGTCAAATATTGGTTCAGGGAAATTTTGCCCCCACGGGCCTGCGTTCCGTAATTGCTCAGCAAAAGCCAAGGTTATTTTATTAGGGGCTAATTCACCGTCGGACAACAAAACACTATTTAAGTCATCTGGGTTAAGCCAGTTACCAGCCATTGTATTAAAGTGCTGTTGAAATTTGGTAAAATCCGAAGCTTTAATTGATAGCCCAGCCGCCATTGCGTGCCCACCAAACTTTATAATAAGTCCAGGGTTCTGACTATCAATGTGCTCAAGTAAATCTCTTATGTGTAAACCTGGGATAGAGCGAGCAGACCCCTTAATCTCAGTAGTTATTGAATCACTTTCAACGTCACTTGCTTTGGCAAATACAATACAAGGCCGGTGAAATTTTTCCTTTAACCGTCCTGCTACGATACCAATAACACCTTGATGCCAATCTGGTTGGTAAAGTGATAAAGCATTGGGTAAATGATCCTTATCAAAATTTAGCGATGTGAGTACTCGCTCAGCTTCAATTTGCATTCCCTGCTCTATTTCTCGCCTAGCTTTATTTAAATCATCAAGTTCAGCGGCCATCAGTCTCGCACTGGTTAAATCGGTGGCAAGCAAACAATTAATACCAAAGGCCATGTCATCAAGTCGACCCGCAGCATTTAACCGAGGACCTAAGGCAAAACCAAAATCACTGGCAATTAACCTTTGTTGATTTTTATTGGCTATTTCAATCAACGCTTGAATACCAGGCCTTGTATGTCCGGCGCGAATTCTGTTTAGCCCTTGTGCAACAAGGATTCTATTATTAGTATCGAGCGAAACAACATCCGCGACTGTGCCCAATGCCACTAAGTCGAGGAGTTGAGCAATATTAGGTTCGGCTATCCCATAGTCAGTAAAATAGTTTTTCTCTCGACAATACTTCCTCAGCGCTAACATAACATAAAACGCAACGCCCACACCCGCTATAGACTTACTTGGAAAATTACAACCAACTTGGTTAGGGTTTACAATAGCATCGGCATTAGGAAGAAATTCTCCCGGTAGATGATGATCGGTAACAATCACTTGCATACCTAATGCTTTAGCTCGCTCAACGCCGGCAATACAGCTAATGCCATTATCAACCGTAATGATCAGTTGGGCTTGTTGTTGTTCTGCGAGTTCGACAATTTCTGGGGTTAAACCATACCCGTACTCAAACCTATTGGGCACGATAAAATGATGGTGTTCACTACCAAAAAGCCTTAAAGCTATCATCATTAATGCTGTACTCGTAGCACCATCTGCATCAAAATCGCCAACAATAACAATGCGCGTTTTGTTCAACAGTGCTTGATACAATATACAACAGGCAGTTTCCAGGCCCAATAGTGCAGTTTCTGCAACCATGCCCTGCAGTTTACTGACGTTCAAGACTAATTCATCAGCAGATGAAATACCGCGACTTGCATAAATTTGTTTTATAGTTTTGTCTAAATTGCTGGGTAAATGTTCGGTTGACACTAATGTTCTAGAAATAACCTTTTTACTCATAGTGGTACTCGATTAAAACAAAGTATGGTTTAAACTCAATATTTGGTTCAATTTGCTAGTGCATTTTGACATAAAAAAAGTACTTGATGGTGCCAACAAGTACTTTACTAAACACTTTCCAAAGGAAATTTTCTAACTATTTTTTAATATTTCTTCTAGTTTGGCAGGTGGTTGATAACCCGGTATCATTGTGCCATTGGATAGGATCATAGCTGGAGTACCATTTACGCCAACTTTTCGACCAAAATCAAATTGTGCTTCAATAGTGGTATCACACACTTTGTTTTCAACCTTATCACCAGATTTCGCCTTGGTCATTGCGTTGCTACTGTCTTCGTTACACCATATTGACCGTAAATCTTTGTAGCCTTGGCTTAAATTACCGAAACGATCGTTAATACCGGAGCGAGGGTATGCTAGGTATTTAAAGGTAATGCCTCGCGCATTATAGTCAGCCATTTGGCCATGCATTTTGCGGCAGTAGCCACATGTAATGTCAGTAAAAACAGTCACCACATACTTCTCATCTTCAGCTATGTAATCGATAGTTTGACCTTCAAAGCGCTTTAAACCATCGAGCCTAACTTGCGCAAAACTGCTCTCAGTTAGGTTAACTACTGAGTCACCTAGACTGAACATGTTACCTTGAATTAAATAGTCACCATCATAACTTGCGTATATTATCCCTTGTTCGGTAATTAAAAGCGCAATTCCAGCTATTGGTGTGGCTTCAACTTTGTTAATTTTCATGCCTAATTTTTTTGATAGCTTATCAGTTAAAAACTCTGCATTTAATTCATTGGCTTGAGCAACTGTTTTTGCAGATAGCAATGCCGGAGGTGATTGTGTCGCCGCATTTATTTCTTGAGCAACAAAAGGAAGTGTTACAGCAGCTACTACCGCACTGACAATTAATGTTTTTAACATAATTTTCATAATAACCTATGACTTAATAATGACTTATTGACTTGATCCCAAGAAGATAAGCTTCTTTAAAACCAAGAAAGTTTGCTAATCTTATAATTTAGCTCACATACCTAGCTAGGAAAATAACGCCAAGAGCACATATTTGCAACTTAAAACTGAGAATTTTGCGTTATCTAATAAACAAAGATAATTGTTTTTGCTAAAATCGATATAAAATTATGTGTCTTGTCTATTGATATGGAAAACTATTGTTATGAAAATTGGCTTATTTTACGGTTCGACAACCTGTTACACAGAAATAGTGGCCGAGAAGATACAAGCGATTATAGGAGCTGATTTAGTTGATATTTTCAACATTAAAGATCAAACATTAGCCCACTGCTTAGCGTATGATTTTATTATCTTTGGCATTTCTACCTGGGATTTTGGTGAAATTCAAGAAGATTGGGAATCAATTTGGGATGATATTAGCTTGCTTGATTTTTCAACAAAAACTGTAGCCCTTTATGGTATGGGTGATCAAATTGGCTACAACGAGTGGTTTCAAGATGCGCTAGGTATGTTACATGAGCAAGTAGTCGCTAAAAAAGCAAACGTAATAGGTTATTGGCCAAACCAAGGTTATGAATTTAAAGCATCCAAAGCACTTACCGCAGATAAAAGCCAGTTTGTTGGTTTGTCACTGGATGAAGATAGTCAATACAATTTAACAGATGAACGTTTAGACATATGGTGTGAACAAATTTTATCTGAATATGCTAGTCAGCTTTAACATCCTCTAAGGCAAGGTTCACGTTTTTATAGTAAGAGTGCAGTGCTACCGACAATAAATAGTTACAGCCTCTGCTAAACCCACTATAATTGCGATATATTTCTACATTATTTCTTAGCGACCCCTTCTTTATGTTTGAGCACTTTGACCTAGACAGTGAACTTTTAGCCAGCATTAACAAAATTGGCTACAGCAAACCAACATCTATCCAAGATCTTGTTATTCCGCAAGCAATGATGGGCAAAGATATATTAGCCTCGGCCCCTACAGGTACAGGGAAAACTGCGGCCTTTTTGTTACCTATCGCTCAACATTTACTGGACTATCCCAGAACCAAACCTGGTTTTCCAAGAGTATTAATTTTAACACCAACTCGAGAGCTCGCTCTCCAAATAGGGGAAGATTGCCAACAACTTACCGAGTTGACCACTATTAAAACTGGCGTCATTACTGGCGGCGTTAATTATGGCAGCCATGCCGATATATTAACATCGACCACTGATATATTAGTGGCAACACCTGGTCGTTTATTAGAATACATAGACAATGAACAATTTGATGCCCGTGAGATTGAAGCCCTAGTCCTAGATGAAGCTGACAGAATGCTCGATTTAGGCTTTAGTGAGACCATTAATCGTATTGTTGCTGAGGCACGTTGGCGTAAGCAAACCATGCTATTTTCAGCAACATTAGAAGGCGCAGGGGTATTACGTTTTGCTAATGAAGTACTCAATGAACCAGTATTTTTGGAGTCTAACCCCTCACGTAAAGAAAAAGCAATTATTCATCAATGGTTACACTTGGCTGATAACACGGCTCATAAACTAGCCATGCTTGTTAATACCCTAAAACAAGACGGTGTTAATCGCGCCGTTGTTTTTGCTAACAAGCGCGAAACAGTTCAATATCTTTCAGGTAAGTTATATGCTGAAGAATTACCCTGTGTTTGGCTTGAGGGTAAAATGCCACAAGACAAACGTAATAAAGCTATTTCACGTTTTAAAAGTGGTGAGATAAAAGTATTGGTGGCTACTGATGTTGCCGCTAGAGGGCTAGATATTGATGACATTAGCCATGTTGTCAATTTTGATATGCCACGTAAAGTTGATATATATATTCACCGCATTGGCCGAACTGGTCGAGCAGGCAATAAAGGTACTGCTATTTCATTGGTTGAAGCTCACGATATGGCAGTGATTGGTAAAATTGAGCGTTATACGCAAGAGCGACTTTCTAGGCGTGTGATTGATGGTTTACGACCTAAAAATAAAGAGTCTCGTGTTGTTAACAAAAAAGTTAAATTGAAATTAACAACGGCACAGAAAAAGGCTAAAGCCAAAAAGCAAAGTAAGAAAAAAATCAAAAATAATAGAATAAAAAAATAATTCAAAGTTAGCCAGTCCTTAATGGGCTGGCTAGTCTTAACTGTAAACCCGATGACTACTCATTGAATAATGATAAAGACTTACCTTTTAATTGTATTGCTAAAAGTTATTAACGGTTTTTAAGAAAAATTAGGAAGCTTCTTTTCTGGTGAATACCCAGTCGTTCCCTTTTGACATTGTAGGTTCGTATTGGTAGCCAGCAAGGTCAAACTGCTTTATATCATCAGCCTTGGTTAACTTATTTTGAATAATATAACGCGCCATCAGGCCTCTCGCTTTTTTAGCAAAAAAGCTAATTATTTTATATTGACCATTTTTCCAATCTTTAAAAATAGGCGTAACAACAGTGGCGTTAAGCAGCGTTGTTTTAACCGATTTAAAATATTCTGTTGAAGCTAAATTAATCAGTACATCGTCATTATTTTCTTGTAGTGATTGATTGAGCTCATTAGTAATAATATCACCCCAAAATTGATACAAATTATCGCCACGGCTATTACGTAATTTACAGCCCATTTCTAAACGATATGCCTGAATTAAGTCAAGGGGTTTTAACAGCCCATAAAGACCTGACAAAATTTTAAAGTGCTGTTGTGCAAACTCAAAGTCATCATCATTAAATGTTTGTGCATCTAAGCCAGCATATACATCGCCGTTAAAACTTAAAATTGCTTGTCTGGCATTCTCTGTAGTAAAGGGGGTTGACCATTCACCAAATCTAGCGGCGTTTAAACCAGCAAGTTTATCACTGAGCTTCATCAAACTGGCTATGTCACTTGGCGACAGTTTAATACAATCATCGATTAACAACTGACTGTGTTTTAGTAAATTGGGTTGACTAAACTGAGATGTTGCAACAGGTGATTCAAAGTCTAATTTTTTGGCAGGTGAAACAACAAGTAACATATTTTAATCCACTTTATTATCTTCTAGGGTAACAACTAAATTGTCGATTTTAAAAATCAACCGAATGCTAGTTAATATAGCATAGGCACTTAATATGTTAATAGCTTTAATATAAGGCGCTGTGAAGCGAAACTTTAGATCACCGTAACTTAAAAACAAAAGCATAATAAATTACCAAAAAACCAACAATAAAGAGTACTTTTTTATTTTTATGTTGTAATATTTCATCAGCTACATTCATGTTCGAATTTAAGTGTACTTGTAGGTAACACTTTTGGCATATTATTAAGGCAATGCAATGACTAATTCTCTCTCTCAACTTGAACAATTAAAATCAATGACCACTGTTGTCGCTGACACAGGTGACATAGAAGCAATCGCAAAATTTCAACCTCAAGATGCAACCACTAATCCTTCATTACTATTAAAAGCAGCGTCACTTGAAAATTATCAAGGGCTAGTAAAAAACGCTGTTGTTTGGGCTAAAACACAATCAGACAACGTTACTCAACAGGTTATTGATGCTGCTGATAAGTTATCAGTATTAATCGGATTAGAAATATTAAAAACAGTACCAGGTCGAATATCAACCGAAGTTGACGCTCGATTATCATTTGATACTGAATCATCCATTGCCAAAGCACATAAACTAATAGCTATGTACAATGAAGCAGGCATTACTAATGATCGAATCCTCATAAAATTAGCCTCTACATGGGAAGGTATTAAAGCAGCAGAACAATTAGAAAAAGAAGGTATCAACTGTAACCTTACTCTACTGTTTAGTTTTGCCCAAGCACGTGCTTGTGCTGAGGCAGGGGTTTTCCTTATATCCCCTTTCGTTGGTAGAATTCTTGACTGGTATAAAAAGTCTACAGGCAAAAGTGAATACGCAAGTAATGAAGACCCTGGTGTAGTTTCCGTGACCAGTATTTTTAATTATTACAAACAACAGGGGTACAGCACTGTGGTTATGGGTGCAAGTTTCAGGAATATTGGAGAAATACTCGAGCTAGCGGGTTGCGATCGCCTGACCATAAGTCCCGCTTTAATGGATGAATTAGCAAATAGTCACGAAACTGTTCAACAAAAACTTGTTGCCTGTGCTGCTAATGCTGAATCAAGTTCGGCCTTAACCCAAGCACAATTTCGCTGGCAAATGAATGAAGATGCCATGGCGACCGAAAAGTTAGCAGAAGGCATTCGAAATTTCACCATTGACCAAATAAAACTAGAAAAACAACTTGCTGATATGTTGTAAAACTCATAGCAAAATAATTTCCTCTTCAAAACGCATATTTAATAAATATGCGTTTTTTCGTTTTAATGTAAAAAAAACTATGTTACTAATGGTACCTAGCTTAATTGCTAATCGTGAAGATTTTCAAAGTGATGTTAAAAATAAGGGTGCTTTATGGATAAGATAAACCAAGTTTTAAAATCAACCAGTCAAGTAGCAAAAAAAAGAGCAACATCTAACAGTAAAATGAAGTGGCGTGAAATTGAATCTATTCGCGACAAGTTTCAATTAGAAAAAGATCTTCGTAGTTACGAATCTTCCCTAGAGCATATGTTAGAGGAATTCTAACTTTATTGACCTGATACTTAAAGCCCAATTTATTGGGTTTTTTTATTGCTGCTTTTTAGTCTTTGAACATGTGTTGACAAATTTTAAACAAGCGTTTAACTTTATTGAATACGTTAATTACGATGATAAAAAATGTCAAACTACACTATTAGTTTTGCCCACGCCAATGGATTCCCTGCTGGCAGTTACGATACTTTCTTTAGTTATTTTCCTGATAACATTAATATTATTGCACTAGAAAAATATGGTCACAATAAAAAAAAACCTGTGAACAATAATTGGCAGGCTCAGGTTGAGGAGTTAATTGAGCATGTTGAAAAAAACCAGAGCGATGGACAACAATCTATTTGCTTGGGTCACTCATTTGGAGGCGTTATTTCATTTATGGCATGTTGCCAAAGACCAGACTTATTTAACGCACTCATTATGCTCGATCCACCGGTATTGTCGGGTGCTTCAGCCTTCGCAGCAAGATTACTAAAAAAAACCCCTTGGATTGATAAATACAGTCCTGCCGGAAAAGCCAAAAACCGACAAAAAAAGTGGCCTAAAGGCACTGACTTTCAGACTGCTTTTGCTAAACGCACCTTATTCAAAAATTTTGATACTAGGTGCTTAGACGATTACATTAAACACGGTATCATTAGTTGTAACAAACAACTCGAGTTAGCTTTTGATGCGGGGATAGAAGCCAATATATTTAGAACTATTCCAACTAATTTATCCCAGTATAAAAATAAATTAAAAACACCAGGGATACTCGTTTATGGCAAGCAAACCACGGTTTTCCCTCATCAAACTTTCACAAACTTTGCCAAACTTAATCATAAAATGAGTTTGCAAACGACAGACGGGGGGCATATGTTTCCACTCGAAAGTCCTAAGGAAACTGCTGAGCTAATTATGAAGCTTATTGCACAATTAACTTAACTTGACGTTATATTTCGCTAAATATTAAAGCATAATTTCATTGCTCACATAAATTTGTTCTGTACTTTCCACAATCTGTTAACACATTATTCTCTTGTTCTTTTATGAAATCATAAAAAGCCATGTGATGTAATCAGAGACGTTAGTATGTCTTACAAGGCTTTATTTTTTGTAATATACATTGACCTGATGCTTGTGATGTTAGCCAATTAAAAAAGCATGATTAGCCTTTGCTTAATCATGCTTTTTTGATTTTCATCGTATGCTGTTATGAGGTTATCACAACATTATTAGTATTTACTGACCTTTTATTTCAGATAAGCCATTGTATAACGCTTTGTCACCAAGGGCCTCTTCAATGCGTAATAACTGGTTGTACTTTGAGACACGATCTGAACGACACAAAGAACCTGTTTTAATTTGTCCCGCTGCTGTACCTACGGCTAAGTCGGCAATAGTAGCATCTTCAGTTTCACCACTTCGATGAGAGATTACCGCCGTGTAGCCAGCATCTTTGGCCATTTTAATCGCAGCTAATGTTTCAGTTAATGAGCCAATCTGATTAAATTTAATTAAAATAGAGTTAGCAATATTGCGATCAATACCTTCTTTTAAAATTTTGGTATTGGTTACAAATAGATCATCACCAACAATTTGTACTTTATCACCTAATAATTCAGTTTGGTATTTAAAGCCATCCCAGTCAGATTCATCTAGCCCATCTTCAATTGAAACAATAGGGTATTCCTTACACAGTTCACCTAAGAAATCTGAGAATTCATTAGAAGT
This sequence comes from Colwellia sp., assembly GCA_042091395.1. Classification (GTDB taxonomy): domain Bacteria; phylum Pseudomonadota; class Gammaproteobacteria; order Enterobacterales; family Alteromonadaceae; genus Colwellia. The sequence goes on from JBELHN010000036.1 coordinate 13,547, forward strand.
AAATTGTTTACCTTCACCTTTTAAGTCGTAAATACCTTTGTCTGCATCATAAAATTCAGAAGCAGCACAATCCATAGCTAACGTGATATCACTGCCTAAAGCATAACCAGCAGCAGCAACAGCTTCTTTAATAACGGCTAAGGCATCGGCATTAGAGGCTAAATCAGGTGCAAAACCACCTTCATCACCGACCGCGGTATTTAAACCTTTAGCAGAGAGCACCTTTTTTAGTGCATGGAATATTTCAGCGCCCATACGTAATGCGTCACTGAAGTTTTTCGCCCCAACAGGTTGAACCATAAATTCTTGAATATCAACATTATTGTCAGCATGCTCACCACCATTAATAATGTTCATCATAGGTACAGGTAAGCTATAAATACCCGGTGTGCCATTTAAATCAGCAATATGTTCGAACAATTGCACACCTTTGTCTGCTGCTGCAGCTTTAGCCACCGCAAGCGAAACCGCTAGAATAGCATTGGCACCAAAGTTTTCTTTGTTTTCAGTACCGTCTAGATCAATCATCACTTGATCGATATGTGCTTGCTCTAGTGCGTTTTGACCAAGTAATGCTGGAGTTATACTATTTCTAATAGCCGCAACAGCGTTTAAAACACCTTTACCTAGGTAACGAGACTTATCTCCATCACGTAACTCTAGCGCTTCTCGTGAGCCAGTTGAAGCACCTGAAGGGGCTGCAGCCCGGCCAAAAGCACCTGATTCAAGATAGACATCAGCTTCAACGGTTGGGTTGCCACGTGAGTCCATGATTTCACGAGCTAAAATCTTGCTAATTTTCGACATTGTTCTTCCTATTAAAGTATTTGACGCCCAAAATTAAAATTGAGCGAAAAGTTAATTTAGTTGTTATCGCTAAAGCCTCACTAATGACCAAGCTAATTATCTATGGCTAAATTTCAAACAAAAACCGTAGCAATCGCTACGGTTTTTTAGTGGTTGTATTTAACTCTTTTGCAACTTAAATGTTGCCGCAACAAAACTTTCAAAGAGCGGATGCCCATCACGTGGAGTTGAATTGAACTCAGGATGGAACTGACCTGCAACAAACCAAGGATGATCTTCTATTTCAATCACCTCGACTAACGTTTTATCAGACGATAAACCTGAGAAAATCAAACCGGCTTGGCTCAATTGTTCTCGGTAGTTATTATTTACCTCAAAACGATGACGGTGTCTCTCATTGATGGTTTCACTACCATATACGTCGCAAACCTTGGTACCTTTCACTAGGTGGCACAATTGTGACCCTAAACGCATTGTTCCGCCAAGATCAGATTGTTCATTGCGGTACTCAATTTGACCTTCTTCATCTAACCACTCACTGATAAGACCAACCACTGGGAAAGGTGTTTGTTTATCAAATTCGGTACTGTGTGCATCAGTTAACCCAGCAACATTGCGCGCAAATTCAATCAAGGCGACTTGCATGCCAAGGCAAATACCTAAGTAAGGTACTTTATTTTCACGTGCATATTGAGCAGCAAGAATTTTTCCTTCAACGCCACGTTCACCAAAACCACCAGGTACCAAAATAGCATCAAGATCAGCTAAGATCGATACCCCTTTAACTTCCAAATCTTGTGAGTCAATATATTTAATATTGACTGACACTTGATTTTTAAGGCCAGCATGCTTAAGAGCCTCGTTAACTGATTTATATGCATCAGGTAATTCGATGTACTTTCCAACCATGCCAATGTTAACTTCACCTTGAGGATTAGCTTCGCGATAGAGAACCTCTTCCCATTCAGATAAATTTGCTTCTGGTACGTTTAAGCCAAAGCGTTTAACGACAATTTCATCTGTCCCTTGGGCTTTTATAATGGCAGGTATTTTATAAATACTACCAACGTCACGCATTGATACCACGGCTTTTTCTTCAACATTAGTGAACAAGGCAATCTTTGCACGTTCGGAATTTGGAATGGCTCGATCTGAACGACACACTAAAATGTCAGGTAAAATCCCTATAGAGCGTAAATCCTTAACGGAGTGCTGAGTTGGTTTAGTCTTAATTTCCCCAGAAGCTGCTAAGTAAGGCACTAGCGTCAAATGCATAAACATTGCACGATCTCGCCCTACTTCTAGGGCTAGTTGACGTATAGCCTCTAAAAACGGTTGAGATTCCATATCACCAACCGTACCTCCAACTTCGACCATGGCAATATCATAACCTTCAGCACCTTCAATTACTCGACGTTTAATATCGTTAGTAATGTGCGGAATAACTTGAATAGTAGCACCTAAGAACTCACCTTTACGTTCACGAGACAAAATATCTTGATAAATGCGTCCTGAGGTAAAATTATTTCGTTTGGTCATTTTAGTACGAATGAAGCGCTCATAATGACCTAAATCAAGATCTGTTTCTGCGCCATCTTCGGTAACAAAAACTTCACCATGTTGAATGGGGCTCATCGTGCCTGGATCCACGTTAATATAGGGATCGAGTTTTAACATGGTTACCTTTAAACCGCGTGCTTCAAGAATTGCAGCCAAAGAAGCAGCAGCAATACCCTTACCTAAAGACGACACTACACCGCCAGTTACAAAAATATATCTTGTTGTCATGTTTACACCGATGTCATAAAAAACAGAATTTTGTGCTTATATTAACAAGCTACACTCAACTATTATTTCAGAAGATTCTTGCATCACTTCAAAAGCTTCTTATTAATAGAAGATTAAACAAAGGTATAATGCAACTATTCAGTGCTTGAAATAGGAGTATTTGTTAAATAAGCAGGACGGGAAAGTATTATACGTAAAAGCACAATGAACAACAATAACAACAAGCCCACTCAATTAAAAAACAAGCAATTTATCTTGAGTCAAAATGAGGGTGATTTTGCTCGTTCATTTTTAATTGAAGATGCGTATAATGACCATGCACCTGGAGCAACCTTTAACAGATATTAACATGAGTAATCAACAATTAGAAAACACCTTAACAGCAATCGATGATGTCAATAGCCAAGACCCTAACATCATTGTTTATGACGGTACGAATCAAGCGAAAGAATTAATCTATGGTCAGCAAATGAGTGCATGCTTGAATAAATATTGGCCAGATGCTAATGAACTTTTACAAATAGCCGTGCGTGCTCAACACATTAAACGTTGGCAGTTAAAGCGCTCTGAATATAAAGAAGGTAAATCGGGTTATTATCAGTGGCGAATTGCCCAAGGCAAGCTTCATGCAGAATTAACCAGCGACATTATGATTAAGCAAGGTTACAGTGTTGATGATGCCCAGCTATGTGCAGCCATTATTCGTAAAGAAAACTTAAAAACTAATGACAATAGCCAAAACCTTGAAGACGTTGCCTGCTTGGTGTTTTTGATGCATTACTTCGATGAATTTGCGGCCAAATATATAGCGCGAGATAATGAAGCTAAAATTGTAAGAATTGTACAATTAACATGGAAAAAAATGTCAAACAAAGCTCATGAAATAGCACTTAGTTTAACCTTACCAGAACACTTAGCCAAAATAGTAAACAAGGCATTATCATGATGCCTATAAGTTTGCAGTTAAAATGAAGTGAAAGTTCTAGGGATAATTAGACTTACTAAAGGTTTATTCCAGCTAACATTCTGTTTATAGCTGTATTGTGATCGGCCGATAACCCCTTCAACTATTAAAGTATTGCAAGTTAAGTTGCTATGCCATCGCGAATATTGCCTTTTTGTGACCAAGCAACTTAAACTTTACTCTCAGGTAAACGCCACAAAAAAATAAAAGGGCCAATAACCAAGGCAATAATAAGTAACGTCAGCCAAATACTTTTCAGCATATAGGCAGACCAAGCTACCGAAAGCACAATAGAAGACAGTGCTATGTATTTTGCTTTTTTGGGGATACTTCGATGTTGTTGCCAATCATTAATCATTGGCCCAAAAATTTTATTAGTGAGCAACCAACGTTGCATTTTAGGTGAAGACTTTGCAAAACAGGCTGCCGCAACCAATAAAAAAGGTGTCGTTGGTAAAATGGGTAGGATAACCCCAAGAATAGCCAAACCAACAAAAACAATACCAATAGTTTTAAACATTAAGACCTTGGCTTTTTTAGTGTTAGAACCTTTAAAGGACAAGCTTAACTCTCCTAAAATAATAATTTACTGAAAATTTACCGCTTAACTACACGAAATAGCATAGTATGGCCTAATTACATTGACTCACTAGTCACTTTATAATTTCACCTTTACCTTGTTATTAGTATCACGACTGCGCCGAATTAAGGCATTGTCAGTTAACCCTGAGTCGGTTTTAGTTGCTAATTTAGATAGACGATCATACAAAATAACATTAACCGATGCTGCTAAGTTCATACAACCCTCAGTTGGCACATAAACAACGTCATCAGCACTATCAATCATAGTTTGTTTGATGGTCCCATCTTCTGGCCCAAAAATATAAAATGCTTGCTGAGGATGATTAAAATGTGGCAAGGCTATAGCACCTTCCACTAAGTCAACGCATACAATTTTAATGGTAGAGGGTATTTTTTCTCGCAGAGTTTCAATGGATTGAAAGTCGTCAACCTTAGTCAAGGGAATAGTACTTTGTGCATTTTTAGTATCTGTTTTTAATACCCCTTTATTAAACTTGGCAGCTTGTTGGTAACGACTACCGGTAAAAAAAACCTGATCTACGTTAAAGCAGCCAGCGGCACGCATAACGGCACCAACATTAGTTGGGCTTTTAGGGTTAGTTAAACCAATGCATACCATTGGTTTCTCGGTATCTTGTGTTGAGATAATCATAGATAAGTGGGAATTAACCTTTTTTCTCTTGTTGTTTTACTCGTTGCCAAAAATGTTCAAGTGTCTCGAGATCATGTTCGCCCAAAGCTTTTCCTGAGTCATTGACGTGTGCTTCAACAGCTCTAAATCGCCTACTAAATTTTGCATTAGCTTTTCGTAATAAAGTCTCTGGATCTTCTTTAGCATGACGACACAAATTAACCACGGCAAACATAAGGTCACCAAGTTCTTCAGCCAAATTGTTTTTATCAATTGGTGATTTTTCTAGTTCCTCTTTAACTTCTTGTACTTCTTCTTCGATTTTTGCAAAGACGTCAAATTTATTATCCCAATCAAAACCGACATGTGCACAACGCTTTTGAATTTTCGCGGCTTGTGACAGTGCCGGTAAATTTTTAGGAATATCGGCTAAAATGCTCAAAGTAGAGTATTGTATATTTTTTTCAAGCGGCTGATTTTTAATCGCTCTTTCTAATATTTTTTCATTTTCCCAATTAGCTTTTATTTCAGCGTCTGATTGTAACTTAGCATCAGCAAACACATGTGGGTGTCTGCGAATAAGCTTCTCACACACCGCATTAACGACACTATCAAAATTAAAATAAGCCTGCTCTTGACCAAGTTGACTATAAAAGATAACTTGAAAAAGCAAGTCACCTAACTCTTTTTCTAATTCCACAAAGTCACCTTGCTCTATGGCGTCAACGACCTCGTAGGCTTCTTCTAGGGTATGATTAGTTATTGTTTCAAAGGTCTGCTTAATGTCCCAAGGGCAACCCGTTTTTGGATTTCTTAACTCAGACATTATCCAGCGTAATTTAGAAATTGATGCTTGTTCATTTAACATAATTATTTACTTAAAATACATTTATCTTAACAGTTTAATTTAATTAACCGGTCTAAAAAAACTTACCCTCAAGTACAACATGATGTGTTGAACCCTCGTCAAGCTTGTTCATTTCATTGTTAGAGTCTTTTCACTTCAATAACATCGTCTAGCTGGCATAGCTTATCTACTACACGGAGTAATAGCTCACTAGAAGTAACCTCGACTTTAATACTCATCGCCATCGTCTGTTTCATCGTATCAGTATGGCTTTCAATACCGATAATACTGACCCTCTCGTTAGCGATAATAGTAGAGATATCACGTAACAAACCTTGCCTATCACTGGCAATAATTTTCACTGTTGCCTCGTAGCTTTGTTTGTTTTCATGGCCCCATTGAACATCAACTAAACGCTCAGGTTGAGAGCTAAGTAAATTAGCAAGTTGCTCACAATCTTTTCGATGAACAGAAATTCCACGTCCTTGAGTAATAAAGCCAGTAATTATATCTCCTGGCACAGGTTGGCAACATTTAGCCATGTGTGTCAGCAAGTTACCGACTCCAGAAACAGTAATCCCGTCATCATTTGTCACAGCGGTTCTGTTTATAGTTTGTTGTTTAACTAAACTTTGTGGATCTATTTCAGTAGGCGGTTTCAACTTACTATCAAGCAACGTAAAATGATTAACCACTTGCTGTAACCTAGCATTACCACTGCCAAGTGCTGCGTATAAATCATCAACTGTTTTCATATTAAATTTTTTGGCAGCACTTAACATATCAAGACTGCCCAGTTCATACTTAACAATTTCGTTATCGAAAGCGTCTTTGCCTAGCGCAATGTACTTGTCTCTATCTAGTAACTTAAAAAAATGCTGAACCTTTGCTCTGGCTCGAGATGAATAGATATAATTTAAATTAGGGTTTAACCAATCACGACTCGGCTGGGGCGTTTTACTTGTTAATATTTCAACTTGATCACCCGTTTGTAATTGGTGTGTAAAAGGCACTATTTTGCCAAACACCTTGGCACCAATACAGCAGTGGCCAACATTTGAATGAATATAGTAAGCAAAATCTAGCGGCGTAGCCCCCATAGGCAAATCCAGCACGTCGCCACTGGGGGTAAAAACATAAATTCTGTCTTCAAACACCTGACTTCGTAACTCATCGAGTATTTCACCACTTTCAGTGACATCATCTTGCCATTGTAAAATTTTTCTTAACCAACCGATTTTATCATCAAAACTATTACTTTTACCTTTGGCGTTACCTTCTTTATACCGCCAATGCGCAGCGACACCCAATTCAGCGTCATCATCCATTTGTTTGGTGCGAATCTGTACTTCAACTGATTTGCCATTAGGCCCGAGTACCACAGTATGAATAGATTGATATCCATTGGCTTTAGGTGTAGCGACATAGTCTGAGAACTCTTTAGCAATATGTTGCCAACGCGTGTGCACTATTCCCAAAGCAGAATAGCAATCTTGTACTTTGTCAACAACCACACGAACGGCTCTGACATCAAAAAGTTCATTAAAATCTAATGATTTATGCTGCATTTTCTTCCAGATGCTGTAGATGTGTTTTGGCCGCCCATAGACTTCTCCTTTGATAGACAACTGCGTTAATTCATTGCTTAGTTGACTGACAAAAGCCGTCATGTATTGTTCACGCTCTCGTCGGGTTTCGTCTAAAAGCTTGGCAATACGTTTGTAATCATTGGGGTGAAGATAACGAAATGAGATATCTTCCAATTCCCACTTTAATTGACCTATACCCAGTCGATTAGCTAACGGCGCATAAATATTTTCACTCTCCTTTGCAGCAAGTACCCTTGTTTCTTCATCACTGTCTTTTTTCTCGTGTAAATCACAAACACGTTCTGCTAATTTAATCACTACGGCGCGAACATCAGCAACCATGGCAAGCAACATTCTCCTAACGTTATCAATACTCTGCGGTGCTTGACCATCAAGAGGTTGATTATGTTTTCGTAATGTTTTAATCGCCGCCATTTGTTGTACACCTTGGCAAAGTGTTAAAATATCGCGAGTAAAATGGTCTTTAACAAAAGCTAAATCGATAATGTTATTTGCCAATAGAGGTGAGATAAAAGCCGCAACTAAAGAGTCTTCATCGAGGTTTAAACCCGTTAAAATCTCGACCATCTCCATACTTTTGTGCAACAGCAGATTATTATTAACAGTATTATGCTGATATAAATTAGACACTTTTAACCATGCACTCGATAATGCCAAGTCTTTATTATCTGGTAAACATAAGTCAGTTAACCACTCTTCAAAACTTTGGATTGCTGTCTGGTGTGATTTACGTACAGAAACCATAAGGATCCTTTTATTACAGCTTAAATGAATTAAACTCGCCTTTAAGTTAAGTCTTTAATGGGACAATGAGTTAATGATGATACTTACTATAAAATAGACTGCAAAGCAGAAGCTTACCCAAAAAATACTAGGTATGACGAGTAAATAATACCATAGTTTCAACATGCTTAGTTTGTGGAAACATATCTATTAACGTAATTTTGTCCAGTGTGTAGCCTTTCGATAAAAGTATTGCGCTATCTCGTGCTAATGTTGCGGGGTCACAACTAATATATAATACTTTTGGTATTTTTAACGTGGCAATTTCGCATACCGCTTGCTCTGCTCCAGCTCTTGCAGGGTCAAGTAGGACTTTATCAAAAACCCTAGAGTTAGCCCATAAATTTGACTGCCAAGGCTTATTTAAATCAGCTTGAAAAAATTGGCAATTATCAATACCATTTACTTTGGCATTGCTTGCCGCTTTGTCTACCATTACTTGGACCCCCTCAACGCCAATAACACTGGCGCACTGTTTGGCAAGTGACAAACTAAAATTACCAAGGCCACAGAACAGATCTAAAATATGGTCGCAGGGGGAAAGGTTTAACCATGCTAAGGCTAGGTTAATCATCTTTTTATTTACCTGATGATTGATCTGAATAAAATCATTAGCACTAAAGTGGATTGCATTGCCATCATCCAAAGTATAAGTGAAAGCTGATAATGCTTTAGTTTTATTTAATGGTTGTTGTTGATAGCCATCATCAATCATTACATGCCAATTATATTTTTCAGCATAGGTTAACCACAATGTTTTATCAGCTATATTCATTGCTTTTAGTTGTCTAACTATCAACACGGCTAATTTTTTCTGTGGTACATGAAGAGGTACCATTGGGTCGACGTTCTCAGCCGCAATCACTTCTATATGGCCAATGGCCGATTTGACAGTTAACTTTGCCAATACATTATTAAGTGTAGAGAAAATAGTATCAAATGGCTCAACGAGTACAGAACAAGATTTAACTGCAATGAGTTGATTGGTTGATTTTTGTCTAAAACCAATAGTTGCTTGTGCCTTTTTATTGAATTGTACACCAATACGAGCTTTCCGACGGTAATGCCAGTTAGCACTATCAATAGGCAATTGCCATGGTAATATCAAAGCAGCCGACTGGCTTCTATGTGAGTTAGCAGGTAAAGTTCGAGAAAATAGTTCAGTGACTTTTTGTTTTTTAAAATCAAGCTGGGCAGAATTACTTAGCATTTGTAAGTCACAGCCTCCACACTTCGCAAAGTGGTGACATTGGGGCTCAATCCTATGATTACTGCGCTCCTTAATAGTAATTAACTTGGCTCGGGCAAACTTATTGCGCTGTTCTATTATGCTCACATCCACCACTTCTTTGGGTAAGGCACCAGTTACAAATAATGGTTTATTATGCCAACGAGCGACACCTTCTCCATTCATATCAAGCTTATCAATAGTTACTGTGACTACTTGATTAATTGCTTTTGATTTTGCTTTTACTGATGCCTTAAAATAATTAACCATATTTTCCTTCTAAAGAGTGGACTATTCACTTAATAGCGTCAATTTTGTTAATTGCTTTAACATATACACTATAATTTCATTGCTGCTTATGCGATTATTTAGCTATTAAAATTATTAGCTTTTACAATTAAATAATCAGTAAGTACAATATTTGCTGGGTATTTTACTCTAAATTTACCAAAAAAGTTTACTTAAAGCATGCCTAAAATAAGCTTAAAAGACTGGGTTATTTTATTAACAATTATTCCAACAACCTTAATAAGTTTTGGTTTAGCAGGCTACTTTTCTTACACTCGAGCAATGGAGCTTAATGGTTTTCTCGAGCAACGCTCAAAAAGCATCATTGAACCTATTGCTATGGCAAGTAAAGATGCCTTAGTAGAAAGAAATAGAGATAAATTACGAAAACTTATTAGCTTTACTCACCGAAATCAATCAGATATTGTCAAAAGTATTGTTATTTTTACCGATGATAACCAAGTCGTTGTAACGAGCGCATACCATAGTGATACTAACTTGCTAAGGCTAACGGCAGGCAGTGACTTGCCAAGTCACACTAGTGTTGAACATACACCTGATTACTTAATCTTTAGAACCCCTATTATTGACGAATATTATAACTCTACTCCCGATTTACCAGCCGATAGCACAAAGCGTTTTATTAACCCTATTAGGCAGAATAATAAACCTCAAACCTTGGGATATATCGCTGTCCAAATAGATAAAAGCCGTTTTAAATTTCAACAGCAAAGTCAGTTCATTATTGCCTTTGCATTTGCTCTACTTGGCTCGTTAATAAGCACTATTTTAGCATTAAGGTTAATACGAAAAGTCACAAAGCCGATTAACTCAATGGTCCAAGCTATTGAGAGAATCAGAGAAGGTAAACTGGCGAGTCGAGTCAGTGGACAACTTATTGGTGAATTGAACTTATTAAAAAATGGTATAAACGCCATGGCTCAATCCTTGGATAGCTACCAAAATGAAATGCAAGCCAGTATTGACCAAGCCACGGTAGACTTGCGTGAAAGCTTAGAACAATTTGAAATTCAAAACGTTGAGTTGAGTATATCAAAAAGAAAAGCACAAGATGCCAATAAGGTAAAATCAGAGTTTTTAGCTAATATGAGCCATGAATTAAGAACGCCACTCAATGGCGTTATCGGTTTTACTCGGCAATTGCTCAAAAGTCGTTTAACTGACAACCAACGCGATTATTTACAAACGATAGATAGCTCAGCGAATAATTTATTAAATATAATCAATGACATTCTTGATTTTTCAAAGCTTGATGCTGGTAAAATGGTGATTGAAAGTATTCCTTTTTCCCTCAAAGATTCAATTGACGAAGCCTTAACCCTTTTAGCGCCTGCGGCACATATTAAAAATATTGAATTATCTGTTGATTTGCCCCCGACACTGCCAGATTCGCTGATTGGTGATACTATGCGTATCAAGCAAATTGTTACTAACTTAATAAGTAATGCAATAAAGTTTACCCCTGACGGTTCCGTTTCAGTAGATATTATCTGTGAGCAAGTCAACAACAAAGAAATTACATTAAAAATAACCGTTAATGATACCGGTATAGGTATGACTTCTGCACAACAAAAAACCATCTTTGATGCTTTTACCCAAGCAGACCAAAGTATAACTCGCTTGTATGGAGGTACAGGGCTTGGCTTAGTTATTTGTAAACGCTTAGCACAAGAAATGAATGGTGATGTTGGTTTTAGTAGTGAAAAGAATAAAGGCTCAAGTTTTTGGTTTACTTTTCAGTGTACAATTAATGAAATTCCTCTCATGTCCTCTTTGGATAATAAACATTTAGCTAATAAAACAGTGTTATATTTTGAAGAAAATGATCACGCCAGAAACGCCACCAAAAAAGTATTAAAACACTGGAAAATGCAAGTCACTGCTCTCGACAATAAGCATCAATTAACACAGTTACTCACACCCAGTTTAACCACAAAACAACGGTTTGATTACGCCTTAATTGGGCACAACCAAACATCTACAGCCCTTAGCGAACTAAAAAAAGTTATAGCACAAGTAGCACCTATTACTAACACTGTTCATATTGCATTAAATAGTAACTCGCCAAGCTTGCGAGAGGCTTTAATCACAAGTGGGGCAAATGACTGCATAAGTAAACCTATAACTTACAATATGCTTGAGCAAACATTGCAACCGCTAATAAAAGATATCAGTGTACCTCAAGCTATCAAGCAAACAACACTTCCGATTAAAGTATTGGCAGTCGATGATAATGAAGCCAATTTAAAATTGATTAAGGCATTACTTTTAGAACAAGTGTCTGAGGTTATCGTTGCTGACAACGGCATGTCCGCGATAGAGCTTTGCCAAACTGAGAGGTTCTCTCTCATTTTCATGGATATTCAAATGCCTATCATGGATGGCATTAGTGCGCTTAAAGAGATAAAAAAATTAGCCAACCATGTTACCACACCGATTATCGCAGTCACTGCTCACGCATTAAGTGGTGAAAAGGAAAAGCTTTATCAGCAAGGTTTTAATGCGTACATGACTAAACCTATTGATGAATCAATGCTACGACATATTATTTACGAATATTGTGATTTAAGTGTGGTTAACCAAGGTAACCACACAGATATTTCAATACAAGCTGATTTATCCAGCACAGGTGAGGTCTTTGATGTTGCTTTAGCCCTAAAACGCAGTGTCAATAATAAAGAGTTAGCAAAAGAAATGTTGATAGGGTTAATTGACACTCTACCCAATACCAGTATGAGCATCCGAGAAGCTATTGAAAATCAAAACATCGCTGATGTTAAACGATTAATCCATAAGCTTAATGGGGCTTGTTGTTACACTGGTGCTACCAATTTATCTGCAGTAACAAAGCAATTAGAGACACAATTAAAAACTGGTTCAAATATAAAGTCATTAGAACCAGAGTTCCTTGAGTTTTTTGAACATATTGAACTCGTAACCACAGCGGCACCTGAAATTTTAAACACTATAGAAAATTGTGATTCTTAAGGGCTACGTAATAATTTTAATACAATCGTTTACTCACGCTATGTAATTAATTATTTGATGAGCGAATAGCAACGTGGGGCGAGGTGTTAATCTCACCATCTTCTTTGATTATTGCAATGCCAGTGTCACATTGCAGGAAGGCTAAACTCTTGCCCTCTTCATGCCTAATAAAGATGAGTTCGTAGCCAAATTGACTTAGGCTACTCGCAGAAAACTTTTGCGCTAGCGATAACTTTTCCCACCAAGATGAGTTTTCAGGTGCTGTTTTTCTTCTTTCTACTATACCTTGAATTTTAACTTGCATTACTTACCTCGCTTACTTGGCAGTTAATTTAAAATTTCTAAAACATCAGGGATATTTTTAGTGTAGACCATTAAGTAATATTTACTATCATTCCGCTTCATTCAAATAATTTAATTTATATAACATCAAACAATTATCGCCTCGCCTCAGTCATTAAATATTTCATGTCACGCACTGCCTTATCTAAGCCATCGATTGCTGCTCTGGCAATGATTGCATGACCAATATTTAGTTCAATAATTTCTTCAATTGCAGCTATAGGCTTAACATTAAAGTAATTTAAGCCATGCCCTGCATTCACTTTTAAACCTAGATCATGGGCATATTTTATTCCGGTAATTAAGCGATCAAGCTCTATTTTTTGCTCTACTTCAGAGGTTAAATCAGCATAATGTCCGGTATGAATTTCGATATAGGGTGCATTAGCCTTAACTGCGGCATCTATTTGTGCTTTATCGGCATCAATAAATAAACTTACTTCGATGCCAGCATCCGCTAGTTTTGCTGTAGCTTTGGTGATTTTATCTAATTGACTAACGACATCTAACCCACCTTCGGTAGTTAGCTCTTCACGTTTTTCTGGTACCAAACAACAGAAAGCTGGTTTAACTTCGCAAGCTATTTCGACCATCTCATCGGTAACAGCCATTTCAAAATTCATTCGGGTAGATAGCGTCTGTTTTAGTATATATATATCCCTGTCTTGAATATGGCGCCTGTCTTCTCTCAAGTGGACAGTAATTCCATCAGCGCCAGCATGTTCCGCAACACTTGCCGCATGAACGGGGTCTGGATAATTTGTACCTCTAGCTTGTCTCAACGTCGCAATATGATCTACGTTCACACCTAATAATATCTCTGTCATTTCATTCTCAAAAAAGTATTTAATGTATATTTGTACGAATTAAAGTGGTTAATAGCTTAACTTTTATTTTTTTTAGTAAATAATTTACGGCTGTTTAAAGGTTTATTACCTAATAATTGATTAATTACTTGTCGCATTAAGCGTTTAAAAGTATGGCTTGCTGCTAGATACTCACCTTGATTAGCTAAATATTCTGGTTGTGCAATAATTTCTAGATGTTGTTTGCTAAAACAATTTTTTTGATTATGTGCAGTTACATTTTCAATAACAACAAAACCTTGCTCGGCGATGTAATTAAAATATTGAGCGTTACTTGCAAAAACTGGAGTAAAGTCAAATGACAAACCCAACTCTTCAATAAGTGACAACTCAAATACACGTAAAGAAGGCGCAACATCGTCTGATAAAGCTAACAATTTTAAAGTCGATTGATATTGATTAAATAGGGGCTGACAAGGGACTTGTTCAGTAAGTAAGCGTATTAATAATTCATTCAGATAAAAACCACTAAATAAGCCTTGTTTTTTGAGTGGTATCGATTGAGCTATGGCGTCAATTTGGCGAATTTGTTTAAAATGACCTTGTTCTTTTAAACCCAATGTTAAGGGTAAGAAAGGTTGAATTAAGCCTTTTTTGATTGAACGCTTAGATTGTCCAACATACACAGTTGCAGCTACCCGCCCAAAATTTTCGGTAAATAAATCAACAATGAGTTGATTTTCTTTAAACGGCCGGCTGTGCAAAACATAAGCGTTTTGAACAATCATCTACACCCCATTAACCTGAGTAGTCATCGCCATAACCCAAACTACGTAATGCCCTCTCATCATCAGCCCAACCTGATTTCACTTTTACCCAAGTTTCTAAAAATACCTTAGTATCAAAAAGATTCTCCATATCCCTTCTAGCCTCTTGTCCAATTGTCTTTAAGCGCTCGCCACGGTTACCTATGACCATTCGCTTTTGACTTTCGCGTTCAACTAACACTAATGCATTAATGTGAATAACCCCCTTATTATCCATTTTAAATTGCTCAATTTCTACCGTGGTAGAGTAAGGTAATTCATCGCCAGTAAAACGAATAAGCTTTTCTCTAATAATTTCAGAGGCCATGAAACGGCTTGAACGATCGGTGATATGATCTTCGGGAAACCAAAACTCACCCAAGGGAAGTGATTCTAAACATAATTCACGAACGGTATCTACACCACTGCCCTTAATTGCTGAGATAGGCACAATATCTTTAAAATCATGCATGCTCCCTAATTTTTGTAAATGTGGAAGTAAATCGTCCTTATCAGTAATATTATCTGTTTTATTAACAACAAGTATACAGGGAGCCCCACTTTGTTTGACTTTTGATAAAACAAGCTCATCATCCTGTGTCCAGTGAGTACCTTCTAGAAGAAAAACAATTAATTCTACTTCGGCAATAGAGCTACTAGCAGCTCTATTCATTAACCGATTTATTGCTCGTTTTTCTTCTGTGTGAAGGCCAGGAGTATCAACCAAAATTGCTTGTTTATTATGTTCAGTTAGTATGCCTAAAATTCGATGGCGGGTTGTTTGTGGTTTCTTTGAGGTAATACTTATTTTTTGTCCTAATAATGCATTTAATAGTGTTGATTTGCCAACGTTCGGACGTCCAACAATAGCGATAAGGCCTGCATAAGAAGAAGCGCTGTCAGGTTGCATAGATTATTTCCCAAGCTTTATTTTACTGGTTTGTTTTCTAGTATGAGACAGTTCTGTTGATTTGCTCTGTTTTACTAATTGTTTTGTCGATTCTGCTTTACGATTAGTTTGCTCAATTAACTGCAGTATTTGTTCTGCTGCTTGTTGCTCAGCTTTTCGACGACTGGTTCCTTTGGCAATAACAACCTCATCAATAATCGAGGTTTGACAGCGCACTGTAAACTCTTGGTTGTGTGACTGCCCAGTGGTATCAATAACTTCGTAACTTGGTAAAGCTATTTTTCTACCCTGCAAAAACTCTTGCAATCGAGTTTTAGGATCTTTTTGTTCATTACCTGGTTTAATGACCTGTAAACGGTCATTAAACCACTTAATAATAAGGGTTTTGCAGGTATTAAGATCTGAATCAAGATAAATAGCACCAATGATAGCTTCGATAGCATCCTCTAAAATCGATTCTCTACGGTGACCTCCACTTTTGAGTTCACCAGGCCCTAAAATTAAACATTCTCCTAAGTTAAAATCTCTTGCTAATTCAGCTAAAGTTACTCCTTTAACAAGACTTGAACGCATTCTCGTTAAATCACCTTCGTCGTGCTTTGGGAATTTTTGGTAAAGCGCTTCTGCAATAACAAAGCCTAAAATTGAATCTCCCAAAAACTCAAGCCTTTCATTATGTTCACCTTTAGCGCT
>JBELHN010000036.1:29740-37029 GCA_042091395.1 Colwellia sp.
TTTTCTTCAGGTACAAAGCCCCAAAAACGTCCATCTAATGAGTTGTCGCGGTTATCACCCATCACAAAATAATGTTTAGCTGGTACTAAAAATTCATCAACTGCGGTGCCAGCTTGACGAAAATAACGTGAAACTCTGGGGCGAACCGGGTCATTATTTAACACCTGATGACTTTTATTGAACATCTTTGATTCATATTCAGACATACCTTTCTCTGCATCAGGCCCC
Organism: Colwellia sp.; assembly: GCA_042091395.1. Lineage (GTDB taxonomy): Bacteria > Pseudomonadota > Gammaproteobacteria > Enterobacterales > Alteromonadaceae > Colwellia. Next base: position 29,969 of record JBELHN010000036.1, read on the forward strand.
AGGTATTTACCCTCCAAACGTTGCTCAATTTGCACAAAGTCAGGACACTCTATATCAGAGTCTTTACAGGCACGTTTAATATATAATGATTTATTACGGTAAATAATTCGGTCACCAGGCAAGCCAATTACACGTTTTATATAATCAACACGAGGATCTTCAGGGTACTTGAATACAACGACATCACCATGTTCTGGCAAACCATTTTCAACAAATTTTTTACGGAAAACAGGATCTTTAAGACCATAATTAAATTTATTTACCAAAATAAAATCACCGTCTAATAATGTTGGCATCATGGAGCCCGAAGGAATTTGAAAAGGCTCATACAAAAACGATCGTAGAATTAATACAAAGGCAATAACCGGGAATATTTGTACTGCTGTATCCACCAAAGGTGACGGTTCGGTTAAACTGGCTAATGCCTCTGAAGTTAATTCCTTGCTTGATACTTGTTTTGCTGATTCCTGTGCAGCTAAGGCTTTAAGCTTGCGTTGCGGCGCTAAATAAAGCTTGTCGGCAAACCATACTAAGCCTGTTAACAAAGTTATTATTACTAAAATAATTGAAAAATAAACAGCCATGTTGTTCCTAATAAATACGCTAGTTAAAACTATTAACTAGGCTAGATGCTTAATTGCGAAATAATAAATTTACAAGTTTAATTGTCAAGTTTAAGAACAGCTAAAAATGCTTCTTGCGGGACTTCAACATTACCAACTTGTTTCATTCGTTTCTTCCCTTCCTTTTGCTTTTGCAGCAGTTTTTTCTTACGACTTATATCACCACCATAACATTTTGCAGTAACATTTTTACGAAGTTGTTTCACCGTAGTCCTAGCAATAACGTTGTTACCTATGGCAGCTTGAATTGCAATATCAAACATTTGACGGTGAATTAAATCTTTCAACTTATCGACTAGTAAACGACCACGAGCAACGGAGTTAGATCTGTGTGTGATCATTGCAAGGGCATCAACACGGTCACCATTAATCATCACATCAGCTCTAACCATGTCGGCAGCTTGAAAGCGAATAAAACTATAATCCAGAGATGCATAACCGCGGCTGGTTGACTTAAGTTTATCAAAAAAGTCCATTACCACTTCAGCCATCGGTAACTCATAAGAAACGGCTACTTGGTTGCCATGATAAATTAAATCTTTTTGTACACCTCGTTTCTCAATACATAGGGTAATAACACTGCCTAGATATTCTTGTGGTACCAAGATATTTGCCTCAACAATTGGCTCACGAATTTCATCAATATTGTTAATTGCTGGGAGATCAGAGGGGTTATCAATAGAAATGACTTCACCACTAGTCATTGCAACCTCGTAATTTACAGTCGGCGCAGTGGTAATTAAATCAAGATCATATTCGCGCGATAAACGCTCTTGGATAATCTCCATGTGCAGCATGCCGAGAAAGCCAATACGAAAACCAAAGCCTAAGGCAGATGAATTCTCGGGTTCAAAAAATAACGAAGCATCATTTAAACTCAATTTGTTAAGTGCATCTCTAAAATTTTCGTAATCATCTGAGCTTATTGGAAAAATACCCGCATAAACTTGCGGTTGAGCTTTTTTAAAGCCAGGTAAAGCGGCACTCGTTTCTTTCTTACTGATGGTAATAGTATCACCAACAGGTGCACCATGAATTTCTTTTATGCCAGCAATAATAAAACCCACTTCCCCTGCTTTTAAAATGCCAGTATCGGTTTGTTTAGGCGTAAAAATACCCACTTTATCAATCTGGTGGACTTGCCCAGTAGACATCACTAGCATTTTATCACCACGTTTTACTTGTCCATTCATAATACGAACAAGCGATACAACTCCTTGATAATTATCAAACCACGAATCAACTATTAATGCTTGTAAGGGTTCATCGGGATTGCCTTCAGGCGCAGGAATATTTTTAACAATCGTCTCTAACACATCTTCAATACCAATACCTGTCTTCGCTGAGCAAGTTACAGCGTCAGTAGCATCAATGCCAATAATATGTTCAATTTCTTCACTTACTCGTTCAGGGTCTGCTTGTGGTAAATCAATTTTATTTAAAATCGGTAACACTTCTAAATCCATTTCAATAGCAGTATAACAATTAGCTACTGTCTGCGCTTCAACACCTTGACCGGCATCGACCACAAGAAGTGCACCTTCACAAGAGGCTAACGAGCGTGAAACCTCATATGAGAAATCAACATGCCCTGGTGTGTCAATAAAATTTAATTGATACACCTCACCATCGTTTGCTCGGTAATCTAGCGTGACACTTTGCGCTTTTATTGTGATACCGCGCTCTCGTTCAATATCCATTGAATCAAGTACCTGAGCTTCCATCTCACGTGCTTGTAATCCGCCACAATGTTGAATTAAACGGTCTGAAAGAGTGGATTTACCATGATCAATGTGAGCAATAATGGAGAAATTTCGAATATTTTTCATAAAAGGACTGTCAAATAAAACACGTTAAAATAATACAATGGCTAATTTTAACGAATTTAATGCCACGGGGCTATCTTTTGTTAAGATATCTTTTAGATGGTAGGCTGAGTGATAACAGATTACTGAGGTAAATCAGATGAGGTAGCCAAAGCAACAATTTTTGGTTGCAACTTTTCACTGCCTAGTATTCCCTTTTGAATATATCTGGCAAGGCAAAAGCCTGCGTACGCCCCTAAAATACCTATAACTAGTGCCAAAAGCTCATGTGACAACAACTGTTGCTTAAATAACCACTGACCAAAAGCAGAAAATAAAATCAACCCAAATAGTGGAAGTAAATAAACCTGACCTGCACTCGCTAACACATGCTTTTCTGGTAAAGCTAAAATAACACTGTCTCCAGGTACTAATGATTTACCAATGTATTCAGCGTTATAATTTAGGGTTAATTTTAGTTTTGCATGAGGTAATGCTTGGGCAATTTGCCCACTACCACAGTTATCCAATTGTGAACAACCTTTACAACTAGACTTTACCTCGCTTACAACAGTCACTTGACCATCGTCAACAGCAACAACTTTTGCACGCTCTTCAATCATCTTTCGTATCTCTAATATTTTGGTTAATTGTGTTGCCTCTACCCAAAGGAACTTTAATGATTGAATCGGCTATTTTTCTGGCTGTTACTAAAGGAATATCGCCCACAATACCTACTTCCACTCCCTGTGAAACCTGATTAAATACAATCGTTGCACCATCACTGGCATATTCAGGTGCCATAAAATTTGCTCTAGTTGAATTTACATAAACAGATAAATCAATCAAACCATCTGAAAACATTAGGAACTCTACAGGTTTGTCTGCGTCTTGATTATGTCCGGACAAGTTATGTTTATTAGATTTTGTAAGTTTAAAGCCCTCTGGTAGCCAGCCAATTTTCCAGCCAAGTGATTGATTGCTATTAAGAGAGTTAACTTTAATTATCGCTGGTAACTCTGCTGTTTGAAATTTATCTAAGCTGTCTGGTAATTTCTCATTAACTTCAATATGAGTAAATTGGACTTGCTCTAATACTTGCCCTTTTCGGGTAACAACAGCCATCTTCAATAATAACCCTGTTTGCTGATCAAGCCATAACCAGTAACTAAAGCGATATTTATCTTTAGCTACAATACGAACAAGTTGAGCAACTCGGCCTAAAACACGACTTCGGCCAACAGAAATGAAACGATAGCTGTCTTCAAGAAGACTAATATCTCCACGAAAAACTGCAGGAATAGGTCCTTGAATATTTTTAGAGATAATTGAATAAGGTTCTTTTTCAGGTTCTATGTAGCTGATAATATCACCACGACGCAGAACATCGCGACGAGAACCGTTCAAACGTGTAAGAACCTCTAGCTCTTGCTCACCTTCCCCTATGCCGTGTAACCAGTGATAAGGGGCTACTTGATTGTTTTTTACAACAACAAAAGAGGTTGTGAAATTTAGTTGTCGTAATGATGAAGACAGCCTCTCAAGAAAGCTTTTTGCAGACTCTGTTTCTGCGCCTAATGCACCAAAACAGAACAGAAACAATAAACAAGTCAGAAATTTCATACATGCTCAAAAAAGACGGCTAATTAAGTCATATTATTAACTAAATTAGCCTATCAAGCTATTTTATATCATTACCTAATTTTACCTGGTGAGTATGATCTTTTAAAAGTGCTTTTAATCGACGTTGTTGAGCAAGCCTTTGTTCAAGGGCCTTATGGTTTTTTTCTTGCTGCAATGATTGCTGACGTTGATAATTAGGTTCAAACTGAGGTGACTGCACGCTAAAACTTACAGGATTAGCATACCCTGATAATGGCACCGTTTGAATAATTTGGTTGGGGACAACTAACGATTCTTCTGTAATATTATTTTGTACACCAACAATCATTAATAATGCGGCAGAAGCTGCAATAGCGACTTGCCCCATAGGCTTGAAGGATTCAGTCATTTTAGTTTTGAGACGTGCTCTGATGCTTGCAACAGGGTTATGATTAACAATTGACTTCGCTTGCTCATCTTCTATGGTAGTTTCTTGTGTTTTAGCTGATGACAAATTAGGTGATAAAATAGTTGCTTCTTGTGCTATTGCTGTTGCAATTTGTTCACTTAAATCTAATTGCAAAGATTGGGGCAATTCGTCTCTGAGGGCATCACCAATTAAATGATAATTTTGCCATTTACTTAAACAGTTATCGTCTTTTAAAAGACTGTCAACTAAATGCGTGCTGACACCGTCATCCGATGAGGGAGAAAAATTATCAACTAATGAAGACAGTGACTCAGACTTAATTTCACTCATAAATTTACCTTAAAAAACCTAATTAAATTTGCTTTAACAAAACTTACAGTTACCGTTAGTTACTTTGCTGCAACAAAGGGCGTATCTTTTTATCTATTGCATCACGTGCTCTAAAAATACGTGACCTAACTGTTCCCACGGGACATTCCATTATAGTGGCAATCTCTTCATAGCTCAGACCTTCAACCTCTCTAAAATTAATAGACAAACGAAGGTCATCCGGAAGAGACTGCATAGTACTAAAAATTACTTTTTTAATTTCTGATGTCAATAAAATTTTTTCTGGTGATGCATTTTCTCTTAGTGCCCCACCCTCATCGAAAACTTCAGCATTATCGACTTCAACATCATTACTGGGAGGTTTTCTTGCCAAGGCGACACTGTGATTTTTTGCACAGTTAACAGCGATTCGATACAACCAGGTGTAAAATGCACTATCACCTCTAAAATTTGGAAGAGCACGATAAGCTTTGATAAAAGCTTCTTGAACAATATCAGGTACATCACTGTTGTTTTTTACATAACGACTTACTAAATTAGCAACCTTGTGCTGATATTTGGTCACCAACAAATTAAATGCACTTTTATCGCCACGTTGTACCCTTTCAACGAGTTGTTGATCTATATTTGGCAGGCTCTGCTGAGCAGTATCTTTTAACACTGACAATTGATTTGTACTCATATTTCCCATGTGCTCATCATAAATTCATAAAATAAGACTAACAGTTTCAATAAAAGTTCTTTTTATTTTGATTTATTTCGTAATTAAGCTGAGAAGCTTATAAAGCAATGGTATTGTTAATGCCAAATAGGAATGATATCTCTATGTATGGCAACTATTATCCATGTATTATAGAGTATCTGTATTTATTTTCTCAAATATTCTTCTAAGCATCAGGATTAAAGCACTTTTAGAATGACTAAACAAAACAATTGTGACGTATTAATTATTGGTAGTGGCGCTGCTGGATTAACCTTAGCTTTGCATTTAGCTAAAAGTGCTGATGTTGTTATTCTGAGCAAAGGGCCATTAAATGAAGGCTCTACACTTTATGCTCAAGGGGGAATAGCAGCGGTATTTGATGAAAATGATAGCATTACAGCACATATTGATGACACGATTACAGCGGGTGCTGGCCTATGCGATAAAGAGACGGTTAAATTTACCACAGAAAATGCTAAAGCTTGCTTAGAGTGGTTAATAAGCCAAGGAGTCAAATTTGACGAAGAAAAAAATCAGAGCGGTGAAACACGCTATCATTTAACGAGAGAGGGCGGTCACAGTCATCGAAGAATTTTACATGCTGCAGACGCAACAGGCCAAGCTGTTCAAATAACACTGGCCGAGCAAGTGAGGCAACATTCTCGTATTAGAATTTTTGAACGCTACAATGCTATCGACTTAATCTGTCACAAACATTCAAATCCAAATAGTTCAAAAAAATGCGTTGGAGCTTATATATGGAATCGAAACTCTGAAAAAGTAGAAAGTATCTTTGCCCAAAAAACTATTTTAGCCACAGGCGGCGCCAGTAAAGTTTATCAGTATACCTCAAACCCAGATGTTGCCAGTGGTGATGGTATTGCAATGGCTTGGCGGGCGGGTTGCCAGGTTGCCAACATGGAATTTAATCAATTTCACCCTACCTGCTTATTTCATCCCTCTGCTGGTACTTTTTTATTAACAGAGGCTCTGCGCGGTGAAGGCGCAAAATTAAGAAGACCTGATGGTAGTCGATTTATGCCTTCATTTGATAAGCGTGCCGAGCTTGCTCCCAGGGATATTGTTGCCCGCGCTATTGATTTTGAAATGAAGCGCTTAGGGGCTGATTGTATGTATCTTGATATTAGCCATAAATCCAGTGACTTTATTAAACAACATTTTCCTACCATTTATGAAAAAACACTTTCTTTAGGTATTGATATAACAAAACAACCCATGCCCATAGTGCCAGCTGCGCACTACACTTGTGGGGGGGTAATGGTTGATCACCATGGTAAAACAGGGGTTGAACAGCTTTACGCCATTGGTGAAATGTCTTACACCGGTTTACACGGTGCCAATCGCTTAGCCAGTAATTCGTTATTAGAGTGTTTAGTTTTTGCTCGGGCAGCAGCACTGGAAATTAGCCAGACTTTAGTACCTAATAATCATTATATTACACTACCACTTTGGGATGAGAGCCGTGTAACAGACTCTGATGAGGAGGTCGTTATTCAGCACAATTGGCATGAGCTAAGATTATTTATGTGGGATTTTGTTGGTATTGT
>JBELHN010000037.1:0-1883 GCA_042091395.1 Colwellia sp.
GGCGTTATAACCTGCACAGAGTTTGCAGTTAATCTGGATATATTGTGGAAATAATCAGAAGTAAAGAGTTTACGGCAACACGCGCATGGGGCGCTAAAAATATCTCAAATATGCATGGGATTACAACTCGCTTACATTGGACAGATAAACCATATAAGTGGCACATTAACGATGGCGAAGAAGTTTTTGTTGTCTTGGATGGTGTTGTTGAGATGCTTTATAAAGACAATGGAGTTGAGCAATCAGCCACTTTAAATGCTGGTGATATTTTTTATGCCTCTGTTGGAACTGAACATGTAGCTCATCCAAAAGGTGAAGCTAGAATTTTGGTTGTGGAAGCTGAAGGCAGCGTATAACAAGTTACTCAAAAGGACGCATAAATGCTTGGTTTGTCGCTAATTTTAGCCAAGCATTTATGCGCCCAGCAGTAAGGCGTTAGGTATATTGATAGATATGGTAACTCAACAAATTACGTTTAGTATCTCGATAACAATAATTTCCTGGGGGGTTGGTATAGTTTTCAACTCCCTATTAAAAAAAACAAAATATTACGAAAGACTTTCGAATTTAACCCTAATTGATAGCAAGCCTCTACAAAAAGCAATACAGTTAAGTTTGTTTAAATGGGTTGTAAAAAAGACCTTTTTTAAATATTTCAACCCAAAACTTAAGTTGAAAGGTAAAGCAGAAATCGGCGAATTAAAAGAATTACGAAAAGAAATGACTTTTGCAGAACTGAATCATCTAGTCGGGTTTTGTTTTGTTTCAATTTTCGTTTTTGTCAAATTTGTCGATGGCTTATATTTGTTTGGCTTTATCATGATGCTCGTGAATATATTATTAAATTTATACCCTTCATTATTACAGCAACAAAATAAGAGCAGAATTGACAAATTTATAAAAAGATATACCTTACAAAAACATTAACAAGGTAAAAAACAGTTGGATTTTGTTCATGCCTGACTAATTTTAGACAACAATTTTTTTTCCGTTTAGCGCGGTGTTATAAGGACTGGCGCACTGGTGACGCTAATATGTCTATCAATGTCATATGAATGACGTATCAATATAGGAGCTTTCTTACGATAATAATTTAAAGTTTTATTTTTAAGGAAGTCATTATGGAAATGCAATTAAACGTTCAAAAATTAAAACAATTAAGAGAATCTAAGGCATGGAGTCAATCACAACTTGCGGATGTTGCAGGAATAAGTTTAAGAACTGTTCAACGCATCGAAAAGTCAGGAGTCGCGTCACCTGAATCGGTCATGTCAATCTGTTCTGCTTACGATATTCAGACAAAAGATCTTATCAAGAAAGAAGAACCTCCGATTGATATGGCACCAACTTTCTTAAATGTGGTTAGATATAAAATTGATCATACAAATATAAAAGCAACATTAATATCATTTTCGGTAGCATTTATAATAGCTTTTATTTTAACAGTATAGTGTGTATATCAAGTTGCTTAAACGGACGTAAAACAATTGCTCTGTCGTTTCGTGATAAGAGATTTTATATGGCTAGTTTTATTATTTGTGGAACTATAGCAATAATAGTGAAGCTGATGTGAGTTTGATATATTTGGTCATAATAGCTTTTAGAATATCTTTTTAGGCTCTTCTCCAAGTTTTTTATATTTTTTCGAAATCATATCTGTTATTTCGTTAGTTCAACCAAAATTCAACTTAAGACATTTAAACAATCAGTGTTAATGCTCACAGCTGGAGCATTAATATATGAAGTGGAGCAATATTGAACTTCCATGTTTTTTGACTTAAGTGATATTTTTGCAACAATACTAGCTGCGTTGTTAATAACTGTTTTTCATAGCAATTATCGTAAGGCAACATAACAAGAGACTATGGCATCAATGTTAATTT
>JBELHN010000037.1:1983-35311 GCA_042091395.1 Colwellia sp.
ATTTGATGTTTATTTATCAATTTGGCTTTATAAAAGGATTTAATGAATGAAATTTGTTTTAACTATTATCACTAGTTTCTTATTTGCAGATACAGCTATTGCAAATAATGATTTTTACGCGATAAATAAGTATGTTAATGCGGTAAAAGAAGAAGTCGGTTTTCCGTCAGGAACTGCAATAGCGATTGTAAAAGACGGGAAAATTGTTTACGAAGGTTATTTCGGCTACTCCAATATAAAAACACAGAAAAAGGTTAATGATAAAACCGCCTTTTATCTTGCATCCGTTACAAAACCGATGTTTGCATTATCAATGCTATTAATGGAGGAAAATGGCGATATTAAAGATAATACTTCGATGACTCAGATGTTTCCTACTTTAGATTTTCCTTTTATCGATACAGATAAGGTTCAAGTAAAACACCTCGTTTCTCATACCCATGCGCTTGCCAATATACCCCTGGTGGATACACTTGCATTCACAGGGCAACATAATAGATTACAGCGTCAAAAGTTAACTTCTGCAACTAAAAATGATACTGCTAATCAGTTAGGGCATTACCAATATGGTAATGAAGGCTACAACATATTAAGTGTATGGGCTGAAAATAAATTCAAGCAAGATTGGCAGCAAACACTTGAACAATTGGTTTACCAACCTTTATCAATGAATCATACGTCATCTTACGTTAGCGATGCCAGTAATAAAGGCTTTGATATCGCACGCCCTTATCATCTATATACTGCTAACCCAAACGAAGTCATGCGCTTTGAAAAAAGCGATTCTACACTGCAAGCTGCCGGAGGTACGTTCTCATCAGCAAGGGATATGGCGAAGTTTTTGATTGCGCAATTGAACGAAGGCCAGGTTGACGGAAAACAAGTATTTCCGGCTAAAGTGATTGAAAAGTCTCATCATAAGTTAGCTACCACTGACTTAAAGTATCGGGATTTTGTGCGTAAAGGGTATGCTTGGGGTTGGTATATTGGACCATACAAAGAAGAGAAAACATATCATCATTTTGGTGGGATTGCTGGTTCGCACACGCACGCTTCTTTCATGTTAGACCATAATATAGGGCTGGTAGTACTTAACAATGAAGAAACCATTGCCGGGCCTATGACCGCAGGTATCGCTGATATTGCTTATAGCATTTTATTAGACATGGGAGATGTAAATAAAATTACAGACGCTCGTATTAAAGCGATGAAAGACCGCTGGCGTGAAATTAAAACAGATATTAAAGCAACCAATGAAACACATGAAAAAAGAAATGCATCAAGAACAATGGCTTTAACCCGAGAAAAGTCAGAATATACTGGAGTATTTTATAATCCATTGTGGGGTAATTTAGAAGTCGAATTACTAGAAAATAATGATCTTAAATTTAGTTTGGGTGAATTAAATGCAGTTGCAACGGCAGCAAAACAAAAAGACGAATTGCGAATCCAGTTTCCTATTGGAAGTGGCAGATTCGCAGCTTATAAAATTGTTGAAGATAAAATAGTTTCAATCGATATCTATGGAATTAATCCATTGGCTGTAGAGACATTTACACGCTTATAGTGTCAATAAAAACCAATTAAAAAGAATGAAAATGGGGCTGATAACACCTCGCTAGGTTTAGCTGCACTTCACATTTTAGCAGACAGTTATCAGCAGCTAACTTGGCTCTTCCAACGTCAGCGGATTGATTGTCATTTGCAGTACTTTATTTCTCGGCATAAGAAAAATACTAGGGAACGGCAATGCACAGATTTTTTAAAGTAGCTGTTACACTGAGTGAATAAATTCGGCTTTTTTGTGCTTTAACGGGCATATTGTAATAAGATTAGCGTTAAAAATTTTCATTGGGTTAATTATGGCAGCTACAGCGCATGCACTTCATATTCTAGTTAAGCATAAAGAAATTGCTGAAGATATTATTAAACAGTTAGCAAAAGGGGCTAAATTTCAAACCTTGGCAAAAAAATATTCTACATGTCCATCGGGTAAAAAAGGCGGTGATTTAGGTGAATTTAAACAAGGGCAAATGGTGCCTCAGTTTGATAGAGTTGCGTTTAAGGGCGCCATATTAGAGCCTCATCTCGTAAAAACTAAATTTGGTTGGCATGTTATTAAAGTGCTTTATCGAACTTAGCCTGTTTGAGTGTCCAGAAACAACGAAGCCATTGTTGTGTTTTTTCGTCGCGTTTACTAAGGCAAACATTGCCTTGATGCTCCCACCACTCAAGCCCTCTTTCATCTAAGTAGCGGACACCTGATGCCGAAAATGCCCGAGGCAAGGTTTTCTCAATGCCCTCAGGTAAGGTTATTTTAATAAATGAGAGGCTGTTATCAGACAATTCACCGTACTTGATTGAGAATATTTGCTCAGATTGCGATAAATAAATGATTGGCTCACTAACCGTCACTGTTAAATTAGGCGCTTGCTCTGGTAACAAGCTACATGAGGCAATTATGGGACTAAACAGCAGCAATTTTTTCATAGAGCACCATTATTTAAAAACGTTAATTGAATATAACCATAGCCTGCAGCAATGACAATTTCCGCAAAAAATAGCATAGTGAATTAAAATTAAAGGTATTAAACATTCATTATAATGCCATAATTGCACTCAATTAGGACTAAAAAAGTGATTTTCTTTTAGTCTAATATGATAATCAGCAATCATTAACTTGTTAACTGAACTAAATAACTCTGCGCCTAGTTTGAGTTGCCTATAAAGATACTTCGAGTTACGCTAGCCAAGTAAAATGTTCACAATAAAGTTAAACACAGTATCAGGAATCATTAACCATGCGTTTATGGACTTATAAAAGACCTTTTCAATATGACGGTAATGCGTATGAAGTGAGATACTCTATTTCATTTAAAACTTATACTTCGCAGTTATTTTTCAATGGCACACTTGTCGATGAATGCACACATTTATTTGATGGCGACTTCAAAGTAGTTGAGCATACCCATCAAGCTGACAGTCAATCAAGCAATCATGCTAAGGTATTAGTGGTTTCAGTGGGTTACTTCAGTTGGCTAAATGTTGGTATTGAAGTGAGAGTGGGTGATGACTTAATTTGCCAAAGCCATCCAGGTAAAGACATCCACTTTGCCACTAAAAAACTTGAACGTTTAAGTGGTTTTGGCACTTCAGCTGAGTTTGAAGAGAAAAGGAAGCTGCAACGTGATAAATGGCAAAAAAACAAAGCGTCTATTTTTGCCGATATTGGGGTTGGCGCCGCTTTTTTCATTGTAGCAAAAGTGACTGGAGATCTAAGAGTCGCTGCATTTACCGGGGTGTTTTTAGGGTTATCTCTTGTGGTTATCCAACGTTTCGTTAAGGCCGATTTACTTGGAGGTTTCGCCGTTTTTGGTACGATAATGTTGCTCATATCAGCGCTATTTTCGCTTATCTTTCAAAGTGAATATTTAGTGCAACTTAAAGGTACCTTTTTGGGATTACTCAGTGCATCAGTTCTGATAATCGATGGTGTCTTTAACCAAGGTGGTTACTTTGGTGCTCGCTTTCAGCGCTACATAAACTCGCCCATTCAACCTCAATATTTTGTTTTGGGTTTAGCGTTGATTGGCGTCTTTATGGCCGCCTTAAATTACAGTATTGCCAGCCAATTAACGGAAGATCAATGGCTAACATACGACACCTTTGTTGAAACACCCATATATTTTGTTATGTTTTTCATGTTAGTTTGGCGTGCAGGAAAGAAAGTCACCTAGCAATTTCTGCACTTTCGCGATTGAGTGTTGCACCAATTCTGAGTTGACTTCCCACTAGAAGCACTGCATTTAATCGCGGTGATGTTAATCATCAAAGCCTTAACCTTAGCATTAGTGATAGCCCTCAAGCATATAAAATAGCGAAAATAAGCAAGCAATCTCATTTTAATCATTTAAAACTAAGCGCCGGTAAAAACAGCGTAGCTTTTCATAAATAATTCATATTCACACGATAAAATGTAATCAAGTTGTTAACGACAAGTCAGTTTGGTCGTTTTATTTTTGCAAAGCTCACGGTTTACCATGCGATTACCCTACAAGCCTTTTTGGTCTGTTTTACATTTGCTCGCTATCATTAGCATACTCACTTCGTTGAGTACCGGTATGCGCATAGCGATATTAGATTATCCGCAATTGCTGCGTTTTAATTATTGGCTGCCACAGGGTGAAGTTCATAGCGTTCATACTTTCAGTGGCTTATTATTTTTGTTAGTAACCATCGCGTATTGCTGGCTTAGGCGAGTCGTGCCCCAGCTAAGCAAGAAAAGTAATCGAGTCGAGATAACTAATCGTTTTCGCGCACTATTTCATTGCTGGCAGCTGCTGTTAAAGTGGCTACTGTATCTTTTTACGCCGTTATTACTTATATCTGGGCTTTTGTTATTAGTTGATTTAGCTTATATATCAGCGAACAGCGTATTGACCTTGCATTTTATTTCTGCCGTTGCATTGCTTATTTATACCATTGCACATGCTATAACCTACCTTGTTCAACGTGGCAAAACTGTTATCAAGTCATTATTTTTACCTCTCAAGCAATGGCAGTCAGCACACACTAAAATGTTGGTCGCTATTTTTATTGTTGGTCTGAGTAATTATGTTTATTTTACCCTTTTTGGGCATCATAAGTTGTATATCAGTAAAATACCCACTACTGACATTATCACATTAGACGGCATGATGAATGAGCCACAATGGCAAGCTACTCCCGCTGTGACTATTCATACTCGTGGCGGGACAAATTTCATTGATGGTGAGAGTGTTGTTACTGTAAAGGCACTGCATAATGAGCACGAAATGTACATGTTTGTGCAATGGCAAGATGCTAATGCCAGCTTTTATCATTTACCGCTATTAAAAACAGCACAAGGCTGGCAAGTACAAGAGCAAGGCTTTAACCGCTTTAACGAAACAAAATTCTATGAAGATAAGTTTGCCATTATGCTATCTAACTATTGTGCGTTAGGCGCTGCAGGTACTGCACATTTGGGCACAAAGCCGCTTAAAGATAAGCCAGAGAATTGGTCAGGCAAAGGTTTTCATTACAGTATGCGTGGTTTGGTTGACTTGTGGCATTGGAAAGCTGTACGCACTAATTATATGGGGCTGATGGATGATAATTATATTGCTGAGCCTGATATTGTCAGAGCGGGCCATCGCCGTTATACCGCTGGCTATAAAACAGATGCAAAACAGTCAGGCTCTTATACGATGAATTGGCAATGGTACTCGCCACAAAAGGTTACCCCAAAACGTTTACCGATTGATCCAAAGTGGATCAATGATTATCAAAAGCCAGCATTGAGAACTGCCACTAATGGTTTTTTGCCATGGTTTGATACTGCTCCCTATGAGGCTGAAAAAGATCTTTACCCCGTTGGTACCTTGTTACCTTCTATTTTGTATACCTCAAATCAATTTGAGGGAGATCGAGCCGATGTAAGAGCTAAAGCACATTGGCAAGATGGTATTTGGTCATTGGAAATCTTTCGTCAATTAAATACTGGGTCTGCCAACGATACCGTCATTGAAAATGACGTCTGCTTTTGGTTTGCCGCGTTTGATCGCAGTCAAATAGCACATACCCGTCATTCGCTTCCTGTAAAAATAGAGTTAGCTCAATGAGAAAGGCTGGATTTAGAGTCAAACAAGGTATTAGACTGTTAACAATCATGGCGCTATTAATATCACTGATCATACTAAGCAACTATGAGCATCACCCTGAGAAAGTTATAGAACAAAGGTTTGTGAAAATAAATAACTTAGGGCAAGCACTAACCCCTTGGCAGGGTCCCTGGGCTTGTATTTTAGATAAAAAAACAGGTTTATATTGGGAGAATAAATCTGATGATGAATCTATTCATGATGGCCAGTGGACATATTCTTGGTATTTAAATGGGCTAGGTGCAGCAAATAATGGCGATTGTTTCTTTGAGACTGGCCAATGCGATACCCAAGATTTGATTGCCCGAATGAATCAAGAAAAAAGCTGCGGTTTAACAAATTGGCGCTTACCTTCGCAAGCAGAATTAAGCAGCTTGGTGTTTGAGTCGCCAAAAACAGGTAAAGCAGCGATTAGAAATGATTTTTTTAGCCACACCAAACGAGGTGATTATTGGACTGCTGAGCATAGCAAACCGTTGACAGGGACCTACCATTACCTCAACAGTGGTGCTAGCAGTGTAAACTTTATCGCCGGTCAGGTAAGTTTTTTACCTTATCGAAATGCCGCCTATGTTCGCCTAGTCAGTTCGCCCATTGAGTGACTGCCAGCAGCTCAAATATCATCCCGTTCAAATCACACTTAATTAACAAAAAATTAACATTTAGGTCGTAAAAGTGCCAATCTTGATCGCTATATTACAGCCTTGTTATTACGCAGTAATGACATACCGATAACTAAATACTTAAACACTCAAGGAACTGTAATGAAATTTAACGTGATAAAAGCGAGTATCGCAATAGGAGCACTTGTATGTAGTTTACAAGCAGTTGCTAATAGTAAGTGGGTCAGACTCAGTTGGGACGGTAATGCCAGCAATGAGGCGACAATAAGCTTCACACCTAACAGTGGCAGCTCTAACCCATATATCCGCTATGGCTATGACACTAATACCGCTAACTGGCAAACGCAATCACCAACCTTTAACACTGACTTTAAAGGTATTTACAGTCAGCATACACGTTTAAATAATCTAATTGCCGATAGTGCTGTGCATTTTCAAATATGTGATGATAACGGTTGTGGTCAACGTTACTGGTTCAAAACTGCGAGCAATACCGCGCAGCCTTTTGTGATGGTCGCAGGTGGTGATACTCGTACAGGGCATACTAATCGCCGTCAAGGTAACCAATTAATTGCTAAAATTCGCCCTTTATTTATCATGCATGGCGGCGATTACACCAATTTGAATAATAATAGCCAATGGCAAACCTGGTTAGATGATTGGACTTTAACTTATTCGGATGATGTCATTAATAACATCAATTACACTCGTATTTACCCGTTAGTTAGCACCCATGGTAATCATGAAGATAATGATAGCCGCACCACATGTAAAATTTTCGGTATCGATGCTAATCGAAATAATCAGTGTGATATTGAGGATACTTATTATGCCGTGCAAGTAACGCCGTTACTTAGGGCATATACGTTAAACAGTCAGTTTTATCGCCAAAGTGTTAGTCTACAAAACCAACAAAACAATTGGCTTACAGGTGATATCAGTACTAATGGCCAACAAGCTACTTGGCGATTTGCACAATACCATAAACCTATGTTTCCTCATACGAGCTCAAAAAGTGATAACTTAAATCTGTTCAACTGGTGGGCTGATACCTTTTATCAACATGCGTTGAATTTAGCAATAGAATCAGATACCCATTTAACTAAAATTACTGAGCCAGTAATACCGGGTAACAATGACTTTAATGGAGCGTCACAAGGTGTAACGGCTGGTACCATGTATATTGGTGAAGGTAGTTGGGGCGCACCGGCACGCTCTGCCAATGATGGTAAAGACTGGACCATTGACATGAGCAGTATTCAGCAATTTAAAGTGATTACTGTGTCACCTGAGCAATTAGAAGTACGAACTGCGAAATTTGATCAAAGTGCCTTAACCTTAAGTCGCCAAGCGCGTCAAGCAGATGCAACACAATTACCAGAAGGAGTCGCTTATTGGCGTCCAAATGGTTTTGGTGACACGGTAACCCTAAAACAAAATAGTAACCGACTTACCTATATTGAGCGTGATGGTAACGATAATGGTGGCGGTAATGGTGACGGTGGTAATAATGGCGGTGGTAATAATGACAGCCAAGTTATCTTAACTGCTTCAGCTGATGCCTTTATTTCAAGTAGTCAGGCAAATAATAATTTTGGCAGTTCAAATGAGCAATTGCTTAGTGATGGCAGTGATAGCAGCTATGGGGAAATGCAAACCTTAATTGCGTGGGATACCAGTGCAATTCCCAATTGTGCAACGATTACCTCAGCTACTTTACAGGTTAATGTGACCAATGTGTCAAGTGGCCAATATGGTATCTATCAGGGGGTTAATACTTGGCAAGAATCACAAGTGACATGGAATTCTATCGGCGGTGACTCGCAACAAGGTGACTTTATTGGTGCTTGGACACCTAGTTCAACTGGTACAGCGACCATTGCCTTAAATGCTTTAGCGGTATCAGCACTGCAAGGCAGTTTAACGACAAATTCTATTAACGTCGTTATTGCGTCACAAGGCACTTCTAATGGACTTGATATGCGCGATAGAGAAAGTAATCAGGGACCTAAATTAACGGTAAAATACCAAGAAACAGATTGTCAAACGGCTACACCAGAGGCTGATTACACTGTTGTTGTTAATGGTGCTAGTGCGCAGTTCTCAGACCTCTCGTCAACAAACTCCGGCGATATCGTCGATTGGTTATGGGATTTTGGTGATAATGAAAGCTCGGCGCAACAAAATCCTAGCCATGAGTATAGCGAAAGTGGGACATACAATGTCATTCTAACCGTCACTAATGCTCAAGGCGGCAGCGATAGTATTAGTAAAACTGTGGTGATCAGTAACCAAAATCAAAGTCAGGTGTTTGAAACTCGGATTGCTACTGGGAATGATGATGCAGAAGAGTCTTCATCGGGTCGCATGAATT
Organism: Colwellia sp.; assembly: GCA_042091395.1. Classification (GTDB taxonomy): domain Bacteria; phylum Pseudomonadota; class Gammaproteobacteria; order Enterobacterales; family Alteromonadaceae; genus Colwellia. Next base: position 10,662 of record JBELHN010000037.1, read on the forward strand.
TGAGCAGCTCGGATATGGAGCTCATTCGTGAGCGCAGTGATCAAACGGTAGGTTTACGCTTTACTAATGTTAACATCCCAGCGGGTGCTAACATTACGCAAGCCTATCTGCAATTTACTGTCGACGAAACAGGCAGTAGTACCACTAACCTATTAATTCGTGCTGAAGACACTGATGATGCTGAACGCTTTACCAGTCAACGCTACAATATTTCCAATCGAGCAACCAGTAATGCTGCGGTAAACTGGCAGCCGCCAGCATGGAATACGATTAGCGAACAAGGTACTAAGCAAAAAACGCCTGACTTATCTGCGCTAGTGCAAGAAACCATCAATAATAATGGCTGGACAGCGAATAACAGTATGGTATTTATTATTACTGGTGAAGGTAAAAGAACTGCTGAAGCCTATAATGGTAGAAGCGCAAAAGCAGCGGCTCTGCATATTACTTATACACTTAACTAATTTTACTATGCATTTAGTGTTAAGTGGTAAATGACAAGCAAAGTAAACTAAATTTTTTTGTTAACTTGTTATGCATTAAAAAGCTGAAAACTTTCTCAGCTTTTTAATGCTTTTTTTGTGTAAAATGACTATCATATATTTACTCAATTTTAACTTTACGTTAACTATTATTTTTAGTTTAAGGTATTTATACCCATGAAACTTAGGGTAATCATCGCATTATTTTGCTCGCATTTAATGATAGCGACATTTGGTGTGGCTCTAGGCATATACTTGTTACCAATACTGACTGCGCCAACAGCACCATTAACCTCCACGATAACTAAACTGTCGGCTCAATCAAATTATACTGCGGTTATTAGTGCAGAACTCAAAGGCAGCGATTTTTTGCACTGGGGTGAAGGTGAATTTTCGTTAAGCCCAAATACAATTACCTTTATGGGAAGCCTGTCACCAGGCCCTGATTTTAAATTATATTTATCGCCTCGTTTTATCGAAAGCGAAACTGAATTTTTACATGCCAAATCAAGCATGCTAATGGTTGGTGACGTCAAGACTTTTGAAAACTTTGTTACCAAATCAACAATCCCCATTGCCTTGGAAAACTATAATACCGTCATTGTTTGGTGCGAGAGTTTTGGTGAGTTCATAACCGCTGCTAAATATCGCTGATAGGCACACTAACCGCTATAATTTCTCAAACAAATGATTTATGGCAAGGTTACTTTTGACATCTAGACAATACTAAGGTATTAAAAAAAATAATTTTAATAAAAAACCTAGAGAACAAATTGTATTAATCAGATATTATCTGCTAAATCTATTGTTATAAATGTCAAGGCATTTTCACCTCAGCGTAAAAAATAGAGGGAGATAAAATTAAGGTTTGTTGCAAACAACAGAATAGATTTGTTGATTCAGTCATTTGCAAAGCATGAAAAGTTAGAATCCCTTCACGTAAGAAAATTAAAGTATTGTACTGTTAATTTAAATCATAGTTAAGCTCAATATATAATTAACTTTATATTAACTTTTATTTTCTAAAGACTTTATTTCAGTAAATATTTGTTCTGCTTCGGCAGTAATCAATGAATAAGATTTTATATCGCCTTTTCTTTGAGCATGCATTGCCTCTTCTAATTTTTGTTCATAAAGTTTGTTTAATTTCTTAACTGGGTCTCTTTTTAAAAATGAAAACATTATTGGCTCTCCTTATGTATTTATTAAATTTACGTAGACAAGTGAATTAAAGTTTTATGTGATGAAATATATTTCTCATCAATAACTTACTCTCTACAACTTACTCGTTTTTATTTTTGGTTAGCTTTAATGATTACTTATTGCTTATCATATGCTTAAACAAAAATTTACGTAGTTTTAAATGGTTTAAAATATTCAAATAACTCCTTCCCTTTCACATTAATGGACACATTGAGCTTTACTAGTGTAACGTCATATTAAGACGTTGCAACAATAATAAGAGCCATTAATTTATAATGAACCGTATCAGTTAAACCCAGTTATTTTGCCTAGTGAATAGCCTATTACTCTTTAAATATGACTCTCTGCGGGGTGTGTTTTCTGGCCACAAACCATATCGTACCTAATCTAAAAAATAACTATCCCTTACGTTGACTACAAAACAAAAGTAAAACAAATGTAAATTAATTGTTACATTTAAGACCCTGTTATATAAGGGATCTGACTGATTATTTGCATCAAAAAAAGAGGTAAGACCTTTTTTTATTTTGTAATTAAATTTGATATCTAATAAATCTCAGATTATATCTTGGATACCCAAAACGGGTAATTACAAATAAAACAGGTACAAAAGATGATAATAAAAATAAATAAAAATAAAATATTGGCTACTTTGCTATTAGCACCGCTAATGCAAAGTGGTGCGGCTTTTAGCAACACAGACATTTCACCTCAAATAGTTGGCGGTTCTGAAACCCAGCCATATTCTCGGCCCTATCAGGTTGCACTGCTATTAAACGGTCGGCAAGGTTGTGGTGGTACATTAATCAGTAAAGATTGGGTATTGACTGCCGCACACTGTTTAGACAATGCAACAACAAACTCGCTATCGGTTAGAGTGGGAGCACACAGTATAAGTCAAAATGATGGCCAACAAATTCCTGTATCACAAATTATTACCCATGAATACTGGCGAGGCGCAAATGGCATTCGTTCTGGCTATGATATAGCAGTATTGCGTTTAGCAAACCCTGCAAGTAGTGAATACACGCCAGCTAAATTACCTACAGCCGCAATTGAGCAAGCTTATGCTAATGTTGGCCAGTATGTAACAGTATCGGGCTGGGGGCTCACCTCAAACCAAGGTAGACCGAGTGATAGATTACGTGAAGTAAATTTACCCGTTATGAGTAATCAAAGTTGTAGCAGTGAACTCAGATTTAACATGCCAGCTTCAGTTATCTGTGGTGGTGGCACTGGTGGTGTATCTGCCTGTAATGGTGATAGTGGCGGTCCTTATGCTGTTCGCGCTAATGGACAATATTATAGTATTGGCACGGTAAGTTGGGGACAAGGTTGTAGAGGGGCAACTGCTTTTACCCGCACTAGTAGTTATGTTGATTGGATAGCGCAAAAAACAGGGATAGGTACCGATACTCCTGTTGATAATGCACCCTCTGCTAATTTCTCATTTGATGTCAATGATACTGTGGTGAGCTTCATTGATATGTCATCTGATGATCAAGGCGTAATTCAGCATCAATGGAACTTTGGTGATGGCCAAACCAGTAATGAACAAAACCCAACTCATACCTACTCAGCTGGCAGTTACAATGTTACCTTAACCGTAACAGATACCGCTTCACAGCAAAATACCACTTCAAAAGTGGTAACGGTTAGCGATAGTAGTGGCGGTGGTGGTTCCCCTACCCCAGGCTGTGATGGCTTCTCAACATGGAATACTTCAACGAGTTATGTCTTGGGTGATATGGTCAGCTATCAAGGCACTAAATATGAGGCTATTTGGTGGTCTACTGGCGCTAGCCCAGATATCTACAGTAACGTTTGGGCTAATCGTGGTATTTGTAGCGATGATGGCGGCGACAATGGTGGCGGTGATGGTGGCGGCGATGGCGGCGATGGCGGCGATGGCGGCGATGATATTAATTTAACACCCAAAGCGGGCTTTAGCGCCAGTGTTTCGGGGCTAACAGTAAGCTTTACAAATACTTCAACAGATGATTATGAAGTGGTATCTTCAAGCTGGGTATTTGGCGATGGTAGCTTCTCTAATAGCACTAACCCTACTCATACTTTCGCTGAAAGTGGTGAATATACAGTAACCTTGACAGTAGCCGATGCTGGTGGCTTAACAGCGCAAGTATCTGAGCGAGTAAGAGTAGAAGGCGCTAACACAGGTGGTTGTAGTGGTATAGACACTTGGAGTGCAAGTGCTATCTATTTACAAGGTTCTCAAGTTACTTTAAATAATCAAATATACACGGCAAATTGGTGGGTACAAGGAGAAAACCCTCAAGATTCTGGCCAATGGGGGCCATGGACATTAACAGGCCAGTGTAATTAGTTCATACTTTTTTCTGATTTATTAAATATTTTTGGGGCCGCAAGGCCCCTTTTTTTGTATGCAAGTCAGCATAATTTCTTAAAGACCAAAAGTACTAGGCGCTGTAACTTGTGCGTATTACGTGTAATCATTATTATTGGAATACTACTTGTGAACATTATTTATAGAACATTTGGTGTTAACTTAAGTTGCCTTTAGTCTGCTCTTAATAACCGTGGAGGAGAATACTCAGGCATAAGCAATTCTCATTAGTAATTTTTATTATTAACCAATACGATTTAAGTCATTTTAGCCTTTAATACCATACCTTAAGTGTCATATCTTCAATAGCTTATATAGCTGTATTAACACTGTAACTATTGATAACACTTGCTTAAGTAGATCAAATTATTTATGTTAAATAAAACAATACGTAACTCACTAATTAAGTGATTGATTAACAAATTAATTAACGGAATGATTAACTATAAAGGTAGGTATGAATAGTAACAAGGTAGTTGTTATTACAGGTTCAGGGCGTGGTATAGGTGCTGCCTGCGCTACATTATTTGCTAAAAAGGGTTATGCGGTTTGTATTAACTATAAATCTAATGCAACTGCTGCAAGTCAAGTAGTTCAATCCTTACAAGCTATTGGTGCTCAATGTATTGCTGTGCAAGCAGATGTTTCTTGTGAAGAAGGGGTAGCCCATTTATTTGCTTGTGTCGCTAAAGCCTTCGGGACAATTCATGTTCTTATTAATAATGCTGGCCTCCTAAAGAGCCAAGCTCGGCTTGTTGATATGTCTGCAGAGCTAATTAATGCTTTACTAGTCAACAATGTGACCAGTTATTTTTTATGCTGCCGCGAGGCAATAAAAGTGATGTCTACAAGCTATGGTGGTCAAGGCGGCGTTATTGTTAATGTTTCATCAGGTGCTGCGCAATCAGGCGCACCAACTGAATACATTGATTACGCCGCATCAAAAGGTGCCATAGATACCTTAACCACAGGCTTAGCAAAAGAGGTTGCCGCTGAGGGCATTCGCGTCAATTGCGTTCGTCCAGGCTTCATTTATACCGATATGCATGCTGATGGCGGTGAGCCTGAAAGAATTGCTCGATTGCTACCGAGCATTCCTTTGCAACGAGGCGGCCAACCTGAAGAAGTCGCAGAAGCTATTTATTGGCTGGCAAGTGAAAAATCTTCTTTTTCAACAGGTAACTTTTTGAATGTTACTGGTGGGCTCTAAGTTTTTTTTAATGCCAGTGACGTTAAGATGTCCTCAGGTATCGGTTGTAGTTTTTTTTGTTTATCTAAACAAACCATTTCTATATCTGCAATAACCGCCGCTCTGCTGGCATTGGGGCGCCACAACTCTTGTCGCCAAAGTGTTTTATATTTTCCATCTAATTGAAAGCTGCTGCGAACATCACAAACTTCAGCAAATTCGACCCCATCTTGAAAAGTTAAATTAGCTTTATACACGGCAAAACCTAAACCTTGGTGTTGCCATAATTGCGCTAATTTATCACTATCAATGATATGTTCTCGCGCCCGCTCAAAATATTTTAGAAAATTAGGGTGATACACTACACCAGAATGGTCAGTATCCTCATAATATATTTGTACTGAGTGGTGATGAATAACCGACATAGAAAGCTTTCCTTATTTAGCGCATTAACACTTAGCTTGTTGCAACCATTGACTTAGTTGTTTCATACCGGCTTTTATTGAAATAACCGGCGTATAGCCTAAATCTTTTTTCGCTGCACTGATATCAAAATAATGACTGGTTGCCAGCTGTCGCGCAACAAAACGAGTCATGATGGGCTCTTTTTTAATACCTAAACAAGTAAATATACATTCAAGTAAAGCACCAACGCCATAAGCAACACTGCTCGGTACTCTCTTGGCAACAGGCGCTAACCCCGCACATTGTAATATGTTATTGAGCATGTCAGCCATGGTAATCGGTTGATCATTACTGAGAAAATAAGCTTTACCTGCACATACAGGCTCACTCTTTGATAGAGCCACTGCTGCTAATAGATGAGCATAGGCGGCATTATCAATATAAATAGTATCAACCAGTTTGTCTTGTTTACCCACCAACTTTAATTTACCAGCACGAGCCCTCGCTAGCACTCGCGGCACTAAATGCGGATCATTTGGCCCCCAAATTAAATGTGGACGAAGGGCAACAGTTAACAAGGTATCTTTTTTACGAGGAGCAACACCGTCAAGGTGAGTACCTGATACCGCTAATATGCGTTGTTCTGCTTGTGCTTTTGAACGGCAATATTCATTTAAAAAATGCTTAGCATAACCCTCTGATTCATCAATTCCAGCTTCATCTTTACCCTCAAAAGTAACACTGGGAGTGCTGGTATATACTAAACGATTAATCGACAGCTCAATACACGCATTAATTATGTTGTCTGTACCTTGCACGTTTACATTAAAATAATCGGCTTTGCTGCCCCATACGCCCGCTTTTGCCGCGACATGAAACACGAGATCACAAGACGACATCGCAGTTTTAACAGCCGAGAAATCGCTAATATCACCTTGCACCATAGTCACGCCAAGTTGTTCTAGTTCAGGGTAATGGCCACGGGCAAAACCGATCACGTTAATATTTGCCAACCGCAGAAGACGACAAATAGCTGCACCTAAAAAGCCGCCAGCACCCGTTACAAAAACCTGTGATGTGGTCGTTGCTAGCTCGGTCGCCACTCGCCTAAAGGTAAGCTCGACCTCAGCAAAGTCAATATCAGCAGAGTCAATAAAAGCAGGTGAAGACATGCTTGACTCTATAGTTTCATTGTTAATATTCATAGTATTGTTGGCAATCACCATTCGTTAATAATCGATTATTATCTTAAGCCTATTGTCACAATGACTTGTACAACTTGGTTATGGGTTAAGGCTATTTTGTGCCCAAACTGCCAGCTTTTCACGGAATATTTTCGCGTTGTGACGAATATCCACGGGAAAGTCATCATGAAGTAAAAAATGAGAAATACGCGACGTTTGCGGGTTTGCTAAGGCGATAGCTTTAAGTTCAGCAAACAATTTGCTCTGGTCAAAGCTTTTATTTTTCTTGGCTATATCCGTTAACTCTACACAGATTAACGGTGTAACACGCATGTTAATCGTTACCGCAACTAAGGCGGTTCGTTTTATCTGTGGGTGAGTATTAAAAATACGTTCACAGGGAATTGAGTAAAACACTGATTGCTCTGTTTCGACCCGGTGGGCTTTGCGGCCGCACATCCATAATTGGCCGGTATTATCTAAGTAGCCTAAATCCCCCATGCGGTGCATTACTCTATTACCTTTACAGTCAAGAATTTTAGCTTGAGCGGTGGCTTTATCACGCTGGTAATATTGCTCACTGACCATGTCACCCTGAACAACAATTTCACCAATTTGATTGGCTGCTAATGCTAGCGATGGGTCCCAGTACTCAATATCTTGTTCTGTAATGGCAATAATGCACAAGTTAACACCCTTTATAGGGGTACCCACACAAATACCACCTCCTGAGTCGGTCACGGCACTGGTTGCTAGTAAATCTTTACTGGCAATTTTTGTTAGTGGTAAAGATTCTGTGGCGCCATATGAGGTTAATACAGGTACATTTGCAGCCAACAATTCGCTAAAACGGGCAATAGATGGCAACGTTGCTGGTGCACCAGCTGAAATAACGCGTTTTAAACTGTTGAGGGTTTTACCCTGGTTACCGGCTTTACCCGCGTTACCTAATACTTCGATGAGCGCAGGATTAGCAAATAAATTGGTACATTGATATTTTTCTATGGCAGCAAAGATATAGTCTGGCTTGGCAGTAATAGGTTTACTGGCATCCATATCAGGTACAATAGAGGCCATACCGAGAGCTGGACCAAATAAAGAAAATAATGGAAAGGTCGCTAAATCTCGCTCGCCAGCATTAATGGCGTAGTCTTCTTTTAGTGCTGTGATTTGTGCTTCAAACATCTTGTGACTGTAAACGACCCCTTTTGGCGAGCCAGTAGAGCCACTGGTAAATAATATGGCTGACATTGCATTATCACGTAAAGTGACCATCTTAAATGAAGATATATTGGTTGGCATAGGGTATTTTTTTAATAACGTTTTTAAGCTACAACCGCCTAATAAGGCTGCAAAAAAATCACTTGCCTTGCCGGCATCGGTATCCGTTACTGTCAGGTATTTTTTTACTGTGTTTTTTCCCCAACCAAATAAACGTCTGGCTATGTGTGCTTTAGGTATGCCAATAAAGGCATCTGGCTTAGCTTCAATAAAACACTGTTTAAGGTTTTTAATGCCCATCCCTGGGTCAACCAAAATAGGCACAATACCAGCTTTAAAGAGTGCAAACGTTAACGCAAAAAAATCAATACTTGGGGTCACCATAAGCACCGCTTTACTGCCAGAGGATATGCCATAAGCATGCAAGGCATAAGCAATGTTGTCACTTCGCTGGTCAAGATGAGCAAAATTAATTTCATCATAGCTCAGCTTACCCTGCTTGTATTTTTGTACGGCAACCGCTAACGCATCAGGAATATGTTGCGCAGCATGTTTTAAATGGCGGCAAAGATTGGCTTGGCCGGTTTGTTCTTGTGATGAGTGTGAAGCGACCAACATAAAAGTATCCTTGTAAAAGTGGGTAACCCAAATACCGTTTTAGGGGCAGGTTATTTGGTTAAATCCGCTTCTGTTGATAACAAAAATTCATTAATCAACGGCACAACTTGATCACTGGCATCTTCTAATATGTAATGGCCACAATCATCAAAGGCGTGCACTTTGGCTTCGGGAAAGCGTCGCTGCCACTCATGTAAAAAATGTTTATCAAAAACAAAGTCTTTTAATCCCCAACAAACCAGCATAGGTAGTTGAGAAAATTGGCCTAAATTATCACTTATTGTTGAGACCAGCTGATAATTTCGATCTTCAGGCTTTAACGGTATATCTTGAATAAAGCGTAGAGTTGATATGCGGTTTTTCCATGTATTAAATGGTGCAACATAGGCTTTACGAACCTCTTTATCCATCGCTTTTCGTTTTACACCAATATAGGAAGCAACACTTGAGAAAGCGTTAAAGCCCCTCACCAATAACGTACCTAGCCAAGTGTTTCGTCCTAGCCATAAAGCGGCGGGTAATTTTTTAGTCACAGGTAAGTGAAATGCTCCTGTATTTAATATGACTAAACGCTTTATTCGCTCTGGAAAACGTGCCGCATAGCCCATACCAATCATGCCACCCCAGTCATGAACCACTAGCGTAATGTTTTTAGTAATATTTAAATGTTCAAGCAGATTGGTTAAATCATCAATACGGCTCGCCAAGGTGTATTCGTAGGCATCATCACTGGGTTTATCAGAAAAACCACAACCAATATGATCGGGGACAATACATTGATGATGTTTACTGAGTTTACTCACCAGGTTACGATAATAATACGACCAGCTTGGGTTACCATGAATCATAACCACAGGGCTACCCTGCCCTTCATTAATATAATGATATTGGTGCTCACCCTGTTTTATAAAATGTCGTTTAAAAGGAAAAGAGTCACCCAATATCTTCTCTAACCGAGTCACATCATGGTTTTCAACGCTGTTTATTATATTATCTGTTGTTTTTGCTGCATTATTTGCTGACATAATTACCACTTAAGCCCTAACATCATACAATTCAGTCCGCTACCTATACCTAAAAAGCTAACATTGTCACCTTTTTGTAAAAAGCCATTATCATGAGCCATAGCTGCCGTTACTGGCAGTGATACTGTGCCCATATTGCCAAGGTGTTTAAACGTTGGATACTCCTTGGCTTTGTCAATTGCCAAGGCACTCAGCACTTGTTTTTGGTTGGCTGCACCAACTTGATGGCAAATGACTTTATCAACGTCAGCTTCTAACCAATTACGCTGTTCTAAAAAGTGTTGCCAAGTATCTTTGGCTAAATCAACGCCCTCTTTTAATAGGCTTACCGCATCTGTTCGCATAAACTCACGGAAAAGTTGAGGGCCCACTTCTTTAAGTCCCCACTGACATAAGTTGTTATGCTCTGGTGCAGATAAGTGACTCGCCCCAAGTAGCTGATGGTTGCGATCAGTATTCAATGACAAACTGCCGTCAGTTAATAAGATAGCAACTGCCCCAGATCCCCCTGTTAAAGTGGCGAGAGAGCGCGCATAGTTGGTCATCGTAGGTTCAGCGAGCATGTCATCAATGGTTACATCAACAATATGTCGAGCAGATTCACAAGATACGACTAAACCTGCTTTAATTTGGCCTAACTCTATACGGTTAGCAATATCTAATATTCCCGACAACATACCCAAGCATGCATTACTGATATCATAAATAGCGGTGTCTTTTAACACACCAAGTTTGGCGGCAATACGACAAGCTGTTGCAGGTTCATGTTGATCACGACACACGCCAGTATAAATGACAGCACCGATATCAGCCACAGCGATTTCTGTTTCAGCAATGACTTTTTGAGCGGCATTAATAGCCCCATCTGAGAGAACATGATCTTTTGGCCACCAACGTCGCTCTTCTATGCCGGTTAAGGCAGACAATTGCCCCTTAGGAATGCGAAACTTTTGATAAAGAGGTGTTAAACGGGACTCAAGGTCGGCACTACTTACAACTTCTGGGGCTAGCTCGTAAGCTAAGCTGTTAATATAAACACGAGAATATTTCATTTAGATGACTATGGGCTAATTATGACAAGAGTATTTAGTTTTATTGCTTTTATTTTGTTAATTTAACGATGAGTCAGATGATTGTATCGACAACATCACTCGATAATTAGTAAAAGCAAACAGAACAATTTTATAGATTTTACAATTATGGCCGCCATTTGAGCAAGAATATGACAATGATTCAACCAAAAAGATGATTTATCGCTTATCTATGCTCATTTAGTGTAACTTATGTTATCTATTTAGACGATACAAAATGCAGAACAAAACTAAACTGAAAAGGCAACTTATTCACTACAACTTAAATTTGTGCACAGTTATGAGAAATGGGTGAATTGTCGCCAGAGCCCCTGCGAAATTAATAATCCCATCAAAATAAGTACTTGATAGAACACAGTTAGCATTAAGTCGATTAAAATTATGCTGTATTTTAAAGTATTCACTTATACCCTCAACATCATAATCTAGCTCTGCGTTATTACCAATTATGTCAAAATCAATATTTAATTGCTCACTTGCATCAAGTCGGCAATTGGTCTTGAAAATCAACAAATTTTCATTGTAAGTTTCAAACTAAACAAATACTGATTTTTATCATATCAGGTTGCTAAGTTTTAAATTTATTAATTTCAGTTTCTAGGTTAGAGCTCAACTGTTGAGCTTCGTATGCTGCCGATTGGGCTTGTTGCGATACATTGGAGGTGTTGGTTGCTGTATCAGAAATATTGACAATTCTCTCAGCTGTATCTTCACCGGCAGATAATTGTTCTACTGACGCCGCTGAAATTTGGTGTGTCATTTGTGATATTTCCCCCAAAGAACTCTCTATTTGTTGAAGTTGCTGAGAAACTTGGCGAGATTTCGATACGGTTTGCTCACTGGTTTGCATACTTTGATTAACCGAGCTCTTCGCTTCTTTAGCGGCGCTTTGCAATTTGTTAATCATTTGATGGATTTCTTCAGTGCTTGCCTGTGTTCGTTGCGCAAGTTGACGAACTTCATCTGCAACAACTGCAAAACCTCGCCCTTGTTCACCAGCTCTTGCTGCTTCAATAGCCGCATTTAACGCCAATAAATTAGTTTGCTCTGCAATCCCCTGTATAACGGTTAGTACATTAGCAATACTGTTCACCTCATCGTCTAATAATTGAATATTAGCGCCAGCATTATCTATTTGAGTTTCAAGTAAGTTAATGGTCTTGGAAGCTTCTTCGGTGAGCAAGTTAGCTGTTACCCCTTGCTCACTGGCCTCTACCACAGATTCAGCTGTTTGCTTAGCGTGTTCCGCTACGTTACTTGCTGATGCTGTTAACTCGGTAATTGCTGATGCCACCATATCAGTTTCTTCACTCATTGCGCGAGTTAGTCCATCAAGTTCACCGGCTCTTCGTTCAGAGTCGTCCGTTTGGCCATGAAGGTTGTCAGCAACGCTTTTAATACCTTTTACCACACCCTGTAATGATTTTTGCATATAGTTTATGGCACCGACAACGCTGTCACTACTTACATGGCTAAACTTACTTTCCTGCCTTAAATCACCACGAGAAACCTTTCGAACTAATTGGTGAACATCGTCAATCTCAGCACCGAGTGATTTATTTAATGCTAATCCAAATCGAGCTAAAGCGAACGATAACAATACAGCAATTAAAATTGATAAGGAGAGCAGCCATTTAGCTGTACTCCAATAGCGAGCATCTGCTTCTGCATAACTAATACCGGTACCTATATACCAACCCCATTTAGCTGACTTTTGCACAACAGAGGTAACGTCAACAACCTCACCATCACGTTCCGAGGTCCAATTATAGGTAATAATTTGATTTGTTTTATTACCGACAAGGCCTTCAACTAACCTACCAATGCTATTACCATCAGCATCTTTAAAATCATTAAAACTCGTGCCATGAAGTTGAGGATCATGAGGGGCTGCCACGAAATTAAGTTCACTATCGACAATATATACGTATTCAGAATCATGGTATTTATTTTCACGAAGAATTTGCGCTGCAAAGGTTTTGGCCTTTTGTTCTGACAACTCATCTTCGCCACTTAATATTTCTAATTGATCGACTATGTTAGCTGTAGACTTCATAAGCTGATTAATACGCGCTATGTTATCTGTTTCACTGGCGGTTGTTAATACTTGTAAACCAAGTACAGCCACGCCAATTAATGAGAGAAACAACACAATAACAAAAGCTAAAATCTTGGATTTTAAGCTCATAAAACAACCTCACATAAATTAATTAACATTTTTATAATACTCATTAGCAATTAAAATACTAGAAAAATTTATAAAATATTGCTCAACTTTTTAACTTTAAATATGGATCTTATAAAAATTTGTATCAAATAAATATTACTAATTAGTGAATAATTATTTCAAACTGACATTGCTAATTGCTTAATTACCAATGGCTTGCCCTTCTCGCCTTGGATCAGCACCACCTATTAAACCTGTTTTCGTTACCTCAATACCATGGAGGCCACTATTGAGTGAACGGACTTTAACTTTATGACCCCGTGCTTCCAAGGCAGGTTTCAACGACACAATATCGGTATCTATTTCTAAACTCGTAACAAAATTTCGATTGGTTACCTTGGGTAAATTAATTGCTTGTTGGATGTTCAGCTGCCAATCTAAGACACCAATGATAGTTTGCGCCACGTAATTTATAATACGACTGCCACCCGGAGAGCCAATCACCAAACGTAAAGAATTGTCAGCATTAAATACCATGGTAGGGGCCATGGAACTGCGAGGACGCTTGAAAGGCTCAACTCGATTAGCTACCCAATGACCATTTCGCTTAGGATCTAATGAAAAATCGGTTAGTTGATTGTTTAAAATAAAACCTTGCACCATTAATGCTGAACCAAAACCATTTTCAATACTACTGGTCATTGATACGGCATTTCCTTGCTGATCAACCACTACAAGGTGACTGGTTGAGGGCTTTTCAACAGCATTATCGTCAGCTAACGCTAGAGCATTATTAGGTTCACCAGCAGGTGCTTTGCCCATATCTTTTTGTAAATTAATCAAAGCTGAGCGCTGAGCAATATAATCACTGGTTAATAACCCTTTGACAGGCACAGTGACAAAGTCACTATCAGCAATGTACCGTCCCCTGTCAGCGAAAGCTAAGCGTGAACTTTGAGTAAAAAGATGAGTTGCATCAATACTATTAACTGAATATTGCGCTAAATTAAATTTCTCTAATTGCGCTAAAATTTGAATCACGCTAACAGCACCAGAGCTGGGTGGTGCCATACCACAAACCTTATAAGCATGGTAGGGACCACACAAGGCTGGGCGCTCTTTCGCTTGATAGTTTTTCATGTCATTTAAAGATAACAGCCCGGGAGCAATCATGGCATTTTGCACTTTCTCAACAATTTTTTTTGCTAACCAACCTTGATAAAAAACATCAACTCCCTCGTTAGCTATACTTTTCAATGCTTTTGCAAGTTTTGGGTTTTTTAACAGTTCACCGGCTTTAACACCTTGACCGTTAGGCGAAAAATACTGTTTAATTTCTGGCAAAAGGTGAATACCAGGATTAAAATTCATGGCCAATAACTTTTCGAGTCGTGGTGAAACAATAAAACCTTGCTCTGACAAATCAATCGCCGGTTTAAATAGGGTTTTCCACGGAAGAATACCGTATTGTTGATGAGCTTTATGCATTGCTGCTAATAAACCGGGAACCCCCACTGATTTGCCGCCAACGACAGCTTGCCGCCACTTTAATGGTTTACCTTGCGCATTTAAAAATAAACCACTACTGGCTTTTGCAGGTGCTGTTTCTCTGCCATCAAAGCTGGTTAATTGTTTTTTCTTTTTATCCCAATGCAGCAAAAAAGTACCTCCGCCAATACCAGACGATTGCGGCTCAACTAGGGTTAACACAAGTTGTGCAGCAATAGCTGCATCAATGGCACTTCCACCACTTTCTAACATTTTTAAGCCTGCATTACTTGCGTAGGGGTTAGCTGCCACCACCATATATTGTTTGGCATTAACCGCTTTCTTTTGAAGTAAACCGGTGGCAGCCTCTGGCTCTCTAATCTCTAATTGAGCTTGTGCTGATAAACTGTAACCAAATTGCACCAACACAAAAAACAATGCAAATAATAACTTAAGTAATTGATAAAACATCAAGGCTCCTCAGAAGTCGCACATTCTGGTGCTGGGTAGTCGGGTCTAAAAGATAACTGAAAAAGGTTAAATAGTTTAAATTTTTCAAGCAAAGGTTGGTATTGACCAGCAAAATTTGGGGCTATCACTGTTGTGCTTGTTCTTGTCTCGCTGTCAGCTGACTCTAACATAGCCAAGGCATAACAAGTTGCTTCTAAACTTGACAAGGCATTCTTTTTGGCAACTTTTCTAATACTATAATTTCCAGAACAGGCGATTGATTTTGGCAGACATACTTGCGGTAGGTTTTGCAGTTTTTTTGACAGCATAAACATGCGGTATGCTTTTTTCCACGTGCCATCAATAATAACTAAAGACAGCGGTTTGCACTTGTTACCTGTTTCTACATTATTTTCATCAGTATGCACACCATGAGGCAACGTTACTGCTGATAAGGTTGTGGCTTGCTCACTTGGGTAAAGTAAAATAAGCTGCCATTTTTTTTGCAGATCATCAAACTTTTGAACCTGATCAACATTATCAGCAACAATCACTTCGCAGGATTGTAAAGACCTTGATAATAAGGCTACAGTCCCCTTCATTTGGTTTTCTTCCTTTGGGTGCTGAAGAACAATCACAGGTATTTTATTAGTAATTTTGACAATAAAGTCACAAATACAGGCTCTCTCAGGGCGTTTGCAGGCTAAACATAATGTTCGCGACATAAAATACAATCGTTAAATATAATGCAGTGAATTAAGAAGACATTGTATACTTTAATAAAACTATATAAATACTTTATCACATTAATCACTCAGGTATTATCCCTGTTATTTATATTAAAATACCTATTTAAGTGACATTTCTCTGACTATGAACTTTAAACATGAACCTAAAAATGCTTAGCAAGCTACCCACTGACATTCAGCACCTATCGGCTATTTTATTGATCAGTCTACTCGCCTTATTTGGCTATGTTTTCGCTGCTCAGCTAGAACAGTTATTTATCTACGATCGACGTTTAATTGAACAAGGGCAGGTTTGGCGGGCGCTCTCCGGTCATATATTACATACTAACGGTTACCACTTAATACTAAACTTATTTGCATTATGGATGCTTTGGGCGCTACATGGCCATTACTATTCGTTTAAAAATATAACTTTACTGTTTATAACATCGGGGGGCGTTTGTAGTGCTGGTTTATTTTATTTTTCACCAACAATAACGCAATACGTTGGTCTCTCTGGCATCCTTCATGGTTTATTTATTTTTGGCGCTTTTTTAGACCTTGTCTACAAAGATAAAAATACCAAGAAAGCCTCTCTGAGATTGACAGGTATATTGATGTTAATAGGGGTCACAATTAAACTAATACATGAACAGTTAGTTGGCGCAAATAAGCAAGTCTCTGAGTTAATTGAGGCAAATGTAGCTATTGATGCCCACTTATGGGGCGCTATTGGAGGTTTAATTTTTGTTTTATTGTCCTGGCTAACTTGCCATTTGATGAAAAAATGATAGTTGATAAGTAAATCGTTTTTATTTGCTTTCGATCCTAGCTTAGCAACCTTATTTATCGCATGACGTGCATCAACTAAGCTAAAATCCGTTAGGATTTTCAGATTGCCAGCGCCATGTATCCTCTATCATTGCCGTTAAATCCAGTTTAGCCTGCCAACCTAATAACTTAGCAGCTAATGAAGCATCAGCATAGACTGTCGCTAAATCACCCGTTCTACGTGGCACAATTTGGTATGGTATATTTTTTTGACTAACCTTTTGAAAAGTTTTTACTATTTCAAGTACCGAAGTACCTCTGCCAGTACCTAAGTTGATAGCTTTACAACCAGTGACTGTGGCATTGGCATGACCAAGGCTATCAAGGGCTTTAACATGGCCCTGAGCTAAGTCAACCACATGAATGTAATCTCGAACACCTGTACCATCATGTGTGTCATAGTCATTTCCAAATACTTGCAATTTGGCTAACCTACCCACAGCCACTTGGGCTACATAAGGCAGTAAATTGTTTGGAATACCATTGGGATTTTCACCAATAAAACCTGAGTGATGAGCTCCAATAGGGTTAAAGTAACGTAATGAGACAATAGACCATGAGGGATCACTTTTAGCTAAATCAAACAAAATATGTTCTACCATTAGTTTTGTTTGCCCATAAGGATTGGTTGCCGATGTCAGCATATTTTCATTAAGCGGGGAAGTATTATGCCCATATACCGTTGCCGATGAACTAAACACTAAATTTTTAACCTGATGCTTGCTCATAACCTGTAACAAGGTCACTGTACCCGATACATTGTTGTGATAATAAGACAAGGGCACTTGTGTTGACTCACCAACCGCTTTTAAACCGGCAAAATGAATAACTGCTTCAATGTTGTGCTTAACAAACACTTCATCGAGAGCTTGTTCATCCCCTACATCAGCTTCGATAAAGGTTACCGAAATGCCAGTAATTTTTTCAATACGTTCAAGCACTTTTATCGATGAATTTGACAGATTATCAAGGATAACAATATTTTGCTCAGCGTTTCCTTGCAGTAGTTCAACAACCGTGTGACTACCTATATAGCCCATACCACCGGTAATTAATAAACTCATATTATTTCCCTTGCCACTGAATGGCTTGTTAACAGCAAAATACAACAATTAGGTGAATCAAAAATATTCACGAGCAATACCCAATATTTTAGCGAATTTTGCTTCAACAAGTAAGTAACTTTATAGTCCAAATGTTTTTTGTTTAATTTTGTTTAATTTGGTTAACTTAAAAAACATATCACATTAAAGGATATTGAGCTAAGAGTGTTGTGTTAGATAAAGTGATTTGAATAACGATGTTTAATACATTAATAATTATTATTTGACTATTGCATCGACTACTTATCGGAGAATAACGTGAATTTACCTCAGTTTAATTTACCGGTAATAATTAGCAACAATATTAATAAACTTATCAAGTGACTGATGCGGAAGGTCATTAATTCCGCCAGCCGCGGCTCTGCCACCTCCTGTTGCAAACATTGCACACAAATCACCGGCACCTTGTTTATTATTCAATGGCGCTCTTAAACTCACTGTATAGCGCTTACCGTCATTATCTTGTTGCTCAGGTCTAGTATTTGTTAGTAACGTTACGACAATATGTGCTTTGTTAGGTGATTCATTTGCCAGCGCATTACCAAAGACACCACTGACCCGGCGAGACCACGGCGCGTTTTTTAGGACAACTGTTTTCACTGTACCGCAGTCACTCAGTACTGGTGACTCTTTTGCTTTAGCCATGTCGGCCAAGTAAGCCTCTTTAAGTTGACTGAACAATGACTCTTTTTGCTTTATCAATTGAAAAGGATCAGGAAATGCCAACAATGCTTTAAATAAATCAGCTGGATTAAAATGTAAATCGTTTAGGTACTGGCCATATCCATTATAATTAATATAGGTGCCTAATTCGTTTAACTGGCCTTGTTGCAATTTTGATAGCCCCTTTTCTTCAGCTAGTTCAATGGCACTTGCCTGCATATTATCACCAAATGCTGCAGCAATTGCCCAATCACTGTAACGACCATTAAGGTGATTATTAATCAATAAGCTAGTACAAGTATTCGCATCAGTATCAAGAATAGTCGTTAGTTTAGAAGATTGTGGTATAACGCCAGTGCGATGATGATCTACATAAAATACATCAATGCCTGCATTAAGTAGGTTATCTAGCGCAAGTTTGTTTTTTTCCAAGGAAATATCTAACACGGTTACTGAACTTGCTTTATTAACATCAACCTGAGCTAATAAATCAATGTCTCGTTTAACACCGCTAATAAGTATTGACTCCTTGGGAGAAGCTAAACGCAGTTGCAATAAGGCTATTATGCCATCTGCATCGCCGTTGAATACATCATAGTGCATATTGAAGTTTCCTTAAAAATGAATAATACATCATAAAATCTGACATATAAAAGTTGTAATACTCGTTTAGAATGGCTAAACCTTGATTGAAAGTAATTTTAACTATTCACTCAACGGGGATTTTTTGATGTACCCTTGTGTCATTAGATAGCCAACAATTTGCTCGGCACATTGTATTATCGATTGCTCAGCAGTTTTCACATGAATTTGAGGGGCAATAGGCACATCATAAGAGGAGTCAATACCTGTAAAGTCTTTGATTTCACCAGCTCGGGCTTTTTTATACAAGCCTTTGGGGTCACGTTGCTCACATATAGTAATGGGTGTATCTATGTATACTTCAATAAACTCGCCTTCAGTAAGTTTTGCTCTGGCTTGGGCTCTATCACTAGCAAAAGGAGAAATGAAAGCGGTCGAGACTATAAGCCCCGCATCTAAAAATAACTTGGCCACTTCTGAAATTCTGCGAATGTTTTCTTCGCGGGCATCGTCACTAAAGCCTAAATCACCATTGAGGCCGTGGCGAACATTATCACCATCAAGCAAGTAACTGTGACAGCCCAAGTCAAACAGTAGCGCATCAACAGCATTTGCCACTGTTGATTTACCTGAGCCACTTAAACCGGTATACCATAGTAATACAGGTTTTTGTTTTTTCAATGCAGCACGCTGTGATTTACTAATCTGTTGCTTGTGCCATACCGTATTTTCAGTTTTCATCTCTGATTGCCTTGTTTTCTCTGTCGTAATACTTGTTAAGTAATTAAAAAAATTTATTAAATATAGTAAAAGGGTAAAGTTTATATCGCGTAGTTAATCTTAATTAACGGCACAACACGAAAAATAATCTCGTCAAAATGGATATACAAGAGGTATCACCGTGATTACGGTAACACTGTAAAACAATGAAATTGGTAGCCCAAAAGCCACAAAATCTTTTAATTGATAATTTCCGGCATTATAGACCATGACATTGGTTTGATAGCCATAAGGGCTGATAAAACTACCACTGGCAGCAAAAGCAACAGCCATTACGAAAGGCGTAGGATCAACACCTAGACCCAAGGCAATATTATAGGCAATGGGAAATGCGAGTGCTGCAGCAGCACTGTTCGTGATTAACTCAGTCATCACCAGTGTCAAAATAAAAATAATGATAAAGGCTAAGTATATACTTTGTCCAAACAAGTAAGCTTCAATGTTTTCAGCAAAAATAATGGCTACGCCAGTGTTTTCAAAAGCAGAAGCCAGTGTTAGCGCACCGAGTACTATCATCCAAATTTCTAAAGGAAAACGGCGTTTTATTTCATTCACCGATAATGCGCCACTAAATATTAAAAATGCTAAGTAAACAAACAGACAACTCAATAACGGTAATGAGGAAAATACAGACACTAAAATACTGCTAATAAACCCCCAAACTGTAGTGTGATCACGCCATCCATTCAGCATGTTATCTGCTTGATGGCCTGATAATATATAAAAGTTTTTAGATAAATTTGGCCTAGTAGTAAAATCTTGTCCTGCTGCCAGAACCAAAAAATCACCCGGTTGAATCACAATATCACCCAATTTACCAGACAATGCACTGCCTTCTCGGCGAACAGCTACTACAGCAGCGTCAAATCGAGCACGAAAACCAGCTTTCTTTAGGGTTTTACCAGCGATAGTCGAGTCAGTTTTAACCAAGACTTCAGTTAAATTATCACGTAACAAATTATCTTGCTGAGCAAATAAAGTAAGCCCATCAAATTGCTGTAGGGTTAAAACTTTTGAAATATCACCGCTAAAAATAAGTTTGTCATGAGCCAGTAGACACTCTTCTGGGCATACTGGCGAAATTAAACGCCCTTGCCTAACAATTTCAACTAAAAATAATGAATCTAGATTACGTAAACCATTTTCTTCGATACTTTTACCTATCAATGTTGAAGTTGACGATACTTCAGCTTCTAATAAATAGTCATTGGTAGCTAAATCATTATTAACCAGACTGGGTAAACGACTACTACGCAACAGAATAATAGCTAAACACACAGAAAACGCGGCTAAGCCAATAACCGTAAAGTCAAAGAAGCCAAACCCTTGATAGCCCTGTTTAATTAACAAGCTGTTAACGATTAAGTTGGTTGATGTACCAACTAGGGTTAACGTGCCTCCTAAAATGGCAGCAAATGACAGAGGTAAAAGTAACTTTCCGGGGTTTATAAGGGTATTTTTTTTAACGGTATTGATCAATGTAGCAACAACGGCTGTGTTGCTCATAATAGCCGATGATAAAGCCGTGCCCAACAACAAGCGTAGGTTAGACTTAATTTTAGAGCCATTAAATAAGCGGTTAGACAAGCGCCGCAACAAACTAGTACGTTCAAAAGCGAAAGAACATATAACTAAAAGCAGTAAAGTCACTAAACCAGGGTTAACCGCATTAGTCAAAATATTATCAACGCTCACGAAAGACAATGCTAAACAGACGAGAACCGTCACTGAAAAAACCCGTTCAGGTACTTGGCTGTATTTAACTAAACTAAAAAAAGTGACAATAAAAACAACTATCATTAACCACTGTTCTGTTGTCATTAGTACCCCCTTTATTCATTAACAAAAAAACACGCCATAAACAGCAACTGTTTATGGCGGTGAACTAGTTTAGTTAGGTCATATAAAAAATGAAAAACAAACGCAATGTTTCTCTACTATTCATTTAATCACTACTTGGTTATGTCGCGCGCACCCCAATGAGGAAATTGTTTGCGAACTAAGGCGTTGAGTTCTAACTCAAAGGCTGAGTATTGATGAGTTTGCTCCTCTATTGCATGATTAATCATTCCTGCGCCAACCGTTACATTACTCAGCCTATCAATCACGATAAACGCTCCTGTGCCTTGATTGTTTTGATAAGCATCAAAATGTAAGGTTTCACTAACCACAAAATCAACGACACCAATATCATTAACAGCTAACTGGCTACTGGAAATTTTCTCCATGGTATTTACATCAAATTTATGTTCAATACTTTGTGCGTGGCCTGTAGTCATTTTACTGCCGTGTTTAATATAATATTCACGACCCGGTTCCAGTTCATTTTCATGCATCCACACTACCGTTGCACTAAATTCTTTGGCAGATACAGGTAAACTACCTTTTTTAACTATTATTTCACCGCGACTGATATCAATTTCATCTTCAAGAGTTAAGGTTACAGCCATACCTTTGTCTGCACGGTCAAGGTTACCATCAAAAGTGACAATTTCTTTTACAACACTCTCTTTGCCAGATGGCAGCGCCACAATAGTATCGCCAACCAGCACGTGCCCAGAAGCTATGGTGCCAGCAAAACCTCTAAAATCAAGGTTTGGCCGGTTAACATATTGCACTTGAAAACGAAATTCAGTGAACGTTTCTTGGGTATTAACATCGATGGTATTTAACAACTTCATCAAGGTTGCACCAGGGTACCATGGCATATTAGAACTTTCGTCAACGACATTATCGCCATTAAGCGCAGACATAGGAACAAAGCGCACATCTGAAAAAGTGAGATCTGAAGCAAATTGGCGGTAATCTTTTTTGATAGCTTGGTATCGTTCTTGCGAATAATCCACTAAATCCATTTTATTAACTGCAACGACAATATTTTTAATACCGAGTAAAGAACATATAAAAGAATGACGACGTGTTTGCGTTTGGACACCATAACGGGCATCAATCAATATAATAGCAATATCACATGTTGAGGCTCCAGTGGCCATATTACGAGTATACTGCTCATGTCCTGGGGTATCCGCAATGATAAATTTGCGTTTGTCGGTGGAGAAGTAGCGATAAGCAACATCAATAGTAATGCCTTGCTCTCGCTCTGATTGCAGACCGTCAACAAGTAAGGCTAAATCTACCGCTTCGCCGGTTGTACCAGACTTTTTAGAGTCTTTTTCAATAGCAGCCAACTGGTCTTCAAAAATCATTTTAGAATCATGTAGTAGGCGACCTATAAGGGTGCTTTTTCCGTCATCGACACTACCACAAGTTAAAAACCTAACGAGTTCTTTGTTTTCATGTTGTTTCAAATAAGCTTGAATATCTTTTTCAATTAAGTCTGATTGGTGACTCATAAGTTTTCCTTAGAAATATTTTTCAATAAATGCGTTAAAATGAAAAAAGTGGTTTAAAAATAACCTTCCATTTTTTTCTTTTCCATAGAGCCTGCACTATCATGGTCGATGACACGGCCTTGACGCTCTGAGGTTTTGGTTAACAGCATTTCTTGGATAATTTCAGGAAGTGAACTAGCAGTTGATTCAACAGCACCTGTTAATGGATAACATCCTAACGTTCTAAAGCGAACACTCTTCATTTGAATTTCTTCATCTTCACCGATCGGCATACGATCGTCATCGACCATAATTAAAGTGCCATCACGCTCTACAACAGGACGTTTTTCAGCTAAGTAAAGCGGTACAATAGGAATACTTTCTAAGTAGATATATTGCCATATATCAAGTTCGGTCCAATTTGACAGAGGGAATACACGTATACTCTCTCCCTTGTTTACCTTGCCATTGTATACATTCCACAACTCTGGTCGTTGACTTTTAGGATCCCAACGATGATTTTCATCACGAAAAGAATAAACGCGCTCTTTTGCTCTTGATTTTTCTTCATCGCGACGAGCACCACCAAATGCAGCATCAAAACCGTACTTATTTAATGCTTGTTTTAAGCCTTGAGTTTTCATCACATCAGTATGTTTGGCACTACCATGTGTGAAAGGGCCTATGCCCATGGCAAGACCTTCTGGGTTTTTGTGAACAAGTAAATCAAAATCGTAATCTTGGGCCATTTGATCACGAAAGGCGATCATTTCTTTAAACTTCCAATCAGTATCTACGTGTAATAGCGGGAAAGGAATTTTACCAGGGGCAAATGCTTTACGAGCAAGATGAAGCAATACTGCAGAGTCCTTGCCAACAGAGTACAACATCACTGGATTATCGAATTCAGCAGCTACTTCACGAAAAATGTGAATAGATTCTGCTTCAAGTTTTTTCAAATGGGTTAAATTCATTGTAACTACAGATTTAAATGAGTATTAATGACGATATAATGCCATAAATAAATTTAATTTCCATATAAGAAATGTATTCAATAGAACAAAAGTGAATATAAACAGAGTAAAAAAGTTTTCAGTGGCATTAAAAGCTGTTTCAGAGCATGCGTATCTTGAGAAGATATTAAGTAAATATTTACTATTTATTTTAATAAGTAACATTAACTAATTAAAAGTTAGCTAGGCTTCATTAAGTAACACTAACTTTTAATTAGGCTTGGTATAGCTGAACAGTTAAATAGTTAGTCGTGATTTATTATCATCTATTATTTTAGGACCAACGCCACTAACCTCAGATAATTCACTAACACTTTTAAATGAACCAAATTTCTGCCGGTAATCAACGATAGCTTGCGCTTTACTCTCACCAATACCCTTAAGGGTAATCAATTCTGATACATTGGATTGATTTATATTGACTGTTTGCTGTTGAACAACATGTTTCATTTGTTTAACTGCATCGACATTCACCTCTTTTGCATAAGACATAACACTGGTTACAGATAGCATAAGCGCGATAAATGTCGAGGCTAATGTTTTGATCAAAACACCGTATTGCATTTTCATAGTTTCTTCCTTGATTTTAAAGTATTAGCTAATTCACATCAAATTAGCTTATTAGTAGCATAATTAACAACCTTGCTACATTATTAGGTTTAGTTGCTTCCACTCTCAAAGTCAACTCCAGTTATCTAGTTATCTAGTTATCTAGTTATCTAGTTATCTA
>JBELHN010000038.1:0-24686 GCA_042091395.1 Colwellia sp.
TAATTTTGATTCATTATAACTAAATTAGGTGTCTAGGAAATTGGGGACTTATCAGAAACTAATTCAGCATTGAGTTAGCTCTTGAATATGCCCTCTACGCTTATTGTGCCTTTAATGTCTGCCCATTTACTGCCAAGCTATCATCACTCATTAAATACACGTATAACGGCATAATGTCGTCTGGGTTGGCGATCTTGGTTTTATCTTCTGCAGGGTAGGCGCAAGTGCGCATATTTGTGTTAGTGGCCCCAGGGTTAATAGCGTTTGTACGTAAGCTTGAAGTTTCGTATTCATCAGCAATGACCTGCATCATGCCCTCGGTTGCAAACTTCGAGATACTATAAGCCCCCCAATAGGCACGGCCCTGATTGCCAACACCTGATGAAGTAAACACCAATGAGGCGTTAGAGGCTAATAATAAGGTAGGAATAAGGCTTTGCGCGAGCAGGTATTGCGCTTTAACGTTAACCTGCATTATTTCATTAAAAACTGTTTCATGAATTTGTGTAAATGGCGATAGTTCACCTAATATTGAGGCATTAAGTAAAACCCCATCTAATTGGCCAAATTGGTTGGCAATAGTGGTTGCCATATCAATATAATGTTGTTGGCTAGCACCCTTTAAATCAAGGGGAATGATTGCTGGTTCAGCACCGCCCATATTAACAATTTCATCGTACACAGCTTCTAATTTGCTAATCGTTTTACCCAAAAGAATAACGGTTGCACCAAGTTTAGCGTAGGTAATTGCGGCAGAGCGGCCAATGCCAGCGCCAGCACCGGTAACTAAAATCGTTTTTTTAAGTAGACAAGCGTCTTTTATTGAATAATCAAACATCACAAATTTTATAAACGTAGAGAGGAAATTAGTTGTCTATTCTACTTTGTAGGGATTTCCTTGACGAGTAAAACCTGTAATTTGTGCATAAATTATAACAAAAAGGTAAAAAGGACTAGCGCCATGTGGCATCTTGAGTTAACTTTAACTGGTCTAACTAGTTATTCAAACAATGGTTTGAACTTTTTGTAAAGCGGCAAGTTAAAAGATTGCTTGAATGCTAAAAGTATAATAACTTTAATACATACACATAATAAAAAAGGCATCGGGGAAATTTATATGAAAAAGTTAGCTCTCAGTCTTGCAGTTATCAGCGCACTTGGTTTAAGTGCCTGTGACAGTGAGACTATTGAAGATATTCAAAAAGAAGTGGCAAACAACGTGCCAACCTCAAATGCGCGTATTGTTTTTGACCCTTCCAATGGTGTGTTGTCGGCACCTAATGATTTATTATTTTCGGGCAGTACTGATGGTACATTAGCTATCCCTGTTGCTGATCCAACTAACTATGCCGATCCTACCGTGGCTATTAACGCGCTTGATGGTTGGTCTGTGAGTACGCCTTTCGTGTTAGCGGTTGATTTCCCAGCAGGTACTTCTTTTGATGCAGCATCGGTGCAAGACCCTGCTTCTGTTAAAATCTATGAAACGTTAATGGGTGGTGATGCGAGCGACCCAGAGTGTGCAGTGCTAGCCCGTGGTTTAGTCTGTAAAGTGGTGAGTGAATTAACCTTTGGTATTGATTTTGTTGCTCAAGCGCAAGGCAATAATATTGGTGTTATCCCACTGAAACCTTTTAAAGGCAAAACTGGTTATGTGGTGGCATTAACTAATAACCTTAAGGACACTAACGGGAAATCAGTTTTAGGTTCTTCTACGTATGAAGCCGTAAGACAAGATATTATTACCACGCCCTTGGCTACCGAAAGCCAATTGTTATTGCAAGGTATAGTTAACAGCATGGAAAATGCCATCGTTGCTGCTGGTGCCGATAAAGACAGTATTATTTATACTATGGCAATGACAACACAATCAACGACTGATGCATTAGATGCCGTTAAAGGTATTATGGCCACCAACGTCCCGACAATGGTCGCTAATGCTATGGCGGGTGTTCCCGCTATTTCAATGTTAGACACGGGTTTATCAGTCGCCGATATTTTTGGAATTCCAGCTGGTACACCATCACTTTTTAGTGCCGCTAACTACCTGCAAGGATCAATAACCTTGCCTTATTACCTTGCCGTGCCTACTGAAGATAACCCCTATGCACCAAGAAATGACTGGTGGAAAGCCTTGTGTGATTCCGGTGCTATGCTCGCTGGTTTAGCGGCAATGGACCCTAGCGCTATTCCACCTGACGCTATCAGCCCCACAGATGCTGCGTGTATGAATTTTGGTTTACGTG
This sequence comes from Colwellia sp., assembly GCA_042091395.1. Classification (GTDB taxonomy): domain Bacteria; phylum Pseudomonadota; class Gammaproteobacteria; order Enterobacterales; family Alteromonadaceae; genus Colwellia. The sequence continues at coordinate 2,247 of JBELHN010000038.1, forward strand.
ATTTAGGCATTGATACAGAAAGAAATATCACTAAATTTAATCCTGTTCCAGCAACCAGAGCGATGATGGACGTTGAAGTTCAAATGACAACGCCTAACGTTGATGTTGCTAATGTGGTGCGTGCTGGCTTAGGTTTACCTGCTTTGCAAATGCCTGAAAATGGCTGGCCAGTGGTTATTTTGCAGCATGGCTTAACGGGCAATAAAGGCCAAATGTTAGCCATAACAGGGGCCTTGTCTGTATATGGTATAGCCTCAGCCGCCATTGATGCGCCTTTACATGGCTCTCGTGGTTTTGATATTGATGGTGATGGTAATACTACCGGCGCTGATGATATTAACGGTAGTTTAAATACCTTAGATTATGTTAATTTATCAACTTTGTTAGCAGGCCGTGATAACTTCCGCCAAACCATTGTTGATATTTTAGGCTTACGTTTAGGCTTAAACTTTTTAGGTGCTGCAGATACTACTGGTACACCAGTAGATTTAATGGTTGACACCAGTAATGTGCATTACTTTGGCATTTCATTGGGTGGCATTATGGGCATAAGCGCCACTGCCATGGCGAATACACCATTAGACCCACAAGTAGATGGCTTATTTAAAATGCAAACGTCATCGCTATCTGTACCTGGATTAATGTTGGCTAACTTTGGTATTGAGTCACCAGCGTTCTCTGGCTTAGTTAAATCTAATTTAGTGTTAGGTAGTTCTGCTGAGTTTAGAGCCGCAGTAGAAGCGACCTTAGGTAGCGACTATACCCAGGATGAGTTAACCGCTTTTTACAATGCTTTTTATGACAGCCTAACTGCTGAGGGTAAAGCTGATTTAGATGCTACGTTTGCAGGTTTTACGTTTGCTGCACAAACGGTAACCGATACGGGTGATCCAATTAGCTATATTACCGGTCTAGCCGCTACGGATACGCCGGTAATGATCACTGAGGTGATTGGTAATGGCACTGATAACTTGCCTGATCAAGTGGTTATTAACAGTACACCTAACACACCTATGGGCGGTACTGAACCAGCGATTGGCTTATTACAGTTACCAAGTGTTTCAACGTCTACTCAAGATGAAGCCGGTGTTTCTGGTGCGGTACGATTCTTGTTTGGTCACCACGGTTCATCACTTGACCCTAATCCAATTCCTGGTGTTGCCCCAGATGCGATGATGACTGGTCGAGCGACTCAAGAAATGCAAAGTCAATTAGTGACCTATATTTTAAGTATGGGACAAACTATCTCAGTGACAGATGAAGAACTCGTGCAGTAAAGCTATTTAGTTACACTTTTAAAAAGCCCTCAGTTGAGGGTTTTTTTTTGCCTAAACTTTTAGTGTTTAGCAAGTATCATCAGTAAAAAAATAGTGTAGAATTGGTGATAATTGTCTCTTTCTTATATTTTGAACTCAGGAGTTCCCTTGGAATTTTTATATGAATACGGTTTGTTTTTAGCTAAAGCGGTGACCTTTGTTTTAGCAGTCATTGCTATTATTGTTGCTATTGCAGGTGCAGCAATGAAACAACAACATAAAAAAGGTGAGCTTGATATCACCGATTTATCAGAACAGTTTACTGATACTGAAGAGGACATGACCCATGCCTTGTTAAGTAAAGAGGCGTTAAAAGAAAAAGAGAAGGCTGATAAAAAGCAGGCTAAACAACAAGCCAAAGAAGATAAAGCTAAGGCTAAAAGCGGCGATGATAAAACACCGGAAAAATCACGGGTATTTGTAGTTGACTTTAATGGCAGCATTGATGCCAAAGAAGTGAGTTCTTTACGTGAAGAAATTACCGCTATTTTATCGGTTGCCACCTCCGAAGATGAAGTGTTTGTGCGTTTAGAAAGCGGTGGTGGCATGGTGCATGGTTATGGCTTAGCTTCTTCGCAACTTGATCGTGTTCGTCAGCATAATATCCCACTAACCGTGTCTGTTGATAAGGTAGCTGCCAGTGGTGGTTATATGATGGCCTGTGTAGCAAATACTATTATCTCCGCACCTTTTGCTATTTTAGGCTCTATTGGGGTGATTGCGCAGCTGCCAAACTTTAATAAATTATTAAAGAAGCATGACATTGATTTTGAGCAATTTACCGCAGGGGAGTTTAAGCGTACAGTCACCATGTTTGGTGAAAACACTGAAAAAGGTAAAGAAAAATTTATTGAAGAGTTAGAAGAAACGCATGTGCTATTTAAAAACTTTGTGAGTGAGCGCAGACCAAGCCTTGATATGGCCAAAGTTGCTACCGGTGAACATTGGTTCGGAACAACCGCGTTAGAGTTAGGCTTGGTAGATAGCATTCAAACCAGTGATGATTATTTACAGCAAAAAAGTGCAGACCACAAGGTTGTAGCAGTAAAATACGAAGTTAAAAAAGGTCTAGCAGAGAAGTTTTCTAAAGCCGCTTCTTTATCAGCTGAAAGCTTTATTGGCAAATTGTTACAACGCAATAATGTATTGCCTAGCTAACTTAGCATTTATTCGGCTTAAGCATTTCAAGTGAACCATAGCTAGTGTTATTGAAGCCAATACTGTCCATAAAAAAGCCTTACAAATAAATGTTGTAAGGCTTTTTTTATGTTGTTTAATCTTTTTTTAAAGCTTACTAACAGTTACTAATACACTGCACTTAATTGACTCGGTTAACCCCGTTGCCTGCTTCAGTATTAACATACATTTGTGTATCAAATTGGTCTTCACTTTTTGCCACAACAATACTGACCATGCTATCACCAGTAACGTTTACGGCTGTACGTGTCATATCAAGTAGCCTATCTACGCCGATAATTAAGGCAATACCTTCAACAGGTAAGCCTACTTGCTCTAACACCATCGCTAACATGATTAAGCCTACACCAGGTACACCAGCGGTTCCAATTGAAGCCAGGGTAGCAGTTAATACCACAGTTAAATAATCAGCCAAGGTGAGATCTTGGCTAAAAACTTGGGCGATGAATACGGTGGCAACCCCTTGCATTATGGCTGTACCGTCCATGTTGATGGTGGCACCAAGCGGCACAGTAAAGGAGGCAATAGAGTTTTTTACGCCCATCTTTTGGGTAGCTGTTTCTAATGTCACTGGAATAGTGGCGTTTGAACTCGCCGTGGAGAAAGCAAAAATTGCAGCATCTCGCATTTTCTTTAAGAATATAAGTGGGTTTAAGCCAGTTAATAATTTCAACATCATCGGGTAGGTAATCAGGGCATGAATAATTAATACGCACAAGACGACTAAAAAGTATTCGATTAAGTTACCAAAGGTGGTTAATGAGACGGAAGTGAACAGTGTGGCTAATAAAGCAAATACACCATAGGGGGCAATGTTCATGAGAATCGTTACCAGGCGCATAATCACTTCACTTAAATCATCAAACAGGGCAGATACTCTTTCTCCTGCTTTACCAGAAAGTGCAATGGCGATACCAAATAATAATGCGAATACAATTACTTGCAACATATTACCCTGAGAAAATGAGGCGAAAGGATTGGTGGGAAACATTTGAATAAGCACTTGCGCTAAAGAAGGTGCTTCCTTTCCAGTGAAGTTGCTACTTGCTACCATGTTAACCCCTTCTCCTGGGGCTATAATAAGGGCAACAAAAATTGCAAAACTGATAGCAATTGCTGTAGTGGCTAGATATAAGGCAATTGCCTTGCCGCCAATACGGCCAAGTTTACTGGTATCTTTTAAAGAGCATACGCCACACACCAGAGACACAAAGACCAATGGCACAACTAACATGCGTAAGCTTGCCATGAAAATTTGGCCAACGACTTCAAGTATGCCATCGACAAAAAAACCTTTGATGGACAGCTCAAATAAATATAAATTAACGACTTTGTCACTGCCGTTTGGCATTAACCATTGTAAAAATGTACCCAGTAAAATACCTGCCACCATACCAATAACAATGCGTTGAGTTAAATTGTTTTTGTTTGGCGAAGTAGGTTGTAATTGCGCTGTTGTCATAGTAATAAAATACTCTTAATTTAAGGTCTTAAAGGCTTTTAACATATTAAGCCATCACAGAATTTTTACGACTTAGGTTAGCAATTATCGTCGGGATTAAAAACACTTTTGTTAATTACCTTTCAATCTTTTCATAAACTATTAAAAACTAACAACAGCTGTTCTAACCAGTTTTTTGAAATAAGCAGTAGTTTTTTGTTATTTATCAGTTAATATGGTCTCCATGTGTTTATTAGTGTATCTACAAATTGATTTAGGAAAACCATATGCAGTTACTTCGACGTTTTAGTTCAACCCTTTTATTGATGTTACTCATGGCACTTGTCGGATGTGGCGGCGGCGATGGTGACTTAACGGGTGGTGGCAGCGGCGGTGGTGGCGGTGGGACCACTCCTCCAGATACTGTAGTGATCACGTTAAGTAAGTCTGATGGTGATTTATCTGCTAATAACACTGTTACCGTTTCAGCCATGTTAACGCAAGGTGGTTCTGCCATTAGCGACAAAACGGTCACCTTTACACTGGCGGTGGAAGGCTCGGCTGTGCTTGACCCTATCGCAGGCACGGCAACCACAGATGCGAACGGTGTTGCCAGTATTAATGTACTGGTGTCAGATATGGCTGGCTCCGTCAATGTTATTGCCAGTTATGATGAGATCAGTGAGAATATCAGCTTTGATAGTTTGGGAGATGGCAACAGTAATGAACCAAGTGGTCAGGTAACCTTTAACATTAGTAAGTCTTCAGGAGACTTATCAGCTGACAATGACATCATTATATCTGCCAGTTTAATTTCGAATGATACCGGTGAAGGCTTAGAAGGTAAATTAGTCACGTTTACGTTAAATGACCCTGAAATCGCCACCTTTACACCTGTGTCAGGTACAGCTGTGACTGATGCCTCGGGGATTGCCACTATTACGGTTGAAGTAACCGATGTTGCAGGCGGTGTAGAAGTTACTGCAGTTACTGACGTTGGTTCAGATACAGGTACAGTAAAAATTGGCTTCACGAGTTTGGGCGATGGTGCACAAGGGGTTATTGGCGAACCAAAAGCCAGTTCAATCCGTTTGTTTGCTAGTTCACAACAAATTGCTTCTAGTGGCGCGCAAAAAATAGAATTATCCGCCATTGCTAAAGATGAAAATAATAACTTGCTGGAAGGGGTTACCATCAACTTTTCAGCCACTTCAGGTGCTTTAGCAAAAGCCAGTGCCAATGGTGATGCAGGCTCGAATGTCACTGGACCAGATGGAAAAGTAGCAATGATATTATCTACTGAAGCTGAACCAAGTAACAGGACCATTGTTGTTACAGTAGTCAGTGGAGATGTTTCCGACTCACTAGAAATAGACGTTGTTGGTACTACTCTAACCCTCGCTGGTTCAAGTGCGTTAGCATTAAATGACGAGACGAATTATATTGTCAACGTACTTGACTCAGACGGTAATGGTGTTGCAAAAACTGATGTTAGTATTTCTCTAAGTGGCGGTGACGCTGATATAGGCTTACCTGATCCTGCTACTGTAACCACTGATGCCGAAGGGCAAGCTTCTATAAAGATAACGGGACTCTCCGGTGGCTCTAATAGTGTTGTCGTAACAGCCCTTGGTGCTTCTGCTAGCCAAGATGTTTCTGTTCAGGCTGACTCATTCCTATTTACTAACTTTAGTAATGGGGTGGATGCAGTCAATCCTACTGTTACTCCCATGATTCCAGATGTTTCTTTATTACAAACAGCCTCTGTTAACTTAACTTGGCAAAGAAATGGTACACCTGTTGTTGGAAAAGTTGTCAGTTATACAACCACACGCGGTAATATATCAGAAGGTAGTGAGGCCGTAACTGATGCTAACGGTCAGGTTACTGTTAGTGTAACTTCCTCTAATGCTGGCATAGCTTTAGTTACTTTTGTAGGTAAAGATAATGATGCTAATATTGAATTGACTAATCAGTTGGAATTCGAATTTTATGCAAACACTGCCGCAACGATTATTGCACAAGCTTCCCCTAATTCAATTGGCCCTAATCAGCAAACATCGACCGTTTCTGTGGTAGTAAGAGACATCAATGGTAACTTGGTTAAAAATCAAACAGTAACTTTTGAAGTTGATGATGTAAGTGGTGGTGAAATATTTCCTGCTACTGCGGTTACCGATAGCAATGGTAGTGCGTCAACAGTGTATACCTCAAATAATACCTCTGCACAAAATGGTATTGCCATAAAAGCAACGGTAGCAGAGGAACTCTCTGTATTCGATGTGGTAAATTTAACTGTTGCTGAGCGTGAACTTTTTATTGCACTAGGTACAGGTAATGAAATTGAAGAATTAGGGACCACTGATTACGTCAAAGAATATTCAGTGTTTGTTACAGATGCAGATTCCAAAGCCGTAGCCAATGTAGAGTTAACAATCTCTGCTTTGCCACATAAATATTATAAAGGTTATTGGTATCCCATTTATGATGGAGAAGAGTTTATACGTTGGATAACTAGAGGTGCTGACGACCTTGAAGTCAGTGTTGGCTCTACTCCACCGTTAACCTCTCTCAATTTACCCGCAAAAGCCTGTAGCAATGAAGATATTAATTTTAACGGTATTCTTGATGTTGGCGAAGATTTGAATAATGATTTACTGGTTACACCGGGCAATAAAGTTGCAGCGCCAAGCACATTAACCACAGATGCAGATGGTCGAGCTGTGGTAAGGCTCAGATACTCGCAAAGTTATGGGGAATGGTTAGATGTTAAATTAATCGCTGCAGCCAGAGTAAATGGCTCTGAGAGTTCAGCTCAAACTATTTTTAATCTACCTGTTTTAGCCGATGATGTTAACCAAGAAGACATCACCCCACCAGTTGCTGGGGTAGGATTAAGGGGGCCTTTTGGCTTACTTAACGATTGCAGTAAAAATATTGCAGATGACCCAAATATTGATGGTACTTAACTTAACTATTAACGTTCATTCATAAATAAGGCTCCAAAATGGAGCCTTATTTATTATGTTTAAACTAAGTTGTCCTATTTAGGCTTTGCCATTGTTTCAAGCAAAAAGGCTGAAATTTCAGCCGCCACTGATAAAGTTTTTTCTTGCCCAGCTTGGCCTTTGCCACAACTGTCTGTGAAGGGCGCTATTTCCATCATATCAGCACCGGTAATAGGGTAATTTTTGGCAAGCTCTCTTAACAGATACATACATTCACTGGGTAATAACCCATCTGGCTCAGGGGTTCCTGTAGCACTGGCATAGTTGTCATCAATGGCATCAATGTCAAAGCTCACATACAGTTCATCAATATTTTCACTGTTAAGTTGATTTAAAATATTATGACTGATGGTTTCTATGCCATGTTGTTTGATATCTTTGGCCCAGTGTTGACGCACACCAAATGTTTGTTCCCAGTGCTGCTGGGGTTTACCACTTGAACGAATGCCAATTTGGATTAAATGATGCTTCTCAGCAAGGTCATCAAGTATGTGAGTACACCAAGAGCCGAAACATAAATCGATACCTAAGCGTTCAACCAATAAGTCGGTATGGGCATCAAAATGGATAATAGCAGCACGTTTACCTTGTTGTTTTTTGGCTTGCAAATAGGCCTTAGTCAATGGGTAGCTAATGCTATGATCGCCGCCTATACCAAAAATTCCTTTATTAGGAAACTCAGCATAAAAATCATGTAAAATGTCCTCAGTAATACTTAAAGGGCTTACTGAATATGGACTATGTTCATCTTGGTATAACGCTTTTTTACAGTTGGCTAAGGTGGCGTCGTTAAGGTATTTATCAGACAGTAAATGGGGGATCACACGTATATCGCCTAAATCAAAGGCTGAAAGGTGAGGGTGGTCATTTATTAGGCTTGAACGCAAAAATAGTGGTCCCCAATTTGCGCCACGTAAAATACCACCACCACAATCTGATGCTATTCCCAAGATTACCGCACTAGAACTCGCTGAGAGTTGATTTAAAGAGTTTTTCCATAAATTTTCAACACCTACCGCTTGCCCAAAAATAGTCTTGTGTAATTGCGCTTTGCGTTCTTTAGCGGTATTAACTGTAAATACTCCATTACCAGGAGGGCACAAACAATGGCTTAATTTTTTGTAAAAGGCGGGAGATATTGCTGTCATTAAAGTTCTCTGTATGATTTTTATTTAGGAAAGGCTTAACAAAAATTAGCCATATGCGCTCATTATTTAAATTTATTTAACATTATGCTCTTATGTTTTAATGAAAAGTCGATTATGATTGCCGCTAAAAAAGGCAATATGAGCCTAATTGCATCGCAGTATTAGTAAGAATCTATTATAGCGAAAACCAGCAAACGGTTGAATAGCATTTTTTGTCAAGTAAAATAAATACTTGTCAGTTTGCATATTTATAGATATACCTATAAATAGTTATGCAAGGAATAAAACACAAAGAAAATATTTTTTATCGCCTAGCTTTTTAGCAACAGCTATACTCGCCCCCTGTTGGCTAAATTGGCGTTTGAATAAAAAAGCAAAAAATAATTTGCTTTTACCGAAGGATTATATAATTTTATGGCAAAATCATTGGTTATTGTCGAGTCGCCAGCCAAAGCGAAAACAATTAATAAGTATTTAGGAAAAGACTTTGTTGTTAAGTCTAGTGTTGGTCATATTCGTGACCTTCCGCACGGTAGCACAGGTAAAAAAGTTGCCGCAAAATCACCAGCAGAAGTTCGTAAAATGGCTCCCGCAGCGAAAGCTAAATATAAAGCTAAACGCGATAAACAAGCACTTATTAATCGAATGGGCATCGATCCTGACAAAAATTGGACTGCTAATTATCAGATTTTGCCCGGTAAAGAGAAAGTGGTTGCCGAACTTAAAAAGTTAGCTGACAAAGCAGATACTGTTTATCTCGCAACCGATTTGGATCGCGAGGGAGAAGCGATTGCTTGGCATTTGAAAGAAATTATTGGCGGTGAAGAAGAAAAGTTTCGCCGCGTAGTATTTAACGAAATAACAGAAACATCTATTCAACAAGCCTTTGCTACTCCTGGTGAATTAAGTATGCCGGGTGTAAATGCCCAACAAGCAAGACGTTTTTTAGATCGTGTTGTCGGTTTTATGGTTAGCCCATTACTATGGAAAAAAGTGGCGCGAGGCTTATCTGCTGGCCGAGTTCAATCAGTAGCGGTTAAACTGGTTGTTGAAAAAGAACGTGAAATTAAAGCTTTTGATCCACAAGAGTTTTGGGAAATATCGGTTGATACCCATGCTAGTACCGGAGAACTTCTAACCCTTGATGTGACTCATCAAGATGGTAAAGCGTTTAAACCGACCAACGAAACAGAGACTAATGCCGCCCTAGCTATTCTTAACCCGGCGACTTACAGTGTCAGTAAACGTGAAGACAGGCCATCAAAAAGTACGCCGTCAGCCCCTTTTATTACGTCAACGTTACAGCAAGCGGCAAGTACCAAATTGGGTTACGGGGTCAAGCGAACCATGGGCTTAGCTCAACGCTTGTATGAAGCGGGCCACATTACCTATATGCGAACCGATTCAACTAATTTAAGCAAAGATGCGGTTGCAATGTGTCGAACTTACATTAGTAAAAATTTTGGTGACAATTACCTACCAGAAAAAGCAAAAATTTATGGTTCTAAAGAGGGAGCACAAGAGGCTCATGAGGCTATTAGACCCTCAAATGTAAATCTGGAAGCAGCTTTTCTGGAGGGGATTGATGCTGATGCTAAAAGGCTGTATGAGTTAATTTGGCGTCAATTTGTTGCCTGTCAAATGACTGCTGCACGATATACGGTAAGTACTTTAACAATTAGTGCAGGTCCTTATGATTTAAAGGCCAAAGGTCGAGTCATGCAATTTGATGGTTGGACAGCCGTTCACCCTCAGCTAAGCAAAGGCGATGATAAACATTTACCTGATTTAAGTGTTGGTGAGCAGTTAACATTAGACACAATAGAGCCTAGTCAACACTTTACAAAGCCTCCAGCGCGTTTTGGTGAGGCATCATTAGTTAAAGAGCTTGAGAAACGTTCTATTGGAAGACCTTCAACGTATGCGTCTATTATTTCGACTATTCAAGATCGTGGTTATGTGCGCCTAGATAAAAAACGTTTTTATGCAGAAAAGATGGGTGAAATTGTCACTAATGCGCTATCTGGCAGCTTTGACAAATTGATGAGCTATGAATTTACCTCTAACATGGAACAAGAACTCGATGAAATTGCCGGCGGTAGTGCTGACTGGAAAGCAGTTTTAGACGAGTTTTATAAAAATTTTACGACACAACTATCAAAAGCAGATAAGCCCTCAGAAGAAGGGGGAATGCAAAACAATGAACCTGTTTTAACTGATATTGAGTGTCCAACCTGTCAACGTCCTATGGGCATTAGAACCGCGCAAACAGGTGTTTTTTTAGGCTGCTCTGGTTATTCATTACCGCCGAAAGAACGTTGCACAACGACAATGAATTTAACTGCTGGCGAAGAAGCGGAGAGCGTTCTCGCCGAAGATGCTGAAACAGAAGCGCTTATGGCTATGCATCGCTGTAAAAAATGTGGCACTGCCATGGATAGCTACCTCATTGATGAAACGCGGAAGTTACATGTATGTGGTAACAACCCGGTATGTGATGGCATTGAGGTAGAAAAGGGCGAGTTTAAAATTAAAGGTTATGATGGTCCCGTTTTAGATTGTGACCGTTGTGAAGCAACAATGGAGCTTAAATCGGGTCGTTTTGGTAAATATTTTGATTGTACTAATGAGGCCTGTAAAAACACCCGTAAATTATTAGCTAATGGTGAAGCTGCGCCGCCTAAAGAAGATCCGGTGCAATTGCCTGAGCTTGAATGTGAAAAGTCAGATGCTCACTTTGTTCTGCGTGATGGTGCGGCGGGAATTTTCTTGGCAGCGCATACTTTTCCTCGTTCACGAGAAACCAGGGCACCTAAAGTAGCTGAATTGCAAAGGTTCAGGGATAGGATTTCAGAGAAATTTTATTACTTAGCTGACGCACCTGTTGAAGACAATGAAGGTAACTTATCGGTAGTTCGTTACAGCAGAAAAACCAAAGAGCAGTATGTGATGACTGAAATTGTTACCGAGGGCAGTAAGCCAAAGGCAACAGGTTGGACTGCCAAGTATATTGACGGAAAATGGGTAGAAGATATTCCCAAGCCTAAAAAGAAAGTCACCAAGAAGTCAGTCACTAAAAAAGCCACTGCTAATAAGAAAGTTAAAACAAGTTAATCTAGCCTCGAGTAATGCAGTCTGATGATGTTTTTAGCTCAACAAACAAAAAAAGAGATACTATAAGTATCTTTTTTTTTGGTTAAAATTTTCAGTGAGTATTTACTGTGTTGAAATTAATCAAGCATTTCTAAGTCATCAATAACTTTTCTTGCTTGTACTAAGGTGCAATCTGTGACGGCCATTAAACCAGTCAGAGTCAAGTTTTTTATAGAAGCAGCCATATTAAGCAATTCATTGTGGGATACAGTTTGGAAACTAGTTTTAAAGAGGGGCAGTAACCATAGCCAAGTTTGTTCTTGCTGTTGCTCGATGAATGCAGAAATCCTATGAAGTTGTGCAAAGTTTGCTTGTAATTGCCAATTTCTTGAGCGTCCAATTCGTGATAATTTTGCATCAGTTAAGCTGATTTGAGCTTTTAACAGTGCAGTTTTTTTAGTTCTTCTAACAAAGGAAGGTAAACTAATGATATGAATTTTCTGCATGGCATTACTATACAAATTAGGTGAGCATCAGTAAGGTGCTGACCGAGTGCTTACCATTTCTTTTTAGGCTGAAATAATAAGTCCAACTCGTCTTCTTCTTTTTTTGCTTTTTTAGCGGCGTCTTTGGCATTAGTATTCTTTAATGCATCCGTGATTTCTTCTAACTGTTGAGTAATATCGCTATGTCGAGACGTGACATAATCATTTTTTACTGTGGTATTAGCCAAGCTCTGTAATGCTTTTTCAAAGTATTGTCTGGCAGAACCAAGCATTTCTTTGTTAAATGCTTGCATGCCTCGTTTGTAAAGGCTTTCAATGTTAATTTTAAGTTGCATGCCAGCTAGATTTTGATCTTCAGCAGTGAAGGTTTGGGCATCGAGTGCACCTTTACTTTGTTCAGATTTTAACACCATTCTTAACTTTTTTATGCATTGAAGAATACCAACTAACTGCTGTTCATTGTCAGGTAAATTAAACTGTTCCTCCATACCAAATTGAGTGTCTGCTAAATCTTCTGAAGCTTTTAATCGAGACGTTAACTCTTGAGCTCTTTTTCTTATGCCTTTTACCTCAGGCATAAGCTCTTCCATTGCTTTTGCTGCATTTAAGCTGCGGCGGTTCAAAATTTTTACAATATTAGGGTTGTTAGGAAGATTTGCTAGGCTAAGAATTAGGCCTTCACTTTCATCAATGATTGCTTTTTGTTTGGCCACTTTGACGCGTTTTTCTGCCTCTAATTTTTCTTTGTGTTGTTGAATTGAACTAACCACAATAACTATCATGATTAACGCAATAATCAAACCAACGATAACAGCGACCATTTAAAATTCTCTTGAATATATAAACACTTCTTCAGTCTACAAAAAATGTTTTGTTTAGCATAGTGCTACTTGCCAATTTAGTATAAAAATAATGAATCCATATGATATTTACTTTCGTATTTAAGCAATTATTGTCTATTCGTATAATTTTTTTTACAAAAAATGCAAATTGTAATGGAATAAAATTACATTTAAGTATATTATTTTCGTATAAAAAAATGACAAAACTAACATTTTTATTCTATTTGGGTACTTAGATGAAACTACAACAACTCCGATATATCGTTGAGGTATTAAACAATAACTTAAATGTTTCTGCTACTGCGGACAGCTTGTTTACTTCTCAACCAGGTATTTCTAAACAGGTCAGAATGTTAGAAGACGAGCTAGGCATTCAAATATTTGGTCGTAGCGGTAAGCATTTAACGCATGTTACTGAAGCAGGTCAAGATGTCATTGATATTGCGACACAGATTCTTTCTAAGGTTGAAGGGATAAAGGCTGTGGCACGCGAGCATACTCAGCCTGATGAAGGAAAGTTGCGTATTGCTACAACACATACACAGGCTCGCTATGCATTACCTGATGTTATTCAAGGTTTTATTAAAAGATTTAATAAAGTCTCTTTGCACATGTCGCAAGGTACACCAGCTCAAATAAGTGATGCAGCCGCAAAAGGTGAAGCAGATTTCGCCATTGCTACAGAGTCTCTCCACCTCTACAATGATTTAGTGATGTTGCCCTGTTACCATTGGAACCGCAGTATTATAGTTCGTTCTGACCACCCTTTAGCCAACAAACATGATTTAACGATTGCGGATTTAGCGCAATATTCTTTGGTCACTTATGTTTTTGGTTTTACAGGGCGCTCTGAGCTAGACGCAGCCTTTGATGCAGCGGGTGCTAAACCGAAAATTGCCTTTACTGCAACCGATGCTGATGTCATTAAAACTTATGTTCGCTTAGGGGTTGGTGTGGGGGTTATTGCTTCTATGGCTATAGACAAGAGAATAGACAGCGATTTAGTTGTTATTGATGGTGCCCACCTTTTCAAAGCCAGTACCACTAAAATAGGCTTCAGACGAGGTAGTTTCCTTAGAGCTTATATGTATGACTTTATTGAAAGGTTTGCCCCCCACTTAACGAAAGATATTGTTACGAGAGCAATGTTATTAAAAAATAATAGCGAAGTGGATGAATTCCTAAAAGATATTGAATTGCCCACGCGTTAACCCTTTTTTAGTTAGGTTGACCCACTATTTATAGTGGTAATAATCCTGTGTTGCCGCTAATCTATGAAAGAGTTTATTTGGCAACCTTGACTAAGTCATTCATGTTGATGCAACTAAGTTCACAAGGATATAATTTTGAAAAGGACTTTGAGTAACGTATTTACCACAATACTTTTCAAATAGTCCCATTCAAACTGTGTGAATTTTTTCGCTACTAACTATTTAAATATCTCTTGAAAAGCTACAGATTTTTTATTTAGGGCCCTAAAGCCTGATGTGATAGCCCGATTGCTAGTGATATTTATATTGTTTGCAAGTTAATGTGCCACTTAAATCCTAATAATAATCAATTGATGGTGAGTTCATGGCAGCAGACAATGCGCTTTATACAATACTGACAGAAAAGATAAAACAAGACACGCTGGTGCTTCCTACACTACCTGAGGTGGCTATAAAGGTAAGAAATGTAGCTGACTTACCTGATGTGACGTTAGGTAAAATGAGTGATGTGATTGCCTTGGATCCAGCACTTTCCCTTGGAATTTTAAAAGTTGCAAATAGTGCTATGTTAGGGGGACGAGTAAAGGTAGAAACTATCCCCCAAGCCGTTACTCGAATAGGTTTACGGCAAATCAAAACCATAGCTACGGCCATGGCTATTGAACAAGTATTTGTGTCAAACAATGACCTAGTTACTTCATATATGCAAAAAGCTTGGCTAAAGACTGTTGATGTTGCTTCAGTGGCCATCAGTTTAATGAGTTTTTATTTAAAGGAGCACAAGCGTAGTTATTTTTCTATTGACACTATTACGCTTGCGGCATTAGTACATAATATTGGTGTGTTACCGATTTTAACTGAGGCTGAAAATTATCCAGATGTGTTTGCTAAGCCAGAGTTTTTACAAAAAGCGATCATTAACTTATCTGGTAAGATTGGTGGTGAAGTGATTCGTAGTTGGGGGTTTTCAGATGAATTTACCCTGCTAAGTGAATCTTGGAGTGACCTTAGTATATTGCCAACAGAGGTACATTATCTCGATTTTATTCGTGCCGGTGCAATATACCATAATATTTTTAAAAGTGACTCCACCAAACAGGCCTTGTTATCGAGTTATACCGAAAAAGGCATATTGCCAGCAAAAAATTACATGGTGTGTGAGGAGTTTAAAGAGCATTGTAACAGTATTAAAAGTATGTTTGTTTAGCTCCCTCTTCAGGCATAACCCATGCTCTATAAAGCTAGGGTCATGGTTTACATAACAACGACTAAAGTTAGAAACAAATTAAGGGGTATAATTTAGGGTTATAAATAACGCTTATGGATCTATAACCCTAACCTAAACGCTCATTAACCTTCTAGATGATCGCTTGTTTTCATTGAGAATTGCTCTAAAAGTTCGGTAATAAAACGATTTATTTCTCCCGCCATTAAAGCAAAGTCAGCATCTAATTTGGCAAGTACATCATCGTTGTCGATATCATCATTCTGCTCATGAATTACATCAAAAAACTTAATACGTTTAATAGCGAGATCATCACATAAAATACAAGACAGTGTTTCATCCCATTCTAGGGCGAGTTTTACAACATATTTTTCAGCATCTAGGTGAGATTTTATTTCATCACTGCTCAAATCTTGGTTCTTAACTCTAACTACAGCGCCATCATCACCTAATGCATTAAATTCAGCCTCCATACCTAAACTGAAGTTTCCTCCAAGGCTAGCCGAATTTAACCAATCAGTCATAGTTTCATCTACGCAAACATCCGGATCAAAGCTTGTGATAGGCAGTGTGCCCAGTACTTTCCTTAACAGTGCTAACAAGTCTTCAGCCTTTCCTCGAGAACTAGCATTAATCACAATAATATTATTAACTGGGCTGATGTAAGCATGGGTATCTGTAATTCTAGAAAATGCTCGTGGTAACAACTCAAAAATAATATCTTCTTTAAATTGTTCTCTTTCTTTTTTGGTCGCTCCTCTTCCTTGCTCTTGTTCAAGTAGATTAACTTTTTCTTCAATCATTTCCTTAATTACAGGAGCAGGGAGGATTTTTTCTTCTTTACGAGCACAAATTAAGTGGTTGCCATTGGCCGAGTGCACGCTGGATTGACTGTGTTTTCCAAGTGCATTGACCCAACCAAAACGACTAACTTCCGTTGAACCTAACGGAGTAAAAAGGTGTTCTGACAAGTGTTTTTCTAAGTCTTGTTCAGACCATTCAAATGGGCGTGTAAAAGCAAAAAAATAAAGGTTTTTAAACCACATAAATAGATCCTAGAATGATAAACTACAATTTTAGCGATTATCATACCTGAATTAGTTACATCAACACAGAAGCTTTTAGCTATAGCGCATATCCGGTATTGTAATTTGGTAACTTAAACCTTGACCAATTTCTGATTTGGCATAAATTGAACCATTAAGAGTATCTTCCACTAGGTTTTTTATAATATGTGTACCAAGACCTGTTCCTCCTTTATCGCCCTTGGTGGTATAAAATGCATTAAAAAGTTGTGCTAATTCGTCTGGCTTGAGGCCTATGCCATTATCGCGATAATCGATAATTAATTGATGGTTTTCAAGACTTATGTCAATGGTCATTTCACCACGGTTTATATCGTTAAAGCCATGGATAATAGAGTTGATAAGTAAGTTGATAATTATTTGAGCAATGGCACCGGGATGCGTGTAAATTTCAATGTGTGGATCACAGTTAACCTTAATTCGGTGTGTTGTTTTTTTCAGTTTTGGATGAATAGACTGAATGATTTCGTCTAGATATTTAGCAACACAAATTATTCTAACTTTATCATTAGTTTGGTCAACAGCCACTTGTTTGAAGCTAGTAATTAATTCAGCCGACCTTTGTAGGTTATTTGATAATAATGCTACGCTTTGTTTTGCATTCGCTATAAAAAGGTCGATTGTGCGTTTTGAAAGCTTTTTATCATTAATATCTTGGTTTAATTTATTAATGATATCAGATAAATAGCTTGTTGAAGTTATACTGATTCCAATAGGGGTGTTTATCTCATGCGATACTTCAGCGCTCAATTGCCCAAGCGATGACATTTTTTCCGCTTCTAACAACCTATCTTGAGCTTTGCTTAACTCATGGATAGAGCTTTTTAGATCTTTGTTGGTATTCATGAGTGTTGTTTCAGTTTTACGACGACGATTATTTTCTTCGGTTAATTGTTTTTGTTGAGTTAACATTTCTTTTTGTTGCACTTCCATACGCAAAAGAGTGCTACTTAATGTTGATGTCTTTTTGGCAACTTCTTGCTCTAATGCAAAGTTTTGTTCGTCTAGTTTATCGTTAGCTAAACTAGTTTCACGTTGCGATAAAGACAGTTTTTCTTGAAACTCCACTAGTTCATCAATCAGATTGTTATAGGCATCTTCAAGGATGCTCAGTTCATTTTTTTCAGCATTAAGAATATGAAACTTTGACGCTTCGGGATCATTTAAGTCGAGTTGCTTCATTTGATCTATCAATTCTTGTAAGGGTTCAGTGAGTAACTTGGTAAAGGCCAGTAAAAATAAAAAGACTAAAAAAGCTGTTTTTACCATAGCGTTGCCAATCAAAAAATAAATACCTACGTCGATACGACTAAAAATAACGTCATTACTGGATAGCAGTGTCACGGTACCAACCGTTGTTGTACGATCTTGAAACTCAAAAATTAATGGGAATGAATGACCAAATAAACCATCAGAAAGAGAGCTTATACTTTGATGCCCTGAAAGCGCAGAGAGGCCAGTTAATTGTGTTAGGTTTTCTTGAGAGTCTTGCTTGGGGGCTGACAATACCTCACCTAATTGGGTAATAATATTATTAGCCTCATCAGTGACCGTTATGCCTTTAATTAACGGGATAGCAATTAACCCCTCAGAGATCGCTATCGCTTGCTGGGTATTTAGCTCCCAAACTGCCCGTGTTAAGCTACCACGAATTGTTTTTTGTAGTGTTAATAACTCACTATTTATATTGCTTTTAGTGTAAAAATACTCAACCACTATTTGCACGCCGGTAACACAGATTGTCAATACAAAGTAAACAGAGAGTACCCTAGTTAACAATTTGCGAGAAATGCTAGTTACTTTCATATACCCAATCTTAAATTTTTAATGTTAACTATTGCCGGTTGTACATAATATTAGCGAATTTTGCGTATCAATAAAGCATTTTTTTTCATAGTCACTATCTTTCCCTTTTAACTCCAATAATTTTTATTTTTTAAAGTAACTTAACGTAAAAAATCAGATAATCTTGAGCTATTGTTTGCTGGTGATTATGGTATTATTTGTTTAGTTTTACCTTTGTTACATTGTTGTAATAAAAAAGCCATACAATAGTCATTAATACCTAGTTAAAGAGTCATTTAAGGTTAAAAAAAATGAAATATATCAGTAAATTGATACTTGCTTCAGTGATAGGAAGTACTACTTTACCAGTAATGGCTGCATCAGTAGACATCTATGGCCGTGCTGATTTATCTGTTCAGTCATCAGATCAAGGTGAAGGCAATTTTACTGAGCTTAAAAGTAATGCTTCAAGGTTAGGCTTTAAAGGCACGCATTCATTAAACGAAGACCTCGACGTTGTTTACAAAGCTGAGTTTGAGGTTGATATGGATGGTGATGGCGATGTAATTAAAGCACGTAACCAATACATAGGTTTGCGTGGTATGTTTGGTGAAGTGTTGTTAGGTAAAAATGATACTATGCTAAAGCAATCACAAGGTAAAGTTGATTTATTTATTGATCTTAATGGAGACATTAAAACACTTTGGGCTGGTGAAAACCGTTTAGGTGACTCAATAACTTACAAATCACCTAAATTTCATAGCTTTCAACTTGGCCTAACTTATATTACCGAAGATGAAATAGACGCAAGTGACGCTTTCTCAATGGCGCTTTTTTATGGTGATAAAAAGCTTAAGAAGTTAAAATTGTATGCATCAGTCGCTTACGATTCTGAGGTTAAAGGCAAGTCAGGCGATGGCGCCGTAAAAGGAAACTTTGATATTTTACGTGCAACAGTTTCAACCAAACTTGCTGGCGTTATCTTTGGTTTAATGCTTCAAAATCAAGAAGACGTTGCTACAGGTTCTGAAATGATGGGTGTTATGGCTTCTGCAAAATACACAATTGATAAATTGACCTTTAAAGGACAATTGCAAACTGCAGATTATGAAGACAGTGACTCACGTAGCGGCATTACCGCCGGCATAGATTATAAACTGGCTAAAAGTACAAAGCTTTATGCTTTTTACACTTCTTTTAATTTAGGCAGTACAGCTGATCAAGATTATTTAGCAGCAGGTATTCAGTATAATTTTTAATATCTATCATGTCTTAAAAAAAAGTCGCTTAGGCGGCTTTTTTTTACATAAATTTTATTGTAGGTAAAGATTATAACTAATTTAATTGTTTGTCATAAAAATGTCATTTAGTTCTTGCACAATAATGTTTTATTTATACGAGTAATGTTAAACTAACAATACTGAGTACTTAAGTTACTTTGCAGGATATACTATGAGTCGACAAATTTTAGTGGTTGAGGATGAAGCCCCCATCAGAGAGATGATTACGTTTGTATTAGAACAAAATGGTTTTAATACAACAGAAGCTTGTGATATTGACGAAGCCCTAACTAAAATTCGGGAGCCTTACCCAGATTTAATTTTATTAGATTGGATGCTGCCCGGAGGCACTGGCGTATCTTTAGCTAAAAAGTTAAAACAAAATGAGTATACCCGTAATATTCCTGTAATTATGCTCACTGCACGAAGTGATGAGGATGACAAAGTCAAAGGCTTTGAGGCAGGGGTGGATGATTTTGTCACCAAACCCTTCTCACCGAAAGAGCTTATTGCTCGCATAAAAGCGGTTATTCGCCGGGTTTCTCCCACATCATTGGAAGAAGGTGTAGAATTTCACGGCTTAAAGCTTGATCCTGTCGCACACCGTGTTGCAATTAATGATAATAGTATAGATCTGGGGCCAACAGAATTTAGGTTATTACATTTTTTTATGACGCATACCGAACGTGTTTATTCAAGAGAACAGTTGCTTGATAATGTTTGGGGTACCAATATATACGTTGAAGATCGCACTGTAGATGTTCACATAAGGCGACTGCGCAAGGCTATTTCTGGTGACGGCCATGAGGAATTTGTCCAAACCGTTAGAGGTGCTGGTTATCGCTTCTCAAGTAAGTTAAAAAAATCTGCTACTGCATAATGACAAGTATATTAAGATAATCATCACAAATGCAATTTCGTTTATCCATCACAACAATTATAAACCGTTTGCTCGTATTACTGGTCGCTAGTGCATTGTTTGGCTGGCTTATCGGCCATATTTTCTTAGCAATTTTCTTAACGACTGCGGTAGTGGTTATTTGGCATTACCATCACCTTTTTAAATTGGTTAATTGGTTATGGCAATCTAAGGCCTTGTCTCCACCTCAGTCCACTGGTTTGTGGGGTAACTTGTATGACGGCTTATACCACAAATTTCAGCAATATCGGGCTAAGAACAAACAAGCTAATGAAAGAATTCGTCGTTTTCGAGATGCTGCTGAAGCCCTCCCTGATGCCGCGTTAATGCTGTCGGATGAGCTTATCGTTGAGTGGGGGAATAAAAAAGCCCAATACCTACTTGGGGTGCATTGGCCAGAAGACTTAGGGCAACGCATAGATAACTTGCTGCGTGCACCAGAGTTTTTAGAGTATTTAGCCCATGGAAATTTTGAATCTCCTTGTCTTCTAAAATCACCTATGCACAGCAATATGCAACTAGAAGTTCGTATTATGGCTTATGGTATTGATCATGTTTTGTTACTTGCTAGAGATGTTTCAAATATTCACCGTCTTGATGAAATGCGGCGTGATTTTGTTGCGAACGTATCACATGAACTAAAAACACCATTAACAGTTGTTAGAGGGTATGTTGAAATGATTCAGGCTTCAAATGACAGGTTTGATGCGCACTGGCTAAAAGCATTTAGTACCATTGAAGGACAAGTATCGCGAATGGACAGGCTGGTTGAGCAACTTCTCAACCTAGCTAAAGTTGAAAATAAAACCAGCGAGGCAAAGCAATCAGTTAATATGGTGCAATTGATTAAAACCTTAGTGGATGAAATGGCTTGGTTAAATACTGATAAACAACATCAAATTAAGTTAAATATAACAACAGATGTTGCAATTTTGGGTTTTGAAACCGAGTTAAAAAGTGCTTGTGCTAATTTGTTATCTAATGCTATTGCCTATACACCTGCCAATGGGTGTATAGAAGTGAGTTGGCAACTAACAGATAACAAAGCTATTTTTTTAGTGAAAGACAATGGTGATGGTATTAAACCAGAACATCTTAATCGTTTAACAGAGCGATTTTACCGAATCGATAGGTCACGCTCTCGCGATACCGGTGGCTCAGGTTTAGGCTTAGCTATTGTTAAACATGTTTTGCATCACCATCAAGCAGAGCTGGTAATTAACAGCCTGCCAGGGTCAGGCAGTGAATTTTCTATTTATTTTGATCATACTATGCTAGTACATCCTGCCAATAAGCAATGAAAGTCTTACCTTAAATGGCTGCCATAATCCTGTCATCTTAGTTAAATATAATTGTCATATTGCGGTCGTATAGTACCGGCAAATAATAAGTTCACGAATTATTGGAGTAAACCATGCGTTTGAATAAATTAATAAATATTATTGGCTTATCGAGTTTAGTGAGTTTTTCAACTCTTGCACTTGATGAAAACTTACCTGAATATACTAAAGTGAGTGGCATCTCTGGCAACGTTTCTTCAGTTGGCTCTGACACCTTAGCTAATATGATGACTTTTTGGGCAGAGGATTTTAAACGTACTTACCCCAATGTTAATGTTCAAATTCAAGCCGCGGGGTCTTCAACTGCGCCACCAGCATTAACTGAGGCGACCTCAAACCTTGGGCCTATGAGTCGCAAAATGAAAAGTCGTGAAATTGAAGCGTTTCAAAAGCGTTACGGTTATAAGCCAACACGTGTGCGAGTTGCAATAGATGCTCTAGCCGTTTTTGTACATAAAGATAATCCACTTGAAGGTTTAACAATAGATCAAGTTGATGCCGTTTTCTCAAGTAACCGCAAATGTGGTGCAGATAAAAATGTTGACCGTTGGGGTGACCTAGGTCTTTCGGGTGCTTGGACCGGTAAAGATGTGCAATTATACGGACGTAATTCAGTATCAGGCACTTACGGTTATTTCAAAAAGAAAGCGTTATGTAAAGGTGACTTTAAAAATAGTGTAAATGAACAACCTGGTTCAGCTTCAGTGGTGCAATCTGTTTCAGCATCACTTAATGGCATAGGTTACTCAGGTATAGGTTACCGTACCTCAGGTGTAAGAGCGTTACCTTTAGCTAAAAAAGGTACAAACTTTATTGAAGCAAATATGGAAAATGCGGTGTCGGGTAAGTACCCACTATCTCGTTACTTGTATGTTTATGTAAACAAGCACCCAAATAAAGCCTTACCTCCGATGGAAGCTGAATTTTTAAAGATGATATTGTCTAAATCAGGTCAATCTATTGTTGAAAAAGACGGTTATATTCCTCTTCCAAGAAGTGTTGTAGATAAAGAATTTAAAAAACTAGGCTTAAATTAATATAGAA
>JBELHN010000038.1:24786-33003 GCA_042091395.1 Colwellia sp.
CCAAGAAGTGTTGTAGATAAAGAATTTAAAAAACTAGGCTTAAATTAATATAGAACAATAGCTATTAATATAGCTTATTGATAAGAATACTAATAAAGCGAACCCTGAAGAGGGTTCGCTTTTTTTTGGTTAAGCACGGGAACATTATATTTTTTTTAAAGCTAATACTTCCCAATGCAATAATGTTACGATTGAAAGCCGTTGACTGTTATTGTCTTTTTTATTGCAATTGGTTGCGTAAATTTAAAAGTCAGTGTCTTTATTATTTGATCATTGATTTGAACAGACTTTGTTGAACACAGATCAGCACATGCTAATGACATTTCTCAGCTGAATTTTTAAAAGATAGATCCAATCCATACTTACTTGATATACTATAGATGCGCTTTATATAATTGCTTATTTTGAAGGAAATTTATGGAAATCATTTTAGCTAACCCTCGTGGTTTTTGTGCAGGCGTTGATAGAGCTATAAGTATTGTAGAAAGGGCCCTTGATTTATTCGGAGCACCTATCTATGTTCGCCATGAAGTTGTCCATAATAAGTTTGTAGTTAATGGTTTAAAACAACGAGGCGCTATATTTGTTGATGAAATCAGTGAAGTACCCGATGACAATACGGTAATTTTTAGTGCTCATGGCGTTTCTAAATCAGTTAGGCAAGAAGCTAAAACCAGAGAGCTTAAGGTGTTTGATGCAACTTGCCCTCTGGTAACTAAAGTGCATATGGAAGTCTCAAGGGTTAGCCGTAAAAATATTGAGTGTATTCTTATTGGTCATGCTGGTCACCCAGAAGTTGAGGGGACAATGGGACAATACAGTAGCGAATCGGCAGGTATCTACCTTGTAGAGTCCCCACAGGATGTTGCTAACCTTGTAGTAAAAAACCCTCAAAAACTCTACTTTTGTAGCCAAACGACCCTATCCGTCGATGATACTTTGGATGTTATTGATGCCCTGCGCGCAAAGTTTCCTGATATTGAAGGCCCTCGCAAAGATGACATTTGCTACGCAACCCAAAACCGCCAAGATGCAGTTCGGGAAATTGCTGATAAAGTTGATCTGATGTTGGTTGTTGGTGCCAAGAACAGCTCTAATTCCAATCGGTTAAAGGAGTTAGCGAGTAAAATTGGTGTAACCTCGTATTTAATAGACACTGCCGATGACATAGATACTGATTGGCTGCAAGGTATTAATAAAGTGGGTGTTACAGCCGGAGCTTCAGCCCCTGCAGTGCTTATTATGCAAGTCGTTGAGGCCTTAAAAGGTTATGGCGGACACCAAGTTGTAGAACACCCTGGTAAAGAAGAAAGTATTGTATTTGCAGTCCCAGTAGAATTACGCTAGTCTTCAGTAAGTCTATTAATATATAAAAATTACATAGCAAAATTGTAAATTTTTTTTACAATATATTAATTAGTAGTTGTCAGTATGTTTGTCTTATTGCATTACTAGGTACATTAATTAGTACATTAATTAGTACATTAATTAGTACATTAATTGGTACGTTGCTTAGATTTAAAACTTTAATTAAAGAGTTTATAAATTACTAAGTTAAATGCTGTTTTACAAAAACTGTGAGTAGTCACTGCTAATAGAAAATATAATTTATCTTTTTATAACCTACTCCTTGTTGACAATAAAGTTGCATTGATACCACAAATGCTTTGTGAAATTATCTTGTAGTTAGTGGAGTTGGTAATGTTAAATAGCAAAAAAAACAATATTTTATTGCCGCAAAAAATTGCCCTTTATTTTCATTGCCTCATTTCCCAATTACTTATTATAAAACGTTTACTTCCTGTTAAAGTAAACTATTTTTGTGCTGAAAACACACGCTGTTACTCTGCTTAATTTTGGAACAAATATGAAAATAAATACATTACAAAAAAAATCTTTCATAGATCAGCAGGGATTAACTTTTATTGAAATTATTATCGCCTTAGTCATTATTGTTACAGGTATATTAGGAGCTGTAGCCTTGCAAGCTACCGCTAAAAAAAGCAGTTTTGATGCCATGCAACGTTCACTTGCCTCAAGCTTAGCACAAGATATGATTGCCAGGATCAGAGCTAATAATGTAACGAATTTAGCTGATTATGCTCGCAATGACTTCGGGGTTGCCCTTGATGCTGTTCCCGCGACTAATTGCAATCAAGCTAATGCCCCTTGTAATGCCGCACAAATACTCGCCAGTGATATATTTGAATGGGAGCGTTCCTTATTGGGTAATGATGTAACAAATAATGGTGCTAATGCCGGTGGTTTAGTGGGTGGCCGAGGTTGTATTTTTCGAAATGGTAACGCTATTACTGTGGTTGTTAGTTGGCAAGGCCGAGAAGAAATGTCAGATAATGCAATTAATCAAGACTGTGGTGTCGCAGGTGCCAAAAGGCGACAAGTTGTTGTACAGGCATTTATTATTTAAATTCAAGGTATCAGTGATAATGAAAAATAGAGTGAATTTAACAGCGCCCCAAGCAGATAATAAAGGATTCGCGTTAGTTGAGTTGATGATTGCCTTATCTGTTGGTTTAGTATTGTTTGCTGGCGTATTGAGTATATTTGTTGGAATGAGAACAACCACAGCAGAAACTTCAAGTTATGGTGAACTGCAAGAAAACGGTCGTTTTGCAATAAGCGTATTAACGGAAGACTTACTCAGACAAAGCTTTTGGGGAGACTTAAGCGGCACCTTAAATCAAACAAATATTACAGTCACCTCACCAGCGATAAACAATGATTGCTTGGGTGGTGGCATTAACAACGCCACATTGCTTCAAGGGACAGGCCCCTTCAGAACTTTGTGGGGGCAAACTATTATAGCAGGTAACACTAATCCGCTAGGCTGTTTTGCTGCGGTAGCTGGGACTCAAACACGGGTGAACTCTGATGTTATTCAATTTAAGCGCGTTGTCAGTAACCCCGTAGCGCTAGCTGATTTAAACGCTAATGACGTCTATTTATATGCAAACTTATTAGGGGGCACGATATTCTCTAATAATGCTATTCCCGCGGTCATTCCTAATGCCAGGTATTGGCAGTATCAACATCATGTTTATTATGTTCGTGAACGAACCGTGGGTGATGAAACTGTACCCGTATTGATGCAAGGTAGTCTAGTCAATCGTGGGATGGATTTCACGCCTATTATTGACGGCATTGAAATGATACGTTTTATGTACGGCGTTGATGTTAATGGTGATGGCAACGTTGATAGTTATTTAAATGCAACTGATGTCCCAGAAAATGCCTGGGACAACACAGGTGATAACAGCATATTAGCGGTTAAAATTTTTGTGTTGACACGAAATATAAGGCCAGATGTAAAGTACACCAACACCAATACTTATCAATTAGGTGATTTAGCATTTGCGGTTGATGATAACTATCGACGCTTATTGTTTAGTTCCACAGTCACCTTATACAATGCTAGCATATCAAGTTGGCAATAATTTGAATGACAGAGATACTAAGGTAACAAAGATGAAATTAAGCCACAAATTTAACTCCGTAAACATTGAACAACAACAAGGGGTGGTGTTGGTGGTATCGCTAGTGTTTCTTGTCGCCCTGACTGCTGTGGCTGCAGCTTTGATGCAAAATAGCACCACAGATATGAAGATGTCAGGAGCTACGGAAGAAAGATCAGTAGCCTTGCAAGAAGTTGTCAGTGCCGCCGATGAAGTTATTTTTGATGAATTATTTGCAGGTAATGTTAATCGTTTTGCTCGACCAGTTGCAGGCGATAATTTTCCGATAACTTCAGACAATTTATTACTAGGTACTACCACAGGCTCAACGGCGACAGTTGACGCAGCTAATGCTGGCTCACAGCAGTTGTGTCCGCATTTAAAAGTTGCCTCTTCAGTAGATTTATTTGGCTGTAATATACTAACTGTGACGACTAGTCGAGAATATGGAAGAAATGAACAAAATACAGTGACAGCAAATTCAGGTATAGCACAGCAAATATTGAAGTAAGGTTAAGCGGGTTACATTTAAATTTTTAGTTTATTAATTAAAAAAATAATTAAAAAAATAACTATAAAGAAACTATAAAGAAATTGATATACCTATAGGGTATTAGCTACGGGAAATAAAAAATGATTCAATTTATGCGTAAATTACTTGCCAGCAGTTTGGCCATTTTTTTATTGCTGCTGTCTTCGTTCAGCTTTAGTGAGGATATCGAGCTTTATATTAGTGAAACTATAAAGCAATCACAAACACGACCCAAAGTTTTGGTGATTTTTGATAATTCCGGCAGTATGGGAACTCAAGAGTTTTTTAAAAAAGCTTACAACCCTAGCACTGATTATGCTGCTCTTGACGGTTTGACTAAACGTTCTGCCAAGCACATTTATTATTCTAAAGGGGGAGATACTACTCCTGTTCCAGATAGCCCCTCTGAAAATCGTTTATTTTTAGATGAAATAAATGGCTGTAAAACAGCGCGAGATATTTTGAACCAATACGGTATCTATACTGGAAGGGTAAGAGAATATACTTTCCAGGGTAACTCAGGGCGTTGGGCAGAAATACCTGATAAATCCGGTAGTAGTATTAAGTTGTTAGATTGCGAAGATGACGTCATTTCATTGAATAATGGCAATGGTAAAATAAAAAATAGCACAGGTGATATTGTAAATTTACCAGCACCACAAACCGGTTTCCCTGTTGATGCCTTGGGTGATCAAAGTAACCCACAATATTACACTGCGCAAGTAGAAGATTCTAATGTGTCTTGGTCTGGTCAACTGATTACCTTGTATACCGATAATTATTTAAGGTGGCAGCAAAACCCAGATATTCCTACTGAACAAAAATCTCGCTTGGAAGTAGCTAAAGAGAGTGTGACCAATTTAATTAATTCGAGTCCGAATGTTGATTTTGGTTTACAGGTTTTCAATCGTAATAATGGCCGAAATTACCGAAATGGTGGTAGGGTGGTGCATGGTATTCAAGAGTCAACCTTAACGTCGAGAGCCTCATTACTTGATATTATTAATAATCAAATTTCTGCCAACACTTGGACGCCATTATGTGAAACTTTATACGAAGCGACGCGTTATTTTGCCGGTAAGTCTGTTGATTTCGGTAATGATGATGACTTTACACCATATAGGGATCAAAGTATTGAGGATGGGGGGAGTTATAAGAGCCCTTTTACCTCTTGTTCCGATCGTATTTATGTGGTGTTAATTACTGATGGTGAGCCCACTTATGACATTGACGCCGACGATGAAATTTTTAATTTACCCGTTAGTGGACAAGATACCTTTTCTACTGCTGATAATTACTACGTTGGTGGGCCCTCAAAAAGAGATTCCCAATATAGCTATCTAGCTGCATTAGCAGGCTGGATTCGCAACAATGATTTAAACCTTAACCTAGATGGTAAGCAAACCGCAGAAACATATACCATTGGTTTTAGTTCAGGAGCAGACTCTGCTGCTGGTTTATTAACAGAAACAGCCGAGCGCGGCGGCGGTAAATACTTCAAAGCAGAAGACAGCGCCTCCTTGACTGCTGCCCTCGCTAACGTATTAGCAAGCCTAGAGCCAAGTAATGATAGCCTTACTTCAGCCTCAGTTGCCGCCAATAACTTTGATAGAACAGAAACGTTAGATTCAGTGTATTATGCGATGTTTCAGCCAGACCGTGGGCCAAGGTGGCAAGGTAACTTAAAAAAATATAAAGTTGTTAACGGTCAACAATTAGGAGCCAATAACGTTAAAGCTGTTGATGACGATGGCTACTTTTCTGATGATGTGCAGAGTTATTGGTCTAACGACAAAGACGGTGATAGTGTTCAAGAGGGTGGCGTTGCAGAAATGTTGCGAAGCAAAACTAATCGCACCTTATTAAGCGATCTGGGCGCAAATAATGCTCTTGTTGATTTAACCTTTGATGATGCTTCTACGAGTGAGGTTTTCAGCACACAAACAGAGTTAGCCCTTGCTTTAGATGTGCATGACGATCAAGCAGTTATTACCGATATGTTACACTGGATTAATGGTAAGGACATGGATGATGTTGATGAAGACTCTGTTACCTTAGACGAAAACCGTCCCGATGTGTTTGGTGACCCCTTACATTCAAAGCCTGTGGTAATTAATTATGGCAATAATGATATTTATATTGTGGTTGGCACTAATCACGGTATTCTGCACATGTTTAAGGATGATGATGCAAGTAATTCAATTGATGAAGAGTGGGCATTTATGCCTAAAAACTTTATTTCAAATATTCGGCCACTAAGAGACAATTTTACTTCAGCAGATAAAATTTATGGTGTCGATGGCCTTATCACTTCCCATATTGTTGATAATAATGGTGATGGCATCGTTAATGGCGCAGATAGGGTTTGGTTATTTTTTGGTTTCCGTCGTGGTGGTAATCACTATTATGCTATGGATGTAACCAATCCGGCGGTACCAAAAGTTATGTGGACAATTGAGGGAGGCACTGGCGATTTCTCTGAACTCGGACAGACTTGGTCACAACCTAAAGTTATCCTTTCAAAGTTGAATACTGCCTCTGGTAAGGGAAAACCGACACTTTTATTTGGTGGTGGTTATGACACCATTAAAGATGCCAAGTCAGTGGGCGGCAAAAGCGGTGCAGATAATCAAGGAAAAGCAATTTACATGGTTGATGCGCAGTCGGGAGCACTTGTATGGAGTTTGGCACCGACTGGCGACACGACATTTACTGGCGTTGATAGTATTCCCGCTAGTATCGGTAGTTTAGATAGTGATGGTGATGGTTACACTGATAGGCTATACGCCGGTGATACTGGTGGTAATGTTTGGCGGGTTGATATGCCTGGCTCCGATAAAAGTACATTTTCAGTATTTAAATTGGCCAGTCTAGGGAATGGTGGAGCTTCTGGCGGAACTCAGGCTAACGACCGTCGATTTTTTAATGAACCTGATATTGTTAGAGCGTATATTACAGAAACTATCAATTCGGGCAAAAAAGATGCGGGTGGCAAAGATATTATCGTTCAACAAGATATACCATATGATGCGATACTTATAGGTAGTGGTGACCGAACCAACCCTATAGGTACTGATAATGATGACAAGTTTTTTATGATTAAAGATATTCATATCAAAACACAACAATTTACCACCTCTTCTGTGCCAGCCATACCAAACACCATAATCTTAAGTGATTTAGCTGATTACACAGATAATCCTTTTGGTGAGGTATTGACTACCCAAGAAAGGGAAACTTTATCTTTAGAAGTCAGTTTGAAAATGGGTTGGTTTATTGATTTTGAGCAATCGGGTGAAAAAAATACATCGAAATCTCTAGTTATTAATAATGTTGTTTATTTTACCAGCTATACGCCACCAACTTTAGGTGTTGAATCGGTTAGTTGTAATTTGCCTAATGGTCAAGGCTGGTTGTATGCGGTTGACTTAGCACTTGGCTTAAATAAATACAACTGGGCTGCAGAAGATGCCCGTAACAGAGATGATAGGATTGCTTTTATCAGTGAGCAATTCCTGGATTCACCAACACTTATTGTCACAGATAAACTTGATACTGACACAGGAAAAGTTGAATCAGAGGGTAATATTATTGTTGGTAGAAAAATTATGCCTGTTGGCTTTAAGCTACAAACATTACGAACATACCTATACGTAGAAGAGAATCAATAATGAAAGAACTAGAAAACCAGTATATTGCTAACAAACCTAAGATTGTTAGTGGTTTTACCCTAATTGAAGTCATGATTGTTTGTGCAATTATAGGCATTCTTGCAACGATAGTTTACCCCTCTTACAGGGAGTTTGTGGTAAGTTCTAATAGATCTGAGGCAACACAAGAACTTGTTCGCTTCGCAAACCTTCAGGAGCAGCTATTTGTTGATACCAGAGCATATACCGATGATATTAGTGAATTAGGAGTAGGTGCAGACGCATCGTTTACAACACAGAGCGGAAACTATATTATTTCGTCTGTTATAGTTAATACCTCTTTTACCCTAACTGCAACGGCACAAGGAAATCAAGCCAAAGATGATACTGCATGTGTTGCTATTACTTTAAATGATACAGGCGCTAAAGCACCTGGTATGTGTTGGGAGGAATAATATGTTACGTAACTTATTTGTATCATTATTAGCAATAACGAGTCTTTTTTTAACAAGTGTTTTTTTCAATTTACAAGCACAAGGCTTTCAAAATAAACAAGTTGAAT
>JBELHN010000039.1:0-3993 GCA_042091395.1 Colwellia sp.
ATGTATTAGATGAAATATTAGATCGGTTGAATAAAGTAATCAATACGCACATTCAATCACAGCAGGTTTCTTCGCAGATGCTTCTGCTTGGTAATGTAGGTGAGCAGGAGGTAGCTAACACATCACAAGTAGTAGCGAAATACTTTGATATTAAACTAAATCAAAGTAGTGACGAAAACTTAACCGTAGATAGTTCTGTAACTAGGTACAATTGTGGCGAAAATTGTGTGAGCTTCCCTTTGAATTTTTTGCATAAAAGAGAAGCACATGTATTTGGCAAAATACTACAAAACATGAGTGCCAACCATTTTTTTAATGAAGTAAGGTTTAATCAAGCTGCTAGTTATGATGCAAATTTAGTTTTGTTTTATAGTGATGGAAACCCAGAAATAAGGCTGACTATATCTAACAAGGAAGCTGATATGTCAGAATATATTAATCAATATTTCCATAATATTAGCAAAGATGTTTTTTTCGACCAAGAAAAACAATTTCATAATTCTAAGAAAAACTTAATAAAGAAATTAAATGATAAGAATGAATTCTCAAACATAGTACTTCACTACTGGAAAAGCCTAATTGAGCGAGAAATAGCTATTCAAGGTATTTCAGTTGAAAAACAAGAAATTCAAAACTTTAGCTTTGAAAAGTTTATAAAAAACATGGATAAACTGGTTCAAGCATCCAAAAAAACTAAGCTGTTATAGCTGTTATATAAGAATAATGATTAATGCTTGGTAAGTTCCGGGTTTATTTAACGGTTATTAACTTAAAAAATTAATGAGCGCCTGTTAAATTATTACTGCTTAATAATTCCTTACTTACCAGAAAGTGATTATTACTGAACACTCCTCCCCGTTCCTCATGATTCCTTCCCCTAAATTTTAGGAAGCTTTTTACAACTGTAAAGAAAATTGCTCACTTGTTACTGACAGGTGTAACACTTCTTTGTGCATGTTTATTGAATGTAAGTTAACGTAAAGGTAAGGTTTAGGCAGTTATTACAACATACCTATATTCGGTATTAAGTGGCTATACTAAAAATAACATAGCGCCCAGTGAGTCTAGTAAAGCAGAGTATTTAATACCTTAACTAGAATCATATACTTTTACAGATCTCTAATGTGCGTAAGTGCGCACCAGAGACATGAGAAGAGAACATTATGAGCACAGATTTTTATGATGATGGACCTGCAGTGCATCAACCTCAGTTTATTGATGGTAACAGTGTTGAAATTCCAGAATTAAAAATTTTGGATGAAGACGGCAATACATACCCAAATGCTGACTTACCCGAAATAGACCAAACACTGGCGATTAAAATATATAAAACCCTAGCATTTCATCGTGTGTTAGATGAGCGCATGGTGGCCTCGCAACGCCAAGGGCGATTAAGTTTTTACATGACAGCACTGGGTGAAGAAGCGACTAGTGTGGGCGGTGCTGCGGCCTTGTATCCGCAGGATATGATCATGATGCAATACCGTGAACAGGGCGCCTTAATGTTTCGTGATTTCAGCCTTGAAGATTTTATGAATCAGATGTTCAGTAATGCCAATGATTTAGGAAAAGGTCGGCAAATGCCTATCCACTATGGTTGCAAAGCCCTTAACTGCATGACCGTATCATCAACACTTGCTACCCAAATTCCGCAAGCAACAGGTTATGCCTATGGACAAAAATTACAAGGGCTTGATGCAGTTACCTTATGTTATTTTGGTGAAGGCGCCGCTTCTGAAGGTGATTTTCATGCCGGTTTAAACATGGCGGCGGTGCAAGAAGCGCCAGTGATATTTTTCTGTCGTAATAATGGCTATGCTATTTCTACCCCTGCAGATGAACAATACAAGGGCAATGGTATTGCCTCACGTGGTGTTGGTTACGGTATTAAAACTATCCGTATAGACGGAAACGATATTTTAGCGGTACTTAAAGCCACCCAAATTGCCCGTGCCTATGCCGTTAAAGAAAGTAAGCCAGTGTTAATTGAAGCCATGTCGTATCGTCTTGGTGCTCATTCAACGTCTGATGATCCTTCCGGCTATCGTACCAAAGAAGAGGAGGCGAAATGGCAACGCCATGATCCTATTTCGCGTATGAAAAACTGGCTGCTTAAGCAAGCTTGGTGGGATGAATCGCAAGACAGTGTGCTATTTGAACAGTATCGTGAAGAAGTACTTGCTGCCGTTAAAGTTGCTGAAAAGGTTGATAAACCGCACATTGATACCATGATAACCGACGTTTATGATCAACCATCACCGCAGTTACAAGCACAATTAGACGAGGTGAAAGCACACGTAAAAAAATACCCAGAAGCTTATCCATTTACGGCAGGAAAATTTTAATCATGGCGAAAATTAATTTATTACACGCAATTAACAGTGCACTCGATATTGCCATGGCAGACGATGACCGGACGGTATGTTTTGGTGAAGATGTTGGCCATTTTGGTGGTGTATTTCGGGCTACTAGTGGCCTACAAGAAAAATATGGAAAAGCACGCTGTTTTAATAGCCCCTTGGTAGAGCAAGGTATTATCGGTTTTGCTAATGGCTTAGCAGCGCAGGGCAGTGTTGCTATTGCCGAAATTCAATTTGCGGATTATATTTTTCCTGCCTTTGATCAAATAGTCAATGAGGCAGCAAAATTTAGATACCGTTCAGGTAATGAATTTAATGTCGGTAAGTTAACTATTCGTAGCCCTTACGGTGGCGGTATTGCAGGTGGTTTGTATCATAGTCAATCACCTGAGGCATACTTTGCTCACACACCGGGTTTGAAAGTTGTTATACCGAGAAACCCTTATCAAGCAAAAGGTTTATTATTGGCCTCTATTCGAGATGACAACCCTGTTGTGTTTTTTGAACCAAAGCGCTTATACAGAGCCTCAGTTGGTGAAGTACCCGAAGAAGATTACCAATTACCCTTAGGTAAAGCCGAGGTTGTGCAGCAGGGCACAGACATCACTTTACTCGCATGGGGAGCACAAATGGAAATTATTGAACAAGCTGCCAACATGGCCAGTAACGAGGGGATTTCTTGTGAAGTTATTGATTTACGAACTATTCTTCCTTGGGACATTGACACGGTTAGCCAGTCTGTAACAAAAACAGGGCGTTTACTTATTAGCCAAGAAGCACCGCTTACCGCGGGTTTTGCCAGTGAAATTGCCGCAACTATTCAAGATAAATGTTTTCTTAGTCTAGAGTCACCCATAGCCAGAGTGTGCGGGTTAGATACGCCTTACCCTTTAGCATTAGAAAAAGAATACGTGAGTGATCATTTAAAAGTATACGAAGCAATTAAAAAAACCGTTAACTTTTAACGATAACATGCAACATACAGGAAGAAGAACATGAGTATTGATTTTATATTACCTGATATTGGTGAAGGTATTGTTGAATGTGAGTTAGTTGAGTGGCTTGTCAAAGAAGGGGAGGTCATCTCGGAAGACCAACCAGTGGCTGATGTGATGACAGACAAAGCATTAGTGCAAATTCCCGCCATGCACTCAGGTGTTGTTGAAAAACTTTATTATAAACAAGGTGATATTGCCAAGGTGCATTCAGCCTTATTTGCCATGACGCCAGAAGCAGATCATGTTGAGCGTAAAATAGAACAAGCAGATGTTGTTGAAAATGCAGCGGTGAATAAGCATGATAGGTCTCCCGTTAGTAACGAGGCCCCATCTACTGCAACACTTGTTAAGGCCTCAACGCATAACAACCCTGACAAAGTACTTGCGAGCCCAGCGGTTAGAAGGGTGGCTAGAGAGCTTGAAGTAAATATTCAACAAGTGACAGGCAGCGGTAAAAAAGGCCGTGTATACAAAGACGACGTTTTAGCCCACCAAGAACATGGCCAGCAGCTCGTTGTTAGCAACAATCAACAAGTAAATATGCCTGGTAGCACAAAGGTTGAAGCCATTCGTGGTATTAAAAAAGTGATGGCTGCAGCTATGCAAGAAAGCGTAAGTACTATTCCACACTTTAC
>JBELHN010000039.1:4093-30581 GCA_042091395.1 Colwellia sp.
GGCTTACTGGTACCTAATATAAAACAGGTGCAAACAAAATCAATAATAAGCCTAGCTCAAGACATCATGCGTTTAACTGATGATGCCCGCAGTGGTCGGGTTAGTAGTGAAGATCTTAAAGGTGGTACCATTACCATTTCTAATATAGGGGCTATTGGTGGCACTATCGCCACACCTATTATCAATAAGCCTGAGGCAGCGATTGTGGCGTTAGGTAAGTTGCAAAAACTGCCCCGTTATAATGAGCAAGGTGATGTTGAAGCGCGCCACATTATGCAAGTGAGTTGGTCTGGTGACCATCGTGTAATTGATGGCGGCACGATTGCTCGTTTTTGTAATTTGTGGAAGTCATTCTTAGAGAAACCTTCACACATGCTGGTTCATATGAGTTAGTTTGATTGCTTTAATTTTAATTTGTTCGCTGATGCTGAGCACATTAATTAGACTAATGGTTACCTATGAATCGCTTATAACCTTCTGTGAATCACCTATTAGTTATCTTTTAGTTACTTAGCTATAAGTTAGTTAATAGGTTCATTATTAACAATTTAAAGTTAACAAGGTAGCATTAGCACCCCATAACTAAAAACTCTGTTCATTAAAAAAGCCTTGAATGTTTAATTTGGAGGCTTTTTAGTATTTTCTATTATTTATAAATGTTGTCGTTTTATACTGATTATTACATCTATTTTTATATTGCTGTTAACTAGTAGTTAAGGCTAATTTATCAGGGTGTAGTGATAAATTAGCCTAGCGGTTAAACGTTACTTTAAGGCATTAAATATCTTGGCATTTAAAACCCACACTGTTTACCTTGGTTTTTATTTTTTAACCATGTATGCAAGGGCGCAAAGTAATCTAGAATAGCGCTGGCATCCATGGTTTCATTACCGGTAATCACTTTATAAGCCTCTTGCCACGGTTTACTTGAACCCATCTCTAACATGGTGTTAAGTGCCGTTCCAGCTGCTTTAGAATTGTATATAGAGCAGCGATGAATCGGATCAGTGTTACCTGAAATTTCACATAATGCACGATGAAATTCAAACTGTTGAATGTG
Organism: Colwellia sp.; assembly: GCA_042091395.1. Lineage (GTDB taxonomy): Bacteria > Pseudomonadota > Gammaproteobacteria > Enterobacterales > Alteromonadaceae > Colwellia. The sequence continues at coordinate 5,154 of JBELHN010000039.1, forward strand.
AGCTAAGAAATAACGGCTATAAGGCACCCCTCCCGGCACGTGATATTTTGCGCCTGGATCAAAAGCGTCTTTATCACGGGATATTGGCGCAGCTACACCTTGATATTTTTCGCGCAACTGCCACCAAGCAGTATTGTAGTCTTCTGGCGTTATATCGCCTGCGTATACCTGCCAGCGCCATTGATCAACCATCAAGCCAAATGGAATAAAAGCGATTTTATCCAGTGCTTGTTTCATTAATAAACCAATATCTTTGGATTCATTAGGAATGGTATCAATGAGGCCTATTTGCTTTAAGTACTTGGGTGTTACAGAGAGTGCAATGGTGTCGCCAATGGCTTCATGAAAGCCATCGTTGGCACTATTTTGAAAAAAGACAGGTTGATTTTTATAGGCTCGTTGATAGAAGTTATGTCCAAGCTCATGGTGAATAACGTTGAATTCTTCTCCTGTCTTTTGAATACACATTTTAATACGAATATCGTCTTTAGCATCAAGATCCCAGGCACTTGCATGACAAATAACGTCTCGATCAGCGGGCTTGGTAAATAAAGAGCGAGTATAAAAAGTGTCGGGTAAAGCATCAAAGCCTAAAGAGGTGAAGAAGTTTTCTGCACCACGAACCATTTTCACTTCATCATAGTTATGCTCTGCTAGCTGCTTAGTAACATCATAACCAGGATCGGCATCTTCTGGTGCTACTAAATCATAAATATTTCCCCACGATTGAGCCCACATATTACCTAATAAATGGGCTGGAATCGGTTGATCTTGAGGTACTTTATCGGTGCCATAGGTATTACCTAACTCGCTTCTTACATAACAATGTAAATCATCATACAAAGGTTTTACTTGACCCCACAAGCGATCGAGTTCTTTTGCAAAATCATCAGCAGGCATGTCGTAATTTGAACGCCACATTGCGCCTAAGTCGTCATAACCAAGGCCTTTTGCTCCTTCGTTAACAAGTTCAGCTTGGCGGCTATATAAGGGCTTCATATCAGGGCTGATTTGTCGCCAACCAGACCACATCTCCAGTAATTCATCATAATTACGAGAAGTCGCCATAATTGCCGTCATGTCGCCCAAACTCAGTTTTTTACCTGCATTAGTGGTATAGCTGCCCTTGCCATATAAACTCCCTAATTCAGCTCCTATTTTTGCCAGCTCAGCTGATTTATCTGAATCTTGTGGTGCTGGCATGACTAAGCTTTGTTTCAAGATAGTTAACTGACGGCGTTGTACAGCATTAACATTAACGTTATCAAACCTTGCTGCTTGCATTGCAAAACGAACCCCGGCTTCAGTGGATCTTTGATCAGCATCTGCAGCTAAAGCAGCAGTGTCCTCGGTAATGAAGTTGGCATATATCCAAGCCGCGCGAGCACCGGCTAAATTCAGTGTCACCAGTTCTTGTTCTACCTTATCTAAAAACTGTTGGGCGTCAGCTTGAGATAATGTTGTATTGGTTTTGGCTACAGAGTCTTGTGGTGTTTTGTTTTGCTCAATACTATCAGAGTTACAAGCTGACAAAGAGCTTGCTATGATTATTGCAATTCCAGTGAGTTTTAAGTGATGTGTGATTTTTTTCATTATTATAATAGATGTCTTACTAAATTAAGGTGTCGTTAGTATATGTCAATGCAGCTTGGTTTCAATGGTATGATTAAAAACACGAAAAAATAATCAGTAAAGCGGTTACTACAGTCTATCTATCAACTAAAGTATGCCAAAAGATAGTATTTTCTTAAATCATTAGGTTGTTAAATGTAATTAATTTTGTAGTTAAGCCTAGTAACTATACCCCAGTAGATGTTGGGTAAGGAAATGTTGTACTTTTTCTTGTCTTTACATTAGTTTTTTATAACTAAAAAAAAATTTCGGCTAAGCAAAAGTCTTGACCTTTTTGCAAAAAGTACGTTATTTTAAACAGCTGTTTGAACTTGTTGTACCTTGTTAGATAACAAAAAAATATGGCTTGTATAAAAAGGCTAGCTTATAAATTAATAAGACAGCAACATAGCCCCCTGAATAATATAGCTGTTAGAAGATAACTTATGAGTACTAAAAATAAAATATTAGATGCTGCCGATGTACTTTTTGCAGACAAAGGTTTTAACGGCACATCACTTAGGGAAATTACCAGTCAAGCCAATGTTAATTTAGCCGCCGTTAATTACCATTTTGGTTCGAAAAAAGAGTTAATAAAAGCGGTTATGTCACGTTACATGGATGAGTTGTCTCCTCAACTAGAGTCAGCTTTATTAATGCTTTGTGACAATACGACTAAACCCAGTCTTCATGATGTTTTTTCAGCGTTTATTGAACCGCTATTGAATTTAAATGCATTTAAAGAAAATGGCACTAGCACTTTTTTACAATTATTGGGGCGAGGCTACACCGATAGTCAAGGATTTTTACGGTGGTTTTTAACCACACAATATCCCAATGTTTTTACTAACTTTACCAAGGCTATTAAAATTGCTTACCCTGAATTAAGTGCTGAAGAAATGTTTTGGCGGTTACATTTCACCATGGGTACGATTGTTTTTACTATGTCTTCAACCGAAGCACTGATAGATATTGCTCAAAACGATTTTAACAACCAACTTGATATTGCAGGTGTTATTGAGCGGGTTATACCTTATGTGGCAGCAGGGGTTGCAGCGCCTGTGACTTCTCCAATTGCATTAACATAAAACTCAAGTTAGGCATTGCTTTGTTGATGCGAGCTATTGCTAACTCCAATGATATAGCCAGGCTTAAATGACAACTATGTTGTATTAGAATAATTAAGCCTAAATTATTATTATCTTGACCACTTATTAAAGACAAATTCTGCTTTTAGCACGTATTTGTATTATAATCCGCGCCAATTGAGCAATTTAAGTGTTTATTTGGGGTTAGGTGAAATATGAGTGTTGATGCAATTGGCTTCAGTGCAGATTTATTAAAAGCAGTTAAAGCGTGTGGTTATAAAAACTTAACACCTATTCAACAGTCTGCTATTCCGCTGATTCGTCAAGGCCATGATATTTTAGCTAGTGCGCAAACCGGCACTGGCAAAACAGCTGCCTTCAGTTTACCCATTTTAGAGGTTATTGCTAATGCTAATCATGCAGTAGATAGCCAAAAATCAATCAATGGTGAAAAAATTATTGTTAAAAAAAGTGCTTCAGGTCAAGGTATCAGAGCCCTTATTTTAACACCAACCCGCGAGCTTGCTAATCAAGTATGTGAAAATATAAAGCAATTTAGTCAGTTTTTACCCATTAAAAGCGGCGTGGTTTATGGTGGCGGAAAAATGGCCGCACAAACAGCCATGTTAAAACAAGGGTTAGATATTTTAGTGGCAACACCCGGTCGACTATTAGAACACTTACATTTGCATAATGTTGATTTATCTCAAGTTAAATTTCTGGTACTTGATGAAGCGGACAGAATGCTTGATATGGGTTTTTTAACTGATATTGAAAAATTATTAGTGGCAATTAAACATAAACATCAAACCTTAATGTTTTCTGCGACTTTTTCAGAACGGGTAAAGGCGTTAGCAAATCAATTATTACAATCACCTAAAACTGTCAGTATTTCAAAACAAAACACCACATCAGGCAAAGTCAAACAAGCCGTCTACTGGGTAAGTGAAGCGCGAAAACGAGAGCTGCTTTCTGAGTTAATTGGTGTTAATAATTGGCAGCAGGTATTGGTTTTCGCCGGTACCAAAGAAAGCGCTAATACTTTAGCTAAAGAACTGAAGCTTGACGGCATAAAGGCAGCATTATGTCATGGCGATAAAACTCAAGGAGCACGAAATAAAGCGCTAGAGCAATTTACTGAGGGTAGGGTCAGAGTGTTGGTAGCAACAGATGTTGCCGCACGTGGTTTAGATATTCCAGAACTTGCCTATGTGGTGAACTTTCATTTACCGTTTTTAGCTGAAGATTATGTCCATCGCGTCGGTCGTACTGGCAGAGCAGGTAAATTGGGTACTGCTATTTCTCTCGTTAGCCCCAAAGATGAACGTTTTTTAGAGAACATCGAACAATTAATTCAACGAAAATTTGAACGAATTGTTGCCCCAGGTTACGAATTTAATAGGCAAGAAGCTGAAATGTATCAAGAGGCAACCGTAAAACGTGAAAGTAAAAATAGGTACCGAGCAACGCAAGAAAAAAATCAAAAAATTGCGAAAAAAACCATAAAATCTCAGGCTAAACGAAAAAATACAACCGCAAGAACACAGGCTAAATACAATACAAAAATTCAGAAAAAACGTTAATTTTTATTACCGTTCTGGGTGACTTTATGGCAAAGGCAGCGATTCAAACAGAAACACCATTTAATAATCGTCATTGTTGTTGGTTTTGTGGTGAGCCTCATCAAGGTTTTTTTACCTTTCCTACTCAACAAGGCAGTGAAGATGAGTTCGACATGTTAACTGTCAATGCGCAATGTACGCACCCAGCATTGATTGTTGAAAGTTGTCATGAATGCCGAACATTTGCCAGTCAACCTAGCTTATCTTCTATCTGGGAAGTTAGGCGTTTCGTTAAGGAAAAGTTAATCACAACGTATGCTAAACACCTGGCAATAGGTGTTAATTGGACTCAAGAAGAGCTCGCTAACAGTGAATTTGAACAAGGTAACTTTGCTGGCTTTGCTCGCAGTGCATGGTTCATGTTCGAAGTAGCCAAAGGCAGAGTTAACTTTCAAGGCTGGCCACTTGTAATTGACGGTGTTGAACTTAATGAATTGGATTATTCAACGCAAGCCGTCGAAACTTTTAGTTTTGATGGTGTTCTCTATCCATCAATATCAGAGGCAGTTACATATTACTGTAATGTTTTTTATATTGATGAGATCTATTTTTATAAGGTATTGCGTTGCATAGTGAGTGAACGTAGTGATATTGATCAGGCCTTATTTGCCAAAACAGTACGATTTTGCCGATTATTAGTTAATGCGTCATCGCATGAACGTAAGTTAGCTTTGCAAGGTTTAGAAAAAAGTAGCTCTATGAGTGATGATAAGTTACTTGGCAGTTAGTTTATAACATAGTGTATGTGAAGCATGATGTTAGTGCAGCAGTGCTCATCAGTTTAAGGGGATTATTGATATTACTTGCCCATCAGACGACACTCAAATGTGTAGTGAGCTGAATTTTATTGCGATAGAGTATTTCATCAGCTCGCTTAAAGAAGCTTTCTTCGTTATCTGAGTTACTCATAAAGGTAGAGCCTAAACTGCAGCCTAATTGATATTTACTCAGTAATGCATTGTTCGCCAATGCTAGATTGACACGTTGTTCGATTAACGTTAGTGCATTTTCATTGGCATTTTCAACAATAATCGCAAACTCATCACCGCCAAACCTAAATAGACTGTCTGATTCACGAATACAGTGGCGAAGAATACTCGCAAACTCTTTAAGTACCAGATCACCAGTATTGTGACCAAAGTTATCATTAATACTTTTAAATTTGTTTAAATCACCTAACACTAATCCAACTAGGCTATGATGACGATTAGCGTTATGCATAGCACGCTTTAACTGTTCATCAAAGTAACGTCGATTACCTAAGCCAGTTAAGGCATCCTGCATAGCAAGTTGCATGGCACTATAATAGGTAATAGCATTTTTCAACGGGTGTAAAAAGCATTGATGTAGTTGCTCTAGTACGCGATAGTTTGTTAAGTTAATTGGCGTATTTATGCCGTAACTGAGCGTCCCGATGAATTGATCATTAATTTTTAAATCAAAGGTGCTTTCTTTTTTACCTCTCCTGCTACCGCGCATTGTTTTACTAATTTGCTTATTTTTAAAATATAGCCCTGAAAAATCAATATATTTAGCAGCTTCAGTGGCTAAAATAGCTAATATTTCGTCTATGTCTAAGGTCGTTTGTAATTGATTCATAATTGCGATGACTTGCTTATTATCAATCATTAACTGGGTAAAGTTTTCAGCAATAATACCTTCGGTATTAAGTTGACTATAGGTCTCGAATTGTGAAAATCTATTATCAAGTACATTTAATGTTTGCATATTACAACCTCATTAACCCAATGACTTCGTCAAACGCCTGAGTATTCTCCTGAAACGTTTTTTTGACGTAACCTTAATTACTTAGTAATGAAGCAAAAAATGCACCAAGATTTTATGTTATTGGCTTTATCGTAATATAAACTTCATTTGCAGACTAAAGTTTAACCTTAAGCGTTCAATCCAATGTTTTTAGTCGGTAATATGTTTATAACTTAGATAAACTATTAAAAAAGGTTAACATTTATGGCAATATCGAAAGTAGGGTGGCAATAACTTGCCGCTGTGATAATAAGGGAATATCTTGCCTATTGACCCTTAAAATGATCTTGCTTAATAAAAGGACATTATGTGAACGGTTATTTTGAAATTCTTGCGATGCTGACTTGTGCCGTTTTTGTTGTATGGCTATTTCGTCGGCTTAACCTCCCCGCCATTTTAGCTTATTTAGTGGCGGGTGTAATTGTTGGCCAACACGGTTTAGACATAGCTCATGAACAGGTCGATTATGACCACTTTGCTGAACTCGGTATAGTTTTTCTTCTTTTTACTTTAGGCCTAGAATTTTCATTGCCTCGTTTAATGGCAATGCGACATTTGGTGGTGTCGGTTGGTAGCCTTCAAGTTGGCATTTCATTACTGGTTTTTTTATTAGTTGGCTTAGTGTTTGGTTTAAGCTTTCCTGCGGCATTTGTTGTCGGCAGCATACTAGCCCTATCTTCTACAGCGATAGTCATTAGGCAATTAAGCGAAACAGGGGCAATGAAAAGGAAATCTGGTCAGCTTTCTGTGGCCATTTTACTGTTTCAAGATGTCGCGGTTGTGCCATTACTCATCATCATTCCGATGCTCGCTATGGATAGCCAAACATCCATGATTTGGGCGCTGCTTCTGGCCATGGTTAAAGGTGTGGTTGTTGTCGCTCTATTATTTTTTATTGGTAAGTGGTTACTGCCCAGAGTATTTAACGTCATTGCTCAAGTCAGAACCGATGAGCTTTTTGTATTAACGACACTTCTGGTAACGTTATTGGCTGCTGCATTTACCCAATGGTTCGGTTTATCTATGGCACTTGGTGCTTTCTTGGCTGGTATGATGTTGAGTGAAAGTGAATATAAACATCAGTTAGAGGCGGATATTAGACCTTATCGTGACATTTTACTTGGGCTGTTTTTTATTACTGTCGGTATGAAGCTTGACGTAGGATTGGTGTTGTCTTCACCTTTTAGTTTATTGGGTCTGATGATATGTTTTATGGCAATAAAAATCTTGGTTATTAAAAGCCTTGCCGTGAAAGCGGGTGAATCAAAAAAAGATGGCTGGGCTTCTGGTTTTATGCTCGCTCAGATGGGCGAGTTTGGATTCGTGTTAATTGCACTCGCCAGTCAAAGCAACGTATTACCTCCTAATGTTGCTTCCATGTTATTGGGGGCTGGTGTCATTAGTATGGCCATTACACCTTATATGATAAATAACGCAAGATCGTGGGCGTTATTTATTAGTCAAGAAAAATCGTTAGAGTCGTTAGACCTATCTCAGTTATCTGAAAAGAAAACCCTACAAGATCATGTGATTATCTGTGGTTTTGGCCGCATAGGACAAACCGTTAGTCGTTTTTTAAAGCAAGATAAAATTGATTTTGTTGCGATAGATGTTGACCCATTACGCACTCAAAAAGCCAGAGAAGCTGGCGAAAATGTACTATTTGGTTCCTCAAGGCAAACTGAAATATTAAATGCTGCCCATTTATCGCAAGCTAAATTAGTCGTGATTGCTTTTGGCAATGATAAACAATCACTCGAAGTCATTCAAAAAGTAAGAAGTATGAATGAGCAAGTACCTATTCTGGTAAGAACACGAAATGATGATCAACTGAATATACTTCAAGATGCTGGCGCTAATGAAGTAGTTCCCGAGAGTTTAGAAGGGAGTTTAATGCTGGTTTCTCAAGTATTGTCATTATCGGGAGTGCCTTTTTCTCGAATCATGCGTCGCGTTCAAAAAGAACGTAAAAACCACTACAATCATTTACACGGTTTCTTTCAAGGTGAGCAAACTGATATGAGCCCCTCAGCCATTGACCGAATTGAATTTGCTCACGCAATAATGATTACTAATAACTCGTTTGCGTCTGGAAAAACTATTGCCTCACTCAATATTGAAACACAGGGGGTTTATGTGGTGGCTTTGCGACGTGATGATGAAGAAACTGAGTCTCCTGCGATAGAAACTATTCTACAAAACCAAGATACTTTAGTGGTTCGTGGTAAACCCAGAAAGGTTGAGAAACTTGAACGTTACCTGCAAAGGGGAGAAGTTAAAAAAGTCTAAAAACACTTGAACAGTGTGTTTGGTATTTACTGAGTAAAAATAGCAGTTAACCTGAACTGTAGATATTGTTTATCTAAGGTTTGGGTGAGTTAACTTCATCTCTGATGAATAAAACTTTCTGGTGTCGTTATGTATTTAATTAAGTGATAAATTCATTTACTTCAAGGCAATTGTTGATGCGAAATTTGTTTTTAATTGAGCCAAGTGGTGACTAAGAAATCATTTTGAAATTAAATGATTCTTGAATATTGTTTACATTAGCTAAAATTAAATGCAGTTGAACTAAAGAGTTATCTATGACAACTAAGGTAAGAGTAATCGATATCAATACGTTATGTTAGATTAAGAAATTCTTTAATATTGTGCTCTTGTTGCATTGCATCAGCGAAGCCTAATTTAATTAATTCACTACAAAAGTTTTTATCAAACAATAGATAACTTATAAGACTTGATTCGGAGTTACTGCCGATGCCTGTTGCTCTGAAAAGTAAACGAATAGATATAGGTAAGTCGTAATAATATTTAGCAGCAATAAGGTTGATATCTTGGCTAGGGTTGATAACAAAACTATCTATATGTTGTAAACCTTCGTTAGCGTTTCTCTTTTTTAACGAGATTAACTTCAACGTCTCATTAATTCTCGCCATACGTTCTAGATCACTGTGCATTGTGTCAGCAAAAATTGAGTCGAGTAAGTGACCTGCAATTGTTCCTGAAGTCGGAGGATGTTGGCTATCAAGTACACTAGCTGAGATTTTTTTGGGTTGTTCAACGCCAATAACAAATATTTTTTTCGCCCCCAAATGAATGGCTGGACTTAATGGCGATAGTTGGTGAATTGAACCATCGCCAAAGTGTTGGTTTTTAATTTTAGCAGATGGAAAGATCATAGGAATGGCTGCTGACGCCATTAAATGTTGAGTATTTAGTTGGCTCAATTCACCGCGTCTCCTCGCTCTTAACCAATTTGGGGTATTACCATCAGACTGATAAAAGCTAATAGAGTCTCCAGAGCTATAACTCGATGCCGTAACCGCTACTGAAGATAAGTAACCTCGCATTATATTGTTATCAATTCTTTTAAAGTCAACTATTTCAGTTAATAGCTCTCTCAGTGGTGCATTGTTAAGTAAGCTTCGTGGTTGCTTGTTAGCGTAATTAGCCTGAAAGCTTGCTAACATGCCTTTGGCTACATGACTAAAGACGTTGAAAGGATCACTATGATAAATGCTAGAGATATTGAAATTTTTCCAAGCCCACTCGAGTTTTTTTACCCCAAGATGAAAGCATGAAGCATAACAAGCTAATGCCGTTGAATTTATCGCTCCAGCTGATGTTCCTGAGAGTATAGGGAAGGGGATACCATGATTTCTAGGGATAAACTTAGTAATAGCAGATAATACCCCTATTTGATAAGCAGCACGGGCACCACCTCCTGTCAGTACTAACGCATTTTTACTCTCTAGGTAATTTCTTTTTAGGGTCATATAAAGAATTATTTTTTGGCTAAATAGTTGTTTTTAAATTAGCTTTACATTACTAGTTTAATGACTTTTTGTTTATTTCGCTATGTTACTCTGGTGATTTATCAATTACAGGTATTTTACAGATAAAAAAAAGCCAGCGTATGCTGGCTCTTTAAAATGACATAGAATTATTAAATAGTATTACTTGTACTCATCCATTTTCATTGCTAAAAGGTATAAACGTCTACTTTAAAATAATTTTAACTGCTCACGCGAGCGTTAGCAGCATCTATCAATGGTTGCGATCCAGCTTGTAGCAATGGCAGGTTTTCTGAAACAACTTTCTTTGGTAATTTTGAAATCATCAAAGAACCTGTTTTAATTGAACCTGATACTGCCGCAAACTCTAATAAGTTTTTACCATTACACTGAATACCACCGAATATTCGACGAATTTTCAGTTTATTAGTCTTTAAAAAAGAACGCATGCGTTTTTTGTCATCGCTAGCCACGTACTCACATAAACTTGTCGCAATGTCAGCAGCGTTGGCCTTTGGTGTCGTTACAGCAGACGTTAATACTAAAAACGTGATGGTGAAAGCTATTAATAATTTTTTCATTTTATAAACCTTAAATAAATTGAGTTAATAAAAGAAAAAACCACGGGATGTACCTATTAACGAGGTGACTCCGCTGTCATAGATCATTAGAGCGATACTAATGACCCTTAGACCGGTGGTTTTGCGTGACACGATTTCGCGTGTTTTGCCTTTTCTTTGTCATTGCTAAGTATCAAGTAAATAGGGGCAAAGTGCAAGTTTAACGTTGAAAATTGGCTGTTTATAACAAGGATAGAAGGTTAATGATTGACTAGATTAAATATGAAAAAAATCATATTAAATTACTAAAATCTAGTATTAAGTTTTTGTATATATTATTTTTATTACGATGACTTAGGTTTTTTTTGTTCAATAAATAACCAGGTTTTTCGGTTATTTATTGAACATATATTTACAGAGATTAAAAGCTCATTTCTGGTACATCACCATGAATGACAAGCTCACCTTCAGTTAATTTTATAATTTCTTCTACTGAAACACCGGGAGCACGTTCTAATAAATGAAATTTTCCTGCTTTAATTTCTAGGTAGGCCAGGTCAGTAAGGACTTTTTTGATACAACCTCTACCTGTTAAGGGCAAGCTGCATTGGTTAAGTAGTTTTGACACACCGTGTTTTGAAGCATGTGTCATGGTAACAATAATATTTTCAGCACCAGCGACTAAATCCATTGCCCCACCCATGCCTTTAATCAGCTTACCCGGGATCATGTATGAGGCGATATTACCTTGTACATCAACTTCAAAAGCACCTAAAACAGTAAGATCAACATGACCACCTCTGATCATGGCAAATGACTCAGCTGAATCAAACACTGAGGCGCCAGTTGCCATAGTGACCGTTTGTTTACCTGCATTAATAAGATCTGCATCAATCTCATCGTCAGTTGGGAACTCACCCATGCCTAACAGACCATTTTCAGATTGCAACATTACTTCGATGCCGTTTGGAACGAAATTAGCCACAAGAGTTGGGATCCCTATGCCAAGATTAACGTAATAGCCATCTCTTAATTCTTGAGCAACACGTTGAGCAATTTGTTCTCTTGATAAAGCCATTATTGTTCTCCGTTATTTGTACTGGGCGTTTTTACGCGAACAGTGCGTTGTTCGATACGTTTTTCAAAGGTACCCTGAATAACTCGGTTGACATAAATGCCTGGTGTGTGAATTTGATCTGGATCTAACTCACCAACCTCAACAATTTCTTCTACTTCGACAACGGTTATCTTGCCTGCTGTTGCGGCAAGTGGGTTGAAGTTACGTGCTGTTTTTCTAAAAATTAAATTACCGTAACGGTCAGCTTTCCACGCTTTTACAATAGCAAAGTCACCAACAATTGCTTCTTCTAATATGTAATCACGGCCGTTAAAGTTTCTTTCTTCTTTGCCTTCTGCTACCGGTGTACCAACACCCGTTGCTGTATAAAATGCTGGAATACCAGCACCGCCAGCACGCATTTTTTCAGCAAGTGTCCCCTGTGGTGTCAATTCAACCTCAAGTTCACCAGCCATCATTTGACGTTCAAATTCAGCATTTTCACCCACATACGATGCGATAATTTTTTTTATTTGGCGCTTAGGTAACAAAATACCTAAACCAAAGTCATCAACGCCGCAATTGTTAGAAACCAGTGTTAAGCCACTGGTACCACGGCGCTTAATTTCGTTAATCAAATTTTCTGCAATGCCACATAAACCAAAACCGCCGGCAATAACTGTCATATCGTCAGTTAATCCGTGTAATGCTTCTTCGTAGCTTGACACTACTTTGTCAAATCCAGCCATGCTTTTCTCCTGCTGTGATAAATTATCGATTACTTTTTTGCTAAAAAGGCAGTGGATACTTTCGAGACTGGCGGTTTGCCTAATTTCTCGCTAATAAACCAGCCAGCAGCTAGCAATTTATCAAAATTAATATGTGTAGTAATACCTAAACCATTTAAAAGGTAAACTACTTCTTCGGTGGCGACGTTGCCAGATGCACCGCTAGCATAAGGACAGCCGCCCAAGCCTGCAATAGCACTATCAATAACGGAAATACCTGATTGTAACGCAGCGTAAATGTTCGTTAACGCTTGACCATAGGTATCATGAAAATGAACTGCTAGGTTAGCCTTAGGTACACGGGCACTTACAGCCTGTAACATCTTAGTTACGCTAGCAGGGTTGCCAACACCTATGGTATCGCCAAGTGATATTTCATAGCAGCCCATGTTGAATAGTTTTTCAGCAACCGAGGCAACCTTGTTTTCATCAATTTCGCCTTCGTAAGGACAACCCACAACACAAGAAACGTATCCTCTTACTCTTATGTTTCGATGTTTGGCATCGGCAATAATAGGGGTAAAACGCTCAATACTTTCCTTAATTGAGCAATTGATATTCTTTTGGCTAAAACTTTCTGAGGCCGCGGCAAAAATGGCTACCTCGCTTGCATTAACAGCTATCGCTGTTTCATAGCCTCGTATATTTGGTGTTAAAGCAGCGTAAGTTACCGAGCTATCTCTTTTAATTGTTTTAAATACATCGGCAGATGAGGCCATTTGTGGTACCCACTTTGGCGAAACAAAACTACCACTTTCAATGTAACGTAAACCAGCGTCAGCTAGTTTCTCTATTAGTGTTACCTTATCAGCTAGGCTAATTTGTTGTATTTCATTTTGTAAACCATCTCGAGGCCCAACTTCTACTACTTTGACATGACTTGGCAAGGCTAATTGAGTTCTAGGGGAAACGTCTGACATTTATGCCTCTGGAGTTTGTTTTGATACAGTTTTTGATGTGTTTTCCGCATCTTGTTCTAATAAAGTTAATAGTTCGGTCCCACCATCAACCATATCACCTTGCTTAAAGTAGACTTCACCAATAACACCCTTAAATGGTGCTTTGATTGTGTGTTCCATTTTCATCGCTTCCATAATCAATAACGGTTGATCTTTTTGCACTCGCTCACCAACAGAGACAAGCACACTAACCATAGTGCCGTTCATGGGTGCTGAGAGTCCGCCTTGATCTACAGCATCTTGTTTGTTGCCTAAATCAGGTGTAATTAGTTTGAAGTTAACACTGCCGTATTCTTGGTAAAGACAAATATTATGCAAGTTACAAGCGATAACACTCTGTTGACGATAACCATCAAGTGTTACTGTAATGGTGTCGTTGGTAAGTGCGGCTTGGCAATCAAAACGAGTTGCGTTTATGTGTTCAGCATGAACAGTCACTGTATATGCACCAGGTTTTGCAGCGTTAACTTTAGTTAAGTTAACTTGGTACTCCTGGTCCCTGTAAGCAAGAATTATTTGCTGAGTATGCGCTTCATTCGAACGCCAAGCATTGGTTAGGTGCCATGGTGAAAAGGGATCCGAGCTATTTTGAGCATTTAACTTTGCTTGGTTTACAAGTGAAAGGACTTGATATAAAGCCACTGTTGCCAGTTGTTGTAATAGTCTATTTTTGTCACTATTTTGTTGACCACGATTAAAAATAGCATGCTGATTTTTCTCGATGAAACCGGTATCAATGTTAGCCTCAATAAAGGCATTCGTTGTCGCAACATTATACAGAAATTCAATGTTGGTGGTTACTCCATCAATACGATATTCTCTGAGCGCTTTTGCTAAGCGTTGTAGCGCTTTTTCTCTGTTTTCATCCCAAACAATTAATTTTGCAATCATGGGATCATAAAATATACTGACCTCATCACCTTCGCGCACACCAGTATCAATGCGAACATGTTTATCTTGTTCTGGCGTTTTTAATAAATTCAACTTACCGGTAGCAGGTAAAAAGTCATTATCTGCATCTTCAGCATAAATTCTTGCTTCAAAAGCGTGACCCGTAATAGATAATTGTTGTTGAGTTTTAGGTAAGGTTTCATTTGCCGCAACTTTCAGTTGCCATTCGACAAGGTCTTGCCCTGAAATCATTTCAGTGACAGGGTGTTCTACTTGCAAGCGAGTATTCATTTCCATGAAATAAAATGAACCATCTACATCAAGTAAAAATTCAACAGTACCAGCGCCCTGATAACCAATAGCTTGTGCAGACTTAATCGCAGATTGGCCCATTTTATTTCGCAAGCTTTCGCTCATACTAAAGGCGGGGGCTTCTTCAATAACTTTTTGGTGGCGTCTTTGCACTGAGCAATCGCGTTCAAATAAAAACACCGCATTGCCATGGTTATCACAAAATACCTGAATCTCTACATGTCGAGGCTGCGTTAAATATTTCTCGACCAGCATGGTATCGTCACCAAACGACGACATTGCTTCTCGTTTAGCAGCGAGAAAGCCTTCGGAGAACTCTGTTTCACTCCATATTTGTCGCATACCCTTGCCACCACCACCAGCAGTCGCTTTGAGGAGCACTGGATAACCCATTTTGTCTGCAGCGGCTTTTAAGGTATCTTCATCTTGATTTTCCCCATGGTAGCCAGGTACTAAAGGAACCTGTGCTTTTTCCATGATGTTTTTAGCTGCGGATTTTGATCCCATAGCTTCTATCGCGCTTACTGGTGGGCCAATAAAAGTAATACCGGCTTGCTGACAAGCTTTGCAGAAATCGGCATTCTCTGACAAAAAACCATAACCTGGGTGAATGGCTTGTGCCCCTGTTCTTATGGCCGCAGTAATCACCTTGTCAATAACTAAATAACTGTCTCTGGAGGGCGAAGCACCGAGGTAAATGGCTTCGTCTGCCATAGTCACATGCAGAGCATTTTTATCAGCATCAGAATAGACGGCAACCGTTAAAACACCCATTTTTTTAGCAGTTTTTATGATTCTACAGGCAATTTCACCGCGGTTAGCGATCAGTATTTTACGAAACATGGATTTATCCTTTACTCTTAACGTTATTCTCGACAACTTGCCAACTTGGATTTCGTTTCTCAAAAAAAGCACTCAAGCCCTCTTGCCCCTCAATTGATACTCTGCTGCTCGCTATTCTTGCACTGGTGTCATTAAGTAGTGTTTCATCAATTGTTTGGTAAGCAACATCAAAGGCCAATTTTTTAGCTAATTTCATGGCTGCAGGACTGTTTTTGAGCAAGCTATTGACCATACCTTTAACAGCTGTTGATAATTCATCAGCAGCAACAACTTCATCAACTAAACCAATTTGGTAGGCTCTTTCGGCGGTGAATCGCTCAGCTGTTTGAAAGTAACGTCGCGCTGCTTTTAAGCCAATAGCATTTACCACGTATGGGCTAATTGTTGCAGGAATTAGCCCTAATTTTACTTCACTTAAACAAAAGCTGGCTTGATTACTGGCAATGACAATATCACAACAACTGGCAAGACCAACGGCACCTCCAAAAGTGGCACCTTGAATTTTTGCTATGGTTGTTTGTGGCATGAAATTTAACGTCTCAAGCATTTTTGCTAGCGTATTTGCATCTTGTAAATTCTCTTCAAAAGAGAAACCTGCCATGCGTTTCATCCAACTTAAGTCTGCACCCGCACTGAAGCTTTTGCCTGCTGCAGCTAGTACCATCACATGTATATCATCGCGTGCGCTGATCTCTTTAAACAGGCTTGTAAGTTTGTTAATGATGACGTCATCAAAAGCGTTATGTTTTTCACTATTATTTAGGGTAACCGTTGCAACACCTGGGTCATTTAAGTGAAATAACACTTTATTTGCATTGTTAACTGACATTTATCTTTCCTTATGTGTTGTAATTCGATTTATAGCGCAACACAATGAAATAACGCATGTGAAATGCTAGCAATAAAAAAAACACTTTATTTACATTCTAAAAATGCCGAATTTTGTCTCTTCAATAGGCTTGTTTAATGATGTTGAAATAGCTAAACCAAGGATTTGCCGAGTATCTGCAGGATCAATAATACCATCATCCCATAATCTAGCAGACGCATAGTAAGGGTGCCCTTGGTGCTCATAATTGTCGATAATCGGTTGTTTGAAAGCTTGTTCTTGGGAAGTACTCCAATCTTCACCAAGTTTGTGTTTTTTATCTCGTGTTACTTGCGCTAACACGCCTGCTGCCTGTTCACCACCCATGACCGAAATTCTGGCATTAGGCCACATAAACAAAAATCGTGGATCGAAGGCTCGACCACACATACCATAGTTGCCAGCGCCGAAGCTACCACCAATTAAAACAGTAAATTTTGGGACTTTAGCGGTTGCAACAGCGGTTACCATTTTAGCACCATGTTTAGCAATACCCCCCGATTCGTATTGTTTACCTACCATAAAGCCGGTAATGTTTTGTAAAAACACCAAGGGAATTTTGCGTTGGGCACACAATTGGATAAAATGAGCACCTTTCTCGGCTGATTCACCGAATAACACCCCATTATTGGCAATAATACCAACAGGGTAATTAAATATTTTAGCAAAACCACAAACTAGTGTGCTGCCATAAAGCGCTTTAAATTCGTCAAACTGACTGCCATCAACAATACGGGCTATAATTTCACGGACATCATAAGGTTGGCGTGTATCTTTCGGAATAATGCCGTAAATATCACTGGCAGGGTAATCAGGTTCAACAACGCTATTTAACTCATCAATATTGAGCCGAGTAGGTTTTACACGGTTTAAATTTTTGATAGCAGCGCGAGCAAGTGATAAAGCATGGTGATCATTTTGCGCAAAATGATCGGTTACGCCTGATGTTCGGCAATGAACGTCTGCTCCACCTAACTCCTCTGCGCTAACCACTTCGCCTGTTGCGGCTTTGACAAGTGGCGGCCCAGCTAAAAAAATAGTGCCTTGTTCTTTAACGATGATCGATTCATCAGCCATGGCAGGAACATAGGCTCCACCAGCAGTGCAAGAGCCCATAACAACCGCAATTTGTGGAATATTATTAGCTGACATAGTCGCTTGGTTGAAAAAAATACGGCCAAAATGTTCTTTATCAGGAAATACGTCATCTTGATTGGGTAAGTTGGCGCCACCAGAATCAACTAAATATATGCAGGGTAAATTATTTTCTTGTGCGATTGTTTGTGCTCTGAGATGTTTTTTTACCGTAAGGGGGTAGTATGTACCACCTTTAACCGTCGCATCATTGGCAACGATGATGCATTCTTGTCCAGAAACACGACCTATACCGGTGATAATACCAGCTGCTGGGACGTCATCCTCGTAAACTTGGTATGCGGCTAATTGTGAAAGCTCAAGAAAAGCCGATCCTGGATCCAGTAAAGCATTGACTCGTTCACGAGGCAGCAATTTACCCCTGTCTAAATGTCGTTGCCGGCTTCTATCTCCGCCACCTAATGTAACTTGGCTAAGCTTTTCTTGTAAGTCATTTACTTGTGTTTGCATAGCGTTTGCATTATCTACAAACTCTTGGCTGCGGGTGTTGATTTTACTAATTATTTTTGCCACAGGCTAACCTTATAAATTCGGTAATTATTGTCAATTATTTGCAAAATAGCGTCAATAAAACAGGTCAATACTTCGGTTTTTATACTGACTCGTTAAATAATTCTCGTCCAATTAGCATTCGACGAATTTCTGACGTACCAGCACCAATTTCGTAAAGTTTTGCATCGCGCAATAAGCGACCAGCTGGAAATTCATTAATGTAACCATTACCGCCAAGTAACTGGATGGTATCCAATGCCATTTTGGTCGCTAACTCAGCAGCATACAAAATAACAGCAGCAGCATCTTTTCGCGTGGTTTCTCCACGGTCACAAGCTGCGGCTACTGTATATGCATAAGACTTAGCTGCATTCATCTGTGTATACATATCTGCTACTTTACCTTGCACTAACTGAAATTCACCAATCGATTGCCCAAACTGTTTTCGGTCATGAATGTAAGGTACGACTAAGTCCATACAAGCATCCATAATCCCCAATGAGCCACCAGACAAAACGACGCGTTCGTAATCTAATCCTGACATCAAGACACGCACACCCTTACCCTCATGACCTAAGATATTTTCTGCAGGTACTGCACAATTTTGAAATACCAATTCACAAGTGTTTGAACCGCGCATGCCTAATTTGTCTAACTTTTGATGACGAGAAAACCCCGGGTAATCACGTTCCACAATAAAAGCGGTAATTCCCTTAGAGCCTGCACTAGTATCTGTTTTAGCGTAAATAACAAAAACATCAGCGTCTGGGCCATTTGTTATCCACATTTTATTGCCATTAAGAATGTAGTTATCGCCTTGCTTATCAGCTCGTAACTGCATACTCACGACATCAGAACCAGCGTTTGGCTCACTCATAGCTAATGCGCCAACATGTTCGCCAGTGCAAAGTTTAGGGAGGTATTTTAGTTTTTGTGCGTGTGTACCATTTTTGCTTAATTGATTTAAGCATAAATTAGACATTGCACCATAGCTTAAACCAACGGAAGCTGAGGCTCTGCTAATTTCCTGCATCGCGACAATGTGAGCTAAATAACCAAGTCCAGAACCACCATACTGTTCCTCTACAGTAAGCCCCAATAAACCCATATCGCCAAGTTTTCGCCATAAGTCTTTAGGGAACTCGTTATCAATATCTATTTGTGCGGCACGAGGTGCTATTTCATCTCGTGAAAATGCGTTCACTTGATCGCGAATCATGTCAACAGTTTCGCCTAAGTTGAAATTTAGTGAACTATATTGTGAAATCATATTTTTTCCTTTTAATAAAACTCAATCAACATTAAGAAAGATTGATTTTTTATTCATCTTGATTTATTTTTATCCAAATAACTGGGGTTAAGTCCAGTCAATTAATTTTTATCTAATGATTTTAAAATTTTCTTACAATTAGCTTCTAGATCACTCAACTCTATTAGCACTGCAGATATATCATCAAGCTGTTGTTTTAGATCATCTTTTTTATTTTGAATGAGTGTAATGATACTACTTAGTTGAGTAGCGCTGGTTTTATCAACATCGTAAAGTTCAAAAAGTCGACCTGTTTCCGCTAAGGAAAAGCCTAACCGCTTACCTCGTAATATCAATTTCAGGCGAACTTTGTCGCGTTGATTGTAAATACGAGTTTGACCTTTTCTGGCCGGAGATATTAATCCCTGATCCTCGTAGAACCTTATACTACGTGTTGTGATATCAAATTCTTTCGATAAATCGCTAATCGAGTACTTTATCGAAGTTAACTTCTCACTCATTTAAATTAACCTTGTAAGACACAATGAAATCAGTGTATATGAAGTTTACGTAAACGTAAAGTGCGTTATACTGTATTAACGCCCTATTGCTTTGTTAATTGCCACAGCTATCAGAATCGGTTTTGTATATTTATAGTGTTTATTTACAGCGGTGTAATTAAGTGCTTACACTTTTTTGTAGTAAACCAAAATTAGCCTTTAAGTTTACGTTGGCGTAAACCTGATAGTAAGTTAATCTTGGTTGATTATTTCATATTGTATTTGATTAAATTGTTGGAGAATAAAATGTCATTATCAGATCCTGTTGTCATTGTATCTGCATTAAGAACCCCTATGGGTGGTTTTGGTGGTTGCCTTGCAACTGTTACAGCAACAGCGTTGGGTGCTAACACCATTAAAGCGGTTATGGCTGAATCAGCAATAGGTACCGATCAAATTGATGAAGTGATTATGGGCTGTGTTTTACCTGCTGGCTTAAAACAAGCACCTGCCAGACAAGCAGCTATTGCGGCGGGGTTATCTTTAGATACCGTCTGTACAACCATTAATAAAGTTTGTGGCTCAGGAATGAAAGCAGCGATGCAAGCTCATGATGCTTTGATCTCAGGTTCAATTGATGTAGCCGTTGCTGGTGGAATGGAAAGTATGAGCAATGCCCCTTATCTTTTGCCCAAAGCCAGAACGGGTTTACGCATGGGGCATGGCCAAGTAATTGATCATATGATGCAAGACGGCTTAGAAAATGCCTATGATGGTATTTCAATGGGCTGTTTTGCACAAGATACAGCC
The DNA here is from genome assembly GCA_042091395.1 of Colwellia sp. Classification (GTDB taxonomy): domain Bacteria; phylum Pseudomonadota; class Gammaproteobacteria; order Enterobacterales; family Alteromonadaceae; genus Colwellia. Next base: position 25,520 of record JBELHN010000039.1, read on the forward strand.
GATCAAGCGAATTTTAGCCGTGAAGCGATGGATGAATTTGCCATCCGCTCGCTTGAACGAGCTAATCAAGCAATCACAACAGGAACGTTTGAGCGCGAAATTAGCCCTGTTACTGTCAAAACTCGTCGCAGTGAAAACTATGTTGATACCGACGAACAACCGGGAAATGCGCGCCCTGATAAAATACCTACATTGCGAGCAGCCTTTAAAAAAGACGGTACTATAACCGCCGCCAATTCCAGTTCTATTTCAGACGGTGCTGCGGCTCTGCTTATGATGAAATTATCTGAAGCAGAACAGCGCGGTCTTACCCCACTTTGTAAAGTTGTCGCTCATGCCACTCATGCGCAAGCTCCCTCTGAGTTCACAGTGGCGCCAGTAGGAGCAATGACTAAAGTGTTAGCGAAAGCTAATTGGCAAATAAGCGATGTAGATTTATTTGAAATCAATGAAGCCTTTGCCATGGTTACCATGTTAGCGATTGAAAAAATGTCATTAGACATTAATAAAGTGAATGTAAATGGTGGTGCTTGCGCACTAGGTCACCCTTTAGGTGCTAGTGGTGCTCGTATCATGGTGACTTTAATTCATGCCCTAAAAAGTAAGGGTTTATCTAAAGGAATTGCTTCACTATGTATTGGTGGCGGTGAAGCAACAGCTATTGCATTAGAAATTTTATAAAACAGGCAAGGAACGAGTAATGAATTTTGATTTAACTACAGATCAACAAATGTTTGCTGATACAGCCAAGCAATTTAGTGACAGTGAATTATTACCCAATGCTGCTCAATGGGATTTACAGCACACTTTCCCTAAGTCAGTTATTGCTAAGGCTGGCGAACTTGGTTTTTGTGGTTTATATGCTCCAGAAGATGCTGGTGGTTTAGGTTTGAGTCGGTTGGATTCCGCTATAATATTTGAGCAACTTGCTATGGGTTGTACCACTACTACCGCTATGATGACTATCCATAATATGGCCACTTGGATGATTGCTACTTGGGGTTCAGAACATATAAAGCAAAGTTGGTGTCCTGATTTAGTAACAGGTCAGAAGCTCGCATCATATTGCTTAACTGAGCCTGGTGCTGGTTCAGATGCAGGCTCTTTGCGAACTAGTGCAAGACGAGAGGGCGATAATTATATTATCAACGGTAGTAAAATGTTCATTTCAGGTGCAGGTGAGACAGATGTTTTGGTGGTTATGGTACGTACAGGCGAACCCGGGCCAAAAGGTGTTTCCGCTATAGTAGTACCAGCTAATTCCGAAGGCATTATTTATGGTAAAGCCGAAGAGAAAATGGGCTGGAACGCTCAACCAACCCGTTTAGTCACCTTCGATAATGTCATTATCCCAAGTAATCATTTGCTTGCTGAGGAGGGGCAAGGTTTTACACTGGCAATGAAAGGTCTTGATGGTGGTCGAATTAATATTGCTACCTGTTCAATTGGTACTGCCCAACAAGCGTTGAATACAGCAACAGCCTATATGCGTGAACGAGAACAATTTGGGAAACCGATTGCTGCTTTTCAGGGATTACAATTCAAATTAGCTGACATGGCTACAGAGCTTGTGGCAGCTAGACAATTGGTTAGATTAGCAGCGTATAAACTGGATCAAGATGATCCTGAAAAAACAGCATACTGTGCGATGGCAAAACGTTTTGCCACAGATATTGGTTTTCAAGTCTGTGATGCTGCTCTGCAAATTCACGGTGGCTATGGCTATATTAAAGAGTACCCATTAGAGCGTTACTTTAGAGATGTCCGCGTTCATCAAATTCTTGAAGGGACCAATGAAATTATGCGCGTTATTATTGCCCGTCGACTACTTACCGAAGGGGCAGGAGAGCTACTCTAGTTATTTTATTAGCCATTTAAAGCGCTTGATCACTTTCTGCTCACTATCTGCGGGATAATTATTTATTAGTTTAATGGTGAATAATTAACATAAAGTGATTAAAGGTGCGTATGTGAAAACTAACAAGTTTTATTGAGACTCCAGATGAACGATGTAATTATTTTCGAAGAAATTAACTGTGCTAACGGTAAAAAAATTGGTGTAGCAACGCTTAATGCGCCTAAGTCACTTAATGCCCTTAGCAAAGAGATGATTTCGCTATTATTTCCACAATTGCTCAGGTGGAAAAATCAGCAAGATATAGCTGCGGTACTTTTACAAGGAAAGGGAGAAAAAGCTTTTTGTGCTGGTGGCGATATTGTTCATTTATACAGCGCAGCTAAAGAGAGCCAGTCAGGCAGTTCTTCAGACATTGAACAATTGATAAAAGCAGGTAACGCTGATGATAAATTATCACCTATTCTTCAAGATTACTTTACTCAAGAATACAAACTTGATTACTTAATTCATACTTTTGCTAAACCCTTCATTGTTTGGGGTAGTGGGATTGTAATGGGGGGAGGCTTAGGTTTGCTGGTAGGTGGTAGTCATCGCATTGTTACTGAAACCTCGCGTATAGCGATGCCTGAAATTAGTATTGGTCTATTTCCTGATGTCGGAGCAAGTTACTTTTTAAATCAAATGCCACCTGGTATTGGCTTATTCCTTGCCTTAACAGGGGCTTCTATCAATAGTGGTGATGCTAAGTATTGTCAGCTTGCTGATTTTTACCTAGAACAACACTGCAAAGAAGAATTGGTACAAAAATTATTGAGACTAAACTTTACAGAAAACAATGAAAATAATCATAAAGAGGTAACAAGGTTACTTGCGGATATAGAAAGTTCTTTCATTGAAAAGATGCCCTCTTCACCCATTCAAAATCATCAATCATTGATAGATAGCTTAGTCAGTCGTTTATCGCTAAGTGAGATTGTTGCGGCTATTGGTGAGATGAAAACTGCAGATACATGGCTTGAAAAAGCGCAACATTCGCTGCAAAAAGGCAGTGTAATGAGTGCTCAAATAGCTTATACCCAATTGCAATTAGGTCAAACCATGACACTGGCTGAATGTTTTAAAATGGAATTAAATCTTGCTGTTAAAAGTGGTATTTTTGGCGAGTTTTCTGAAGGGGTACGCGCATTACTTATTGATAAAGATCGTCAACCCAAATGGCATTATTCATCAGTGCAAGCAATCGATAGTGATATACATGATTGGTTTTTTAAACCTCTGTGGAGTGAAGAAGAGCATCCTCTGTCAACGTTAGAATCAATTAGCCTTTGACATAACATACATTAAAACAATAAATAAGGAGTTTTTATGGCAAGCATTGCATTTATCGGTTTAGGCAATATGGGTGGCCCCATGGCGATTAACTTGGTCAAGTCGGGTCACGATGTCTGTGTGTTTGATCTATCAAATACAGCAGTAGCGGAAGTCGAAAAATTTGGTGCTAGTTCAGCATCAAATGCAAGTCAATGTGTTAAAAATGCCGATTATATTATTTCAATGTTACCAGCTGGTAAACATGTCGATGCAGTTTATTTAACTCAGGAAGTAGGGTTAATTCATCACATTAAACCTGGTAGCTTAGTCATTGATTCTTCGACTATTGATGTGCAAACCTCATGTAAACTTGCTAGTGCTTTATCCGAAAAAAACATTAAATTTGTTGACGCACCGGTATCAGGCGGCGTAGCTGGGGCTAGTGCTGGCACACTGAGTTTCATGGTTGGCGGTAGCGACACAGAATTTTTACATGCTAAACCTATTTTACAAAGCATGGGTAAAAATATATTTCATGCCGGTGAGCATGGTGCTGGTCAGGTAGCTAAAGTGTGTAATAACATGTTGTTATCTGTGTTGATGGCAGGTACTAGTGAAGCCCTACAACTGGGTATTGCAAACGGTCTTGACCCTAAAGTACTGTCAAACATCATGAGTAAAAGTTCTGGCAGTAATTGGACACTTGATGTATACAACCCGTGCCCTGATGTTATGGAAAATGCCCCAGCATCTAATAACTATGAGGGCGGGTTTATGGTTGACTTAATGACAAAAGATCTCGGGTTAGCTACAGAGACAGCATTAAACAGTAAATCTGCCATACCCATGGGGGCTTTAGCAAAAAACTTGTATGCTATGCATGCCAGTGCAGGTAATGGTCAAAAAGATTTTTCTAGTATTTTTAACCTATTTAATAAAAGTAGATAATATGAAATTACAACATAAAACAGTTGTCATTACCGGTGGCGGTCAAGGGCTTGGTCTTACAATGGCTATAACATTTGCAAAATCAGGTGCAAATATTGCTTTGATTGACTTAAATGAGGAGCAATTGCAACAAAGTACCGACTTAATTAAAGAAAGTGCTGCGCAAGGAGTTCAAGTAAAACACTATGTCGCTAATGTCAGTAATGAAACAGAAGTTGAAACAACATTCAAAAAAATTAATTATGACTTTAATGGTATAGATGGCTTAATCAATAATGCTGGCATATTGCGCGATGGTATGTTTGTTAAAGCAAAAGACGGTATTGTGACTAAGAAAATGTCATTAGCCAGCTTTCAATCGGTTATTGACGTTAATTTAACAGGGGTCTTTTTGTGTGGACGAGAGGCAACTGTTCACATGATTGAAAATAAAACCCCTGGCGTAATTGTTAATATGTCATCAATTGCACGCGGCGGGAACATAGGTCAAACAAATTATGCCGCGGCAAAAGCAGGCGTGGTTGCTATGACAACAACATGGGCAAGAGAGCTTGGCCGCCATGGTATTCGCGTTGGTGCAATAGCACCAGGTGTTATAAGAACGGCAATGACGGATGCAATGAAGCCTGAGATGCGTGATAGATTAGAGAAAATGAAACCAGTAGGGCGTCTAGGAGAGGCAGAGGAAATTGCGCACACCGCTAAATATATTTTTGAAAATGAATTTTTTACTGGCCGGGTCATAGAGATAGATGGTGGATTGTGTATGTAAACTAAGGGCGATGATGGGGTTGTTTACCTTATAAATGATCATTATTGTTTATTACTGTTTAATTAGTGAACAAACAGTTAGAAATTGCAAAATAACCCTTGCACTCTTTCCAAATATCTCTACAATGCGCTCCAGTTCCAAGGGCTTGAGGCCAAAACCTTTGCCAACGAACT
>JBELHN010000040.1:0-13080 GCA_042091395.1 Colwellia sp.
ACTTCTCTTTGTGCTTAGGCACTGAAAAACCCGTAACTGATGTTGCGGGTTTTTTACTTTCTGGCTTTTAATGTTGAGTAAATTGCACCTGTGCCGATGATGGTGTGACCGCAGTGTGCCCGACGTGAGGATAAGCCCATGTGAGCTTAGTATATTAAGAAACCTTTTTTTGTACTAAAGCACTGAACAGGTCGATTCGAAAGAGTCGGGCTTTTTGCATTCTGTGTATTTAGTTTTTAATTGATGCGTGACACTTAACTTTGCCGCTGTGGTGATAATCTATCTAAAAATATTCAACTCTCCCAAACAGCGAAGATAGAGTTAAGATGGTTGAACGTTATAAAAAGTCTCAACACTAACTCTCTTCGGTTAGATTACTTTTGCAAAATTTCAAATCATGGCGCTATATCCGTTAAAAAATATTTGATTCATTTTGTTTCTGATGTATGATGACGTTTCGTCAGTGACGAAACGTCAATAATCCAATAGTAACTATTATGACCCCACCGAAAGTACTTAATGAAAAAGCTCTGAAAGAGCGAGAGTTGCAAATTATTAACGCAGCAGTGTTATTGATTGAGCAAGATGGTATTGAAAACCTCACAATGGACAAAGTAGTTGCTCAAGTACCTTTTTCAAAGGGGACAGTTTATAAACACTTTATTGGTAAAGAAGATTTACTGTTAGCAATTAGCAATTATTCACTGGAGGTTTTAGGTGATTTATTCTATCGTGCCTATCAATTCGATGGCTGCACTCGATCACGAATGATGCTTTTAAATTTTTCATACCTTATTTACGCTATTTTATATCCGGCGCTATTCCAATGTGTAATGTGTGCCAAATCACCCAATGTCATTGGCAAATCAAGTAGTAAAAATCTCATTGAAGCAGAAAGCTTAGAAATTAAACTGATGACTTCAATTCACGGTATTGTTGAAGCCGGACTTGCTGATGGTTGCCTTGTTTTACCCAATAATATGGATATACAACAATTATGTTTTAGTAATTGGTCCATGGCATACGGAGCTATTACCTTGCTTTCAGGTGAAGTTGATCAATGCAGTGGCAGAACTAATTTAATTGTTGAACGAGAGTTATTCAATGTCAGTAATTTGTTATTTGATGGTCTTAATTGGCAATCTACTAACCAAAATAGCAATCATTGTCTCGATTTACAAAATGCGTTAGCAGATTTGTTTCCACAAGAATTAGCACAAATCAAAGCTATTGGCCGAGAATTAAATTTTGCTAGTTTTACTTAATATCCAATGGATAAGTAGATAAGTTCAACATAATTTCACATTTTTAAACACAACATGACGGTAGGTCAGTCCATCGTTTATTTACAATAATTTTATCAATATCTCAACACCACAAGGAGTTAACTAATGAGAGACAAGCTCTACAACTTTGTCGGTAAGAATCCTGTTTGGATAATCTTAGTCTGTATTGTCTTTTCTTTGCTTGCAGGGTTAGGCGCACAAAAATTAGTATTTAAAAATGATTATCGCGTTTTTTTTAGTGAAGAGAACCCACAACTTACTGCTTTTGAAGCAATGCAAAATACCTATGCAAAAAGTGATAATGTTTCGTTTGTCGTTGTGCCTAAAGATGGCAATGTTTTTACTGCTAAGCACTTAGCCGCTATTAAAACACTCACTAAAGCAAGTTGGCAGGTGCCTTATTCTACGAGAGTTGATTCAGTTACTAATTTTCAATATAGCTATGCTGAAGAAGATGACATGATTGTTGAAGATTTAGTGATGTCTACTACTAATTTGAGTAATGATAAGTTAAACAAAATTAAAAATATTGCTCTTAACGAACCCTTACTGGTTAATAAGATAATCTCTAAAGCAGGTCATGTCTCTGTTGTTAATGTCACAGTGCAACTGCCTGGTGTTGACCCTATGGTTGAAACGCCAGAAGTGGCAAGCAGTGTTCGTGCGATTAAAGCTAAATTTTTAGAGGAATTTCCTGAAACTGAAGTGTATTTGTCTGGCATGATCATGATGAATACTTCGTTTGGTGAAGCATCCATTGGTGATAGTTCGACACTTATCCCCTTAATGTTTTTGATAGTGATTGTCACTATTGGCTTACTGCTTAGAACGATAACAGGCACTATTGCCACTGTGATTGTTATTATACTCAGTATAGTTTCTACCCTTGGCTTAGCAGGCTGGTTAGGTTTTTATATGACCGGACCAACAACCTCAGCACCCACCATGATAATGACATTAGCAGTTGCTGATTGCATACATATTTTAACGTCAATGTTCTATGAAATGCGGCAAGGGGCTGATAAAAAAACTGCTATTGCAAGAAGTATTAAAATTAACTTTCAGCCCATATTTCTGACTAGCATAACTACAGCTATTGGGTTTTTGAGTATGAATTTTTCTGATTCACCACCGTTTAGAGATCTTGGCAATTTAGTGGCAATAGGGGTTATGTTAGCTTTTGTATTTTCAGTCACTATTTTTCCAGCCTTACTCACTATTTTACCGGTAAGGGTTAACCAAGGTGTTGACAATAAAAAGGATGTGATGGCTAAGTTTGCTGATTTTGTTATTGCTAAACGTAAGGTATTGTTACCAATAACGAGTGTTCTTATTGTCGCCTCGGTAATGTTTATCCCAAACAATGAACTAAACGATGATTTTGTAAAGTACTTTGACGAAACCGTACCATACCGAACAGCAACTGATTTTATGCAAGAAAATTTATCTGGCATGATGGTGGTTGAAGTGTCAGTTAAAACAGGCATACCTAGCGGTATTAATGATCCTAAGTATTTACGCACGGTGAATGACTTCAGTGACTGGCTCAGGGCTCGTTCAGAAACAGATCACGTCAATACGATTACGGACACCCTAAAGCGTTTAAATAAAAACATGCATGGCGATGATCCTAGTTGGTATAAATTGCCTGAAAGCCAAGAAATGTCAGCACAATATTTATTACTTTATGAGATGTCATTACCCTATGGTTTGGATTTAAACAACCAATTAAATGTCGATAAGTCATCATCACGCATTGTTGCTACCTTTAAAAATATGTCTAGTAATGAACTTATCACTGTTGAACAAGAGATGATTCAATGGTTTGCTAATAATGCACCGCAATATGACGTTGACTTCGCCAGCCCAAGTTTAATGTTTGCTCATATTGGTCAACGCAACATTATCAGTATGTTAATAGGGACAACATTAGCATTAATACTCATTTCAATTTTACTTGGTTTCGCTTTAAGAAGTTGGAAATATGGCGTCATTAGCTTATTACCAAACCTAGCTCCAGCGGCTATTGCATTTGGTTTATGGGGAATTATTAGTGGTCAAGTTGGATTAGGTTTATCGGTTGTTATTGGTATGACATTGGGTATTGTGGTTGATGACACCGTACATTTTTTGAGTAAATATTTACATGCTAAACGCGATAAAAATGCCACTAGCAAAGAGGCTGTCCATTATGCATTTGATAATGTTGGCCGTGCACTTTGGATAACCACGTTAGTGTTAGTTGCTGGTTTTACTGTGTTAGCGCAATCATCATTTAAAATGAATGCAGATATGGGCTTTTTAACTGCATTGACAATCTTTATTGCGCTAGTGGTTGATTTCTTATTTTTACCGCCGTTGTTAATGTTGCTTGATAAACGAACGAAAAAACAACCAGTAACACAAGTGAATGACGATACTCTGCTTCCAAAAAACGTTGAAGTAAATTAAATAATTATTGAATAAGCTGCTTTTCTCAATGCTATTAACTGAAGGGCAGCGTGCTACAGAATTTATAAAAATTTAAAAGGACTAATCATGTTAATTAAAAAAATTTTACTGCCTAGTATTACAGCACTAGGTTTGTTGTTTGTTGCAAACGTATCGCAAGCACTTACTGCAGAACAGCAAAAAGGTTTAGATATCTCTACTGAAGCCAAAAAGCGTGATCTAGGCTGGCAAGATAGCACGGCAGACATGTTAATGTTACTTCGCAATAAACAAGGTCAAGAAAGTGTCCGGGAAATAAAGATAAAGTCACTTGAAGTTGATAATGATGGTGATAAAAGCTTGACCATTTTTAATAAGCCGCGTGATGTGAAAGGCACGGCATTCTTGAGTTTCTCTCACCCGATTGCTGCTGATGATCAATGGTTATTCTTACCCGCATTAAAACGTGTAAAGCGTATTTCATCACGAAATAAATCAGGCCCTTTTATGGGATCAGAGTTTGCTTTTGAAGATTTAAGTTCGTTTGAAATTGAAAAATATCAATATAAGTATTTAGGTGTAGAGGTCATTAATGGTGTAAATGCTTTCAAAGTTGAGCAATACCCTGTAGATGAAAATTCAGGTTATACTCGCCGCATTGTGTGGATTGACACTCTTGAATATCGTACTTATAAAATTGATTTTTATGATCGCAAAGACTCACTTCTTAAAACATTAACTTTCAGTGACTATAAACAATATTTAGATAAGCACTGGCGTGCCGATAACCAATTAATGATTAATCATCAAAATGGCAAAAGCACCGAATTACAGTGGCGTAATTATGCCTTTAAAACTGGCTTGAAAGACAGTGACTTCAACCGAAATTCACTAAAGCGAGCTCGTTAAGGCGATGTTAATCTCAACCCCATTTAAAGCATTGCCCATACTTATGGCTATTGCTTTATTCATTAGTGTGTTGCCATGCAATCCATTACAGGCCAATGAGATTGAGTTTGAAGTATCGGGGAATATTGCTTTAGAGCAACGCTATTTTTTTAAGGAAGGTTTGTATCCTCAGCAACTTAATCATAGTCAAACGTCATTAACCTTTGAACCTGAACTTTATTGGCAGTGGGGAAATGGTAACGACAGTATTATTTTTACCCCTTTTTATCGTCTTGATAGTGCTGATACAAATCGAAGCCATGGCGACATTCGCGAACTTGCTTATATTCATGCTGGTGATGATTGGGAACTTCGCTTGGGTATTCGTAAGGAATTTTGGGGAGTAACCGAGTTTCAGCATCTCGTTGACGTAATTAATCAAACCGATGGCGTAGAGGATTTTGATGGTGAAGATAAATTAGGCCAACAAATGTTAAACCTGTCATTAGTGAATGATTGGGGTATTGTCGATGTGTTTTTATTGCCAGGTTTTCGAGAGAGAACTTACCCAGGTAAAAAAGGCCGTTTAAGAAGTCCTTTGGTGGTTGATGAAAATAATGTAAGTTATGAATCTTCAGCGGGACAACAACACCTTGATGTGGCTATTCGCTGGGCACACAGTGTTGGTGATTTTGATATAGGCGCCTATTGGTTTCATGGCACAAATCGCGAAGCTTATTTAACGCCTTCTGCTGAAAATACCTTGCAACAATATTATGTGCAAATGGATCAACTGGGTGTTGATGTGCAAGCAACACTGGGTGATTGGTTGTGGAAATTTGAAGGCATATATCGCAGTACAACGCAGCAAGACTTTTGGGCTAGTCAAGCCGGTTTTGAATACAGTTTTATTGGCGTATTCGAATCAGCCCTTGATTTAGGCATACTTATGGAACACAGTTGGGATTCTCGCGGTGAAACCCGTATTGGTGAGCCTGGGGCATTATTGCAAAATGATGTGTTTTTTGGATCCAGGTTGGCCTTTAACGATATGCAAAGCAGTGAGCTATTAATGGGATTTAGTTGTGATTTAGACCATACAGCCTATAGCTTTTTAATCGAAGCAAATCGCCGATTTGGCGATGATATTATAATCAGTATTGACGTGAGGTTATTGCAAACAGACGATGAGCAAGACCTTCTTTATACGCTGCGATCTGACGACCATGCGCAACTTGCTGTTGCTTGGTATTTTTAATAACATCATTGAGATATGGCTCAGCCAATAACCCTATTGGCTGAGCCATATCCTGTTTTTAATCCGTGTCGATATAACTTTTTTGCTTAGTTAGCACTTTAACTAGTTACCAATTAAGCCATTAATATGTGCGACTACACTTCTTCCTAGTGCATTAGCTGCATATCCGCCTTCCAGTACTGATATTATTCTGCCTTGACTATGCTCATTAGCAATATGTCTGAGCTCATCAGTTATCCAGCGATAATCGACTTCAGTTAAACTAACTTGTGAAATATCATCCTCAACATGGGCGTCAAACCCTGCAGAAATTATGATCAACTCGGGCTTAAAATGCTGTAAAGCAGGTAACCAGTGTGTCCTGATTTGTTGTTGAAATTCTTCGCCCTTAGTGCTGGCTGGTAGGGGAATATTAATAATAGGAGGGGTAGTACTTGCCTCAACATTAAAAGGATATAAAGGCGATTGATAACTTGAGCAAAACAAGTAACCCTTATCATCAGCTGCACTAGCATTAAAATGATTTCTCACAATGTCTTCGGTACCATTACCATGATGAACATCAAAATCAACAATAGCAATTCGTGTTAAAGCATATTTTTGTTTGGCATAAGCAGCCGCAATAGCGACATTATTAACAAAACAAAACCCCATACCTTTGCTATGTTCTGCATGATGTCCTGGTGGCCTAGTTGCGCAAAACACCGCTTTTAATTTTTTAGTTAAGACTAAATCTACGGCATCTACGGCAGCGCCCGCTGAATGCAAAATAGCGGATAAAGATTTATCATTCATAATAGCATCTTCGCCAACAACAAAAGGCAAATCACCCGCTTGCGGAGCATTATTAAATAAGCTGTCAACATAGTGCTTAGAATGAGCTAATAATAAGTAAGACTTATCAATGGGCTTAGCATCAAATTGCTGTACAACATAATCTAAACCGCTGCGAATTAATTGATCTGATATTGCACTTAATCGTTTTGCATTTTCTGGGTGATGTTCACCCATGTCATGTCCACTACAGTCATAGTGGCTTATAATACCTACTTGCATAACCTTCCTTTTAATATAACTAGCGGCAAACTAATAACCCCTTAAGGGGAAATTCAGTGCTAATTTTTGGATGCGAAACTTGTTCTCTAAGCTGAATCAATATTCGTTATTTTAACGCAAAAAACTTAATATTAGAGAGCAACACCAGAAACTACTACATGATTCTTAATTGGTTTTTTATTAGCTTAGAGTTGGTCATTAAAGCTGTAATTTCAAATTTACTTCATCAAAATCATCACTGGATTGACGTTCAAAACCGGCACGTTCAAATACCTTCAACATTGAGCCATTATCTCGACGAACACAGGCAATTAAGCTATCAAGCTGGCGAATTTTAGCAATGGTCACCATCTCATCTAATAAGCTGCTTGCCATACCGCGACCTCGTAAACTTTCTTTAATGACAAAAGCAACCTCGCCACTATTTATGGCGTCAATATAATAGTAGCGGGCAACAGCTTGAATAGCCTCTCCCAGAGAATCTTTTTTAGTAAAACACAAGGCTAAATCTACATGTTGGTTAACACTGACCAAGTTACACGACTTCTCTCGGGTCATTTGCGTAATATGGTGGTTATAACGCATCATTAATGTTTCTTTGTTATGTGAATAAAAAAACTCTTGTAATTTACGCTCATCCGCAGGAGCGAGTGGCCTCAAGATATAATTAATGTTGGCAAAGTTAAAGCGTTTCATTTCTATGGTGCCTAATTCAGGCACTGAGCTAGGAGAGCTTTCTTGGTATTCAGGTACCCAGTAATGTTTACGAACGTTAGCGAGCAACTTATTTCTAAATTTAGGGTGTGCAATTTTTATTAATTCTAAGGCGCGTTCTCTAATACTTTTACCCTGCAGCGAGGCAATACCAAATTCGGTCACTACATAAGACACATGGCCACGAGAGGTAACAACACCACCCCCTTCTGTGATATGCGTAACAATCCTAGAAATCTTGCCATCTCGGGTTGTTGAGGGCAGGGCAATAATTGGTTTGCCACCTTTACTTAAGGAAGCCCCTCGAATAAAGTCAACTTGGCCACCAATTCCACTATAAAATTGGTAACCGATTGAGTCAGATACAACTTGGCCTGTTAAATCGACTTCAATAGCACTGTTAATAGATACCATATTATCATTTTTAGCTATTTTAACCGGTGAATTTATATGTTCAGAGGGATAAAATTCAACGTGTGGATTGGCATCAACAAAGTCATATACTTTTTGACTTCCAATACAAAAAGTCGCTACAGTTTTGCCTTTGTGGTAGGTTTTTCGGCGGTTATTAATGACACCTTTTTCCATCAAATCGACAATCCCATCAGAGATCATTTCGCTGTGAATACCTAAGTCTTTATGATTACTCAAATAACGAAGTACTGCTTCTGGAATTTTGCCAATACCAATTTGTAAGGTAGCACCATTGTCAATTAACATAGCCACATATTGGCCAATTTGTTCTGTGTGGCGATCGATTTCTGGTAACGCAACTTCCGGTAAACTTTGTGTTGCATAAAGCCAAGCATGAATTTGATTAACATGTACAAAACTATGACCATTTGTGCGCGGCATTTTGGGATTAACCTGAGCAATGACGTACTTAGCCGCTTTTACGGCAGCAGAAACTATATCGACACTAACGCCTAGCGAACAATAACCGAATTCATCGGCAGGGCTGACCATAATTAATGCTACATCTAAGGGCAAGCTGTTTTCATTAAATAAACGCGGCACATCAGAAATAAAACAAGGGGTATAATCACCACGCCCTTCGGCAATGGCTTCACGAATATTTTTACCGCCAATAAATAAACTATTTACCTTAAATAAGTGTTTGTGTTCAGGTTTCGCCCAGACGTTTTCTGATAAGGTTAAAATATGAACGGTTTCAATATCATGCAAGCCTTGGCTGTTGGTAATCAAGTTATCAATTAAGGCATTAGGTACGGCGGCATTAGAGCCAATAAAGATACGGTTCCCGGACTTTAAGTAACTAGGCCAATCAATACCTTGTTTAGCTTGATAAGTTGGATCATCTTTAGCTTTCATTATTACCCTTGTTAACTGCATTTTATCACTGTAGACGTTCTTTAACGTTAAGAATAGTTTGCATGCTTTAGCAATATCTTAACCATAGTGAAGTCATTTACACTGCCTTGTCAATTGTACGTTTGTTAAATCATTAAATAGGCTATAATCGCCAAATTTTAACTTGATTTTAGTCATAACTTACCAAGATTCATATATTTTAGAGGGATTAAATTTGTGTCGACAGCAAAAATATTTATTATAGGTTTACCTCGAACGGCAACGACCAGTGTCTGTTTAGCCCTGATGGAGCAGGGCTTTAAAACTGCCCATAATGCCTACACTCAACATGCTTTTTTACAAGCAGAGGTTCTAGCTGACACACCCATATTTTGTGATTACCAGAATTTAGATAGGCATTTTCCAGGAAGTAAATTTATTTACTTAGTGCGTGAGGCAGAGCAGTGGCTGCCATCGATTAAACAATTATTGCAACGTATGTTTATTAATTTGCAACGCAAGGACGGCGGCTTTAACCCACATTTAAAACGTTGTTATAATGAAGTCTTTTCCCCATTAACAGAACAAAACCTTAATAATGATAACTTCTTACTGACTTGTTATGAACGTCATCAGCAGGGAATTGAGGCGTATTTTAAAAGCAGAACTGAAGACATATTGACCATTAATGTTAATGATACAAATAGTTACGTTAAGTTGTTAGATTTCTTAAATATTGAACCCAGTAAGGGCCGTGAAGGAGGTTTTAAAAAAATTAATTTAGGTGGCAAAGTTAAAGCTTGGCAAGGCCTTAATAATAAATATAAAGTAGAATCAACCAATAAGGGGAAAATTGATAAAACACTGTATTAACTCTACTGGCCATTGTCCTTGTGTTATACCTTGAAGCGACAAACCTTCACAGGTAAAATCACGCCAATTTTATTGTTAATGTATTTGAGAGAGTAGAAATTATGTTTGAATTAAAACACCACACCGGCCAAGACTGGGTTGATGCCGTGTTAGCTGATTTTGATCGCTTTCTACAAGATCATGCCGCAGCAGAAAAAAAAGCCTCAGGCATGGCCATGGCTATGTTGTCTCATTATCCTGATAAAGCAAAATTAGTGCGTGCCATGACAGATCTTGCTATTGAAGAGCTCATTCATTTTAAGCAAGTGTTAAAGTTACTGGTGGCCCGAGACGTCACCTTAGGTCAAGATAAAAAAGATGCTTATATTACCCAAATCAGAGCTTTATTTCGTAACGGTACCAGCTACTTTTTGATGGATCGTCTTCTGGTTGCCGCAGTCATTGAAGCTCGCGGTTATGAAAAATTTTTACTCGTTTCCAAGGCATTACCTGCAGGCAAAGATAAAGACTTTTATGTCGCGATTGCAAAGTCAGAAGAAAAACATAAAAATTTATTTGTTGAACTAGCCTATGAATACTTTGATAAAGCTGAAGTTGATGAGAGATTAGAAGAAATTCTTGTGGCTGAAGCTAAAATTTGTGCAGGCCTACCAATACAAGCCGTGTTGCATTAATGAGCCGCTTAACTTGTTCTTAAATGTTGTTAACGTACTAAAAAGCCAATGAAATATCGTTTTAATAGTTTAACAGAAGAACATATCACACACAGAAAGTCTGTACAAGAAATCTGTCGACAATTTAGCCGTAGTCCTAGTAAGGGGAATTTAAAGCGACTAAAGAATTTGTTTGGGCAATGCGGTGAGCACGTTATTATTGAATCAGGTTTTCACCTTGATTATGGTAGCCAAGTTTTTATTGGAGATCGCACCTATATTAATATCAATTGTACTTTTCTTGATGGTATTAATACGTTAGTTGGCGATACACAGTCCAACCTTGATAAGGGTAATGCGAGTATTTTTATTGGTAGTGACTGCCTTATTGGGCCGAATGTTCAGTTATTAAGTGTTAGTCACGATCTTGATCCTAATTTAAGGCAAACACACAAATATAATTATGTTGAAGCCATTACCTTGGCCGATAATGTTTGGTTGGGTGCAGGGGTTATCGTGCTTGCAGGAGTCACTATTGGTAAAAATAGTGTGATTGGTGCAGGCAGTGTGGTCACTAAAAATGTTGCAGAGAACAGTTTTTATGCAGGCAACCCAGCAATAAAAATTAAATCTTTATAATATATCTATCTAATCTTGAGGCTCGTTTTCATAATATTCTCCATAAATTCATGCGGATTTTGGTCAAACTCACCATATTATTGTGTGTTTGAAAACATATAATATCAGAATAATCCTAATCTATTGTTTTTATTGTAATTAATTAATGGTATTGCTGTTGCAATACTTTTTGTTAAAGTGGTAATTTTACTAAACAGAATTTGTACAATTAATGAATAACCTTACTCATTACAGTTAACTTATTATTAAGAAAAGGACATCCCATGAGCGTAACCCTAACAGATAGACCTATAGAAACAGTGCGAAGTGAAGTGATTGATCAACTGATTATGAACTACAGTCATGGTGAAATATCTTATGAAGCCTTTGAACGCCGTCTTGACCAAGCTATGGAAACAGCTAACCACCAATCTTTAGTTGATCTAACCCTTGATTTACCTCTGGCTGTTGATAAAGCTTTTGTTGAGAGTAAAAAACAAGATTGTACACCTAACTATGTCGAAGGCGAAGCCATTAAAAATGATAGTATGGTTAATGTGTGCAGCAGCAGTAGCCGAGGTGGGGCTTTTAAAGTAGCTAATGAAATTCGTTATTTTAGTTTGTTTAGTGCCACAGAAATAGACTTTACCGATGCTATTTTTAATCAAACCAATGTGAGTATAAAAATCTTTAGTTTATTCAGTAGTGACACCATTTACGTGCCTGATAATATTAATGTTGTTTCTAAAGCTTTTTGTATTTTTGGTAGCATTGATAATGACGCACCCAATAATGGCATTAGTCAAATAAGTGCCTCAACACCAGTGCCTACCTTAAATATAGAGGGTGTATCAATATTTAGTAGTATTGATATAGATCTAAAACGCACCATGAAAGAGAAGTTAATGAATATGGCTGACAGCTTTAAACGCATGTTTTCATAGTTAGCTATATACTGTGAGCAAAATAAATACGATTTAACTGAGCGACTTTTTTGAATACAGTGTAATTTAAAAGTTAACTTTGTCTTTCATAAATAATAATGAAGAGTAAAAATATTAAGGAAAATTAATGAAGAGTCATGAGATAGATTTTGAAATTATTGGCGAATCAATGCAAATGGTTGAGGTTGAACTCGATCAAGGTGAAACCGTCATTGCCGAGGCTGGCGCTATGAACTATATGGAAGACGGTATTGATTTTGAAGCGAAAATGGGTGATGGCTCCAATGTTGAACAAGGCTTTATGGGCAAATTGTTTGCTGCGGGTAAGCGAATGATCACTGGTGAATCTCTTTTTATGACTCATTTTACCAGTCAGGCGGCTGGTAAACGCCGAGTAGCTTTTGCTGCACCATTTCCTGGCTCAGTAGTGGCGATTGATTTAGCCTCTATGGGCGGCAGTATAACTTGTCAAAAAGATTCATTTTTATGTGCTGCTTTAGGTACTAAAGTTGATATTGCCTTTAATAAAAAGCTTGGTAGTGGTTTTTTTGGTGGCGAAGGTTTTATTCTTCAACACCTATCTGGTGATGGTATGGCTTTTGTACATGCTGGCGGAACGGTCATAGAAAAGCAATTAACGGGTGAAACATTGCGCCTTGATACTGGGTGCTTAGTCGCTTTTAGTGACGGTATTGATTACAGTATTGAGATGACCAAAGGCCTAAAGAGTATGTTTTTTGGTGGTGAGGGCTTATTTATGGCGACGTTATCTGGGCATGGTAAAGTGTGGATTCAAAGCTTACCTTTTTCTCGTTTAGCTGATCGCATTATACAGCATGCGCCTAGTGTGGGTGGGGGTAATCAAGGAGAATAACTTTCTAGCTTTTTCATATTATGTTTATCTAATGTTAAGGTGTTATTTAAATAGCTAGATTAAACCTTAATCAAATTTCACAATTGTTATATGTCTTTGTTTAACAAGATTACTTGTTAGTGTTGATGTTTGTTAAGCAAAGACTCAAAATTAAGTGTTAAACACAAAAACACAA
>JBELHN010000040.1:13180-30011 GCA_042091395.1 Colwellia sp.
TGTTGATGTTTGTTAAGCAAAGACTCAAAATTAAGTGTTAAACACAAAAACACAATATCAATCATCCACGATTCATTGCTTTGTTATTACAATTTACTTGCTCGCTTATTAATTCAATTTATTATCTCCCCAGCAAAAGTCAGCTACATCTAGCATTTTTAACTATTCTTAGCTTCAAGAAATGTTTAGGTTAAAGCAAAGAACACTTTACTTCATTCAAGACAAACTGCGCGTTAATAGCTGGTTTATTAAAAGTAAATTGGCGATATGAGTTCGTAAAAATCATGCTCAAAGCAATAATTGTTATGCCAATACAAAGATATTTTAATATTGCAAGAAGGGTTACTTAAGTATTCTAATTTTTTAGATGCGTTTTTATCATTACCAAGCTAAATTTCTATTATTTTACTGCTTATTAGTCACTGTTTAGTTATGGCAACTCAGTATGACTTTCCGTACAAATAAAAAGTTGAACGTATTAGTAACTGTATTGCGAAAACTTAAACTTAAATAATTTACTATTATAAACAATTACATAAATATATATAGTCAAAAAGACTAATTTAATTACCCTACCTCTATTGAATAATTATTTTTATTAACCTAGATTGAAATTGTTACTTTTTTAAGCAACAAGATTAATGTCAGTTTTAAATATGAATATGATTATTTACTTGCCTAAAAAAGAACAAAAAAAGTGAGCTTAAAATAAAAAATAAAAAATAAAAAAAGAGAGACTTTATGAAAAAAATAGTCAATAAACAACAAAACAAAGCTAGTCACAAACCCAATAACCTTGCCACTTTAATAGGGCTATCACTAGGAACGTTAATTTCAACGCACACATTAGCAGCAGAGGGCAACCCGAGAGTTAACCAAGTCGGTTATTTGCCAAGTGCTACCAAAGTGGCTACCTATGCAACTAATAACACTTCGCCGGTTAATTGGCAGTTGCGCCAAGGCAATAATGTTTTGCTTTCTGGTCAATCCACTCCAAAAGGCTTTGATTCAGCCTCTGGAGAATCAATTCATCATATTGATTTTTCTTCTGCAGAGCTAACTAATACAGATTATCGTTTAGTGGTGGGTAATGATCAAAGTTACCCATTTGACATTAATGCCGATGTTTTTACCCCTATCGCCTATGATGCCATCAAATATTTTTACCACAACCGTAGCGGTATCGAAATAAAAACTGAATTCACTGGTGGTGGTTTAGGAAGTTTTGCTAATAATGCGCAATGGTCGCGACCTGCTGGTCACTTAAATGGTGGAAGTGGCAGCAGTGATTTTGGTGTTGCTTGCTGGCCAGGGACTTGTAACTATTCTTTAGATGTTCCCTATGGCTGGTATGACGCAGGCGATCACGGTAAGTACGTCGTTAATGGCGGTATTTCTGTGTGGAAATTAGCCAACATGTATGAATCTGCTTTACACTTGCGTAATAGCGCTAGTCGATTTGCTGACTCTACCTTAAATATCCCAGAAAGTGGTAATGGTATTCCTGATGTCTTAGATGAAATTCGCTGGCAAATGCGTTTTATGCTAGCTATGCAGGTACCAGAAGAGCAGAACAAAGCCGGTATGGTGCATCACAAAATGCATGACTTAAATTGGACCGGCATCCCGTTAATGCCTCACCTCGATACCCAACAACGGGGCTTAGTTCCCCCAACAACCACTGCGACCTTAAATGTTGCGGCAACCGGTGCACAATGTGCACGATTACTGTCAGCCTATGATGCTGACTTTGCCAATAAATGTTTAGCAACAGCAGAACGTGCCTGGGATGCAGCAAAACAAAATCCAAATGTACTCTACCTTGGTGATGGTATCAATGGAACTAGGTATGCTAGTGGTGGTGGTGAATATGGTGATGCTAACATTAGCGATGAATTTCTTTGGGCGGCTATTGAACTTTACATTACTACTGCTAACCCTAAATACTTAGCCGATATTGATGTTGCCAGTGTAACAAGAACCACTTACGATTGGCAGAGTGTTCAAGTAGCAGCACTCATGTCTTTAGCGACAGTACCGACGCCCCATACCGCAAGTTTAATGGCGCAAGCCCGCCAAAAAATCTTAACCATAGCCGATCAGCGTCTAGCGACCTCAAAAAGTGAAGGCTACTTTGCCCCCATGAGTGCAAGTGAGTTTGATTGGGGTTCTAACAACGGTATCGCTAATATGTTAACAATATTAGGCTTAGCTTATGATATTTCAGGCAATGATGAGTATGCGCAAGCGGTTGGCTCAGGAATTAATTACCTCTTTGGTCAAAATGCGTTATCAAATTCTTATATTACCGGTCATGGAGAAAATCGTTCTGAGCAACCACATCACCGCTTTTGGGCTGGTGCAAAAGACAGTAATTTTCCTTGGGCACCACCGGGCGCTTTTATTGGCGGACCTAACCCGCAATTACAAGATGAGCTATCAAGAGCTGCAGTAGGCGGTTGTGAAAACCGTCCACAAACTTGTTACCTTGATGATATTGGTGCTTGGTCAACGAACGAAATAACCATTAACTGGAACAGTGTTTTAGCGTCAGTATTAGCTTTTTACGATGATTATGCTCATGCCTCAGGCAAGTCACCAACAGTTAACCTGATCTCGCCACTAACCGGTGACCAATTTGATAGCAATGTTGATGTTGTCGCGACAGCGAATGCACAAGACAGTGATGGCACAATAACGGCGGTAACCTTTTATGTGAATGAAGTGTTACATTCTGTTGATAGCACTGCGCCATACTCTGCTACAATAATGGGCTTAGCTGATGGCCTTTACTCGCTCAGTGCAAAAGCTCAAGATAATGATGGCAATAACACCATGTCAAAAACTGCATCTTTTTACGTCGGTGAAATTGTCAATATCGCCCCGACAGCAAGTTTTACAAGTTCGGTTAATGATTTAACCGTTAGTGTCAATGCAACAACCTCTAGCGATATTGACGGTACGATCACAACTTACCTTTGGGACTTTGGCGACGGCGCAACCGCTACAGGCGTTACTGCAGAGCACACCTACCAAGCAGCAGGGTCGTATGACATTAATTTAACCGTCATTGATGATGCTGATGACTCGTCTACATCGCTGGCAAGTATTACCGCGACTGAACCGCCAGTAAGTCAATTAAGTTGTACCATTGGTGGTTTAGATATTTGGAATAATGGCGCAATTATTCAAAATGTTGAGATCACTAATATCTCTGATAGCACGCTAAATGGCTGGTCAGTAGAACTAATTGCCAACAGTAATGTCGGTGTAATTGATGCTTGGGGTGCAAGTCTTTCTGGCTCGGGCTTAACGCTAACTGCAAGTGGCAACAACACGCTAGCACCAGGACAATCGGTACAATTTACCGGTCATATTTCCCATGATGGTAACTTCAATAGTATGGATTGTGGCAACAACGATATCATTATTGATATACCCGATGATCCTATTGAGGATCCAACCGATGAATTTGAACAACTCGTTGAAGCAGAGAGCTATGCTGCTATGAGTGGTATTCAAACTGAAAGTACTACAGATACGGGTGGTGGTTTGAATGTCGGTTGGACTGATGCCTCTGATTGGATGGCGTATGCCGCCATAAATATTCCACAAACCGGTAGTTACATCATTGAATACCGTGTCGCGAGCAATAGCAATGGCGGTACTATTCAGTTTGAAGAACGCGGTGGTAATACCGTTTATGGTCAAGTTAACGTACCAGTGACGGGTGGCTGGCAAGCATGGCAAACTATTGAGCACACTGTGACCTTGACCAGTGGTGACCATGAATTTGCTATCGCTGCATTGCAAGGAGGCTTCAATATTAATTGGTTCCGTATTAAATCCGTACAATAACAGGCAATTAACCTGATACAAGGGCGCGTCTTGCGCCCTTTTTTACTTGCCTATGGCCATAGACTAGCAATCTTCATGTGCAGTCAGCCTTTAACTTTAACGCATGTCAAAAAATACAAAGCAAGGCGCACTATGTCAGATTTTAATACAAGTCTTTAATTGGTTGTTATTGAATAAAAAGTCACCCAAACGTTAGGAAAAATATAATGCAATATAATCATCATAAGTCATTATGCAAATTAACACTCAGTTCAATATTATTGCTCTTGTGCTCACTATTTACGGTAGCACAAGCAGATACACCGCTGCGAGGCGGCGAGCTTCAATCTAAAGCAGAACATACTTTTGGCAAGGTCGAAGTAAGAATGTATTCGCAAAAAGTAATCGGCACCACCAGTACTTTTTTTTGGTGGAAAGATGGTGGACATTTATGCGGTCAACAATGGAATGAAATCGATATTGAGACCTTACCAGTAAATAATACTTACCAATCTAACCCCATTTGGCAAACCAGTGACAATGATTGTGATATCAAGCGCTCGGAAGGTCAACATGGCGCTAATGACAACCTCTATGGCCGCTGGGTAGTCTACACGCTTGAGTGGACACCCGATTATATTGCTTGGTCACATGATGGTATTGAAGATCGCCGTATCAGCCGCGATAACCACCCAGCTGTTGCTTTCATTCAAAATGCAATGAAGTACTGCTTTAACTTATGGACTCAAGGAAACACAAACCCAGGCTGGCTCGGTAATATCGATTTTAATGCACTACACAATCAACCGGTTTACCAGTTTGTCGATTATTTTAAATTTTATGATTGGAATGGTAATGGTTTTAATGAATCACCGACAACCAGTATAGATTTTACTTCAATGGATGATGTCACTAATCACTTTAATGTTTCCACCTGGGAATTTGGTGAAAGTAAAGGTAATGTAACCTGGTCTGATCAAGCCGTTGGTGTTGCCGATTTAGGTAATGGTAATGGCGCATTATGGTTAGGTTTGTTTCATAAGGGTAAAGAACGTGCACCATTACCCAGTGAAATTCCTTCAGAGGCAGTAGCGCCAATCAATAACGCTATTCAAGCGGAAAATTATGTGCAAATGAACGGCATAGAAACAGAAACAACTAACGATATTGGCGGTGGTTTAAATGTTGGCTATATTGATCCAGGTGATTGGATGACATACCGAGTAAATTTACCTCGATCAGGCAGTTATACCATTAACTACCGAGTAGCCAGTGCCATAGGAGGTTCATTTCAGTTTGAACAAGCAGGCGGTAGCGTGGTTTATCATCAAGTGAATGTTGCTGCGACAGGTGGCTGGCAAAATTGGCAAACAATCAGTGCTACGGTCAATTTAGATGCCGGTCAACAAGATATTGCTTTAGCATCGTTAAGTGGTGCTTGGAATATTAATTGGTTTGAACTGGTAGCTAGCAGTGAAGAGGGCGATGATGACAATGATGGCGTTAGCAATAACTTTGATGCTTGTGCTAATACGCCAGCAAATACAGTGGTGGATGCAAGTGGCTGTGCCCTGGTAGATATTCCAACAGATACGGATAATGACGGTGTCATAGACGAGTTAGATAGTTGTCCCAATACACCAATCAACACAGAGGTAGATGCAAACGGTTGTGGTTTAACGTATGTTCCACTTGATAGTGATAATGACGGTGTCGAAGACAGTATCGATAATTGTCCTAATACCCCAGCAGATATGACCGTCGACGACAATGGTTGTCAAATCCCTATTGTAGATAATTGCGCAGGAATCAATATCTACCCTAATTGGACCGCTAATGATTGGCCTGGCACAGCCAACACCCATAATGAAGCAGGTGATTTAATGCAATATCAAGGGAATGTTTATAGCGCTAATTGGTACACCAGCAGCGTCCCAGGAAGTGATTACTCATGGACGTTTATAAGAAGCTGTAATTAAACGAATGCTTAACTAAAAAGAGCTCTGTAATTAAGTATTATTTTGTTTTATTGTATTTTTATAAAATTATACGGGTTAATTCTGACAGTATTGGTTAGCCCGCTAAAATTTGATGAAAGGTTAACTTACCCTAATTAATGTCAATACTGCGACATTTTGTCACATGGCAAAGCTAGGCGTTTACGGTATTATTTTTTTACGTTTAATTAACAAAATAATACCCTATGCGTCGAACTTTTTCTCCCGTTTATCTTACTTTATTAATTTCTTCTGCCGGCCAATATGCCTTTGCTGAAAACTCCGTTGAAAGCTCCGTTGAAAGCCCAGTGAAAAGTAGTGTTATCAGCAGTGCTGCGTTGCAAGACGTTGAGCGTTTAACTATAACAGCGACCCGTCAAGAAAAGTTAGATACTGATCTGGCGATGTCTGTGCAAGGAATAGGTAAGGCATTACTTGACTTAGACAATGGTCAACACGTTGCTGAATCACTTAATAGTGTTTCAGGAGTGATGATAAATCAGTTATCAGGTGGTCAAGGCCACAAAACGGCCATTAGAATGCCAATGAATACCAGCGGCTATTATTTATACCTACAAGATAATATTCCCCTGCAATCTACTGCTTTTTTTAACCATAATGGATTATGGTGGTCTAGCTTTAACTCAAATGTAGCGCGTATTGAGGTGATCAAGGGAGCTGGTACCGCATTATATGGCTCTGGTGCTGTAGCTGCGACCATTAATGTTATTTCAGAAGGTGTAGCCGATAAAACCATTAATTCTGCCAATATTATGTTGGGTGAAGATGATTATAAAAAGCTGCAATTTAGCTACAGTAACGTCATTTCTGAACAACAAGGTGTGCGTGTTTCAGCTTCTTATTTAGCTAACGATGGTTGGCGCGACCACACGGCGTCTGAGCGAGCTGAGTTAACAGTAAGACATGAATATGAAATTTCAGGTAATCAACGTCTAACCACATCACTTATTTGGTCAGATTTAGAACAAGAAATGGCCGCTTCATTATCAACTGATCTATACAATAATGACAAAACTAATTCTGGTTTAAGTGAGGAGGTATTAGGCACAGATCCTCTTCGTAATACTCAGTATTTTCGCTTAGCAACACAATGGGAGCTTACTGATGACTCAACTTTTTACTCGGTTATTCCCTATATAAGGCAGCGAACTAATGATTACACAGCAACATGGAATAAGAATATGCCAGCAGTTGAGTCTGATGTATTTACATTGGGTTTGCTGGCGTTAGCGAATTATCAACATAGCGATTACAGTGAAACTACATTGGGTGTTGATTTTGAGTATACACAAGGCGATCAGTTGTCTTGGCAACCAGTCGATTATAAAACATTCAAAACTGGTAAGAAATGGTATGACGATACGACTACCTATACTGCAATTTCACCTTATGTTCAGCATAATCAATTACTATCAGACAATATAACTTTATCTTTAGGGGCGAGGTATGATTACGGCCAATATGATTTTAATAATAAATTGGGTGTATTTGGGGATATTGGTAATGGTAAGCAAAGCTTGACTGATCGCCGTGATGATTTCTCTCATTTATCACCAAAAGCCAGTGTTAACTATCAATTGAATGATAGTTCTAGTGTATATCTACGTTATGCCAACAGCTTTCGTTTACCTACCGCAGGTAGCTTGTACCATTTAACGACCAGAGATACAGGTGAAGCAAAACCAGTAGAACCCGAAGTTTCTGATACTTATGAATTGGGCTACAAAGCTTATATTGGTGATTTATCTTTTGATGCAGCATTATATTACATGGACGTTGATGATGGCATTGTTCGCGCTTATAACGATGCTGGACAACGCTACCTCACTAATGCTAATCGTGTTATTCATCAAGGGATAGAAATGGCTGCACATTGGCAACTTAGCCAGTCGTTAACTATTAATTTGGCATATACTCATTCCCAACATGAATTTGACGAGGATGAAAATTTTGCTGGCAACCACATGAAAATGGCACCTAATTATATTACCAACGCAAGATTAACGTATAAGCCGAATTTTTTGTCAGGGTTAACTGCATTGTTAGAGCTACAATCTATCGGAGAATATTGGTTGGATGATGCAAATAGCCAAGATGAACAAGGTAAAGATCGTAAAGATGATGGTTACACAATAGCTAACATTAAGTTTCGTTACCAAGCAACACCGCAACTGGCCATTCATGCTCGAGTGACTAACGTAACCGATAAAGTTTATGCTCAAGAAGTTGAGTATCGTTATGGCAGAAGTGCCTACTCACCCGGCACTCCCAGAACAGCCTATGTTGGCATTAACTACTCATGGTAAATACAATGAAAAACAATCTTCAAAATGACACCGTTCGTGTAAACCAGGTCTGTTACCAACACCTTTGTTATGTGCCGTTAATTTTGAGCATTTTACTGTGTTTAGTAACAGTTTCGACCAGTGGAAATGCTCATCAGCACTCTGTAAAAACGGCTACAAAAACATCTGTAGTTACCTGCAAAATAGCTGACATTCGCTGTGCTAAAACAGTGACCAGTGCCTATGCACCCAATGGCGATTTATGGCGGCTTTGGGTGTTCAATAATACAATGTGGTACCAGATATCTGACGATCATGGTGCACGCTATACTCAGCCCAAAGCTGTACCTATTGCTGCTGAAAATATCTCAGCACGCAATGAAAATCGTCCTAAAATAGCGTTCGACAATAATCACGGGGTATATTTATCATGGGCGATGCGGCGAGAGAAAAAATATACTGCAGACATACGTTTTAGTTACTCTGAAGATTACGGCAAAACATTTACGAATGTGATTACCATTAATAATGACAACTTATTAGCAGGTCATAGTTTTAACGAACTACACGTCACCGAGCAAGGTGATGTGAGTATTGTATGGCTTGATGGCCGACTTTCACATCAGCTACGCAAACAAGGGAAAAAAGCCAAAGGATCAGCACTTTATTTAGGTCAAGCTAACCCGAGAAAAGGTATACAAGACTTTACTAACGTAGCGCTAGCCAATAACACCTGTGTTTGTTGTCGCATTGCCATTGATGAAAATAAACAAGGAAAACTTGCGGTGTTTTGGCGTCATATTTACGGTGACAACATTCGTGAATTTGCACTGCTTACCTTAAATGAAACTCAGCAAAGCAGTAACAATTTACCGTTAATGCAACAAATAAGTTACGACCATTGGCAAATTGATGGCTGTCCACATCAAGGCGGTGGGATTAGTATCGATGAGCAAAACCAATATCATTTAGTGTGGTTTAATCAAGGCACTCAAGGTAAAGGTATTTTTTACGCATATTCAAAAAATCAAGGCAACAGCTTAAGTAAGCCTGTCGCTATTGGCGCGCAAAGTATTCAGGCAATTCATCCAAATGTTGTCGTCAGCGATAATAAGGTAACTCTGGTATGGATGGCCTTTAATGGTGAGACTCATGAGTTGTGGATGCAGCAGTCACAAGATGGAGGAAAATCCTTTAATGAAGCTACGATTTTAGCAGAGGCGGAGCAGGGAGGTGATCGACCTTTTTTAATTAAGCAAGGTAAACTAGGAAAAAAACACCTAGTTTCATGGTTAAGGTTTAATGAAGATCACTGGACTCAGCTTTTATGACAATAAAGATTGCAGCTAACGCAACTATTACCAACTCTCTTAAAAAGCTACTGTTATTAGTAGTCGTGGTCATTTTGTTGTTCATAATAAGTGTAGCTAAGATAACCAATGCAAAATCATTAGCTAACCCTGCTATGCCTGTAAAATCGAATAAACTCATAACTGAAAAGCCTTTTAATAAAATACATTTAACCGCTTTAAAACAGCACTATAAAGGTCAACGGTGGTTAATGGTATTTTGGTCGGTTGATTGCCCTCCCTGCTTCCAGGAACTTGCAATGATTCAAACCCTTAGTGAGCAAGTGGCTAACCTAGCTATCGTCATTGTTAATGCTGATGATAGTGATGATATTAGCCATGAAAGAAGCAATGTTATCGAACGTTTCAAACTGTCGCACTTAAGACACTTGTATTTTGTAGAGGGGCAAGGGGCTAAAAGCCGTTACATTGTAGATCCGAGCTGGTATGGCGAATTACCAAGAAGCTATTTTATTGATGCAGCTGGAAAATTTAATGGAAAAAGTGGTTTAATCACTAAACAAGCACTGAACGATTGGTTGCTGTGACAGTAGCCACAGGTATTATTTGGAAATGAATATGTGCTGTTTCGAACCCTATAACCAATTTTTCTAGGTAATTTTTTTGTTTTAACAATATTTCTTTAAGGTAATGACGCCTATGTGTTTAACTACAAGTCTAAAATCTCGCTTTAGCCCTGATTAATGTAATTATTTACGCTTAATATTGTAAAACCAGCAAACATATTTGGACAAATAGGCTAAATGAAGTCATTGAGGCATTTTTATTAGTTGACCAATTAATGTTAGTATGAAATTGTGAATATTGCTTTTACCTCATTTTATGGTTCTTAAGACCACACAAAGACAGTTGTTTAATCTTTTTACTCTTTTACTCGCTATCAGTAATAGGTAATTGCAATAATTACATTTCGATTAGTCTTTGTTTTAACTATTCCGAGCTAAGCATAATCACAACAAACTATTAAATTATTTTGGATTAGTTTCAAAAAATTACCAAATAAAAAATTACCAGATAAAAATTACATAGGTATAACAAAAATGCGTTTTAAAAATAAATTTAATCAATTAATTGTTCCCTTGTGCACTTCTTTGATACTCGCCAGCTGCGGCGGTGGAAGCTCACCAGATTCACCAAACGCACCAGAGGTAGCCTGGGTTGCAGGTGAATTTGAACCTTCAAGTACTTTTGCAGGTCGATGTGAAAACCCAAGAACTGGTAGCAGCCCTGTAACAGGTCAAGCATACCCAGACAGAGCGGGTAGCGAACTACTTGAAAAATTTTGGCAGCGCAGCTTCAACAATGAAACTTATCTGTGGTATCAAGAGGTTGTTGATAGAAATCCTAATAATTATGGCTTAGAGGAATACTTCCAGCAATTAAAAACCACTGAAGTAACTGACTCAGGGGCAGATAAAGATCAATACCACTTTACACAACCAACCAGTGAGGTTGAAGAACAAACCCAGTTAGGAGTTACTTACGGTTATGGCATCAGTTACAAAAGGGAAAGTAATATTCCGCCAAGAGACTGGCAAGTAACTAATGTAACACCGAATACAGATGCAGTGAGTAAGGTTTCTCGAGGCTCTAAGCTATTGGCTATCAATGGTGTTGATTTTATCAACAGCAGCACAGCAAGTGACTTAGACACAATCAATTCAGCGCTATTCACTTCAACAGAAGGTGAGGTTAATAATTTTAAATTTGTTGACATTAATAATGAAGAATATGAAGTAACGTTAACTTCAGAGACGGTTACTGGTGTTCCTCTCCAGCTAGCTAAAACCCTCAATACGCCTCAAGGTAATGTAGGGTATTTATTATTGACTTCTTTTAACAATGCCACCGTTGAGAAAGATTTATTTGATCAATTTACCCAGTTTGAGCAAGACAACATCACTGATTTAGTGGTCGATTTACGCTACAACGGAGGCGGCTATTTAGCATTGTCTTCACAACTTGCTTACATGGTCGCAGGTAAGACAGCCACAACAAATAAAACTTACGACAGGTTAATATACAACGACAAATTATCAAGCCAAAACCAAAGTATTGGTTTTTATGATAGAACACTTGATTTGAGACGTCTAATTGGGGGAGATTCAATCATTCAAGAAGGTCAGCCTTTACCTGAATTAAATTTATCCCGTGTATATGTCTTAACGACAGGCTCTTCATGCTCGGCCAGTGAATCATTCATGAATGCGCTAATTGGTATTGACGTTGAGGTAATTCAAATAGGTGAAACAACGTGCGGTAAGCCTTACGGATTTGTTAGCGAAGATAACTGTGGTTTAACGTATTTTACTGTTCAATTTAAAGGAGAAAACCATAAAGGTTTTGGTGATTATGCGGATGGATTAGTTCCCAAGAAACTTCCAGAAGCGGGTAAACAATATCAAGTACAAGGTTGTCCAATAAAAGAAGATTATCTGCATGCCTTAGGTGATGAACAAGAAATTTTATTAGCCAGTGCTTTATATTACCAGGCAAATAATACCTGCCCAGAAATTACCCAAGGTATTGCTTTGCAGTCGAAAAGTATTGACGGTGTTGGTTTAACAAATCGTAGCGTTGCCGATAACTCTGAAATGAATTACAAAGGACCTAAAATAAACGTGCGTACGCCATTGCAAGATGCAATTATTAATGATGTTTATTTTGATAAATTTCGGAATATTAATACATTGAATTTAGATGACTAATGATGATGACGCTAACTAAGCAAGTTAACAAAGTAATTAACAATACATCGTCAGCAATCATTGTTCTGATTTTGGCTCTATCTGCGTGTTCCTTAAAAGCAAATGAGCCAATGCCAGCTACTTTGCCAGAGGTATCAAGTAATGTGACTGCTGATAATTTGCTTAAGGCTAGGCTTGAAATCACTGAGATTGTTACCAAGTCATTAGGTGGTAAAAAGATAGCCATAGCAAAAAATGTTTTTGACGAGTCAAGCCGTTTATTAATTGGTGCCAAACCTGTGGTGTCGCCAAGTGGTGTGCCGATATATGGTTCAAGTAACAAGGCACCGATAGTGTTTGAGTTAACCAAACAAGCAGAAAATTGTATTCTTCAGCGTCTTGATACAATGCAAACTTGGTCATTAACCACCAAGTTATGCATACCGCGATAATTTTGTATTAAAATTAACTGTGATGAATTATTAAAAAAGCCAGTTATACTGGCTTTTTTTATGTTGTTAAATTTTATTATATTATTTTTTGGCACTAATCAATTGCCCTTATTACCTGTTGCAATGACAAGTCTATTTTTTTTGATTGTTCTACTACTTGTTGTTTTTCTTTAATTGATAAGTGTTGATAACCACGAGGGAAAGGCCAACCATAGCCCCACCTAAACGATGAAGGGAAATAAGGACTTCCTCCAATTCGAACACCTAGTAACATAAGTCGAGCAATACTTGGTTGCCCTAAGTTAACGACACATTGGTGTAATTCGTGATCAGCTATAACTCTTTTCTTGGCTGTGCCTCCTTGCCAATAGTAAAAATCATGACGTATACAACAAGGTAACCATAATTGTTTTTGTGTTGATGTGCCGTCAGCAAAAGCACTGCAACCATCTGTAGTAAAAGGTGCTAAGTTTTGCGAGCTTGCAAAAGTACAGAAAACAGAGAAAATTATTAGTACAAGGCTCTTTTGAAATAAAGCACTATTAAGGTTCATAAATGGACTAGATTCTTGTAAATATAAATATAAATATAAATGATCTGAAGTCGTGACTTTTAAAAAGCGTCATCTTCGCTAAATACGTTAACATCAATGTCGCCATTTATATTTTCATACACTGAAAAATTTATAGGTCTGCAGCAAACTTGGCAGTCCTCAATGTATTGCTGATCCATATCGGATGGTTCAATTAATATTCTAATGGTTTCTCCACAATAAGGGCAACCTATAGGCTTTTCAGTTAAAGAGTGCATGTTAATACCTTTAAGGGCTATTTAAAAAATTACTACACTATGAGCTAGATAACTTATTATACCTCAAATTTACTGATGAACAGAGACGCACTTTTATTATTAGTGATTACATGAGGGTAAATACTGAGTTTAATAATCAAGCGTTATGTAAATAACACAATGATAATAAATATCTTTTGCAGCGAAAATGCTTAGCAGTGTGGCTTACGTATTAGTTAATACGCTTTTATTTGTGGGGTGAATTTAATCTTAAATTGTTGATAACTAAATACTGACATGAAAACTAATGTCATTACCATGATTATTGTTGGTGCTGGGGCACTATCAATAAAAAAGCTTAAATAAACACCTAACAAAGAGCAAGTTGTGGAGGTCAACACAGCTACCACTAACATATGACTAAATTTTTTGGTTACAAGATAAGCGATAGCACCTGGGGCTATTAATAATGAAATAACTAAAATCATGCCAACCACTTTTAAGGAAGCAACAATCGTTAACGATAATATAATCAATAAACTGTAATGTAAAAATCGTGTTGATAGACCAATAACTTTGGCGTGTTGGCTATCAAAGATATAAACAACGAGATCTTTGGTTTTTATTGCTAAAAAAACCATAACAGCTACTGAAATAAACGCAGATTCAATAATATGTTGCCAACTCAACCCCAACATATCACCAAAAAGAATATGATCAAGGTGAACCCCTGTTTCAATTTTACTCATCATAACGAGACCTAAGGCAAAAAAGGTTGAAAAAACAACACCCATTACCGTGTCCTCTTTAAGACGGCTATGCTCCTTAATAAAACCGGTGGTAATAGCACAGAAAATACCCGCTATAAAAGCGCCAATAACATAGGGGAAAGTCATGGTATAGGCGATGACTACCCCTGGAAGGATAGAGTGAGAAATTGCATCTCCCATTAAAGACCAACCCTTGAGTACTAAAAAACATGACAGCAACGCGGTAGGTATGGCAATTAGTATGACTAAAATAAATGCTTGTTGCATAAATAAAAATTGAAAGGGCTCTATGAAAGTCACTAACCATTGATAAGGCAATAAATTGTTAAATGAAGGCATTACGTGCCTCATTGTCTTTTATGTCAAGGGTGTTTTTGGATTTGATGCTTTTATCCGAAATAAGCTTGCTAACTTTACTCTGACTCGCTAAAAAACCATGCTTAGGCGCAAAAATAAAAGCCAACATAAAAACAAAAGCTTGCAATAAAACAATGACTCCACCAGTTGCACCATCAATAAAATAACTAAGGTACGTACCTAAAAAAGCACTGATAGAGCCAATACAGATACTTATCTTGATAACATTATAAAATTTATCACTCAGTAAATAGGCCGTAGCTCCCGGTGTTACCACCATGGCAATAACTAAAAAAGCACCCACTGTTTGAAGTGCAGCCACTGTGCAAGCACTCAGTAAAGTAAAAAACAGAATTTTCAGAAAATTTGGGTTAATACCAATAGTCTTTGCATGATTTTCATCAAAAAAAACAACCATGAGATCTTTCCACTTTAATGCTAGAACGACGAAGGAAACACCCCCAATGCACAGTAACTGTAAGGTATCTTGAGGTGTTATAGCGAGAATATTGCCTAATACAATGGTTTTAATATTAACAGTGCTTGGTGATATCGAGATCATGAATAACCCCAAACCAAAAAAAGAAGTAAAGATTAAACCGATAATTGTATCAACTTTAAGCTTTGACTTTTGATGAATAAACAACATGGTTGATGCGGCTAATCCACCTGAAAAAAAAGCGCCTAATGCAAAAGGTAAACCCAACATATAAG
Organism: Colwellia sp.; assembly: GCA_042091395.1. Lineage (GTDB taxonomy): Bacteria > Pseudomonadota > Gammaproteobacteria > Enterobacterales > Alteromonadaceae > Colwellia. Next base: position 28,460 of record JBELHN010000040.1, read on the forward strand.
CACCTGCAACACCAGGCACAATGGCATGGGAGAGTGCATCACCAATTAAAGACCAACCTCTTAACATTAAGTAAACAGATAAAAAAGCACACACACCGCCAATAAGTGTACTAACCAACATTGCGGTTAACATGTAATCGTAACCAAAAGGGCTCAACAATTCTGTAATCATTGGGTTTTCTCATTATGGTAAGTACCAAGTTGCCTACTTATCTCACTATTGTCCTCTTCTCCGTACAATACGACAGGGCGTTCATCATCTGATAATATAGTGACTTGTCGATCATCATCATCTTTATGTAAGGTGTCTCCCGCTAGAACAAAATGACGTAGTACACCTCCAAACGCTTTTTGTAAGTTGTCTGGCGTAAAAACCTGTTTAGTTTTGCCTTGCGCTAATACGGTTTGTTTAATTAACACCGTTCTATCACAAAATTCAGGCACGCTGCCTAAATTGTGCGTTGACACTAAAATGACTTTACCTTCCTCACGGAGACCTTTAAGTAAGGTCATTATCTGTTCTTCTGTTTGAACATCAATACCAGTAAAGGGCTCATCTAGTAAAATGATTTTGCTCTCTTGAGCGAGAGCTCTGGCAAGAAAGACTCGTTTCTTTTGGCCACCAGAAAGCTCATTAATTTGGTAACCACGGTACTGGAACATATTGACTCGTTTCAATGCCCGTTTAACTTGCAAATAATCACTCTTTTTGGCTTTTCTAAATATATTCATATGACCGTATCGACCCATCATAACTAAATCTTCCACCAGAATAGGAAAATGCCAATCAATATCTTCACTTTGTGGAACATAAGCGATTAAATTTTGCTTTAATGCTGATTTTACACTTTGCCCAAGTACGCTGACCTTACCCTGAGTTAAGGTAACAAACCCCATGATTGCCTTAAACATAGTTGATTTGCCACTACCATTAATACCCACTAATGCGGTAATCGAACCTAATGGTACCGAAAAACTTGCATTTGATAATGCCCAATGGCCATTGTTGTAACGGACACTGATGTTAGTAACGGTTAAGCCATTCATTTAACTTGTAAGCCTAAGTTAATTGTTGATAATGTTACTTTGAGCAGTGCTATATAAGTTGGCACGGGGCCTTCACTATCTGTTAATGAATCAACATAAAGTGTTCCGCCGTAGTGAATATTTGTTGCGCGAGCTACCTGCTGAGCTGGCTTTGCTGAAACAGTACTTTCGCTAAAAATAGTTGTTATTTTGTGGCTAATAATTTTATCTATTACTTGTCTAATTTGTTGTGGGGTGCCCTGAGCATCAGCATTAATAGGCCACAAATATAATTCTTTTAATTGATAATCGCGGGCCAAGTAGCTAAAAGCGCCTTCACTGGTGACCAACCAACGCTTGTCTGCGGGAATACTATTCAACTGCTGTTTTAAAGGGGCAAGTTCAATGTGTAATTTTTCAATATAGCGTTTAGCATTGCTATTATATATTTCGGCATTACCTGGATCGTGCTTGACTAGCGCAGCTCGAATATTTTCTATGTATATAGCACCATTAGTCGCAGACA